>DASSTL010000055.1:0-87357 GCA_035707985.1 Nocardioides sp. | reverse complement strand
GCCGCGGCTTCGAGCTGGCGATGCGGTGGATCGGTCGCGGCCGCTACCTGCTGCCCGCGCGAGCGCTGGGCGCGTGCGAGCGGCTGGTGGAGATGGGCATGGAGCACGCCCGCAACCGGGTGACCTTCGGGCAGCCGATCGCCGAGCGGCAGGCGATCCAGTGGATGGTCGCCGACTCCGCCGTCGAGATCGAGGCGCTGCGCTGGCTCGTGCTGAGCGCGGCCTGGCAGGTCGACCAAGGGCTCGACACCCGGCAGGCGCAGTCGATGGCCAAGCTCTACGGGGGCGTCCACGCCAACCAGATCGTCGACCGGGTCCTCCAGATCCACGGCGGGATGGGCTACACCCGCGAGCTGCCGATCGAGCGGTGGTACCGCGAGCTCCGGCTGCTGCGGATCTACGAGGGCACCGACGAGATCCAGCGGCGCACCATCGCCCGCAACCTGCTGTCCGGGCACGTGTCCGTGCGCGGGCACCTGAACTAGACGCTCGCGCCGGGCCCGGAGCTCACGTCGAGCGCGTCCATCGCGGTGAGAACGGCGCGGACGTGGCCGACCTCGTGGGTGCGGAACAGGTCGGTGCCACCGAGTCTCGCCAGCACCGCGAAGAACCCCTCGGCCTTGCGGAACTCCTCCTCGAACAGGTCGAACGCGTGGGGGAGGGCGTTGCACACCGGGACGCCCAGGCGGCGGAGGCGGAAGCACTGGGCGAGGACGTTCGCCTGGTGACGGACGCGGGCGGTCGGGTCGACGAGGTTGCCGTAGTAGAAGCCCAGCCCGGGGTCGATCACGACCTGCTCGACCCCGAGCGACCCGGCGTGCTCGATGCGCGGCCCGAAGTGGTCGAGCAGGTAGGGCAGCGGGTCGTCGCCGGTAGGTGCGTCGGCCGGAGTACGCACGTCGCCGGGCTCGCAGAAGCAGAGGATCACGGCCGCGCCGTACGACGCGGCGCTGGCGAGCATCTCGTCCTCACGGTCGCGGCCGGTGAGGTTGAGGATGCGGGCGCCGGCCGCGAGGCAGGCGTCGACCACCTCGGGGCGGTACGTCTCGACGGAGACCACGCACTCGTCGGCGAGCGCCTTGACGACCGGGAGCAGCGCCGCCTGCTGGCCCTCGGCGTCGACGCGCGTCGCCCCCGCGTTGCTGGACTCGGCGCCGACGTCGACGATCGCCGCGCCCTGGGCGACCTGCGTCCTCGCCTTGCGGACGGCCGCCTCGGCGGAGACCGCGATGCTCTCGCGGTACGTCGAGTCGCGAGAGAGGTTGACCGTGCCCATGAGCACCGGATCGGCGCCACCGATCGTCACGCCGCCGACGGACACCGGCTCGACCGGCAGGGCGAGGTCGTCGGCGTACTCGCTGTGCAGCGCTGCCAAGGCCGACAGCGAGATCATCCTGGCAGTCTAGGTCGCCACCGTCGTCGGCTCCCGAACCCCCCGGGCCCGGTCGCCGTACCCCCGTGTGACGATGGATCGCGATCGACCCACCGCCCCGACCCCCCTGGAGACGACGGATGCGAGTCCTGCTCGGCGACGGCGACGAGCTGCGGGAGCTGTACGCCGCCCCCGACGAGCCGTGGCTGCGCGTCAACATGGTCGCCACCGTCGACGGTGCGGCGACGGGGGAGGACGGCACGAGCCGCTCGATCAACAACGGCGCGGACAAGGTCGTCTTCGACCTGCTCCGCGACCTGTCGGACGCGGTGGTCGTGGGCGCCGGGACGGTGCGTGTCGAGGGGTACGCCGTCGGGCGCAAACCACTCGTCGTCGTCTCGCGGACGGCGTCCGTGCCACCGACCCAGCTCCGCGCCGAGCGCGGCAAGGTGCTGATGGCGACCGTGACGAGTGCGCCGTACCTCGAGGACGCGCGGCAGCAGCTCGGCAACGAGAACGTCCTCGTCCTGGGCTCGCACCGGGTCGACCTGGCCCGGCTCAAGGACGAACTGGTGGTGCGCGGCTACCGCCACCTGCTGTCCGAAGGTGGACCGCACCTCCTGCGCGACCTCCTCGACCAGGGCGTCGCCGACGAGCTCGACGCCACCATCGTTCCGCGCATCGTCGGAGGCGGGCACCGCCGGATCACCGACGGACCGCCCGTCGACGTGCCCCTGCGTCTGCACACGCTCGTCGAGCAGGACGACACCCTTCTCGCCCGCTGGTTCGTCCGCCGCTGACCTACCCCTCCGGTGGCAGGGTGGTGGGGTGAGCATCGAGGGGATCGACCCGGGCGTCCCGCCGTCGGGGACCGGATGTGTCGAGTGCCTGGCGGCCGGCGGGTGGTGGTTCCACCTCCGGCGATGTGCGGAGTGCGGCCACATCGGCTGCTGCGACAGCTCGCCCGCCCAGCACGCCAGCGCGCACTGGCAGGAGACCGGCCATCCGTACATGACCAGCTTCGAGCCGGGCGAGGACTGGTTCTGGGACTTCCGCGACGAGCAGGCCTACGAGGGCCCGGTCCTCGCCGGCCCGAGCTCGCACCCACCCGACCAGCCCACCCCCGGCCCCGCCGGCGCCGTACCCGACGACTGGGCGTCCCACCTGCACCGGTAGGCCTCGGCGAATTCCCCGCTCAGGCGGGGAACTCGACACTTGTTGGAGGAGATTTACCCCTCTATGTGGGGAATTCCCCGCTCAGGCGGGGAATTCGCCGCCCACCTAGCGCGACCCCTTGCGGGCGCGGGCGGCGAGCTTGGCGCGCTCGTTCTGGTCGAGGACGACCTTGCGGATGCGGACGGTGTGGGGGGTGACCTCGACGCACTCGTCCTCGCGGCAGAACTCCAGGCACTGCTCGAGCGAGAGGCGTCGCGGGGGGACGAGCTTCTCGAAGTTGTCGGCGGTGGAGGAGCGGATGTTGGTCTGCTGCTTCTCCTTGGTGATGTTGACGTCCATGTCGTCGGCGCGGGAGTTCTCGCCGACGATCATGCCTTCGTAGACCTCGGTCGAGGGCTCGACGAACAGGACGCCGCGCTCCTGCAGGTTCGTCATGGCGTACGACGTGGCGGCGCCGGCCCGGTCGGCGACCAGGGAGCCGGTGGCGCGGGAGCGGATCTCGCCGGCCCACGGCTCGTAGCCCTCGAACACGTGGTGGGCGATGCCCGTGCCGCGGGTCTCGGTGAGGACCTCGGTGCGGAAGCCGATCAGCCCGCGCGCCGGGACCAGGAACTCCATCCGCACCCAGCCGGTCCCGTGGTTGGTCATCTGCTCCATCCGGCCGCGACGGCTCGCCATCAGCTCGGTGATCGTCCCGAGGTACTCCTCCGGGGCGTCGATCGTCAGCCGCTCGACCGGTTCGTGGAGCTTGCCGTCGACCTCCCGGGTGACGACCTGGGGCTTGCCGACGGTGAGTTCGTAGCCCTCGCGGCGCATCTGCTCGACCAGGATCGCCAGGGCGAGCTCGCCGCGACCCTGCACCTCCCAGGCGTCGGGTCGCTCGGTTGGCAGCACGCGCAGCGAGACGTTGCCGACCAGCTCGCGGTCGAGCCGGTCCTTGACCAGCCGGGCCGTCACCTTCGAGCCCTTGGTCTTGCCGACGAGCGGCGAGGTGTTCGTGCCGATCGTCATCGAGATCGCCGGCTCGTCGACGGTGATCAGCGGCAGCGGACGCGGGTCGTCGGCGTCGGCGAGCGTCTCGCCGATCATGATCTCGGGGATACCGGCGATCGCCGCGATGTCACCGGGGCCGGCCGACTCGGCGGGCACCCGGTCGAGCGCCTCGGTCATCAGCAGCTCGGTCACCTTCACGGTCCGCGACGACCCATCTCTGCGCAACCACGCGACGTTCTGCCCCTTGCGGAGCGTGCCCTGGTGGACGCGCACGAGCGCCAGGCGACCGAGGAACGGAGAGGCGTCGAGGTTGGTGACGTGCGCCTGCAGCGGGGCGCCCTCGTCGTACGTCGGTGCCGGGATCGTCTCCAGGATCGTGCGGAAGAGCGGCTCGAGGTCGGGGGAGTCGGGGAGCGTGCCGTTGGCCGGAGCCTCCAGGGACGCCCGGCCCGCCTTGGCGGAGGCGTAGACGACCGGGAAGTCGAGCGCGTCCTGGCTGTGCCCTCTCTGAAGGTGACTGTCGTCGAGGAGGTCGAGGAACAGCTCGTAGGTCTCGTCCACGACCTCCGAGATCCGGGCGTCGGCGCGGTCGACCTTGTTCACGACCAGCACGACCGGGAGGTCGGCGTTGAGCGCCTTGCGCAGCACGAAGCGCGTCTGGGGGAGCGGGCCCTCGGAGGCGTCGACCAGCAGGACGATGCCGTCGACCATCGAGAGCCCGCGCTCCACCTCGCCGCCGAAGTCCGCGTGACCGGGGGTGTCGATGATGTTGATGGTCATCCCACCGGCGAGGCCGAGGTCGGCCGCCGCCTTGCCGGTGTAGTGGATCGCGGTGTTCTTGGCGAGGATCGTGATCCCCTTCTCGCGCTCCAGGTCGCCGGAGTCGAGGATCCGCTCGGCGACGCCGGCCTCCTCCTGGTGCGCGGTGAACGCGCCGGCCTGGTGCAGCATCGCGTCGACGAGGGTGGTCTTGCCGTGGTCGACGTGCGCGACGATCGCGACGTTCCGGAGGTCCGAACGGGTGCTGGGCATGGCGGTACGACGTCGCTTTCGCAGGTGGGGATGTCGCCCGATCCTATCGGCGGTCGCTGTCCGCCACCGCATCGCGAGGGCCTGCCTAGGCTGGATGTCATGGTCACGATCGCAGCCGCAGACCGCGTGGATCGCGACGGGCTCCTGGAGTTCGTCCGCCCCCGTCACCACTTCACGCTGATGACCGTCCGCCGGGACGGACGCCCGCACCTGTCGCCGGTGACCGGCGGCGTGGATGACGACGGGCGGCTGGTGGTGTCGACGTACCCGGAGCGCGCGAAGGCGGTCCACCTCCGCCGCGAGCCGGCGTGCTCGGTGCTGGTGCACTCGGACGTCTGGGACGACTCCTACGTGCAGGTCTACGGGACCGCCGAGGTCCTCGACATGCCGAGCGCGGAGGCCGAGGAGGGGCTCGTCGAGTACTTCCGGTGCATCTCGGGCGAGCATCCGGACTGGGACGAGTACCGAGCGGCGATGCGACGCCAGGGCAAGTCACTGATCCGCATCACCGTGACGGACTGGGGGCCGGTGGCCCATGGCGGGTTCCCACGGGACCGGGCGCCGGCTTGAGGGAAGCCGGCTGCCCGAGTCCGGAGAGATGACGAGGGCCCGGCCGCCGCGACCGGGCCCATGTCATGGGGGAGGTCAGGCTGTCAGTTGGACACTGCTGCGTCGCATCTCGACCGCCGCCAGTCGGACGCGAAAACCGCGTTGACGCGCCCACAGGGGGAGTGGGGCGCGGTCACGGTTGGCCAGCTCAGCGGTTCGGCTGATCCGGTCTCCCAGGCAGTCCTCACACGGACAACCGTGGGCACCATGGGGGGAGTCGGTGCTCATGTGGTGTTGCCTCCTTTTGACTCAAGAGACGGTCAAGTGGCAACCCGGTGACGCGGCCGAAGGTAAACCCTTGACCACTCCCCGACCGGGCCCGGCATCGGGCGGCGAGGCGCGGGGACGGATCCCGTCTGTCGCGCCGGTGCCACCTGCGGAAACGACGGGCTGACCCACGCTCGGGTATCGGATTCCGTACGTCGCGCCCTGCTACAGGTTTTACCTCCGGGCGTCGTCAGCTGCGCTCCGAGGCGCCGACCAGCTCGAAGGCCCGCCACATCGCGGCGTACCTCCCGTCCCGTGCGACCAGGTCGTCGTGCGTTCCCTCCTCGAGGACCCGGCCCTGGCCCAGCACCACGATCCGGTCGGCGGTGCGCGCCGTCTGGAGGCGGTGGGCGATCAGGATCGTCGTACGCCGTCCGGCAACGGCCGCCATCGCCGCCGAGACCCGGGCCTCGGTCGCCAGGTCGAGGTTGGCCGTCGCCTCGTCGAGGAGCAGCACGGCCGGGTCCACGAGCTCGGCGCGGGCGAGGGCGATGAGCTGGCGTTGGCCGGAGGACAGGGACGTCCCGCGCTCGGAGATCTCGTGGAGGTACCCGCCGGGGAGCGAGGCGATCAGGTCGTGCGCGCCGACGGCGCGCGCGGCGGTCTCGACCTGGGCGTCGGTGGCCTCCGGGCGACCGTAGGCGATGTTGTCGCGGATCGACCCGGTGAACAGGAACGACTCCTGCGGCACGTAGCCGAGCCGGCTGCGGAAGTCGCGGAGCCCGAGCGTGCGGAGGTCGTGGCCGTCGAGTGTGACCGACCCGGAGTCGGGGTCGTAGAACCGCGCGATCAGCTTGAGCACGGTCGACTTCCCGGCCCCGGTCTCGCCCACCAGCGCGACGGTCTCGTGCGCCGCCACCCGGAGGTCGAGCCCGCGCAGCGCCTCCGGTGGCCTGCGGCGTGGCGTCGCGTCGTGGGCGCCGCCCGGCGGGGCGTCGGCCGGCCCGCGCTGCTCCGCCGTGAGCTCCGCGCTCGGGTAGGTGAAGTGGACGTCGTGCAGCCCGAGCTCACCCCGGACCTCGCCCAGCCGGACCGGGTCGGCGGGATCGGGAGTGATCGACCGCAGGCGCATCAGCTCGGAGATGCGGCCGATCGAGACGCGGGTCTGCTGCCACGAGTCGAAGACCTGCGACAGCTGCTGGATCGGGGAGAAGAACATCGTCAGGTACAGCAGGAACGCGATCAGGACGCCGGTGGTCAGGCGTCCCTGCTCGATGAGGTGGGCGCCGACCCCGAGCACGACCACATCGGCGATCGCCGACAGGAACAGCACGAACGGGAAGTACGTCGCGATCGTCCGCTGTGCCTGGGCGCGTCCGTCGTAGTAGCGACGCCCGAGGCCGTGGAACCGCTCGACGGTCAGCTCCTCGTGGACGAACGCCTGGGCCTCGCGGATGCCCGACAGCGACTCCTGGAAGTCGGCGTTGACGACGGCGAGAGCCTCGCGGACCACGTCGTACAGGCGGTTGGTGACCCGGCGGAAGATCACCGTGGCCACGACCAGCGGCACGATCACGGTCAAGGTCCACAGCGCGAGCTCGAGGTCCATCAGGAGCAGCGCGACCCCGACGCCCACGAAGGTGACCAGCGAGACCAGGGCCTGGAGCAGGCCGTTCTCGATGAGGGTCTCGAACTGGTCGACGTCGGTGGTCATCCGGGTCATGATCCGGCCGGCCATCTCGCGCTCGTAGTAGTCGACCGACAGACGCTGGAGCTGCGCCCAGATGCGGATGCGCAACGAGGCCATGACCCGCTCGCTGGTGCGGCCGGTGACGAAGGTCGCGGCCACCTGGTCGACCAGGTCGGCGCAGGCCACGGCGAGGAACGCCGCGGACGCCCACCACAGCACGTGCTCCGCGCCGGCCGTCACGCCGTGGTCGACGCCGATCCGGACGAGGTAGGGGCCGGCCAGCGCGGCGACGGCGTCGAGGACCACGAGGGCCAGCCCCAGCCCGAACGACCAACGGAACTCCTTGACCAGACGCCACATCGAGAAGTCCGGGTCCGCCCGGGTGTCCTGGACGCGGTCGGGCTCGTACTCGTCGCGCACGGGAGGCAGGGCCTCCACCCGGGCGAGCAGCTCCGGGGTCGGCGCGAGGTTCAGGCGCCAGCCGCCTCCGCCGAGGCCCGGACCCATGGTGGGTCGCGCGGCGAGGCGGGTGGCGGCGCGCTCGGTCGCGGCGCGGACCGCCTCGGCCCGGTCACCGGTGCCGCGCTGCCAGGCCGACGGGGTGACGTCGACCTGGCTCAGCGTCTCGATCGAGTCACCGACCGCGCCGGCTGCTTCGTCGTCCAGGCCGGTGAGCAGCTCGCGGTACGCACGGTTGCGCTCCATCAGCTCCTGGTGGGTGCCCTCGTCGGCCACACGGCCGGCCTCGAGCAGGACCACCCGGTCGGCGAGGCTCAACGTCGACACCCGGTGGGCGACGATCAGGCTCGTGCGTCCGGCCAGCACCTCGCGGAGCCTGGCGAAGATGCGCTCCTCGGTGGCCGCGTCGACCGCGCTGGTGGCGTCGTCGAGCACCAGGATGCGGGGGTCGGAGAGGATCGCCCGGGCCAGCGCGACCCGCTGCCGCTGGCCCCCGCTCAGGCTCAGTCCGCGCTCGCCCACGCGGGTGTCGTAGCCCTCGGCCAGCTCGAGGATGAACTCGTGGGCACCCGCGACGCGGGCCGCCTCCTCGATCTCCTCGACGGTGGCGTCCGGACGGCCGTAGGCGATGTTCGCGGCGATCGTGTCGGAGAACAGGAAGCTCTCCTCGAACGCCGCGCCGACCTGCCTCCGGAGGGACCGGAGAGTGACGCCGCGGACGTCCCGCCCGTCGACCAGGACCTGACCCGCGTCCGGGTCGAGGAGGCGGTGGACCAGCCGCGTCGCGGTGGACTTGCCGCTGCCGCTCGGACCTACCAGCGCCACGCGCTCACCGGCGCGCACACGGAGGTCGAGCCCGTCCAGCACCGGGTGGTCGTCGAGGGCGAGCCGGACCCCGCGCAGCTCGAGGTCGCCGGCGATCTCCGGGAGGTCGACCGCGTCCGGCGCGTCTGAGATCCGGGGCCGGAGGTCGAGCAGCTGGAAGATCCGCTCCACTCCCGCGCGAGCCTGCTGGCCGACCGTCAGGACGCCGGCCAGCTGCCGCGCGGGAGCGACGAACTGCCCGACGTACGTCGAGAACGCGAGGAAGGTGCCGATCGAGATCCGGCCGTGGAGCGCCATCCAGCCGCCGAGGGCGAGCACCGCGACCTGCGCGAGCACCGGGATGGACTCGAGCAGCGGCTGGTAACGGGCCTGCAGGCGGGTCGCGCGCATGCGTACGCCGTACAGGGTCTGGACGATCCCGATCATCCGGCGCAGCTCGCGCTCCTCCTGCCCGAACGCCTTGACGACGCGCACGCCGTTCACGTCCTCGTCGACGACCTCGGCGACCTCGCCCTCCCGCTGCTGGCCGTCCCACGTGGCCGGGAAGACCTTCAGCCGCATCCGGTAGGAGACGACGAACAGGAGGGGGACGATCACCAGTCCCACGAGCGCGAGCAGCGGCGAGAGGACGAACATGATCGCCAGCGAGACCAGCATCATCAGCACGTTGCCGGTCATCAGCGGCAGGAAGTTGAGCAGCCCCTGCACCAGGGCCGTGTCGCCGTTGGCGCGGGCGACGACCTGTCCGGTGCTCACGTGGGAGAGGGTCTGCTCGTCGAGCGTGAGCAGGTGGTCGTGCATCCGGTTGCGCAGGTCGTACTGCACGGCGATGCCGACCAGGCCGCCGCGGTAGCGCCGGAGGTAGGCGAATCCGAACACCAGCCCCGCGATCACCACGAGCAACGTGAGCCACGGCCACAGCGGCTCACCCTCCTGGCCGATCACGTCGTCGACGATCTTCCGGGCGACGAGCGGGACGACCGCCTGGCCGAGGCTGCCGAGGACCGCGGCGGCGAAGGACAGCAGCACGTTGGTCCGGTGGATCCAGACCTGCCGGGTCAGCCTGCGGATCCACCCAGGCGTCGACGCGGGCAGGTCCTGGCGGGCTGACATGTGGTGGCGCGGCTCCTCTCGACGGGCCCGGGAGGGCCGTCGCGAGTGTAGTGAGCACCCGGTCGGCCAGGCGCCGGCCGACCCGATGGTGTGACCGGGCAGACGGCCCTGAGGATTTCTTCGGTCGGGAGGTTTACCCGGTCCGCGCAGGGGTAGGACTCCACCATCTCGGGCAACTACGCCCCCGACTCGCTCCCCCCGTGGTGAGTCGGGGGCGTCGCCGTCTCCGGCCCCGTTGTCCCCGGTCTCGTTGCGGGACTCCCGCGTTGGCAGCGTCGGCGGCGGGGCGTAGGAAGGGGGAATGAGTCTCGGATCCTGCGCCTTCGTCCCACCCTTCCTCCTCGAGCGGATCGCCGCTTCCTCCCACGAGGCCACCGACCACTGCCGGCTGACCCTGGCGCGCGACCGAGAGCTGCGCGAGGGGCGAGCGCGACCCCCCGGCGTGGCCCTGGCGCCGGCCGTCGAGGGCGCGGCCGCCTGGGTGGTGCACACCGCTGCCAACGGGTCGACCCTCCCGGGTGAGGTCGTCCGCTCCGCCGGGGACCCTGCGTCGGGCGATGCCGCTGTCGACGAGGCGGCGGACGGCGCGACCGCGACCCTGGCGATGTACGCCGGCGCCTTCTCCCGGTCGTCCTACGACGGCCATGGCGCGCAGGTGGTGGTCACCGTGCACTACGAGCGGGGCTACGACAACGCGTTCTGGAACGGCGAGCAGCTGGTCTTCGGCGATGGCGACGGGAAGGTCTTCGGCCGGTTCACCGAGCCGGTCGACGTGCTGGGTCACGAGTTCACCCACGCGGTCACCCAGTTCAGCGCCGGGTTGACCTACCAGGACCAGCCCGGAGCGCTCAACGAGTCGGTCTCCGACTGCTTCGGCACCTGCCTCAAGCAGCGGGTCCTCGGGCAGACGGTCGACCAGGGCGACTGGCTGGTGGGGGCCGGCATCTTCATGCCCGGCGTCCAGGCGCGCGGCCTGCGCGACATGGCCCACCCCGGCACGGCGTACGACGACCCGACGCTCGGCAAGGACCCGCAGGTCGGCGACATGTCGGCATACGTCGACACCACCGATGACAACGGCGGCGTCCACATCAACTCCGGCATCCCCAACCGCGCCTTCTACCTCGCCGCGACCGCGATCGGCGGTCACGTCTGGGAGGGTGCGGGACCCATCTGGTACGCCGCGCTGACCGGTGGGCAGGTCACGGCGGACACCGACTTCGCCGGTTTCGCGGCGGCCACGATCGCCGCCGCCGGCGAGCACGCGGACGCCGTCCGCCAGGCGTGGGTCACGGTGGGCGTCGAGTCCGGCGCCGGTGCGCCGGCGCCGTCGGGATCCTCGGCGCCCCCCGACGGGTTGGTCCGCGTGCGCCGCACCGGCGGCATCGCAGGGCGCACGGTCGAGGGCGAGGTCGACCTGGCGTCGGGTGACGAACGCGCCGCAGCCGCGCGGGCCCTGCTCGACCGCCTCGACCTGACCTCGTCGGGCGCGACCGACTTGTTCCCCGACGCGTTCAGCTACACCTTCGAGGTGGGTGGCCGCTCGGTGACCGTCTCCCAGCAGCACCTCACCGACGACCAGCGGGCGCTGGTCGACCTGGTGCTCGGCGGCTGACGGCTCGCCGGAGCGTCAGTCCGCGAGCGCGCGGTCGAGCGCGGCGTTCACGTGCAGCGTCGTGCACGGGTAGACGGGCAGCTCCGCGTCCGCCTGCTTGATCAGCAGCTCGAGCTCGGTGCAGCCGAGGAGCACGCCGCCGACGCCGGCGTCCCAGAGCTCCTCGACCACGCCGAGCACGCGCCGCCGGGTCGCGTCGACGACCCGCCCGTGGACCAGCTCGTCGTAGATCGCGCTGTTGAGCAGATCGTGGTGCAGCGGGTCGGGCATCACGGTCTCGAGGCCGTGCCGGGCGAGCCGCTCGGCGAAGAAGCCGTCCGACATCGCCACGGTCGTCCCGATGAACCCGACCTTGGTCACGCCCTGTGAGCGGACCTCCTCGGCCACCACGTCACCGAGGTGCAGCAGCGGGATGGTCACCGCCTCCTCGATCTGGTCGGCGACCTTGTGGAACGTCGTGGTGCACAGCAGCAGGAAGTCGGCACCGGCGCGCTCGACGCCCCGGGCCGCGTCGGCGAGCAGGTCGCCGATCTGGGGCCACCGTTCCTCGTCCTCCAACGCCGTGAGCTCGGCGAAGTCGACGCAGCTGAGCACGAGCTTCGGAGAGGACAGCCCGCCGAGGCGGTCCTGCACCCCGAGGTTGAGGTCGCGGTAGTAGACCGCGGTGCTCTCCCAGCTCATTCCGCCGACCATGCCGATCGTCTGCATGCACGGCAGTCTCCCCGTCCCGGCCGTACGACGACAGCCGGGTCCCACGGGTCAGGACCGGTGACCGGGGCTACAGCTCGCGGTGGACCTTGTGCTGGGCGGCCTGCGCGCGGGGCTTGATCACCATCTCGTCGATGTTCACGTGCGAAGGCCGGGTGGCGACCCAGGCGATCGCGTCGGCCACGTCCTCGGCGACGAGGGGCTCCGCGACGCCGGCGTACACCGCGTCGGCTCTGGCCTGGTCGCCGTCGAAGCGCACCAGCGAGAAGCCCTCGGTGCGCACCATGCCGGGCGCGATCTCGGTGATCCGGATCGGCTCGCCGACCAGCTCGAGCCGGAGTGTCTCGGTGACGACCTGCGTGCCGTGCTTGGCGGCCGTGTAGCCGGCGCCGCCCTCGTAGGCGATCCGCCCGGCCGTGGAGCCGACGTTCACGATCAGGCCGTCGCCGCCGGCGCGTAGCGCCGGGAGCAGCGCCTGGGTGACGTGGAGCAGGCCGAGCACGTTGACGTCGTACATCCGCCGCCACTTCTCCGGGTCCGCCTCGGCGACCGGCTCGAGGCCGAGGGCGCCGCCGGCGTTGTTGACCAGCACGTTCAGGGTGTCGCCGACGGATGTGGCGAGGGCCGCGACCGACTCGGGTGAGGTCACGTCGCAGGTGACCGCGGTCCCGCCGATCTCGTCCGCCAATGCCTCGATCCGGTCGCTGCGCCGCGCTGCGCACCACACGGCGTACCCCTCGGCGGCGAGGGCACGAGCGGTGGCGGCCCCGATCCCGCTGCTGGCTCCGGTCACGACGGCGGTACGACGGGTCACGGGGGCATTCTCCATGCCCCCGGATGACCCCGGGCCGCGGAGGTGGTTGAGTGGTCGCCGTCATGGGACGCCATGCTGACAATTCCGGGACCCTGTTCGACCTGCGGAGATCCGCCGCCCTCGCCGGCCTGGCCGGGGGAGCCGCGTGGGTGATCGCCTCCTTCCTCGCCGAGGGCGGCGTGCAGCGCGCCGTGCTCGTGGTGGGGGCGATCCTGCTCACCGCTGCCCTGTGCGGCCTCGGGATGCGCCTCGTGCGCAGCGACGTGCTGCCACTGCGCATCTTCGTGGCGCTGGCGCTGCCGACGCTGGTGTGGGGCGTGTTCGGGATCGTCCACCAGTCGGCGGACGACCCGGACCTGGTCGACGCGGCGTTCGGCGCGCTGGTCGGCCTGGTCTCCGCCGTCCGTCTGGGGCACCAGGCGACCGGCGTACCTCGCGCCACTCTCTGAGATTTCCCGGGTCGCCGGGAATCGGTGACCGATTTCCGCGGTTGCAGCCGTTCGGGCCGTGAGTGCGGCCGGGAAGGGGTACGCCGTGGAGGTCACGGAGGCCGACACCGTCCGCCGGGTCGCGATGGTGAGCGTGCACACCTCGCCGCTGGACCAGCCGGGCACCGGCGACGCCGGCGGGATGAACGTCTACGTGATCGAGCTGTCGAAGCGGCTCGCGGCTGCGGGGATCGAGGTCGACATCTTCACGCGGGCGACGTCCTCCCGCCTCGACCCGGTCATCGAGGTCGCGGACGGCATCACCGTCCACAACATCCACGCCGGACCCTTCGAGGGGCTCACCAAGAGCGAGCTCCCAGGGCAGCTGTGCGTCTTCGCCCGCGAGGTGCTGCGCACCGAGGCGGCGCTGCCGCTCGGCCACTACGACATGGTCCACTCCCACTACTGGCTCTCCGGCCAGGTCGGCGCGCTCGCGCGCGACCGTTGGGGCGTGCCACTGGTGCACACGATGCACACGATGGCCAAGGTGAAGAACGAGGCGCTGGCCGTCGGCGACGCCCCGGAGCCCATCGCTCGGATCATCGGCGAGGAGCAGGTGGTCGAGGCCGCCGACATGCTGATCGCGAGCACCGACCTCGAGGCCAAGCAGCTGATCAACCTGTACGACGCCGACCCCGGCCGGGTCGAGGTCGTCCACCCCGGCGTGGACCTGTCGGTGTTCCGCCCACGCGACACGCACGCCGCGCGCGAACAGCTCGGGCTGCCGCTGGACGCGCACGTGGTCCTCTTCGCGGGTCGTCTCCAACCGCTCAAGGCGCCCGACGTGCTCCTGCGCGCGATCGCGTGCCTGGTCGACCAGGTGCCCGACCTGCGCTCGCGGCTCGTCGTCCCGATCGTCGGCGGCCCGTCGGGGACCGGCCTGGAGCATCCCGAGGCGCTGGCCGAGCTCGCCGTACACCTGCGGATCGACGACCTCGTCCGCTTCGTGCCGCCCGTCCCACCGGAGGAGCTGGCGCTCTGGGACGCCGCGGCCTCGGTCGTCGCCGTCCCGTCGTACAACGAGTCGTTCGGCCTGGTCGCCGCCGAGGCCCAGGCGACCGGAACGCCGGTCATCGCCGCGGACGTCGGGGGGCTCAGCACGGTCGTGGCCGACCGGGTCAGCGGGCTGCTCCTGGACACCCACGAGCCGGCGGCGTGGGCGCACGCGCTCAAACGCGTCCTGCAGGACGACGGCCTGCGCGCCCGGCTGGCTGCGGGTGCCCGCATCAGGGCCGGTGCCTTCTCCTGGGAGGAGACCGCCGAGCGCACGCTCGACGTCTACCAACGCGCACGGGCAGGCCTGCGGCAGCCGGTCTAGACAGCCGTGGCAGGGTCGTCCCATGGACGACCCGGCCCAGGTGCTGCGCGACTACCTGACCGACAACGAGCTGGAGTTCGAGGAGCGCGACGGCTCGTTCAGCTTCGCCCTGCCGGGCGAGCGCAAGCTCCAGACACCCGTCCGCATCGACATCGGGACGCACGCCCTCGCCGTCCACGCCTTCGTGTGCCGCAACCCGGACGAGAACCACGAGCGCGTCTACCGCTGGCTGCTCGAGCGCAACCTCAAGACGTACGGCGTCTCGTACGCCGTCGACGCCCTCGGCGACATCTACCTCGACGCGCGGCTGCCGCTCTCGGTGGTCACCCCCGACGAACTCGACCGGCTCATGGGGTCGGTGCTCGCCCACGCCGACGGACCGTTCAACACGATCCTGGAGCTCGGGTTCGCCTCGTCCATCCGCAAGGAGTGGGAGTGGCGTCACCTCCGCGGTGAGTCCACCCGCAACCTCGAGGCCTTCCGCGGCTGGCTCGAGGCCGAGGGGACGCCGAGCCCCGACGCCCCCTAGCCTCGCCTTGTGGTCTGGCCCTTCTTCGACCTGCGCATCACGTGCGGCGAGGTGCTGCTGCGCGGCATCACCGACGAGGATCTCGACGTCCTGGCGCAGGCGATGCCCGACGACCTCGAGCTGAACCCGGCCGACGAGCAGTTCGACACGCTGGCCCCCGACGTCGACCGGCGTCGCCGGCTGGTGATGGAGGTCTGGCGCCACCGGGGCACCTGGTCGCCACGCTCCTGGTGCCTCGACCTCGCGGTGGAGGTCGGCGGCCGCGTCGTCGGCGTGCAGGCGCTGGAGGCGGAGCGGTTCCCGGAGCTTCGCACCGTCGACTCCTACTCCTGGCTGACGACCGAGGGACGCGGTCGCGGGCTGGCGACGTCGATGCGTTCAGGCGTGCTCGCCCTGGCCTTCGACCACCTCGGCGCCGAGGTGGCCGTGTCGTCGGCGCGCACCGACAACGCCGCATCCCTGGCCGTCTCCCGCCGGTTGGGGTACGTCGACAACGGCGTCTCGCGGACCGTCACCCCGACCGGGCCGTTCGAGCTCCAGCACGTGCTGCTGCCCGTCGAGGTGTGGCGTCAGAGCGGCCGGACCGCCGAGGTCCGCGGCCTCGAGCCCTGTCTGCCGTGGTTCGGGATCGCTCCCGACGACGTCAGCTGAGCGCGACCGCCGCCAGCGCAACAGCCGCGGGCACGGCCTGCGCCAGCAGGATCCGCTTGTTCACCGTGGCCGCGCCGTACACGCCGGCCACGACCACGCAGACGAGGAAGAACACCCGGACGTCCGTGCGCCCCGAGACCAGGCCCCACACCAGGCCCGCCACCAGGAAGCCGTTGTAGAGGCCCTGGTTGGCGGCCAGCGCCTTCGACCGGTCGGCGAACTCGGTGTCGAGGCCGAAGACCCGCCGACCCGTGGGCGTCGTCCACAGGAACATCTCGAGGACGAGGAAGTAGAGGTGCAGCGCGGCGACCAGGCCGACCAGCACGCCGGCGACGACGTTCACACGCGCAGCATGACAGGTGGGTGAGCTAGGGGCAGGCGACCTCGGGCTCCTGCGGGACCACCTCGCGGACGCGGGGTTTCCTCCGGGCCACCGCGACACCCACGAGCGCGAGCGCGCCCCCGACGTAGGCCATCCCGGGCGGGGTCTCGCTCAGGAAGAGCCACCCCATCAGGATCGTCAGCGGCGGCACGAGGTACGTCGTGATGCCCAGGCTGCTCGCCGTCATGTGTCGCAGGGCGAAGGCGAACGTCGAGAAGGCGATCGCCGTCGGGAACAGCCCGAGGTAGACCACCCACCAGATGTCGGAGACCGAGGCGTCGCGGGTGTCGTCGACCAGCTGGCCGGCGAACGGCAGGCACGCCACCGCCCCGATCGTGCAGGCCAGCCAGGTGACGTTGAGCGCCGAGAGCCGCTCGACCAGCGGCTTCTGGACGATCAGGGCGATGGAGTAGACCAGCGCGGCGAGCAGGCAGAGCAGCACGCCGACGACGTCGTTGTGACCGCCGGGCTGAGAGAAGCCGATCAGCACGACGCCGGCGAACGCCAGCACGAGCCCCACGCCCAGCCACAGGGTGAAGCGCTCGCCCAGGAACGCCGTCGCGAGCACCGCGATCAGCACCGGCGAGATCTGGATGAGCATCGCGGACGTGCCGGCGTCGACGTGGTGCTCACCCTGGTTGAGGGCGACGTTGTAGACGCCGAACCACAGCACCCCGATCGCCACCAGGCCCAGCCAGTCGCGCCCGCTCGGCCGCGGGAGCCCGCGGGAGACGGCGACGGCGCCCAGCGCGGCGGAGCCCACGACGAGGCGACCCAGCGAGAGCGACCCGGCGGTGAAGGACCCGCCGAGGTGACGGATCGCGACGAACGCGGAGGCCCAGAGCGTGAGGGTGGTGGCGACGGCGGCCGGCGGCAACCAGGAGCGGTCGGTCAGTGGCACCGCTCCAGCCTAGGGACGACCACCGACAGTCCTCCTGCGGTTTTCGGACGCCGCATCGGGCCTCTGGCCACCCAGGGGTCAGGATGGTCGGCATGCGCGTCGCGCTGATGGTCACCTGCGTCAACGACGCTCTGTACCCGGGCACCGGCCGGGCCGTCGTCGAGGTCCTCACCCGCCTCGGCGTCGACGTCGACTTCCCAAAGGCGCAGACCTGCTGCGGGCAGCCGATGGTGAACTCCGGGTACGCCGAGGAGGCGGTGCCGGTCGTGCGCGCCTTCGTCGCGGCGTTCGCGGGGTACGACGCGGTGGTGGCGCCGTCGGGCTCGTGCGTGGGGTCAGTGCGGCACCAGCACCGGCTGGTGGCGCAGCGCGCGGGCGACCCGTCACTGACGGACGCGGTGTCCGACCTCGGACCGAAGGTGTACGAGCTCAGCGAGTTCCTGGTGGACGTCCTCGGCGTGACCGACGTGGGCGCGTCGTTCCCGCACCGCGTGACCTACCACCCGACCTGCCACTCCCTCCGGCTGCTCAACGTCGGGGACCGGCCCCGTCGGCTTCTCGAGGCGGTGCGCGGGCTGACGCTCGTGGACCTGCCGGGCGCCGAGGAGTGCTGCGGCTTCGGCGGGACGTTCGCGATCAAGAACGCCGACGTCTCCGTGGCCATGGGCAGCGACAAGGTCGATCAGGTGCTCGAGACCGGCGCCGACGTGCTCGTCGCCGGTGACAACTCCTGCCTCACCCACCTCGGCGGGCTGCTGTCGCGCCGGCGCTCCGGCGTACGCGTGATGCACCTCGCCGAGGTGCTCGCCGCGACGGGGTCCTCGTCGTGACGGCGACGTTCGTGGGGATGCCGGCGTTCCCCGAGGCGGCCCGCGAGGCGCTCGAAGACACCCAGCTGCGGCGCAACCTCGCGCACGCGACCCACACCATCCGCGACAAACGGGCGCACGTGGTCGCCGAGGTGCCCGACTGGGAGGAGCTTCGGCAGCGCGCCGTCGACGTCAAGGACCGGACGCTGGCAGATCTCGCCGGTCACCTCGAGCGGCTCGAGGAGTCGCTCGTGGCCCGCGGCGCCGTCGTGCACTGGGCCCGTGACGCGGCCGAGGCCTGCCGGATCGTCGCCGGCCTCGCCCGCGCCCACGACGTCGACGAGGTCGTCAAGGTGAAGTCGATGGTCACCCAGGAGATCGGCCTCAACGAGGCCCTGGCCGCGGAGGGGATCGCCGCCCGGGAGACGGACCTCGCCGAGCTGATCGTGCAGCTGGGCGACGACCTGCCCTCCCACATCGTGGTGCCCGCGATCCATCGCAACCGGACCGAGATCCGCGACATCTTCCGCACCCGGATGGCGGCATCCGGGCGGCCGGCGCCGGACCACCTCACCGACGACCCCGGCGAGCTCGCGAACGCCGCGCGCCTGCACCTCCGCGAGAAGTTCCTGCGCGCCAGGATGGCGGTCTCGGGCGCCAACTTCGCTGTCGCCGAAACGGGAACCCTCGTCGTGGTGGAGTCCGAGGGCAACGGCCGGATGTGCCTGACGCTGCCCGAGGTCCTGGTCTCGGTGGTCGGCATCGAGAAGGTGCTCCCGACCTGGGCCGACCTCGACGTCTTCCTGCGCCTCCTGCCGCGGTCGTCGACCGGTGAGCGGATGAACCCCTACACCTCGATGTGGCACGGGGTGACGCCCGGCGACGGTCCGCAGGAGGTGCACGTCGTGCTCCTCGACAACGGCCGGACCCGCGCGCTGGCCGACGAGGTCGGTCGCCAGGCGCTGCGGTGCATCCGCTGCTCGGCGTGCCTCAACGTCTGTCCGGTCTACGAGCGCGTGGGCGGGCACGCGTACGGGTCGGTCTACCCCGGCCCGATCGGGGCGATCCTCACCCCGCTGCTGCGCGGCGTGGGGGAGGACGCCCAGGTCGACTCGCTGCCATACGCCTCGAGCCTGTGCGGCGCCTGCTACGACGTGTGCCCGGTCAAGATCGACATCCCCTCGGTGCTGGTCGACCTGCGCACGCAGGTCGTCGACGCACATCGACGCGAGCGTCGCCCCCGGACCGAGGCGGTCGCCATGCGCTCGGCCGCGTGGACGCTGTCCGACGCACGCCGCCTGGCGCGGGTCGAGCGGCTGTCGGCCCGCACCGGTCGGTGGTGGACGTGGCTCGCGAGGCTGCCTGGTCCGGGGCGTCGCTGGACGGGGGCCCGCGACCTGCCCGACCCACCCCGGGAGTCGTTCCGTGCGTGGTGGAGGCGCACCCGGTCATGAGTGCGCGCGACGAGATCCTCGCCCGGGTACGGGCCGCCCTCGCCGGTACGCCGGTCCCGCCCGCCGTCACTCCTGTGCGGCGTACGCCGGACGGCTCGGTCGACGTCGTCGCCCTCTTCTGCGAACGCGTCGCCGACTACCGGGCCACGGTGGAGCGGTGCTCGTCGGCCGACCTCGTCGAGCACCTCCGGGAAGCCCTGGCGGACGCCGGCCGGGTCGTCGTACCCCCGGAGCTCGACCTCGAGGTGCCGGGCGGAGTCGTCGACGGCGGCCTGTCCGCGACCGACCTCGACGGGTTCGACGCGGTCGTCACCCGAGCCCGGCTCGGCATCGCGGAGACCGGGACGATCGTGCTCGACCACGGACCCGGTCAGGGTCGGCGCGCGATCACGCTCGTGCCCGACCACCACGTCTGCATCGTCGATGCCGGGGAGGTGGTGCCCGACGTCCCGGACGCGATCGCCGCGCTGGACGCGTCCCGCCCGCTGACCTGGATCAGCGGTCCCTCGGCCACCAGCGACATCGAGCTGGACCGGGTCGTGGGCGTCCACGGCCCACGGCGGCTCCACGTGGTGGTCGTCGGGTGACGCCGACGCTCGTCAGTCGCCGACCGGCACCGGCGGCTCGGCGTGGGAGTGCGACGGCTGGATGCGCAGGACGCGCGCGACCCAGTCGGGGAGCTTCCAGTTCCACGAGCCGAACAACGACACCAGCGTCGGCACCAGCACCGACCGCACGAGCGTGGCGTCCAGCAGGATGCCGAAGCCCAGGCCGGTCGCCATCACCTTGATGTCCGTGCCCGGCCCGGAGGCGAGGGCGGCGAACGCCAGGAACAGGATCAGCGCGGCGCTGGTGACGAGGCGCCCGGTGCGACCGATGCCCTGGATCACGGCGTCGTCGGTGCCGGCGCCCGCGTCGTACTCCTCCCGGACACGGGCCAGGATGAACACCTCGTAGTCCATCGACAGCCCGAACAGGAACGCGAAGACCATCAGCGGGATCCAGAACGTGACCGCGCCGGTCGCGGCGATCCCGAAGACCGCCTCGGACCCGTAGCCCTCCTGCCAGAAGAGGACCATCAGGCCGTAGACGGCCGAGAGCGAGACCAGGTTGAGGATCACCGCCTTCAGCGGCAGCAGCAGCGACCGGAACGCGCGGACCAGCAGGATGTAGGTGAGCGCCGCGATGATCAGGAGCATCAGCGGGAAGTTGCCGTAGACCGCGTGCAGGAAGTCGACCTGGGCGTTGCCGACCCCGGTCACGCCGATCACGCCGTCGGTGTCGTCGGCCACGGCCGTGACGTCACGGACCACCTGGACGCTCTGGGAGTTCACCGTCTCGCGATCGGGGAAGACGAGGACGACGGTCTTCCCGTCCACCGAGGCGCCTGGCCCGGTCGGGACGACCGCCCTGGTCACCCCATCGACCTTCGCCAGGGTGTCGGCGACCGACTGGGCCTGGTCGGTCTCGGTGAGCACCTCCATCGGCGTGAGGACCCCGGTGTTCACGTCGCCGCGCTCCAGCGTCTGGAGGGCGTCGTACGCCGGACCGCTCGTGGCCAGCGACGAGGAGTCCGCCAGGCCGATCTTGATGCCGAGGAACGACACGAACAGCACCGCGATCACGGCCAGGGCGGACAGCAGGGCGATCCACCGGCGGCGGACCATGAGGCGCGCCCACGCGGTCCAGCCGCGGCTCGGCTTGTTCTCGTGCCGGATCTTCGGCCAGTCCACCCGGGGTCCGATGCTGCCGAGGATCGCCGGCGTGAGGGTCAAGGTAACCAGCACGCTGGCCAGCGGGATCAGCGCGCCGCCGTACCCGACGCTGCGCATGAACGGCACCGGCAGCACGACCAGGGCGAGCAGGCCGATCGCGACCGTGAGCCCGCTGAACAGCACCGCGTGCCCCGCGGTCTCCATGGCGGCGACCACGGCGTCGTGGTTGTCGCGGCCGTGATCTCGTTCCTCGCGCCATCGCGTGACGAACAGCAACGAGTAGTCGATCGCGACGCCGAGCCCCACCAGAGCGACCAGGAACTGCACGATGAACGAGACGTCGGTGACGTAGGTGAGGGGGAGGAGCATCAGGAACGTCGCCAGGATCGAGACCGCGGCCACCACCAGCGGCAGGAACGCCAGCGCCGACGCGAAGACGAACAGCAGCACGATCAGCGCCCCCGCGGCCCCGAGCAGGGTCTCGGTCAGGACGCCAGGCCCTCCCGTGTCGTCGCCGACCGCGAGCGCGTCCATGCCGGTGACGCCCACGCCGGCGCCGACGGGCGCCGCCGACTTCACGACCTCCTCGATGGGTTTCGTCGGGAGCTCCTCGGCGAAGCTCCGGGGGAACGGGTAGAACACCATCGCGTACGCCGTGCGGTCGTCCGAGGTGCGGAAGGCCTTGTCGCCGGTGTTGGCCTCGTCGACCACCCGCAACGGCCGGTCCGGCACGGCGGTCGCGATCCCGGCGAAGGCCTTCGCCACGGCGTCCTCGTTGCCGGTGATCGTCTGGCCCTCGGGCATCGTGACGGTGGCGATCAGCGGAGCCGTGTTCCCGCCGTTGTGGTACAGCGCGATGATCTTGTTGGCCGCCTCGTCGCCGGGCTGGCCGGGCAGCGAGAAGTTCACCGTCATCCGGTCGGACACCGTGCTCGAGACGGCCCCGCCGGCCACCAGGACCAGCGCCCAGGCGATCACGATCAGGACCCGGTGCCGCAGCACCAGCTCACCCCAACGACGCATGGCCTCCCCCTGTCACGAAGTCTCGGACGCTAGCGAAGGATCGCCGCCCCGGGCCACTGTCGCTTCGCGATTGCGGACACCCGCGGACGGGTGGGCTACAGGTCCAGCTTGTAGCCGAGCCCGCGCACGGTGACCACCATCGTCGGGTGCGAAGGGTCGGGCTCGAGCTTGGCGCGGAGGCGCTTCACATGGACGTCGAGCGTCTTGGTGTCGCCGACGTAGTCCGAGCCCCAGACCCGGTCGATGAGCTGACCGCGGGTCAGCACGCGACCCGGGTTGCGCAGGAACAGCTCGAGCAGCTCGAACTCCTTCAGCGGCAGCCGCTGCGGCTCGCCGTCGACGGTGACGACGTGGCGCTCGACGTCCATGCGCACGGGCCCCGCCTCGAGGGTCGTCGGTGCCAGGTCGGGCTCGACGCCGCGACGGAGCACGGCACGGATGCGGGCGACGAGCTCGCGCGGCGAGTACGGCTTGGTGACGTAGTCGTCCGCGCCGAGCTCGAGGCCGACGATCTTGTCGACCTCGTCGTCCTTGGCGCTGACCATGATCACCGGGACGTTCGACACCGCGCGGATCCGCCGGCACACCTCGGTGCCGGGCAGGCCCGGGAGCATCAGGTCGAGCAGCACGATGTCGGCGCCGTTGCGGTCGAACTCGGTGAGCGCGTCGTTGCCGTCGGCGGCCAGCGAGACGTCGTACCCCTCCTTGCGCAGCATGTAGGACAACGCGTCCGCGTAGCTCTCCTCGTCCTCGACGACCAGGACCCGGGTCATGGGCTGAACTCCTCTTGCTCGGGTCGGGGGAGCGAGAGCGTGAAGGTCGACCCCTGCCCCTCCAGGGACCACACGCGTACGTCGCCCCCGTGGGTGGCCGCGACGTGCTTGACGATCGAGAGGCCCAGCCCGGTGCCGCCGGTGGAGCGGTGCCGCGCGGGGTCCACGCGGTAGAAGCGCTCGAAGATGCGATCCAGCTCGTCCTGGGGGATGCCGATGCCCTGGTCCACGACGGAGATCTCGACCATGTCGTCGTTCGGCTTGGTCGACACCAGCACGGTCGAGTCCTCGCCGGAGTAGGCGACCGCGTTGGCCACGAGGTTGGTGACCGCCGCGGAGACCTGCTCCTCGTTGCCGAAGATCGTCAGCCCCGGTGTGCCACCGGTCACCACGGAGATGTGCCGGCTGGTGGCGTCCATGGCCGTGACGTCGACCGAGCGCTTGATCACCTCGTCGACGTCGACCACCGCGGGCGCCTCGAGGGGCTCGTCGCCCTGCAGCCGGGACAGCTCGATGATCTGCTGGACCATCTTCGACAGGCGGTCGCTCTCGGTCAGCATCCGCGACGCGAACCGCTCGACGGCCTCCGGGTCTCCCGACGCGTCCGAGACCGCCTCGGCGAGCAGCTTGATCGCGCCCACGGGCGTCTTCAACTCGTGCGACACGTTGGCCACGAAGTCGCGGCGTACCTCCTCGACCCGACGCTCCCGCGTGCGGTCCTCGATCAGGGCCAGCACGAAGCGCGAGCTGAGCGGCGCGACCCGGGCCGTGACGGTGCGGGGCGGGCCGCTCGGGCGCGGCATCGTCAGCTCGGTCTCCCGGATCTGGCCGTCGCGACGCACCTGGCGCACGAGGTCGGCGAGCTCGGACGACACCAGGCGCTTCTCGCGGACCAGGCCGAACGCCAGCGCCGGCGCGGAGGCCTTCACGACCTCGTCCGCGTCGTCGACGACGAGCGCGCTGCTGCGTAGGACCGACAGGACGGTCGCCACGCCGGCGGGAAGCGCCGGCTCCTCGGTCCGTGCCGCGGCTGCCTGCTGGCGTTCGCTGACATGCCAGGCCAGGACCGCCCCTCCGGCGACGACTGCCCCGATGAGCGCGGCCAGGAAAGCCTGCGTCGTGGGGCTCACGCACAGATCGTACGCACCCCGGACACGCGCCGTTCGCACTCGGCGAGCGTGCTCACGCACTGTTCACGAGGCGTTCACCGGGCCGCCCCGTCCGGTCACTTTCGGCACCTACGGTGACCGCATGCGCGAAGCGTTCCAGGAGCAGCTGGACTCGATGTTCTCCGACCTGGCCGAGATCTGCCAGGAGGTCGAGACCTCCGTCCGTCACGCCACGCAGGCCCTGCTGAGCGGCGACGCCGAGGTCGCGGAGCGGGTGATCGCCGCCGACGCCACGATCGACGCCGCTCGCGAGCGTCTCGAGGGCAGGGCGTTCTCGCTGCTCTCGCTCCAGCAGCCCGTGGCCGGAGACCTGCGGATCGTGGTGTCGGCCCTGCGCATGGTCAGCGAGCTCGAGCGGATGGGCGACCTGTCCGTCCACGTCGCGAAGATCGCGCGCCTGCGGGTGCCCGACGTCGCCGTCCCCGAGGACGCGCGGCCGACGATCTCGCGGATGGCCGAGGTCGCCGAGGACATGGTGCGGCGGGTCGCGACGGTGATCATCGACCGCGACGTCGACGCCGCGATCGAGCTCGGCCGAGCCGACGAGGAGATGGACCAGCTGCGCCGCAGCAGCTTCACCCAGCTGCTCTCCCACGACTGGCAGCACGGCGTCGAGTCCGCCGTCGACATCGCCCTGCTCGGTCGCTACTACGAGCGGATCGCCGACCACGCCGTCTCCCTCGCCAACCGGGTGGTCTTCGTGGTGACCGGTCAGTACCCCACGCCCTCCGACGCCCGGGTCTCCTAGCGGCGTACGGCGACATAAGGCGGCGTGTAACCGACCGTCCGAGGGAGGACACGCCGGTGCGGGTACGGCGTGTCGCACCGTCAGTGGTCGGTTACTCGCCTCTACCGACCCTGCTGGGCGACCGCGGCGGCGGCCTCGGCGGCGGCCTCGGGGTCGAGGTAGCGGCCACCGGGGACGGTGGGTCGCAGGTCCTCGTCGAGCTCGTAGACCAGCGGCATCCCGGTCGGGATGTTGAGGCCGGGGATGTCGTCGTCGCTGATCCGGTCGAGGTGCTTGACGATCGCGCGCAGGCTGTTGCCGTGCGCGGCGACCAGCACGGTCCGGCCGGTGCGCAGGTCGTCGGCGAGCGGGCCGTCCCAGTAGGGCAGCAGCCTGCCGATGACGTCCTTGAGGCACTCGCTGCGCGGGAGCTCGTCGCCGAGGTCGGCGTACCTCACGTCGTGGGCCTGCGAGAACTCGTCGTCGTCGTCGAGCGGCGGCGGCGGTACGTCGAACGAGCGGCGCCACAGCATGAACTGCTCCTCGCCGTACCGCTCGAGCGTCTGCTTCTTGTTCTTCCCCTGGAGCGCGCCGTAGTGCCGCTCGTTGAGACGCCAGCTCCGGCGGACCGGGATCCAGTGCCGGTCGGCGACGTCGAGGCTCATCGCGGCGGTGGTGATCGCCCGGCGGAGCAGCGAGGTGTGGACGACGTCGGGAAGGATGCCCGCGTCGCGCAGCTGCTCACCGCCGCGCAGGGCCTCGGCCCGGCCCTTCTCGGAGAGGTCGACGTCGACCCACCCGGTGAAGAGGTTCTCGGCGTTCCACAGGCTCTCGCCGTGGCGGAGGAGGACGAGCGTGTAGGTCACGTCAGCTGGGGGAGGCGCTGGGGGACGGTGTGGAGGTGTCGAGCCCGGTCCACTGCTCGGTGTCGGCGACGACCGGGACGCTGAGGTTCACGGTCTCGCCGTCGTCGAACGTGAAGACGACGTTCACGAACTGGCCGAGGGCGAAGGTGCCGCTGACCGGGATGCCGCCCTCGGTGGCGAGGTTGCGGAGCGTGCCGGGGGCGAGCGAGAACGTGGTCGCATCGGCATGGCTGATCGCGGTGTTGTCACCGGTGACCGACTGGAGCGCGATGGTCTTGGAGTCGCTGTTGTTGACGAACGTCGCGATGAGCGTGCCGCTGTTGGGCTGCTTCGCCACCACGGCGGCGTTGAGGATGTCGACGCTGCCGTCGCGGTAGTCGACCCCGGCCGTGATGTTGTTGATCCGGTCCGTCGGGTAGTCGAAGCCGCAGGACGAGAGCGCAGCGGTGGCGACGAGGCCGGCCGCACCGAGCGCCAGGGTGCGTCGCAGGTTCACGGGCGACACATTAGCGGCTGGCCCGCGTCTGCCGACGGGGTGCTACTGAGACAGCCCGACCGTGCCGCCGACGACCGCGATCGCGCCGGCCGCGACGACGCAGTAGAGGCAGGCCAGCACCAGCAGCCGCGGGGCACCCACCCGCAGCGCGAGCCGCAGCGGGAGGTGCCGCCGACCCGCCCGGTTGTCGTCGACCAGACCCCGCAGCGCCACGAGGACGTGCACCCCGATCCCGAGGAACGCCGCGGCGACGGTGATCGCAACCGTCGGCGGGTGGCCGTCGGCGCCGCCGCCCCAGCCGCCGTACGAGAGGTACGCCGGGTACAGCGCGAATGCGACCGCCCACGGAAGCCACGACAGGGGACCCTTCCGGAGCAGGCGGTTGCCCAGCACGCCCACCGCGAGCGACAGCAGGTAGGCGAGCCCGGCGTTGATCCCGCTGGACAGCGACAACGGGACCACCAGGAGGACGGCGCAGGCGAGCCAGAAGCCGAGCGTCCCGCGGTCGAGGCCACCCCCGACCAGGGGCTTGGCGGTGCGCTGGTCCGCCCGGTCGGCCACCTCGTCGACGAGGTCGTTGTCCCAGCCCAGGAGCGCCTGGCCGACCAGGACGGTCACCGCGACCAGGCCCACTTCGCGCGCCGGCCGATCGGAGAGCACGGCGGCGAGCGCCAACCCGGCGGCGGTCAGCAGCGCCTGCCGAGGATGGGCCGCGCGCACGAGCTGGACCGGCGTGAGCCGCCCGAGTCGGCCGGACGCCACCGGCGTGGTGGACTCCGAGCCGGACATGGCCAGCAGTATCGGTCATCGCGTGCGAGGCACGCCTGGCGGCGGTGGGACGGCGCGCCGACGACGCACTCTCGGCAGGCACATCGACAAGCGATCTGTCAAGCCCGGAAACCGCGTCTGACCTGCGGAGACGCAAAAGGGCTCACGCGGCGCACGTGTTAGAATGGTCACCCAAGAAGGGTGGTACTGAACAATATGTCTTTCACCGTGGGCGAAACGGTTGTGTATCCCAATCACGGGGCGGCTGTCATCGAAGACATCGAGATGCGAAAGATCAAGGGTGAGGACAAGCAGTACCTCGTCCTTCGCATCGTGGCTCAGCAGGACCTGGTGGTCCGCGTGCCTGCCTGCAACCTCGACCTCGTCGGCGTACGCGACGTGGTCGACAAGGACGGGCTCGACCGGGTCTTCGACATCCTGCGCGCGGCGCACGTCGAGGAGCCGACCAACTGGTCGCGACGCTACAAGGCGAACCTCGAGAAGCTGCACAGTGGCGACGTGATGAAGGTGTCGGAGGTCGTGCGCGACCTGTGGCGCCGGGAGCGTGACCGCGGCCTGTCCGCCGGCGAGAAGCGGATGCTGGCGAAGGCCCGCCAGATCCTGGTCTCCGAGCTGGCGCTGGCCGAGAACACCAATGAGGACAAGGCCGAGGCGATCCTCGACGAGGTCCTTGCTTCCTGACTCGGTTTGAGAGCCGATTGACGAAGGCCCCGCTCCACTCCGGTGGGCGGGGCCTTCGTCATGTCCCGGTCCTGGCGGTCGGGCTCGTAGGATCCGCGCCCATGGACGTGGACGGCCCCATCGCGCTCGGCGTGGTCGTGGAGCGCGACCGCCGGAGCCTGCCCTTCGCGCTCCTCCACGGCGAGCCCCTGGTCGCCTGGGCCGCCTGGGCGATGGGAGAGGCCGGTATCCAGCTGCTGGACCTGACGACGCCGTGGTCACAGGTGCGCGAGGCGGGTCTGCCGCTGGTCTGGCACGACGCCCTGTGCCCGGGCACCCCGCCGGACTTCCTCGCCGACTGCGTACGCCGATCGGTCGATGGGGACGTCGTGGTGGCCGGCGTCCTCGCGGTCACCGACACCGTCAAGGAGCTGGTCGACGGGCCATCGGGCCCGACCGTCGGGCCGACCCTCGACCGGGACGCCCTCCGCCACCTGGCCTCACCGCTGGTCCTGCCGGCCGGGGTGGTGGCGGGCCTCACCGATCGGCCTCCGGCCGACTTCCCGACCGCCTTGTCGCAGCTGGGCGCCGGTCACCGGGTGGAGCTGGTCGTCGCCCCGCCCTCGGCCGTGCGCGTGCACGACCCCGCCGACCTGGCCCGGGTCGAGGCGCTCACCGCGCCCTGAGGGCGTCCGCCACGGCGAGGTCGGCGGCGACCGTCACCTTGAGGTTCGCGGCGTCCGACTCGACCGCGCCGATCACGACGTCGGCGTACGCCGACAGGCAGCCGGCCGTGTCCGTGGCCTCGAAGCCGTCCGCGGCTGCCGCCCGGTGTGCCGCGAGCAGGTCGGCCGCCCGGAACGCCTGCGGCGTCTGCACGCCGACCAGCGCGGACGGCAGGGGAGAACCGTCCACCGCGACCAGGTCGGGCAGGTGCGCCACCGGGATGGCGCCCCCGAGCCGCTCGGCGGTCGCCAGCACGGCCTCGTACAACGCCGCATCGGCCAGCGGTCGCGCGGCGTCGTGCATCGCGACCACGTCGAGGTCGCCGGACTCGATGGCCGGTGCCAGGACCTGCAGTGCCGCCCACTCCGACGCGTGCCGGGTCGCGCCCCCCACGACCATCCCGACCTCGGGTCCCGGGTCGGGCAGGTGCGGCTCGACCGCGCGCCGGACGTCCGCCTCCTCGCCGCTACGCACCACCAGCACCACCCGTCGTACGCCGGGAACCTGGCAGGCAGTACGCACCGAGTGGGCCACGACCGCGACGCCGTGGATCGGCAGCAGCACCTTGTTCACGTCGGCGCCCACGCGGGTCCCCGAGCCCGCGGCCAGGACGACGACCGCGGCCCTCATCGGTGCACGAGCGCCGTGGCGACGGCCGCGAGTCCCTCACCGCGACCGGTGAGGCCAAGCCCGTCGGTCGTCGTGGCCGAGAGCGACACCGGCGCACCGACGGCGTCCGCGAGCACGGCGACCGCCTCGTCCCGGCGCGTGCCGAGCCGCGGGCGGTTGCCGACGAGCTGGACCGCGACGTTGCCGATCTCGTAGCCGGCGCGGCGTACCCGGGCCGCGGTCTCGGCCAGCATCGCCGCTCCGGAGGCGCCGGCCCACTCGGGCTCGCTCGTGCCGAAGTTCGTGCCCAGGTCGCCGAGGCCCGCGGCAGAGAAGAGGGCGTCGCACATGGCGTGCGCGCACACGTCGCCGTCCGAGTGTCCTTCGAGGCCCTGCGGCTCGTCCGGCCAGTGCAGGCCGGCGAGGTGGAGGGGGACGCCGTCGGCCAGCCGATGGACGTCGACGCCGACACCCGTTCGGATTTCGAAAGGACTTCCGGGCACGCACGTGATCATGCCCGAGTCACAATTCCCGTGTGCGGACGCGTGCGCCCTGGGGCCTGGCCGGTCTCATCTCCGGCCTCGCGGGCCTGGCGACGGCGTACCTGACCGCGACCTGGCTGGGACTGCGTGGCAACCCGGTCACCGACGTCGCGGAGCTGGTGATCAAGCTGACGCCGGGCCCGGTGGCTGAGCGCCTCATCGCACTGGTCGGGCGACACGACAAGCCGCTGCTGGTCACCGGCGTGCTGGTCGTGCTGGTGCTGCTCTTCACCGGTCTCGGGCTGCTCGCCCGTCGGTCGTACGGCGCGGCGATCGGTGGGTTCGCCGCCCTCGGCGTGGTCGGGCTCGTCGCGAACCAGTCGCAGTTCGCCGCTCCGGCCACCGGGATCCTGCCGATCCTCGCCGGTGTCCTGACCTGGCTGGCGGTGCTGAACGTGCTGGCGTCGTACCTCCGCCCGAAGCCGTACGCCGACCTCGACACCTCGCGTCGGTTCCTGCTCGTCGCGTCGGGCGTCGGGCTGGGCAGCCTCGTGGTCGGTCTCCTCGGGTGGCGGGTCGGTGGCCACCGGCGGGCGGTCGCCGCCGCCCGGGACGCGCTCGACCTGGCGGGCGTGGCCGACCCGCGACCGCCGGCCGGCGTCGAGGTGGGACTCGACGGCATCGAGTCGTGGAAGACCCCGTCGAGCCGGTTCTACCGGATCGACACCGCGCTGGTGCCGCCGGCGATCGAGCCTGCCGACTGGTCGCTGCGCATCCACGGCATGGTCGACCGCGAGATCACCCTGACGTACGACGAGCTCGTGAGTCGCCCACGTCAGGACTTCTGGATGACGCTCAACTGCGTGTCCAACGAGGTGGGTGGCGACCTGATCAGCAACGCGTGGTTCAGCGGCACCCTGCTGAAGGACCTGCTCGAGGAGGCCGGCGTGCACTCCCGCGCGGACGCGGTCAAGCAGACCTCCGAGGACGGCTGGACCTGCGGCACCCCGCTGTCGGCACTGCTCGACGACCGCGGGGCGATGCTCGCCTACGCGATGAACGGCGAGCCGCTGCCGATCGAGCACGGCTTCCCGGTGCGGACGCTGGTGCCCGGACTGTACGGCTATGTCTCTGCGTGCAAGTGGGTGCGGCAGATCGAGCTGACCACCTTCGACTCGTTCTCGGCGTACTGGACCGAGCGGGGGTGGTCGGCGCAGGGGCCGGTGAAGCTGGCCTCACGCATCGACGTGCCGGGAGACGGTCACTCGGTGAAGGCCGGGCAGGTGCGCGTCGGCGGCCTGGCCTGGCAGCAGAACACCGGGATCGCTGCCGTCCAGGTCCAGCTGGACGGCAGCGCCTGGCGCGAGGCGACGCTGGCCCGGAGGAAGCTGAAGGACTCGTGGGTGCAGTGGACGGCGACGCTCGACGTCGCTCCCGGTCAGCACCGTCTCCGCTGCCGCGCCGTCAACGCCGACGGCGAGGTGCAGACCGGCGTGCGTGCCGACCCGGTGCCCGACGGGGCGACCGGTTGGCACACGATCACCTTCAGCGCCGGATGAGGGCGCGGGGCGACGGGTGGCCGTCGGCTGTCCGGTTGAACCGCACCTTGAACTTCGCGGCCGTGCCGTTCTTGTGCAGCGTCTTGGTGCGGGTCACGACGGCGCGGTAGCGGACCCAGCGGTTGTGCCCGGCCTTCACGCGCACCTTCCATCGGCTCTTGGCGTTGGTGCGGACGACCTTGTACTTCTTCCACGACGACCCGTTCTTGACCTGGATCAGGACCTTGTGGTGGTCCACGCGCGGAGCCAGGGCCCCCCACCAGGTGAAGACGAGGCCGTGGCGGTACCTGGCCTTGGTGGGCTTGAACTTCCAGTAGGCCAGCACCCGCACGGAGTTGGACGTCGAGGGTGACCAGGTGGTGAGGGTGGAGTCGTCGGTGCCGCCGGCGTACTGCACGCGGTAGCGGACGTTGCTCCGGGCCTTCGGGGTCGTGAACGTCACGCCGTCGCTGACGTCGTCGTCCACCTGAGTCGTGGCCGTCCAGTCGCCCCCGGGCAGCCTCTGCTCCAGCGTCGCCGTGCCGACGGGCGGCGGAGCGGTGCCGTCGCTGACGGCGCCGGTGAGCGGGCCGACCGGGTCGCCGTACAGAGCGCTCCACGCGCCGTACTGCGTGCCGTCCGACGGGTCGGTGAAGCTGAGCTGGACCGTCGTGGGGAGGGGTGTGTCGTCAGCGTGGGCTGGACCCGCGACGAGGGCTGTGGTCCCGGCGGTCGCGACACAGAGCGAGGTCAGGACGGCTGTGAGCTTGGGTCTGCGCATGTGATTCCCCCCGGACGAGTCGGACCCGCCCCCGCAATGTAAGCCAGTCGGCCCGGTTGTCCTAGCACGAACGACGGGGAAGTTCCTCCCGGCCGGCCGCGCGGCTGCCGCGGCCGGGTCTCACCAGGCCGCACGGCCTCCCGGCGGGAGGACCTGGTCGTCGCGGTGGATGACGTAGACCAGGCCACCGGAGCCCCGGAGCCAGGCCCGCTCGAACTCGCCGCGGTCGTAGGTCCGTCGGACCCGACGCTGCGTGGGGGAGGCCGGGTCGTTGGTGACGACGCGGCCGTCGGCGGTGAAGCCGCGGATCACGACGAGGTGCCCGTCGGTGCCGCGGGTCGGGGCGCCGCGAAGTGCCCCCGAGGGATAGGCGACCGAGGCGACCAGGGGGATCCCGGCGTCGATGAAGTGCTCGGCGTCGCGCAGGTCGCGCAGCCGGGTGACGAAGGCGTGGCCGGTGAGGGTCGCGGCCCAGGCGGTGTTGAAGGGCCAGTTGCCTGCGCCGTACGCCGGGTCGGCCACCTCGGCGGCCACCCGGGCGACGTCGACCGACCCGGTGTCGGTGGTCGGTGGCAGCGTGCCGGCATGGGACAGCACCATCGCGACCGACGTGGGCGAGCACCACCCGTCGCCGCCGACCTCCTTCCACGTCATCTGGGACAGGCGTGGCACGTCGAGCACACGCGTCGTGCTCTTCAGCGGGCGCGAGGTCGTCGTGCGGACCCGACCGGCGCTGACCACCGCACCGACCCGGTGGACGTCGGGCTGCACGGTGCCCGAGCCGTGCCGGGTGACCCGCAGCCGGTAGGCGTCCACGCCCTCGCCCGGGCGCCAGACGTCCGTGTCGACCTCGGGGTCGCCGGTCACGCTCGTGCGATGTGGAGCCGACGCCCCGCTCGCCCAGCGGCCGAGCACCCGCCAGCTGGTTCCTGAGGAGCCGAGGGACGAGGCGTCTCGCTGGGTCCGACGCCCTCGGGCCTGGGCCGCGACCTCGATCCAGGTGCCCGGCGGCGTCGTCGCCGACCACGACGCGACCAGGTCGTCGAAGGCGAAGCCCGGCTCGCACCACGGCGACGTCCACGTGGCGGCCCGCCCGGGCGACCACGCGTCGTACCGGATGCGCCGAGACATGGCGGCGAGCCTAGGCCCATACGATGGGCGGGTGACTCTGCGGCTCCACGACACCGCCGCCCGTGAGGTGCGCGACTTCGTCCCCCTCGCCGACGGCAAGGCGGGCATCTACGTCTGCGGCCTCACGGTGCAGAGCGAGCCGCACGTCGGACACGTCCGGTCGGCGGTGAACTTCGACGTGCTGCGGCGCTGGCTGATGGCCACGGGATACGACGTCACGTTCATCCGCAACGTCACCGACATCGACGACAAGATCCTGGCCAAGGGCGAGGCGCAGGGCAGGCCGTGGTTCGAGATCGCCTACCTGATGGGGCGCGAGCTCGACAAGGCGCTGGACGCGATCAACGTCCTCCCGCCGACCTACGAGCCGGCCGCGACCGGTCACGTGCCGGAGATCCTCGAGTTGATCGGCCAGCTGGTCGGGCGCGGCCACGCCTACCCGGCCGAGGACGGGTCGGGCGACGTCTACTTCGACGTGCGGTCGTGGCCGGCGTACGGCGAGCTCACCCGGCAGAGCGTCGACGACATGGAGCCGGAGGAGACAGTCGCCGACCCGCAGGTGATGGCCAGGAAGCGCGACCCGCGCGACTTCGCGCTCTGGAAGGGCTGGAAGAAGTCGCTCGAGCCGGAGACGGCCGCGTGGCCGTCGCCGTACGGCCCGGGCCGCCCGGGCTGGCACATCGAGTGCTCGGCGATGGCGGCGAAGTACCTCGGGCCGGCCTTCGACATCCACGGCGGTGGCGTCGACCTGCGGTTCCCCCACCACGAGAACGAGATGGCGCAGTCGCGGGCGGCGGGGCAGCGGTTCGCGCAGTACTGGCTGCACAACGCATGGATCACGACCGCCGGCGAGAAGATGTCGAAGTCGCTCGGCAACTCCCTGCTGATCCCCGAGGTGCTCAAGCGCGTCCGCGGCATCGAGCTGCGCTACTACATGGTGTCCGCGCACTACCGCTCACACGTGGAGTTCTCCTTCGAGGCGCTGGACGACGCGGCGGCGGCCTTCCGTCGGATCGAGTCCTTCCTGGAGCGGGCCGGCACGACCACGAAGTCCACGTCGTACCCCGAGGCGTTCGCCGCCGCGATGGACGACGACCTGGGGACTCCGGCCGCGATCGCGGTGATCCACGACCGCGTCCGAGAGGGCAACCGGCTGCTCGCGGCCGGTGAACCTGTCGACGAGGTGGCGGCCGAGGTCCGGGCGATGTGCGACGTGCTCGGGATCGACCCGGCCGACCCGAACTGGGGCTCGCTCGGCCGGTCCGACGACGCGCGCCTGTCGTCGGCCGTCGACGCGCTGGTGAACGTCCTGCTCGAGGAGCGGGCGGCGGCGCGGGCGGAGAAGGACTGGGCCCGGGCGGACGCGATCCGGGACCGGATCGCGGCCGCCGGCATCCAGGTGGAGGACACGCCCGACGGGACGAAGTGGACGCTCGCGGAGGGTGGGGGCTGATGCCGGGCAACAGTCAGCGGCGGGGTGCGATCCGGAAGTCGTCGAAGCGCCCGACCGCCGGGTCGGGCGGGCGCGTCCGGCGCGGACTCGAGGGCAAGGGGCCGACCCCGAAGGCGGCGGACCGCCCGAACCACAAGGCGCACAAGCTCAAGGCGAAGGCCCAGCGTGAGGCCGCGCGCAAGCCGCGACGCAAGCCGACTCACGACGACGAGTGGATCGCCGGGCGCAACGCGGTGGTCGAGGCACTGCGGGCCGGGGTGCCCGTGAGCGGGCTGTACGTCGCCGAGGGCGCCGAGCGTGACGGGCGGCTGCGCGAGGCCTTCAAGATCGCGGCGGAGCGGGGGATCTCCCTGCTCGAGGTGACCCGACCGGAGCTCGACCGGCGTACCGACGGGGCGGTGCACCAGGGACTCGCGGCCCGGATCCCGGCGTACGAGTACGCGCATCCGAAGGACCTCCTCGACGCTGCCGCGGAGCGTGGCGAGGCGCCGCTGGTCGTGGCCCTCGACTCGGTCACCGACCCGCGCAACCTCGGTGCCGTGGTGAGGTCGGCGGCGGGTTTCGGCGCCCACGGCGTCGTGATCCCCGAGCGGCGGGCGGCCCGGATGACGGCGGCTGCCTGGAAGACCTCCGCAGGTGCGGCGGCCCGCATCCCGGTCGCGCAGGCCACCAACCTGGTGCGCACGCTCAAGGACTTCCAGGACGCCGGTTGCCAGGTGGTCGGCCTCGCCGCGGACGGCGACCTCTCCCTGCCGGACCTGCTCGCCGACGAGGACCTTGCCGCGGGCCCGCTCGTCGTGGTGGTGGGCTCCGAGGGCGAGGGTCTCGGGCGTCTGGTCAGCGAGACCTGCGACCGCCTCGTCTCCATCCCGATGTCCTCGTCCCTGGAGTCCCTCAACGCCGGCGTCGCCGCCTCCATCACCCTCTACACCCTCTCCCAGCACCGCTGACCCCCTGTTCGCCGAGTCGTCATGTGACGACTCGGCGTGATTCCGAGGTGCATATGCGCCGACTCGACGTGTGACGGGGGTATGACGGATTGCCGCCGAGTGGGGGGAAAGCGTCACAGGGATGGCATGATCGGAGGGGTGGGTACGACGGTCGAGCGCTTGCTGCCGAAGGACGATGACGGGGTCGCCGAGGCGCTGCTCGAGCTGACCCGCGAGATCGCCACCAAGGAGCTCGCGCCGCAGGTCCACGAGGCCGAGGAGCGCGGCGAGTTCCCGGAGTCGGCGTACCGGCTGCTCGGGAAGTCGGGGCTGCTGAGCCTGCCGTTCCCCGAGGAGTACGGCGGCGGCGGGCAGCCGTACGAGGTGTACCTCCAGGTGATCGAGGAGATCGCGACGGCCTGGCCGAGCGTCGGCGTCGGAGTCAGCGTCCACGGGCTGACCGTCAACGTCGTGACCAGCAACGGCAGCGACGAGCTCCGGCAGGAGTGGCTGCCGCGCCTGCTGAGCGGTGACTGGCTGGGCGCCTACTGCCTCTCCGAGCCCCAGGCGGGCTCCGACGTCAGCGGGATCCGCACGCGGGCGGTCCTCGAGGGCGACGCGTACATCGTGCACGGCACCAAGCAGTGGATCAGCAACGGGTCGTGCGCCGACTACTACATCCTCTTCGCGCGCACCGCCGACGACCCCAAGCACGGCCTGTCGGCGCTCCTGGTGCCGGGCGACACCGAGGGCATGAGCTTCGGTGCCCCGGAGAAGAAGATGGGCCTCGCCTGCGACGTCACGACCCAGGTGATCTTCGACGGCGCACGCATCCCGGCCACCCAGCTCGTCGGCGCGGAGGGCGCGGGCATGCGGGTCGCGCTGTCGGCGCTCGACGCCGGGCGCCTCGGCATCGCCGCGGTCGCGACCGGCATTGCCCAGGCGGCGCTCGACCATGCGGTCGCGTACGCCGGCGAGCGCGAGCAGTTCGGCAAGAAGATCGGCGAGCAGCAGGGGCTGCAGTTCCTCCTCGCCGACATGGCCGCGGACGTCGAGCGCGCCCGCGCGACGTACCTCCATGCTGCGCGGCTCAAGGACGCCGGTCGGCCGTTCAGCCGCCAGGCGAGCGTCGCGAAGCTGACCGCCACCGACGCGGCGATGCGCGTGACGACGGACGCGATCCAGGTGCTCGGCGGCAACGGCTACACGCGGGAGTACCCCGTCGAGAGACTGTTCCGCGACGCCAAGGTGACGCAGATCTTCGAAGGCACCAACCAGATCCAGCGCCTGGTGATCGGGCGCGACCTACTCCGATAGCACCGCGGCGTCCTGGTCCTCCTCGTCGGACTCCGCCGCCGTCTCGTCGGTCGCGATCAGCTCGTCGGGCTTGGTCTTCAGCACGTTGTCGATGTAGTCGCGCGCGGTCTCGAAGATGTTGACCTCGTGGCCGGCGCGCTCGGACAGGTACCACCGGTGCACGAGGATCTCGTGGAAGACCTCCGCCGGCTCGAGCTTGCCGCGCGCCTCGGGCGGGATCATCGCCGTGATCGGCTCGAAGACCTCGGTGAGCCAGCGGTTGGCCGCGATCGCCTTGTCCTCGCGGCCGAGGTCGTGGTGGGCGATGAACGCCGTCATGTCGTTGAGCAGGCGACGCGCCTGCGCGTCCTCGACGTTCAGGCCGGTGAGCGCCTGGAGCTCCCGGCAGTGGTGGCCGAGCTCGACGACCTTGGGCTGGATCCGCACCCGGTCACCGTCGAAGTCGGTGACGATGTCGAGCTCCTCGACGTCGAAGCCGAGCTCGTTGAGGCGTTCGATGCGCTCCTCGATCCGCCACATCTCGTCGGTGGTGAACTCCTCGGCCGCGGTGAGCTCGGACCACAGCTCGTCGTAGCGCTTCTGGATCAGGGCCGCGATCTCGTGGGCCTGGACGGTCCCGCTGATGCGCCCGCCGGCCTGGAGGTCGAGCAGCTCGGCGAACACGTTCTCACAGCCGACCTGCACGTCGTACTCCCGCATCTGGCGCGACAGCGAGGGCCGGAGCTCGCCGGTCTCGGCGTCCACGAGGTACGCCGCGAACCCGCCCGCGCTGCGCCGGAACAGCACGTTGGAGAGCGACACGTCGCCCCAGTAGAAGTCCGCCAGGTGCAGCCGGACCAGCAGCACGACGAGCGCGTCGACCAGGCTCGGCAGGTTGTCGGCGTGGGTGCCGTGGGCGAACAGCGCGCGGTAGGGGAGCGAGAACGCGAGGTGCTCGGTGAGCAGTGCGCAGGGGAGCTCCTCGTCCGCGTCGTCCTCGCGGCCGGTGACGACGCCGACCGGCTTGACGGCGGGGAGACCGATGCGCTGGAGGTCGCGGAGCAGGCGGTACTCGCGGAACGCCATCTCCTCCTGCGTCTCCTTGATCGCGTACATCCGGTCGCGCAACCGGACGATCCGCACGATGTGGCGGCTCAGGCCGCGGGGGAGCGGGACGACGTAGTCGTCGGTCCACTCGGCGAGCGGGGTCGACCATGGCAGCCCGACCAGCGCCGGTTCGGGCCGGCTGGCGACGATGTGCAGCGCCATGCTCCCCAGGCTATGCCGTGTCCTCGCTCAGCGCCCCTCGAGCAGCACCGGGCCGGGTCCGCGCTCGGCGACGACGTCGTCCGGGTTGCTCAGGCTGCACCGCTTGAGGCTGAGACAGCCGCACCCGATGCAGGAGTCGAGCGTGTCGCGCAGCCGCTCCAGCTGGGCGATCTGGGCGTCGAGGCGCGGGCGCCAGCTGCGGCTGAGGCGGGTCCAGTCCGCCTTGGTGGGGGTGCGGTTGCTCGGGAGGGTCGCGAGCGCCTCCTCGATCTCCTCCAGCGACAGCCCCACGCGCTGGGCCGTGCGGATGAAGGCCAGACGACGCAGCATCGCGCGTTCGTACCGGCGCTGGTTGCCCGGCGTACGCCGTGAGCGGACCAGGCCGCGGGCCTCGTAGTAGCGGATGGCGCTGGTCGCGATGCCGGACCGCTCGGACAGCTCGCCGATCGTGAGCTCGCTCATGTCGCACAGTCTGTCTTGACTTGAAGTTCACTTCAACTTGTGAAATGAACGGGTGGACAACATCGAACGATTCCTGAGTCTGCTCACCGGCGACGAGAAGCACGACGTCGCGTCGTACTCCACCCTCCAGGTGCTGCGGGTGCTGTACGAACGTGTCCTCGACGTCTCCCCCGAGACGATCGACGACCCGCACCGCGACCGCTTCCTGCTGTCGAAGGGTCACGGCCCGATGGCGTACTACGCCGTGCTCTGTGACCGCGGCTTCGTCCCAGAGGCGTGGCTGGAGTCATGGGCGACGTTCGACTCGCCGTTGGGGCACCACCCCGACCGCAACCTCGTGCCGGGAGTCGAGATCTCGTCCGGGTCGCTGGGCCACGGGCTGCCGCTCGGTGTCGGAGTCGCGCTCGGCCTGCGCGCGCAGGGCAAAGGCTCCCGCGTCGTCGTCCTGGTCGGCGACGCCGAGCTCGACGAGGGCTCCAACCACGAGGCGCTCGAGCTCGCCGCGGCGTTCGGCCTCGACCACCTCACGGTCGTGGTCGTCGACAACCGCTCGTCGTCGTACGCCGTGCCCGGACGCATCGCCGAACGCTTCGCCACCGAGGGCTGGAAGGTCGCGACCGTCGACGGCCGCGACCCGGACGAGCTCGAGAAGGCCCTGTCCGAACGCGCGGTCGCCGTCCCGAACGCCGTCGTCGCGACCGTGCTCGACCTGGAGGAAGCAGCATGACCACGACGCTCACCGACCGGCGGGTCGTCTCCCGTGATCCGCGGACGCAGTTCGCGCGGACCGTCACCGACGTGCTGGACGAGGACCTCTCGACGGTGCTGGTGCTCGCGGAGATCTCGGCGCGGTTCTTCGGCCGCGCGATCCGCAGCCACCCCGACCGCGTGGTCAACGTCGGCATCCGTGAGCAGCTGCTGGTCAACGTCGGCGCGGGCTTCGCGCTGACCGGCATGCGCCCGGTCGTGCACACGTTCGGGACGTTCCTGGTCGAGCGCGCCTTCGAGCAGATCAAGCTCGGCTTCGCCCACCAGCGAGTGGGCGGCGTGCTGGTCGGGGGCGGTGGCTCCTTCGACGCCGCCTCCTCGGGCCGGACCCACCAGGCACCGGGAGACGTGGCGCTGATGGACACCCTGCCCGACGTCGTCATCCACGCGCCTGGCACCGCGGTCGAGACCGACGAGGTGCTGCGTCGGGCCGTGGCGGGCGAGGGACTGCACTACGTGCGCATCGTCGAGCAGACGAACCGGGAGTCGTTCAGCGGCCCCGGTCTGCACGTCGTACGCCGCGGCTCGGGGGCCACCGTCATCGCGCTGGGTCCGGTGCTCGACCAGGTGCTGGCCGCGACCGCCGACCGCGACGTCACGGTGCTGTACGGCCACGGTGTGCGGCCGTTCGACGAGATGACGTTCCGGCACCTGCTGACCACGCCCGACGTCGTCCTCGTCGAGCCCTGGCTCGCCGGCACGTCCGCGCGGGTGGTCTCCGACGCCCTGCGGGACGTCCCACACCGGCTGCTGGCGCTGGGCACCCGCCGGATGGAGCTGCGCCACTACGGCACCCCGGCCGAGCACCAGCGCGCCCACGGCCTCGACGCCGCAGGCATCCGGCGGTCGGTGGATGCGTTCCTCGATGCGTGACGGCGCCTCGGTGGGCGGTGCGTGGCCCACATTCCGGAGGCCGGAAATGTGGTTGGCTCACCGACGGCCGTCGGCCCGCCGACGTGTCCGCGAGGTGTCGGTGGCCCAGCCACGTTTCCGCACCCCCGGATGTGGCTGACTCACCGCCCGGGGCTCCCCGCGGATGGGACCGCGACGGCCCGATCTCGTTAGGCTTGCCCGGCCGCTCGGCGTACGACGCGGCGCGCCGGTGTAGCTCAGACGGTAGAGCGCCTCTCTTGTAAAGAGGATGTCGCGGGTTCGATTCCTGTCACCGGCTCACGACAGATCGGCCGACATCGAGTGCTCGGCGCGCTCGTTCTGGCTGCTCGCCACGGCACCGACGGCAGCGCCCCCGGCGAGACCGGACAGGGCGAGCAACGTGATCACGGTCGCGACGACCCGTCGCCGGCCGACCGCGCGCTCGTAGGCGTCGAAGTCGGGGTCGTCGTACGGCGCCGGTGGGGTCATGCCTCGAGCGTCGCTCGCCCCTATGAGCGGAGCCTGAGGACCGGGTGATCGCTCGCGAAGAGCAGACGATGAGCTGCAGGGCCTGTCGCTGACCATCGCTCGGGGAAGGTCAGCGCACCTGCTCGACCTCGAACTCGCCGGACGGCGAGGCGATGGCGTCCTGCCCGAGCACGATCTGCAGCTCTCGCTCACCGGAGTCGATGGTGGCTTTCAGGACGCCGACGACGGACGACGCGGTGAGGCCGAGGGCCTGGGCGGGCGAGCCGGTGGTGCGGAGGTGGGCGGTGAAGAGCGCCGCGGTGAGGTCGCCGGAGCCGTTGGCCTTGATCGGCAGGCGCGGGGTGCGCACGCTCCAGGCACCGTCACCGGTGACGACGACCATCTCGATGGTGTCGTCGGGCGCGTCCGGTCGCAGCACCGACGTGACCAGCACCGTCGACGGCCCCATCGCCCGGGCCCCGTCGGCGGAGGCGAGCGTCGACTCCAGCGTGTCGGGCGAGGTGTCGGTGAGGAAGCCGAGCTCGAACTGGTTCGGCGTGATCACGTCCGCGTGCGGCACGACCTGCTCGCGGATGATCGGTGGGATGGCCGGGTCGACGAAGCACCCGCTGGTCGCGTTGCCCATCACCGGGTCGCACGTGTACGTCGCCTCGGGGTTGGCCCGCTTGACCCGCGCGACCGCGTCGACGACCACCTCGCAGATCCCCGGGCCACCGAGGTAACCGGACAGCACCGCGTCGCAGGTGCCGAGCACCCCCCGATCCTCGATCCCGGTCACCACCGCGCGCACGTCGTCGGGCGCGAGCAGCGGGCCGCGCCACGCGCCGTACCCGGTGTGGTTGGAGAAGACGACGGTCAGCACCGGCCACACCTCGTGCCCGAGCCGCTGGAGCGGGAAGGTCGCGGCGGAGTTGCCGACGTGGCCGTACGCGACGAACGACTGGATCGACAGGAAGCGCATCACCCCATCCTCGTCCGTCGGCGGGCTCGCCTAGGGTGCGGGGCATGAAGAAGTACGTCGACGAGGACTTCTCGGGCACGGAGTTCCGCGAGTGCGACCTGAGCAACGCCCGGTTCGTCGGAGTCGTCATGCAGGGCGCCGAGATCGACGGTCTCGTCACTGACCTCGTCGTCAACGGCGTGGAGGTCATGTCCTACGTCGAGGCCGAGCTCGACCGTCGCCACCCGGTGCGCGTGCTGATCCGGTCCGACGAGCCAGACGACCTCCGCGAGGCGGCGCGACAGCTGCGCGCCGCCTGGGCCGCCACCGTCGAGCGCCTTCGACGCACCCCAGGCCTCGAGCACCGGAGTGTGAACGACGAGTGGTCGGCCGTGCAGACGCTGCGCCACCTGGTGTTCGTCCACGACTCCTGGTTCCGGCGCTGCTGCCTCGGGTCCGCCGAGCTGTTCACGCCGATGGGGCTCGGGATCGAGGACGTGCCCGACCGGCAGGCGCAGGGGCTCGACCCGGCGGCCGACCCCTCGCTCGACGAGGTCGTCGCCGTCCGCGAGGCCCAGGAGGCCGAGCTGGAGGCCTGGCTCGCCGAGGTGACCGCCGAGCAGCTCGAGCAGTCGGCCCCGATCCCCGACAACGACCTCTGGCCGCCCTACGCCCGCGGTCGCTCGGTGCGGCAGTGCCTCGGCACGGTGCTGGACGAGACCTTCGAGCACCACGGCTTCTGCGTGCGCGACCTCGACCTGATCGAGCGACCACCCGCCGACTAGGGTCCAGAGCGTGGAGATGACCTACCGCCCGCTGGGCGACTCGGGGCTCATGGTCAGCGCGGTCGGGGTCGGCTGCAACGCCTTCGGCCGACGGGTCGGGCTCGACGCCGTGCGCGGCATCATCGACGCCGCCGACGAGACGGGCGTGACCCTGATCGACACCTCCGACTCCTACGGCATCGGCCAGAGCGAGGAGATGATCGGCGTCGCTCTCGAGGGCCGACGTGATCGCTTCGTCGTCGCGACCAAGTTCGGCAGCGACATGAAGGGCACCAACGGCCCGGACCACGGCGCCCGCGGCGCGCGTCGCTACGTACGCCGGGCGGTCGAGGCGTCGCTGCGGCGGCTGCGCACCGATCGGATCGACCTCTACCAGCTCCACTTCCCCGACCCGATCACGCCGATCGAGGAGACGCTCTCGGTCCTCACCGACCTGGTGCGCGAGGGCAAGGTCCGCTACGTCGGCTGCTCCAACGTCGCGGGCTGGCAGGTCGCCGACTGGGACTGGACCGCGCGCACCTCGGGCTTCGAGCGGTTCGTCTCCGTGCAGAACCGCTACTCGCTGCTCGACCGGTCGATCGAGGAGGAGGTCGTGCCCGCTGCCCGGCGCTTCGGGCTGGGTGTGCTGCCCTACTTCCCGCTCGAGTACGGCCTGCTCACCGGCAAGTACCACCGCGGCCAGGAGGCGCCCTACGGCTCGCGAGCGCGGTCGGGTCCGTCGCCGTGGCTGGAGAACGCCGACTGGGACCGGATCGAGGCGCTGACCAAGTACGCCGAGGCCCGCGAACTCTCCATCCTCGACGTCGCGATCGCCGCGCTCGCCGCCCAGCCCGCCGTGGCGTCGGTGATCGCGGGCGCGACCTCCGGCGACCAGGTGCGGCAGAACGCCGCGGCGCTGCGCTGGCAGCCGACCCCGGACGACCTCACCGAGATCGACGCGATCACCCGCCGCTGACCGGCCGCCTCAGCTGCCCGGCAGCGGCCCGTCGGGGTCGAGGGCGCCGTCGTCGAAGGCGAGCAGCGTCTGCTTGGCCGTGATCGCGTGGAGGTCGTAGGTCGCCGGCGCCTCGCGGATCTCCTCCAGCACGGGCCGCGCGCGCTCCGGGTCCCAGAGCAGCACGGCCGCGGCCGACCACAGCCGCACCGCCGGGCGCGGGTCGTCCATCAGGCTGGCGATGGTTGCCCGACCGTCGTCGGACTCGGTGAGGACCCGCTGCTCGACGCGCAGCTGGTCGACCAGCCGGCCCCATCTGCGCGGGTTGTCGTGGTGGCCCCCGTCGCCGACCAGGTCAGCCATCTCGTCGAGGGTCTGGCGGTAGCGCTCGGCGGCGCCGGTCGTCGGGCTCTCGGTCACGAGGCGACTATCTCAGACGCGCGTGCCACCCGGCACCGGCACTGAGCGCCGGCGTACGACGGTCAGGCGACCTGGAGCGAGCGCTTGGACAGCCCCATCCAGAAGCCCTCGAACAGCTGCTCGCCCGGCTGCTCGGGGTCGCTCGAGGCACCGAGGGTGACGAACAGCGGCGTGTAGTGCTCGACGGTCGGGTGCGCGAACGGCATGCCCGGCGCCTGCGAGCGGTACGACGCGAGCGCGTCCACGTCGCCGCGCGCCAGCGCCTCAGCCGCCCAGGCGTCGAAGTCCTGCGACCAGCCGGGTGCCTCGGCGTCGATCCGGAACTCGGTCAGGAACGGCAGGCCGTGGGTCAGGAAGCCCGAGCCGATGATCAGCACGCCCTCGTCACGCAGCGGCCGCAGCCGCTCGCCGAGCGCCAGCAGGCGCGTGGGGTCCTGGGTCGGCAGGGACATCTGGAGCACCGGGATGTCGCCGTGGGGGTACATGATCTTGAGCGGCACCCAGGCACCGTGGTCGAGCCCGCGGCTGGCGTGCTGGTGGACGGGCTCGTCGGCCGGCATCATCGCCGCGATCCGTTGCGCGAGCGCGGCGGCCGGCGGGGTCGGGTAGGTCATCCGGTAGTACCTCTCCGGGAACCCACCGAAGTCGTAGACCAGGGGAGCGCCGTCCGCGCTCAGCATCACCGGCGCCGACTCCCAGTGCGCGCTCACGATCAGGATCGCCTTCGGGCGCGGCAGCGTGGCCGCGAGGCCGGACAGCTGGCTCGACCACAGGGGGTCGTCGAGGAGCGGCGGCGCGCCGTGGCCGATGTAGAGAGCGGGCATGCGGTCGGTCATGTCGACCCCAATAGTTGCACATTCAACTTTATTCCGCCAGGGTGGTGAAGCCAGGCATCGCCCTCAGACCGGCAGCGACCAGTCGACGGGCTCGCCGCCTTGGTCGGTGAGCAGCCGGTTGACGCGCGAGAACGGCCGGGAGCCGAAGAACCCACGGGCGGCGGACAGCGGCGACGGGTGAGCCGACTCGACCCAGGGGACCGCCCCCAAGGCCGGCCGCAACGACTGGGCGTCGCGTCCCCAGAGGATCGCCGCCAACGGCCCACCGCGGCGTACCAGCGCCGCGATCGCCGCGTCGGTGACCTCCTCCCAGCCGCGACCGCGGTGCGACGCGGCCTCGCCCGGGCGGACGGTGAGCACCCGGTTCAGCAGCATCACGCCGCGGTCGGCCCACGCGGTCAGGTCGCCATGGGGGGCCGGCGGGATGCCGAGGTCGGTGGACAGCTCCTGGTAGATGTTGCGCAGCGAGCCCGGCAACGGGCGTACGTCGGGAGCCACCGCGAAGGACAGCCCGATCGGGTGTCCCGGAGTCGGGTAGGGGTCCTGGCCGACGATCAGCACGCGGACGTCGGCCAGCGGCCGGCGGAACGCCTTGAACACGTCGTCGCCCTTGGGCAGGTAGTGCCGTCCGGCCGCGAGCTCGGCGCGCAGGAAGCGCCCCATCGAGCTGATCCGCTCGTCCACCGACGCGAGAGCCTCGGCCCAGTCCGGGGCCATCAGCCCGCGGTCGACCAGGCCGCCCAGTGCACCCATGGGGTCACCGTAGCCAGCGCGCCGTGTGCGACAGTCGAGACGTGCCTCGCTCCCGCCGCGCGACCGTCGCCGACCTGAGGGAGCTCGCAGGATCCATGCCCGGTGTACGCGTCGAGCGGGGGCCGAAGGGCAACGAGATCTACCAGGTCAGCCGGCGCAGCTTCGTGTTCTTCCGGACTCCCAGGCCAGACGCCTTCGACCCCGACACGGGCGAGCGGTACGACGACGTCGTCATGCTCTGGGTCGAGTCGGAGATCGAGAAGGAGGCACTGGTCGCCGACCCCTCGACGCCGTTCTTCACGACGCCGCACTTCGACGGGCACCCGTCGGTGCTGCTGCGCACCTCACGCATCGGCGAGCTCACCCGCGACGAGCTCGCCGAGGTCGTGTACGACGCGTGGCTGGCCCGGGCGTCGAGGACGGCGGCCCGCCGCTGGCTGACCGAGCACGGCGTCGAGTGATCCGCGAGCGGGCCGGGACGGGCCCGGCCCGCTCGGCGGGTCAGCCCTGGGCGAGCCAGGGCGTGAAGGAGCGCGGCTTGCCGACCCAGTCGACGAGACCGTGCGTGGTGCCGTCACTGCGGGAGCCGGAGACGCGCACCGCGACACGCACCTCGGTCGGGTTGCCGAGGGCGACGTGCGAGATGGTCGTGCGTACCGTGTCCCTGCGGTAGTTCACCTTCATCACGTAGTCGCCGTGCTTGACCGGCTTGCCCCAGTTCTTGGCGCCGAAGCCCTCGGTCCTGACCAGCTGGTAGTCGACCCCGACCGTGTAGCCGGCGACGAAGGCGTACTCGGGCTCTTGTCGTTCGGGTCGGTGTCGATGTAGATGACGCCGCCCGAGCCTGTCCTGGGGCTCTTGCGGAGGTTGTCGTGGGTCGTCCTCACCACGACGTCGTCATGGGTGTTGCGGACCTGCAGGGCCAGCACGTCGGAGCCGGGCCCACGCCCCTGTGGCGCTCGTGTCCTGGACGCGAGACGCTGCCCCCGGGTTGTGAACGGGGATCACCGGGCTGTGGGAGAAGGAGGGGATGTGGCCGACCACCGCCTCGTCGTCGCCGACGCGACGCTGCGCGGCCGACCCGGACGCTGGCAGATCGGGATCGACGACGGCCGGATCACGACGATCACCGAGGGATCGTTGCGCGGTCGGGAGGAGATCGACGCCGCCGGCGGGCTCGTCACCGAGAGCTTCGTGGACGGGCACCTGCATCTCGACAAGGTGCACACCCTGGACCGGGCCGGCGACGCCGCACTCACGGCGTACACCGGCGAGGGCATGGGCTCCGCGCTGCGTGCGATCGAGCTCGCCTCGGCGGTGAAGGCCGACTACGACCGGTCATGGATCGCGCCGAACGCGCGTCGCGCGCTGACGGAGGCCGTGCGGTTCGGCGTACGCCACGTGCTCGCGTTCGCCGACGTCGACACGTCGGCCCGACTCGAAGGCGTGATCCCGCTGCTGGCGCTGCGCGAGGAGCTCCGCGGCGTGGTCGACCTGCAGGTGGTGGCGTTCCCCCAGGACGGCCTGCTGCGCGACCCCGGCGCCGAGGACCTCGTGCGCGAGGCCGTCGACCTCGGTGCCGACGTGGTCGGGGGGATCCCGTGGATCGAGGACACCGAGGTCGAGCAGCGCGAGCACGTACGCCGGATGTGCTCGCTCGCCGCGGCCCACGGGCGCCGGGTCGCGATGCTGGTCGACGACGCGGGTGACCCCTCGCTGCGCACCACGGAGATGCTGGCCGAGGCGATGCTCGAGCACGACCTCGTCGGTCGCGGCGTCGCCAACCACGCGCGCGCGGTCGGCCTCTACGCCCGGCCGGCGGTCGAGCGGCTGGCCCGGCTGGCCACTCGCGCCGGGCTCGGCTTCGTCAGCGACCCGCACACCGGGCCGGTCCACCTGCCCGTGCTCGAGCTCACCGCGATGGGGCTGCCGGTCGCGCTCGGCCAGGACGACATCGAGGACGCGTACTACCCGTTCGGCCGGCACAACCTGGCCGAGGTCGCCTTCCTCGCCGCCCACCTGCTCGGGGCCGTCGACACGACCGGGATCGACCTCGTCTACGACGCGGTCACGACCACGGCTGCCCGGGTCCTGGGGATTGCCGGGCACCGGCTCGACGAGGGCGGCAACGCCGACCTCGTCGTCCACCGAGAGGACTCGCTGCGCTCGGTCGTCGCACACCACGACGCCCCGGCGTACGTCGTCGCGTCGGGGCGTCTGGTCGCGTCGTCCACGTCGGCCACGGAGCTGACGCTGCCGCGACCGTCGTAGGTCTACTCGGGGTCGCCGAACCAGCGGGCGACGATGTTCCGGGTTCGGCGGGGCTTCACGTGCTGGATGAGGCCGCGGTCGTCGTGCAGTTCGAACCACTGCCGAACCAGCTGCGCGGATGAGATGGCGTTCATGGTCGTCTCCTTGTCGACGTCGGGCTTCATCTCGAATGCCCTGACTGTGGCAGCGCGGTCGGCCCGCGGTCTGTCACTGACCTGACAGAACTCGCAGAACGCCGTTCCTCACCCCAGGAGTTGCCCCACAATGGGCGCCGTGACCGAACGCGACCCGCTCGAGCTGAGGGTGCTCGCTGCCCTGAGGAAGGGTGTCGAGTCGGCGACCACGGTCTCGTCGCGCCTCGCTGTCGACCGTGAGGACGTCGCGGCCATCCTCGACCGCGGTGTGCTGGACGGTCTGGTGTCTCGGCTCGACCTGGCCGGGACCCCGGTCTACTCGTTGACGTCGGCCGGGCACGACGTCGTCGGCGACGCGCCGTCCGGGCCGGTCGCCGTGGCGGACCCGCAGCCGCTGAGTGACCCCGAGGTGGCCGTGCCGACGGTGACGAGCGCGGAGAACTCCCACGTCGACCGCGGAGCAGACCCACTTCGGCCGCCCGAGGCGGACGCCGCGGCACCGGTCCAGCCGCGGGAGCGCCCGGCGGCCGGGAAGATCGCCTGGCGGCACGTCGTGTACGCCGTGGCCTACGTGGTGCTGGGTCTCGGGTTCCTGGTCTTCCTCCACGCGTGGGTCGGCATCGTCGCGGTGGTCGGCGGCCTCGTCCTCGGGGCGTTCGCCCTGCGGCCCCTGCTGCAGGCGACCGACGCCCCGGGTCAGGACTGACGCAGCAACCTCTCCCGGCGCTCGCGCAGCAGGCGGCGCTCGGGACGCGTCGGGGCCTGCTCGATCGCGGTGGCGAGGGCGGCCGCGGCATCGGCCGGGCGGTCGAGCCGCGCGTAGAGGTCCGCCAGGGTCGCCGAGTACAGGTAGTACTCCGCGAGGTCGTCGGCGAGGGCCTCCACCATCGGGAGGGCGGCGGCGGGTCCGTGGGCCATGGACACCGCCACGGCGCGGTTCAGCTCGATGACCGGCGTCGCCGGGAGCAGCGTGTACAGCTCGGCGATGGCCGACCAGTCGGTGTCCTCGGTGTGCGCGGCCGCGTCGTGGCAGAGCGCGATCCGCGCCTGGACCGCGTAGGGCCCCCACGGTGGGTCGGCGTCGAGGAGCCGCGCGCCCTGCGTGACGAGGTCGAGGTCCCACAGCGAACGGTCCTGCTCGGCCAGCGGCACGACGTGCCCGTCGCGCACCCGGGCGGGTCGCCGGGCGTCCGTCAGCAGCATCAGCGCCAGGAGGCCGCGCACCTCGGGCTCACCGGGCAACAGGTCTGTCAGCGCCCGGGTCAGCCGGATCGCCTCGGCCGACACGTCGACGCGGAGCAGGGCGTCGCCCGAGGACGCGGCGTACCCCTCGTTGAACATCAGGTAGAGCACGGCGAGCACGCCGTCGAGCCGCTCGGCCCACAGCTCCGGAGGCGGGACGCGGTAGGGGATGCCGGCGTGCTTGATCTTGGCGCGGGCGCGGACGAGCCGCTTCTCCATCGCGGCCTCGGTCACGAGGTACGCGCGCGATCTCGGCCGGCGTCAGGCCGCACAGCGTACGCAGGGTCAGGGCGACGCGTGCCGGCTCGGGCAGGGCCGGGTGGCAGCAGGTGAAGATCAGGCGCAACCGCTCGTCCGCGATGTCCTCGTCGTCCGGCGCGGCCTCGGTCGCATCGGCGGAGGCGAGGGCGAGCTTCGCGTCTTCGGTGGTACGCCGCCTCATCCGGTCGCGGGCCCGGTTGCGGGCGACGGTGGTCAGCCAGGCGAGGGGCGAGTCCGGGACGCCCGATCGCTCCCAGGCCGGCACCGCCTCGGCGAAGGCCTCCGCCGCGCACTCCTCCGCGAGGTCCCAGTCGCCGCACCAGCCGATCAGTCCCGCGACGAGCCGCCCCCAGCTCTCGGCGAAGCTGAGGGCGACCGCGTCGCGCACCTCGTTCACGCGACTCTCATGCCAGGAGGGGTCGCAGCTCGAGCACGCCGCCGCCGGCCACCGGGTGCCCGGCGGCAACCGCGATCGCGTCGTCGAGGTCGGTGCACTCGAGCAGGTCGAAGCCCGCAACCTGCTCCTTGGTCTCGGCGAAGGGACCGTCGGTGGTCACGACCCGGCCGTCGAGCCTGCGTACCGTCACGCCGCGGTTCGGCAGCTCGAGAGCCCACCCGTAGAGGCGCCGTGGTCCGGCGTCCGCGATCCACCGGTCGACGTCGTCCTCGCCGTCCGGGTGCTCCTGCTCCGGCGGGTCCCAGAGGTCCGGGGACGGAGCCTGGGCGTCGGCCGCCATCGCTCGGCGCATGTCGGCGCACACCAGCATGAGGTAGCGGCGCTTGCCCTCGGCCACGGTCTCGGGGACCTCCGGATCCGGCATGTCGGCGTCGAAGGCCCGGACCTCGATCGCGCCGACGTGCAGCGTCGGGTGGGCCGACGCCACCGCGACGGCCGTGTCGAGGTCGGGGCACTCGATGACGTCGTACCCGGCGATCTGCTCCTTGGTCTCGGCGAACGGCCCGTCGGTCACCTGCACGCCGCCGTCGGGCGCGCGGACCGTGGTGGCGTCGCTGACCGGGTGCAGCCGCGCGCCGTCGAGCTCGATGCCACGACCGACCATCTCGTCGACCCAGGCCGCGAGCTCCGTCTCGACCTGGGGCGGCAGGTCGTCCAGCCGTGACTCGTCGACCGCGTGGATCAGCATGAACTTCATGGGGTCCTCCTGTGTCGGTGACGGCGCGGGGCCGCGTCGTCACGGAGGGGACGAACGGGCGGGTGCCGTTCAGGACACCGCTGCCAGACTTCCTCGGCGTACGTCACCGGCGCAGGGCGCGTGAGCCGGCCGACTTGTAGCGACGGGTGGGGTTGGCGCCGAGCACGCGCTCGTCGGCGGCCTGCTCAGCCGGCGCCTCCGCGTCATCGCTCGCCTCCTCCTCCGGGGCCTCCGGTGCCGTGCCCCACTCGTCGATCCAGGCGTCGACGATCGGCCAGGTACCGGTGCGGGCCCGGCGGCCGGTCAGCATGCCGAGGTGCCCACCGGGCACGATCTCGAAACGCACCTCGCGGGACCCCGTCAGCAGAGGCACCAGCGCCTTGACCGCGCCGGTCGGCGCGATCGTGTCGTTCGCCCCGGCGAAGACGAGGACCGGCACCTCGATGTCGGCCACCGAGATCGTCCGGCCCTCGAGGTCGAAGGTGCCGTCCACGAGCGCGTTGCCCTTGAGCAGCCGGTGGTACAGCTGACCGAAGGTCCGTCCGGGGTAGGCGACCATCTTCGCGGTGAACCGGTCGACGGCCTCGATCTGGGCGAGGTAGTCGGCGTCGTCGAGGTTGCGCGCCAGCGCGAGGGGCTTGGTCACCAGCTTCTGGAACGACGAGAGCTGGAAGGCCCAGCGGACGAGCGGTTGCGGGGCCCCTCCGGCGGCCTGGTAGATGCGCGTGATCATTCCGCGTCCGTCGGTGAGGCTGAGCAGCGGCCGCAGCGGCGCCACCAGGGGCACCTCCCGGACGTCGAACGGCGTCCCCAGCACCGTGATCGAGGCGATCGGCAGCGAGGCGTCGGCCGCGGCCGCCAGCAGGGCGAAGGTGCCGCCGAGCGACCAGCCGACCAGGTGCACCGGTCGCCCACCGGCGTGCGCCGACACCTCGCGGACGGCGGTCGGCACGACCTCCTCGATCCAGTGCTCCATGCCGAGGGCGCGGTCCTTGAACGAGACGGCGCCGTACTCCACGAGGTACGTCGGGCGCCCGGCGTCGACGAGGTGCTCGACGAGCGAGCAGCCACGGCGCAGGTCGTAGCAGAGCGCGGGAGCGGCGAGCGGCGTGACCAGCAGCACCGGGTCGCCCTGGTCGCGCACGTGAGCGGCGGGACGGTAGTGGTAGACCTCTCGCCGGGTGCCCTCGTCGATCAACGTGCGCGGCATGGGCCGGAGGTCGGCCAGCCCGCCGTACACGAGGCGGTGCGCGACGTTCCCGGCGGCGGACACGACCTGATCGGGCTTCGGGATCAGGTCCACGGCACCGAAACTACCCCGCCTCCACCCGTCGGCCACCCCCGGTCGCGGTGCCGCGAACGAGCCGGCGCGGAGAAGATGCCCCGACCCGCGCCGGCTCTCGTGACGTTCGCGCGCCACTGCCGACCCAACGAGGCGAGAGGTGGGCGGGTTACGGGTGCACGCGTCCGGAGGTGCAGGTCAGGACGCCAGGGTCGGCTTGAGCTTCTTGCCGTGCGGCGGCCGCACGTCGTCGAGCTCGTCGAGGAACGCCGTCGCCCACGCCGCCACGTCGGCCTGGCGCACGGTCTTGCGCATCGCCCGCATCCGGCGCTGGCGGTCCTTCGGCTCGGCGCGGGCCGCGTCGAGAAGGGCCGCCTTCATCCCGTTCAGGTCGTAGGGGTTGACCTGCCAGGCCTGGCGCAGCTCGGCGGCACTGCCGGCGAACTCCGACAGCACCAGCGCCCCGTCGTCGTCCCAGCGGCACGCGACGTACTCCTTCGCGACCAGGTTCATCCCGTCGCGGTACGGCGTCACCACCATCACGTCGGCCGCCCGGTAGAGCGCCGCCATCTCCTCCCGGGGGTATGACGCGTGCAGGTAGCTGATCGCGGGGCGTCCGATCCGTCCCAGGTCGCCGTTGATGTGGCCGACCAGCCGGTCGATCTCGTCGCGCAGGGCCCGGTACTCCTCGACCTTCTCCCGCGACGGTGTCGCGACCTGGACGAACACCGAGCTCTCGACGTCGAGCTCACCGTCGCGGAGCAGCTCGGAGAAGGCGCGGAGCCGGGCGTAGATGCCCTTGGTGTAGTCGAGCCGGTCGACGCCGAGGAAGATCACGTCGGGGCTGCCGAGTGCCTCGCGGATCTCGACCGCGCGCCTCTGCACCGACTCCGACCGGGCGAGCTTCTCGAAACCGCGGTAGTCGATCGAGATCGGGAAGGCCTCCGCCCGGACGGTGCGTCCGTCGGGGAGGTAGACCAGGTCGCGGTGCGTCTTGTGGCCGACGCGCTGCCGGACGAGCCGCACGAAGTTGCCGGCCCCACCCGGCAGCTGGAACCCGATCAGGTCGGCTCCGAGCAGGCCCTCGAGGATCTGGCGGCGCCAGGGGAGCTGCTGGAAGAGCTCGGCCGGCGGGAAGGGGATGTGCAGGAAGAACCCGATGCGCAGGTCCGGCCGGAGCTCGCGGAGCAGCTGCGGCACGAGCTGGAGCTGGTAGTCCTGCACCCAGACCGTCGCGTCCTGCGCGGCCCGGTCGGCGGCGCGCTCGGCGAAGCGGCGGTTGACGTCGACGTAGCTGTCCCACCACTCGCGGTGGAACTCCGGCTTGGCGACGAGGTCGTGGTACAGCGGCCAGATCGTGGCGTTGCTGAAGCCCTCGTAGAACCCCTCGACCTCCTCGGCCGAGAGCGGGATCGGGTCCAGGGTCATCCCGTCGTGCTCGAACGGCTCGACGTCGGCCTCGGTGCCACCAGGCCATCCGATCCACAGCCCCTCGTTGGCGCGCATGATCGGCTCGAGCGCGGTGACCAGCCCTCCGGGCGAGACGCGCCAGCTCGTCGAGCCGTCGGTCTGCGTGATCCGGTCCACGGGCAGGCGGTTCGCCACGATCACGAGCTCGGCCGACCCCGTCAAGGACACGGGAGGAGCCTAACCTCGCTTCCTCCGGCCCGGTTCACCCCTGTCGCGGGTCACTCGTCGTAGGTGACGTCGAGCTGGCCTCGGAGGTCGTCCATGACACCGAGCAGCTCGAGGGTCTGGGCGTGGGGGACCAGGGGGCTCTCGGTGAGCCCGTCGCGCAGGCACTCCTGGACGTGGAGCGCCTCGTTGCCGAGCCCGGTCCCGAGCACGGGGACGGGCGGCTCGATGCGCTGCGGCTCGCCGCCGGTCGGCGTCCACTCGGCGTACGTCGGGTGGTGGAAGTCCCAGGGCAGGGACAACAACCCCTGGTCGGTGGCGACCGTCGCCGTGCGCGGGCTGGTGGAGGTCATCGACGTGGTGAGCGCGGAGACGGCGCCGCTCTCGTGGCGTGCGGCGATCGCGACGTCCACGTCGACGCCACGGTCGTCGAGGGTGCCGACCGACGTCACGGAGGCGAACGGGCCGAGCATCAGGCGCGCGAAGGTGAGGGGGTAGATGCCCATGTCCAGCAGGGCACCGGCCCCGAGCGCGGGATCCCACATCCGCGAGGAAGGGTCGACCGGGACGACGAACCCGAGGTCGGCGTGCACCTGGCGCGGCGTGCCGAACTCACCCTCCTCGAGCCGGCGCCGCAGGTCGACGACCAGCGGATGGCAGGCCATCCACATGGCCTCCATGCAGAACAGGTCGCCGGCCGCGTCGAAGATCGCCTGCCCGCCCGCGCGCGACAGCGAGATCGGCTTCTCGCAGAGGACGGCCTTCCCGGCGGCGAACGCCAGCCGCGCGTGCTCCAGGTGGTGGGAGTGCGGGCTCGCGACGTACACGACGTCGACGTCGGGGTCCGCGACCAGCGCGTCGTACGACCCGTGGGCACGGGTGTCGTCGTCGCCCAGCTCGCGGGCGAACGCCTCGGCGGACTCGATCGACCGCGACCCCACGGCGGCGATCACGGCGTCGGGGACCTCGTGCAGGTCGGTGGCGAAGGAGTGGGCGATCTTTCCGGTGGCGAGGATGCCCCAGCGCGTCGTCATGGACCCAACCCAACGGGAGCGCGCGACGCGCCGCAACTGAATGACATCGATGGAATTCGTCGCGTAGACTCACGAACCGTCAGGCGGACGCATGTCGACAGCGCCCGCACCGACACCACGAGGGGAGCAACGCATGGACGCCGCCGCACAGCCGAGCCGCGAAACCGCTGCCGGCTTGGGCGACCGCGACCGCGAGATCCTCGAGTTCGAGCGTCAGTGGTGGAAGTACGCCGGCGCCAAGGAGACGGCGATCCGCGAGTCCTTCGACATGTCCGCGACCCGCTACTACCAGGTGCTGAACGCCCTCATCGACCGCCCGGAGGCCCTGGCCGAGGACCCGCTCCTGGTCCGGCGGCTGCGCCGGATGCGGGCGGAACGGCAGCGCGCGCGCTCGGCCCGCCGCCTGGGCTTCGAGGTCTGAGGTGGACGGCGACCTCTCGGCCCGTCGCCGGCGTAACCAACGGGGCATCGTCTTCCCCTCGCCGGTGATGATCCTGAGCATCGTGGCCGTCGCGATGGCCGGCGTCGCCTGGGTCGCGACGCGCCACCACGAGCCGACCGAGCAGCGGGTGACCTCGGCGTCGACCCAGCAGCAGACGCCGAGTGCCGGGCAGTCCAACTATCACCAGCCCGAGCCGAAGGTGAAGAACCCCGCGAAGCCGGCGTTCAACCGCTCGAAGTACCCCGTGGCGGTGTTCAACAACTCGACCGTCCACGGGCTCGCAGCCCGCGTCTCCACCCAGACCTCGAAGCTGGGGTGGCAGGTCGTCGGTGCCGACAACTGGTACGGCACGATCCCGGCCACCACGGTGTACTACCCGCCGCAGCTCCAGAAGGCCGGTCGGCAGCTCGCCCTCGACCTCGGCATCCACCGCACGATGCCGGCGGTGGCGCCCATGCGGTTCGACCGGCTGACGCTGATCCTCACCGGGCCGCTGCCCGCGCACTGACCGTCCTCGCCCCTCGTGACAGGGTGAGGCCCGTGCGTTTCACGTCCGCCGAGGCCGAGAGCCGGTACGCCGCGCTGGTCGCGGTCGCCCCGTCGGCGATCGTGGGCCTGGACTTCGACGGCACCCTCGCGCCGATCGTCGACGACCCGGACTCGGCCCACATCCACCCCGACGCGCCGGAGGTCCTGCTCGAGCTGTCGTCGGTGGTGCGTGCGGTCGCGGTCGTGACCGGGCGTCCGGCCCGGAAGGTGCTGGCGCTCGGCGGCCTCGACGAGGTCGGACGGGAGATCGGCGCGACCGGCCGCGAGCTGTTCGTCTTCGGGCAGTACGGCTTCGAGCGCTGGACCTCGACGTCGCGCCGCGTGATCTCCCCGCGGCCACCGCAGGGGTTGTCCGGCTTCCTGCGCGAGCTGCCCGGCGTACTCCGGGACGCGGGCGCGCCCGACGCGTTCGTCGAGGACAAGGGGCTCGCGATCGCCGTCCACACCCGCCGCCTCGCCGACCCGGTCGGAGCCTTCGGGCGGCTCGAGCCGCGCCTGCGCGACCTCGCCACCCGGTACGACATGGTCGTCGAGCCCGGGCGCAACGTGATCGAGGCCCGGTCACCGGGCATGGACAAGGGCACCGTCGTCCGCGACCTGGCCGGCGACCTCGACGCCGGCGGGTTCCTCTTCGCCGGCGACGACCTCGGCGACCTGGAGGCCTTCGCCGCGGTCGAGGACCTCCGCGACCAGGGCCTGCCCACACTGCTGGTCTGCTCCGCCTCCGACGAGGAGAGTGCGCTGGTCGAACGCTCCGACGTCGTCGTCAAGGGGCCCGAGGGCGTGCTCGACCTCCTGCGGCACCTGGTGCGCGACGTCCGCGAGCATCTCACGATGCAGGACGGTTGACCAGGATGTGGACGCGCCCTACTGAGGTCGCGAGGGGCGTCCTAGGCTGCTGAACGCTCATCGAGAGGGACTGAGGGAACGGCCCGACGACGTCCCGGCAACCACCACGAGCCTCCCGTCGCGACGACGGTCGTGGGAACGGTGCCAATTCCGTCCCGCCGGCGAGGGTCGCCGCGGGGAAGATGAGAGGGAGGTTTCCTCATGAGCGCCGTGGTCACCGAGACCGGGTCGTCCGCTGCAGAAGCAGCCCTGGTGCGCGCTCAGGCGGACGACCCGCGATTCCGGGACGGCGCGTTCGGCAACGCCCGGGCGCTGTCTTGTCGCGAGTGCGGGCACGAGGTCGCGCTGGGCCCGCACTACGCCTGTCCGGAGTGCTTCGGGCCGCTGGAGGTGGCCTACGACTTCCCGGCGGTGACCCGCGCGGAGATCGAGGCGGGGCCGCGCAACATCTGGCGGTACCAGCCGCTGCTGCCGGTCCCCACAGACATCTCCGAGAGCCCCAACACCGAGCCCGGCTTCACCCGCCTGCTCCGCGCAGACAACCTCGCCCGTGAGCTGGGCCTGGAGAGGCTGTGGGTCAAGGACGACTCGACGAACCCCACCAACTCCTTCAAGGACCGCGTCGTGGCTTGCGCCCTGAGCGCGGCCCGCGAGCTCGGCGCCAAGGTGTTCGCCTGCCCCAGCACGGGCAACCTCGCGAACGCCGTCGCGGCCGCCGGCGCCCGGGCGGGCATCAAGACCGTGGTCCTCATCCCCAGCAACCTCGAGCGGCCCAAGCAGGTCAACAGCGCCGTCTACACCGAGAACCTGGTCGCGGTGAACGGCACGTACGACGACGTCAACCGGCTCGCGTCCGAGATCGCCGGCGAGGAGGAGGGCTGGGCGTTCGTCAACGTCAACGTCCGGCCGTTCTACGCCGAGGGCTCGAAGACCCTCGGCTTCGAGATCGCCGAGCAGCTCGGCTGGCGGCTGCCCGACCAGGTCGTGATCCCCGTCGCGAGCGGCTCGCAACTGACCAAGGTCGACAAGGCGTTCCAGGAGCTGATCGTCCTCGGCCTGGTCGACGACAAGCCCTACCGCGTCTTCGGCGCGCAGGCGACCGGCTGCTCGCCGGTGAGCATCGCCTACAAGACCCAGGCGCCGACCATCCGGCCGGTCAAGCCCGACACGATCGCCAAGAGCCTGGCGATCGGCAACCCCGCAGACGGCCTCTACGTGCTCGACATCTGCCGGCGCACCGGCGGAGCCGTCGAGGACGTCACCGACCACCAGATCCGCGAGGGCATCCTGCTGCTCGCCCGCACCGAGGGGATCTTCACCGAGACCGCCGGCGGGACGACCGTCGCCTGCCTGAAGAAGCTCGCCGAGAGCGGCGTGCTCGACCCGTCGCTCGAGACGGTCGTGATCAACACCGGCATGGGCCTGAAGACGCTCGACGCCGTGGGGGAGTCGGTGGGTCCCGCGGCCACCATCGACCCGTCGTACGCTGCTTTCACCGCCACCGGCATCGCCTGACCGGTCCGACGAACGTGACAGGAGCCCCCAGATGAGCGTGTCCGTCCGCATCCCGACCATCCTGCGCACCTACACCGGTGGCGAGTCGGAGGTCACCGCGAACGGCGAGACCCTTGCGGAGGTGCTCGACGACCTCGACAGCAACTACGCGGGCATCAAGGGCCGGATCGTCGACGAGAAGGGCGAGCTGCGCCGCTTCGTCAACGTGTACGTCGGCAACGACGACGTGCGCTTCCTCGACAACCTCGACACCAAGACGCCGGAGGGCACGCAGATCTCGGTGATCCCGGCCGTCGCCGGGGGCTGACCTCAGGCGTAGCTGCTCGCCTGGATGGAGTAGAGCTCGGCGTACGTCCCGCCGACCGCCATCAGCTCCTCGTGACTGCCGACCTCGGTGACGCGGGTGCCGTCGAGGACGACGATCAGGTCGGCCATCCGGACCGTCGAGAACCGGTGGGAGACCAGCACCGTGACCCGGCCATTCGTGGTCTCCTCGCGGGCGCCGGCCGCGAACCGCTCGAAGAGCGCGTGCTCGGTCTCGGCGTCGAGTGCCGCGGTCGGCTCGTCGAGCATGAGCAGCAGCGGCTCGGCCCGCATGTAGCCGCGGGCCAGCGCGAGCTTCTGCCACTGGCCGAAGCTCACGTCGACCCCGCCCTCCCACGACGGGCCGAGCTGGGTGTCGAGGCCGGCGCGGAGGTCGGCGACCACCGGCGTGGCCCCGGCCCGGTCGACGGCGGTGCCCACCGCCGCGCGGTCGTGCTGACGCGGCTCGTCGCCCAGGCCGACGGTCGTGGCAGCGACGAACTCCAGCCGGGCGAAGTCCTGGAACGCACCGGCGAGACGCTCCCGCCACTGCTCGATGTCGACATGTCCGATGTCGACCCCGTCGGCGGTGATGCGTCCGGAGGTCGGCGCGTACATCCGCGCGAGCAGCTTGACCAGCGTCGACTTGCCGGCGCCGTTCTCGCCCACGACGGCCACCACGCTGCCCGCCGGGAGCGTCAGGTCGACGTGCTGGAGCACCTGGCGGTCGGTGCCGGGATAGGCGAAGGAGACGTCCTCGAAGCGGATGCCCCGCTCGAGGCGGTCGGGCACGGTCTCGTCGACGCGGGAGTTCTGCGCGGCCGCGAAGTCCTCCAGCCAGGCCAGACGCTGCGCCGAGTCGAGCCAGATGCCGCGCAGGAACCCGAGCTCGCCGACTGCGGACCCGACGTACGCCGAGAGCCGGCCGCCGGCGGTCAGCACCAGGACCACGGCGCCCGGGCCGCGGTCGAGCCCGGCGACGACCCAGACCACGGAGGCGACGAACGCGAGCGAGAACACCGCCCAGGCGAGCGTGAGCCAAGCGGCGCTGGCCAGGTCGGTGGCGCGGATCGGACGGAACCACCGGCCCCAGGAGGCGGTGCGGCGGCGCACGAGGTCGACCTGGTTGCCGGTGACGCGGACCTCCTTGCCCGGCGGCGGGGTCGTGGCCAGCGAGAAGAGGTGGCGCGCGAGGCGGCCGTGGGAGGCGACTGCCTCCTCGGTGCGCTTCTCGACCTTCGGCCGCCAGACCGCGACCACGAGCAGCGGCACGGCGCCGAGCGGGAGCAGGAGCAGCGCCGGGTGGATCGCGGCGAGCAGGATGCACACGAATGCCAGGCGCAACAGCCACCCGAGCAGGGTGAACATCGACCGGAAGAGGTGGTCGAGGGCGAAGACGCCGGTGCGGAGCACGGCGATGCGGTCGAGGTACGCCGGTCGCTCGTGGTGCTCGACCGTCGCGACCTCGGCCTGGAGCCGCGCGACGTGTCCCTGGAACATGATGTTGAGCCGGTCGCCGAGCCGCCTGGTCGTCCGGTCGAGGGTCACCGACAGCGCCCACATGAGGGTCGCGGAGGCGGCGAGCCCGGCGGCGCCGACGTACACCCGCGTCTGGTGGTGGTGGACGAGCCCGTCTGTGACCAGGGCCAGCCAGATGCCGACGAGCACGTCGGGCAGCGCCTCGAGCGCCGTCATCGCCAGGGAGGTCCAGCAGAGCCGGGGCTCGGCGGCGTAGCCGTGCCTGACGACGCGGACCATCGACGGCAGGGCCGCGGGGAGGTCTCCCGCCGGGTCGTCGACGCCGCCCGCTGCTCGCCGGCCCTTCTCCTCAGAGGGACTCATGGACGACCTCCTCCCCGTGCTCGTCGAGCTCGCGGTCGTCGCTGAACCGGCTCGCCTGGAGGTCGTACATCGTGTGGTAGCGGCCCCGCAGCGCCATCAGCTCGTCGTGGCTGCCGAGCTCGAGCGCGCGGCCGTGCTCGACGACGCAGATCAGCCCGGCCTGGCGGACTGTCGAGAAGCGGTGGGAGACCAGGATCGTCGTCGCGTCGCCCGTCGCCTCCAGCACCCGGCGGAAGATCTCCGACTCACCGCGGACGTCGAGCATCGCGGTCGGCTCGTCGAGCAGGACGGCGGTGGCGCCGGTGCCCAGCTTGGCGATCGCCCGCGCCAGCGCGACCCGCTGCCACTGCCCGCCGGAGAGGTCCACGCCACCGGGGTACCCCTTCGCCATCGGGGCGTCGAGGTCGGCCAGGTCGAGGGCGCCGGCGGCCTCGAGCGCACCCTCCACGACGTGGTCGGGAGCGCCGAGCGGTGCGACGTTGTCGCGGAGGGTGAGCTCGTAGCGGACGAAGTCCTGGAAGACGGCCGCCAGGCGGGAGCGCCACGCGGGGAGGTCGAGGTCGCGGAGGTCGACCCCGTCGATCTCGATCGACCCGGAGTCGGGGTCGTAGAGGCGGCAGAGCAGTTTGGCGACCGTGGTCTTGCCCGCGCCGTTCTGCCCGACGATCGCCAGCGAGGCGCCGGCCGGGATCGTCAGGTCGAAGTGCTCGAGCACCGGACGGCTGCCGGTCGGGTAGGTGAACGTGACGTCGCGGAACCGGATCTCAGGTGCGGTCGAGCCGACGGCGGTCGAGGAGGTCGCCCTGCGACGGTCACGAGACCCCGTCGCTGACAGCGCACCGGCCGACGCCATCTCGGTCTCGAGCCGCTCGATCGCGACGACCGGTGCGGCGGCGCCGTCGAGCGCCCAGCTGAGCCCGCCGAAGGCGATCGCGCTGGCCCCGAACGCCGCGCCGGAGTAGGTGACGACGGACTGCAGGTCGAGGGTGCCGGCGTACCCCTGTCGGGCGAGGACGAGGAACAGCACGGCGTTGGCGGCGAGCACGATCGCGAGGGCACCGGTGAGGGACTTCTCGCGGAGCCGGGTCGCTTCGTACTGCAGGTCGTGGAGATGGAGCCGGTGACGGGTGAAGCGCTCCATCAGCCACGGCGCCAGCCCGAACAGCCGGACCTCCTTGGCGGCGGCCGGCTCGGTGGCGAGGTCGTAGGCGTAGTCGGTGTGGCGGCGGGCGAGCTTGACCTCGTCGGTGTTGCGGTCGCGCCACACCCCGCTCTCGCGGAGCAGCCAGTGGGTCGAGCCCCACGCCGCGAGCAGGAGCAGTGGCGCCCACCAGGAGAACCCGAACAACACCAGCGCCGACGCGATGCCGCCGAGGAGCATCACCAGCCCCTGGGCGATGAAGTCCATGTTCATGAACATCGGGGGACCGGTCCAGCCGAGGTCGAAGTCGCGGGCCGTGGTCAGGTCGTTGGTGAGGTCGCCGCGCTCGAGGTGGCCGATGCCGTCGGGGCCGAGCGTGGCCGCCATCAGCCGGTCGTTGAGGAACGAGCTGACGTGATGGCCGAGCAGGGCGCCCACGACCTGATGGGCCGGCGGGCCCACCTGCGAGAGCACGAACACCACCGCGAACGCCGTCAACGGCCCGGTCAGCGAGCCGCCGTCCTGCACCCGGCCGACCAGAAGCCCGGTGGCGACGGCCAGCCCGGCAGGGACCAGCGCCCGGACCACCAGCAGCAGCCACCAGGCGACCGCGAAGCCGGGAACCGAGCGGGTGATCGTGACGAAGAAGCGCGTGGCCGGACGCGCCCGCAGGTCGGCAAGCATCCGAGACGGTGAGATGGCCACGGCGTCACCCTAGGACGAGGCCCCGACACGCACCCGAACTCGACCTCCAACCTTTTCCCGGGCCCCGGCGTTTCTGAGAGCGTGTCGGTGGAGCGGGAGGCGGACTGGCAGGTGGACGGCGTCGAGCAGGGCCGCGACGACCGGGAGGAGTTCACCCGGTGGGCCCGCGCGCGCCAGCAGCACCTGCTCCGGGTGGCGCTGCTGATGACCGACGACGTGAGCCGTGCGGAGGACCTGGTCCAGGAGGCATTGACCCAGGTCGCGGTCCGCTGGCGACGGCTGCGCGACTCGAGCCCGGACGCGTACGCGCGCACGGTCGTCTACCACGGCAACATCTCGTGGTGGCGCCGGCGGCGGGGCGAGGTGCTGACCGCCGACGTGGTGGACCGTCCGTCGACCGGGGAACCCGTCGAACGTCGCCTGCTGGTACGCCGCGCCCTCGCGACCCTCACGCCACGGCAGCGCGCGGTGGTGGTGCTCCGCTACTTCGAGGACCTGACCGAGCGCGACGCCGCGGCGGTCCTCGGCGTCTCCGTCGGCACCGTCAAGAGCCAGACCCACCTCGCCCTCCGGCGGCTGCGCGAGGCCGCCCCGGAGCTGGCGGAGCTGCTCCAGGAGGACTCCCGATGACCGACACCCTGCGTGACCTGCTGCGTGAGTCCGTGGCCGACGCGGACATGCCCGACGTCGCCGAGCTGGCGTGGGCCGCGGGCGGGCGGGTCCGTCGCCGGCGCGCGACGTCCGCGGTGGCCGGTGTCGCCGCGGTCGCGCTGGTGGTGGGCGGCGTCGTGTGGGCGGCCGACCAGCGCGGCACCGACCGAGCGGTGCGCCCCGTCGAGTCGCCCTCGCCGACCGCGCCCGGCACGCCGTACCAACGCGAGGACCGGGCCGACGGGGAGTTCCACGGCACGTCCGTGTGGTGGGCGCCGAGCGTCGCGGAGGAGAGCAGCCTGCCGGCGTTCCCCGGCAGCCCGCTCCCGAGGACGATCGACCTCTCGTCCTCCACCTTGCCCTTCGCCGGCACCCGGGTGGGTCGTGCCCTCGCGGCGTACGCCGTGTACGACGCGGACGGGCAGGTCGAGGGCGTCGAGGTGCTGGGCGACGACGGTCTGCTGCGCCGCATCGAGCTCGGTGCCCACCCCGCGGCGGTGAAGCCGATGCGCGACCCCGAGGGCAACCTCCGCATCCGTGCCGGATCGTCGATGCTGTCGCCGTCGGGGGAGTACCTGATGTTCCCCCAGGACGGCTCGATCCGGCTGCTCCGGCTTCGCGACCAGCAGTGGTCGACCATCGACACGAGGTCGCACCCGACGTGGGACGCCACATGGGCTGACGACCCCTCAGACCAAATCGTGCTCTGGGACCCGGAGCGGCCCTCGGCGAGTGCGCCCGTGTACGACGTTACCGGCGGTCGGACGGCACATCCGGGCGAGGCGACGGACTTCCTCGTTCCACGATGGGACGGAGACATCTACGGCCTGCCCCGTCGCTCCCCGAACGGCTCTCTGGCGCAGAGCTACACCGCCGGGCTCGACGTACCGCAACCACCGTCCCTCCGTCTGTCACCTCGGCAGTCCGACGCCATCGGGATCGCGTCCGCTCCCGACGCGATGCTCGTGCTGCCGCAGGAGCAGGCGCGGCAGAAGCAGTGCTGCCAGGTGGTCGGGTGGCTGGATCGCTACACCTTGGTCTACGAGTCGCGGTCCAGCGACGGCCTGCGGCTGGTGGCCTGGCGGGTGGGGAGCGGCCGGTTCTGGCAGGTCTCGCAGGTCGCCGGCTGGACGCTGGGCACGGACGTCGTGGTGTCGTCGTACGCCGACCTCTTCCCGCCCGAGGACTGCTGCTCCGGCTAGTGCGTCTTCTTGCCCTCGCGGAGCCCGGTGACGGTCTTCTCGATCCGGGCGGCGCGGGTCTCGGGTTTCTTGGCCTCCTCGACCCAGCGCACCCACTCCTTGCGGTGGGTGTACGACAGCGCGTCGTACGCCGCGCGCGCCTGGTCGTCCATCGCTGCGGCGAGGTCGTCGGGCAGCGTGATCTCGCGGGGTGCCGTGTCGGGCTCGATGTCCACGGTGATGTCGTCGCCGGCGGCGACCCCGGCGGCCTGGCGGTTCTCGGCGCTGAGCGGCACGAAGAACCGGCCGCCCATGCGCACCGCCGTGGTCCGGTACGTGTAGCCGTTGATGGTGATCGTCACCGGCGGGCGCTTGCTCGACCCGAGCGACTCGATCACCTCGTCGGGGATCGGGATCCCCGTGGCCGTCCTCCCACCCAGCTCGACCGTGCTCTCGAACCTCATCTCCCCGATCCTGCCATCGGTCGAGCGAAGGGGTAGTCCCTGACAAAACGGCCCCTGCAACCGCCGTGGAGGGGCCGTTCTGTCAGGGACTACCTCCGATTTCGGCCAGGCGCGAGACGAGGTGGGCGCGCTCGGGGTCGTTGTCGCAGAGGTCGACCGCGCGGGCGAGCTCGGTGCGGGCTTCGTCGACGCGGCCGACCCTCGCCAGCAGCTCGCCGCGGACGCCGGGCAGCCGGTGGCCGGGGAGGTCGAGACCGTCGAGGGCCCGGAGGCCGGCCAGCGGCCCATCGGCCTCGCTGATCGCCACCGCCCTGTTGAGACGGACGACAGGGGTGTCCTCGAGCGTCACCAGCTCGTCGTACCGCTCGACGATGCGGGGCCAGTCCGTCGCGTCCGGGTGCGGAGCGATCGCGTGCTCGGCGGCGATCAGCGCCTGGAGGAGGTACGGCGTCGCCGGGTCGAGCACGTGGGGCGTCAGCACGTCGAGCGCCTCGCTGATCTCGTCGGAGTGCCAGGCCGAGCGGTCCTGGTCGGGGAGCAGCACCAGACGCCCGTCGCGGATGCGGGCGTCGCGCCGGGAGTGCTGGAGCAGCATCAGCCCGAGCAGCCCGTCGAGGTCGGCCCGGCCGGGCAGGAGCTCGCGCAGCAGCCGCGCGAGCCGGATCGCCTCGGCCGCGAGGTCGGTGCGCACCAGCTCTGACCCCGACGGCGGGGTGTAGCCGGCGGTGAAGGCGAGGTAGGCGACGTCCGCGGCCCGGCCGACGCGGTCCTTCAGGTCCCGCCCGAGAGGAACCTCGAACCGCTCCCCCGCCAGGCTCTTGCGCGACCGGGTGAGCCGCGCGGCCATCGTCGCGGTCGGCACCAGGAACAGACGGGCGATGTCCGCGGTCGAGACACCCATCACCATCCGGAGGGTGAGGGCGGCGGCGTTCTCCCGCGAGAGCGCGGGGTGCGCGCACAGCATCACCAGGCGCAGGCGCTCGTCGCGCACCGGCTCGCCGGCGTCGGCCATCACGCGCTGTGCCTCCTCCTGGAGCTCGGCCTCGACGGCGAGGACGGGCAGCCGCTTGGCCGCCACCGCCTCCGCGCGGAGCCGGTCGAGGATCCGACGGCGGGCGCTGGTCAGCAGCCAGGCCGGTGGGTTCGTCGGTACGCCGTCGCGCGGCCAGGTGCGGGCGGCCGCCTCGAATGCGTCGGCGAGCCCGTCCTCGGCGAGGTCGAGGCGCCGGTACTGCGCGACCAGCAGGGCCGTCAGCCGGCCCCACTGGTCACGCCAGGCCGATTCCAGGGCGGCCTCGACGAGCGCCGTCGGGTCACTCCCAGTCGCGGGTGTCGTCATAACCCTCGACGGCGATCACGGGCCGCACCTCGACCGCGTACGACGACGGGAGGAGGTGGCACATCTCGACCACGAGGTCGAGGGACTCCGCCTCGACCAGGTAGAAGCCGCCGATCTGTTCCGCGGTCTCGGCGTACGGCCCCTCGGTCACCACCGGCGCCCCGTCGACGTGCCGCAAGGTCTTGGCGGCCGGCGACTCGGCGAGCGCCTCACCGGCCAGCATGGTGGCGCGCTCAGCGACCGCCTTGTGGAAGGCCGTGTGCGCGTCCATGACCTCCTGGCGCTGCTCGGCAGTGGCGGTGTCCCAGTCCCCTTCGGTGGCCGCCATCAGCACCAGGACCTTCACATCCCACCTCCGCGGCACTCGCGGACCTCGATCCGCTCGCCGACGCCGGTCAGCCGCCCGATGCAGCGACAGAGGTCGTCCGGGTCCTCGGTGTCGACGACGTAGAAGCCCGTGAGCTGCTCGGCGGTCTCGGCGTACGGCCCGTCGGTCACGGTCACGTCGTCGACGTTGCCGGAGACGACGCGAGCCTCCCCGGACGGCGCGAGCTCGGCGCCCGTGACGAAGGTGTGGCCACGGTCGGCGAGCAGCTTCGCGAAGTCGGCGTGGGCCTGGTAGACCTGCTCCTTCTTCTCCGCTGCCGTGGCCTCCCAGGCCTTCTCGTCGCCCGGGATCAGGAGCATGTACCTGCTCATAGCGGTTCCTCTCGGTGTGGTGAGTGAGTCTGTCACCACCGATGACGGGGGAGCAGCGAGGAAATCGACAGGTTCCTACGCCCAGTCGAGGACGATCTTCCCGCACTCACCGCGGGCCACGAGATCGAACGCGTCCTCGTACTCGTCCGCCGGCAGGCGATGCGTGACGATCCCGCTCACGTCGAGGCCGCTCTGCAGCATCGCGGCCATCTTGTACCAGGTCTCGAAGATGCGGCGGCCGTAGATGCCCTGGATCTCGATCCCCTTGAAGATCAGCGCGTTCACGTCGAGCGTCATCGGGCCGGACGGGATGCCGAGCACGGCCACCCGTCCGCCGTGGTTCATCGACTCGAGCATCTGGTTGAACGCCGCCTCCGCCCCGCTCATCTCCAGGCCGACGTCGAAGCCCTCGCTCATGCCCAGCTCGGACATGACGGACTCGAGGTCCTCGGTGCGGACGTCGACCACCCGCGTCGCCCCGTGGTCCGCCGCCATCGCCAACCGGTACGGGTTGACGTCGGTGACCACGACGTGGCGCGCGCCGACGTGCCGCACGATCGCGGCGGCCATCACCCCGATCGGGCCGGCGCCGGTGATCAGGACGTCTTCGCCGACGACGTCGAAGCGCAGCGCGGTGTGGGTCGCGTTGCCCAGCGGGTCGAGCACCGCGGCGACGTCGGTCGAGATGTGGTCGGGCACCACGAACACGTTCTGGGCCGGGATCACGACGTAGTCGGCGAACGCGCCGGGCCGGGTGACGCCGACTCCGGTGTGGTTGTGGCAGAACTCCCGGCGTCCGCCCTTGCAGTTGCGGCAGTGCCCGCAGGTGACGTGGCCCTCGCCGGCGACGCGCTGGCCCACCTCGACCCCTTGGACGCCGGTCCCCATCGCGGCGATCTCGCCGGTGAACTCGTGCCCCACGACCATCGGGACGGGAATGGTGGCCTGTGCCCACGAGTCCCAGTTGCGGATGTGCAGGTCGGTGCCGCAGATCGACGTCTTGTGCACCCGGATCAGCACCTCGCCGTCGCCGGGCTCGGGCATCGGGACGTCCTGCATCCACAGGCCGGGCTCGGCCTTGGCCTTGACCAGGGCTCTCACGTCAGCACGCCCATCTCCAGACCCATCTCTCCGGCGACCTCGGTGAACGCCGCGACCGCGCGGTCGATGTCGTCGTCGCGGTGCGCCGCCGACATCTGCGTGCGGATGCGGGCCTTGCCCTGCGGGACGACAGGGAAGCTGAACGCGATGACGTAGATGCCCTTCGCCAGCAGGCGGTCGGCCATGTCGCCGGCGACCTTGGCGTCGCCGATCATCACCGGGATGATCGGGTGGCCCGCGCCGGCCAGCGTGAAGCCGGCCGCCTCCATCCCGGCGCGGAACCTGGTCGCGTTGCGCTCGAGCTGTCGTTGGAGGTCGTCGCTCGAGCGCAGCATCTCCAGGACCCGCAGGGTGGTCGCGGCGATCGTGGGGGCCAGCGAGTTGCTGAACAGGTAGGGGCGCGAGCGCTGCCGCAGCCAGTCGACGATCTCCTGGCGTCCGCTCGTGTAGCCGCCGCTGGCGCCGCCGAGTGCCTTGCCGAGTGTCCCGGTGACGATGTCGACCCGGTCGGCGACGCCGCAGTACGCCGGCGTGCCGCGTCCTCCTTCGCCGACGAAGCCGACGGCATGGGAGTCGTCGACCATGACCAGCGCGTCGTACTGCTCGGCGAGGTCGCAGATCGCGCCGAGGTCGGCGATGACGCCGTCCATCGAGAAGACGCCGTCGGTCGCGATGAGGCGGTAACGCGCGTCCACGGCGTCGCGCAGGCACTGCTCGAGCTGCGCCATGTCGTTGTTGTCGTAGCGCATGCGCCGGGCCTTGCAGAGCCGGATGCCGTCGATGATCGAGGCGTGGTTGAGCGCGTCGGAGATCACGCAGTCCTGCTCGTCGAGGAGCGTCTCGAACAGACCGCCGTTGGCGTCGAAGCACGACGAGTAGAGGATCGTGTCGTCGGTGCCGAGGAACTCGCTGACGGCCCTCTCGAGCTCGGTGTGGACGGTCTGGGTGCCGCAGATGAACCGCACAGACGCCATGCCGTAGCCGTAGGTGTCCAAGGCACCGCGCGCCGCCTCGAGCAGCTGCGGGTGGTCGGCGAGGCCCAGGTAGTTGTTCGCACAGAGGTTGAGGACCTCGGTGCCGTCGGCCAGCGTGATGTGCGCCTGCTGGGGCGAGGCGATCACCCGCTCCGCCTTGAAGAGACCGTCGTCGCGGAGGCCGGCCGTGCGCTCGGCGAGGTCGGCGAGGAGTGCGGTGCGCATGGGCCGACCCTACGGTCCCCGTCGGGGCTCCGGGCGGGGCCCCGACGGGTGGATCACGAGCGCGACACTCGAGCCGCGACGGTACGGCTCCTCAGTCGTCGCCCTGGCTCTCGATCGGGCGGATCTCGACAGCCGGATGGGCGCGCACCAGCACCTGCGCCGCCTCGAGCAGCGCCGCCTCGTCGTCGATGGAGACCACGTAGAAGCCGGACAGCTGCTCGGCCGACTCGGCGTACGGGCCGTCGGTGACCAGGGCGGTCCCGTTCGGTCCGCGACGGACGGTCTTGGCGCGCTTCCAGGTGGCCAGCTCGGCGCCGCCGGTCATCCGCCCACCGCGCTGCTCGAGCAGGCGCCCGAACTCGTAGTCGTTCTCGTAGACCGCCTGCTTCTCCTCCCGGGTCCTGCCCTCCCACTCGTCCTCGCGGTCGGCGGGGAACAGGATCATGTAGCTGGTCATGGGCGTCCTCTCGGTCGTGTGCGTCGTGGTGCTGTCACCGCGGTGACGACCGGGACGCCGTCAGTTCGACGTTCGGGCCGGAACGGGCGGGAAGAACGTGAGAAACCTGCGTACCACGCTCCGGAGGCCGTGGACGACCAGGGTCCCGTCCCGCTCGGCCTCGGCGAGCGGCCTCCCGCGCCAGAGCACCTCGCGCAGCGCCCCGATCGACGACTCGATGCGCGCGTCGGGCTGGTCGGCCTCGCCACGGGAGATCTCGAGCCGACCGTCCCGGACCACCGCCACGACCCGATCACCCTCGAGGTCGAGCACCACCGTCGCATCGCGGTCGCCGGCAGCGGTGGGGTCGTAGACGGTCGACAAGGCGACGGCGAACGCATCCACCGTCATCTCGTGGCGCGCCCCGTCGAGGCTCTCTCGGCTGCCCCAACGCCCCAACGCATGGAGCACCGGCTCGAGCTCGTGACCGCGCTCCGTGAGCTCGTAGGCCTGGCCGGACGCGGGGTGGGGGAGCGCGGTGGCGCGCAGGATGCCTGCCTGCTCCAGCTGTCGCAGACGTTGGGAGAGCACGTCGGTCGCGATCCCGGGCAGGTGGGCCTTGAGGTCCGTGAAGCGTTTCGGTCCGAGGACCAGCTCCCGCACCACCAACAGGGCCCAGCGCTCGCCGACGACGTCGAGAGCGCGGGCGATGCCACACGGGTCGCCGTACGAGCGCTTGCCAGCCACTGGCGCATCCTACGACCCTTGGAGGGATTTTCCAACTAGATACTTGGAATTTCCAACTATCTGCTCTACGGTCGTGGGACGCAGCTGACGAGGAGGAGCACATGAGCGAGCGAGACACCTACCCGGCGGGCGTTCCCTGCTGGGTGACGAACCTGCAGCACGACGTCCCGGCGGCCGCCGCCTTCTACGAGGAGCTCTTCGGCTGGGAGACGGAGAGCGGTCCCGACGACCTCGCGCCGTACGCGCTCGGTCGCCTGCGCGGCCGCGACGTCGCGGCGATCGGCTCGATGCCCACGCCCGACGCGGAGCCGGGCTGGGTGATGGAGATCCGCGTCGACGACCTCGAGGCGACCGTGGCCGCGGTGCGCCGGGCCGGTGGCACGGTCCTCCAGGAGTGCGTCGACTTCACGCCCGTCGGCCGGCTGGCCGTCTTCGAGGACCCCCAGGGCGCGGTCTTCTGCACCTGGGAGGGCGGGGACCGCGAGGGTGCGCAGCTCGTCAACGAGCCCGGGGCGTGGTCGATGGGAGCGTTGCAGACCGAGGACACCGCCGGCGCGGCTCGCTTCTACGGCGAGGTCTTCGGATGGGAGACCGATGCCTTCGGGCCGGCGACGCTGTTCCGCCTGCCCGGCTACGTCGGCGGAGAGGACTCGCAGCCCGTCCCGCGCGACGTCGTCGCGGTGATGATGGCAGCGCCGTCGGGCTCGGACCCGGCCTGGGCCGTGGACTTCTGGATCGACGACGTCGAGCGGGGCGTCGACGTCGTACGCCGACACGGCGGTTCGGTGCTGCAAGGCCCGTTCGAGGCGCCCCCGGCCTTCACCCAGGCGATCGTCGCGGACCCCGGTGGCGCCGTGCTGAGCATCAGCCAGCTCCACCCGGAGCTGCTGACGGCCTAGCCGCCCGACCGCTCGGACAGTGCCCTGACCGAGGGTGGGACGTCGATGCCCTCACGCAGGTCGGGCGCGGGGAGCGGTGCTCCGTAGGTCTCGTGCACGGGGACCACGCCCGCCCAGGCAGGCCCGGCGATGTCGTCGTCCTCGTCCTCGGGCCAGCCGACCGAGATCTTCAGCGACCAGTCGTCGAGCGGCAGGGCGAGCACGAGCGTCGCCGCGAGCTCGGCCCTGGTCGGACGGCGCACCTCCGCGGTGCGGCCGGGGATCAACGCCTCGGTCACGAGGTCGAGGAACTGCTCCTTGTCGTCCGTCACGTGGGTGCAGCGGCCGAAGATCACTGCCGAGCGGTAGCGGATCGAGGACTCGAACGCGCTCCGCGCGACCACCACCCCGTCGTACGCCGTGACGCCGAGGGCCGTGGGCACACCCGAGGCGAGGCGCCGCATCCAGCGGGACCCGGTGGACCCGTGCGCGAGGATCCGGTCGCCGTCGCGCACCACCATCGTGGGGATCACTGCCGGCGTGCCGTCGTCGGCGACCAGGGCGAAGTGACCGACCCGAGCCGTGTCGAGCAGGGCGTCGAGGTCGGCGCGGTCGGTGCTGGCCTTCTCGGGCAGTCGGATCGGCGTCCGCGGGTCCTTCATGGGCCAGAAGGTAGCCCTCACACGGTCGATCGCGCTGCGGTCGCTGTTTGCACTCGGATGGTGCGAGTGCTAAACATGAGGCTGGCACTCTCGACCTGAGAGTGCCACCACATCGGACCGGTTGAGCTGAGGTCAGCAGCGCCGGCGGGAAGGGTCCGCCGGGTCCGTCCTGGCCGTCCGTCGCGGGCAGCGATCCCGGGCCGCCACAGCTGTATCCAAGCCAGCCATATCGAGAAGGAATCGCTGCGAAATGCCGAAGCTGATTGCTTTCAACGAGGAGGCCCGCCGCGGGCTCGAGCGAGGGATGAACACCCTGGCCGACGCGGTCAAGGTGACGCTCGGCCCCAAGGGCCGCAACGTCGTCCTCGAGAAGAAGTGGGGCGCGCCCACCATCACCAACGATGGTGTGAGCATCGCCAAGGAGATCGAGCTCGAGGACCCCTACGAGAAGGTCGGGGCCGAGCTGGTCAAGGAGGTCGCGAAGAAGACCGACGACGTCGCCGGTGACGGTACGACGACTGCGACCGTGCTGGCTCAGGCCATGGTCCGCGAGGGCCTGCGCAACGTCGCCGCCGGCGCCAACCCGATGGGGATCAAGCGCGGCATCGAGAAGGCCGTGGAGGCCGTCACGGAGCAGCTGACCGGGATGTCCAAGGACGTCGAGACCAAGGAGCAGATCGCCTCGGTGGCGGCCATCTCCGCGGGCGGCGACCAGAGCGTCGGCGACATCATCGCCGAGGCGATGGACAAGGTCGGCAAGGAAGGCGTCATCACCGTCGAGGAGTCGAACACCTTCGGCATCGACCTCGAGCTGACCGAGGGCATGCGGTTCGACAAGGGCTACATCTCGGCGTACTTCGCCACCGACATGGAGCGCATGGAGGCCGTCCTCGACGAGCCCTACATCCTGGTCGCGAACCAGAAGATCTCCGCGGTCAAGGACCTGCTGCCGGTGCTCGAGAAGGTCATGCAGGGCGGTAAGCCGCTGCTGATCATCGCCGAGGACGTCGACGGCGAGGCCCTCTCGACCCTGGTCGTGAACAAGATCCGCGGCACCTTCAAGTCCGTCGCCGTCAAGGCTCCGGGCTTCGGTGACCGCCGCAAGGCCATGCTGCAGGACATCGCGATCCTCACCGGCGGCCAGGTGATCTCGGAGGAGGTCGGCCTGAAGCTGGAGAACACCGGGCTCGAGCTGCTCGGCACCGCCCGCAAGGTCGTCATCACCAAGGACGAGACCACGATCGTCGAGGGTGGCGGCGACGCTTCCCAGATCGAGGGCCGGGTGAACCAGATCCGCGCCGAGATCGAGAAGAGCGACTCCGACTACGACCGCGAGAAGCTGCAGGAGCGTCTGGCCAAGCTGGCCGGCGGTGTCGCGGTGATCAAGGTCGGCGCGGCCACCGAGGTCGAGCTCAAGGAGCGCAAGCACCGCATCGAGGACTCCGTCCGTGCGGCCAAGGCCTCCGTCGAGGAGGGCATCGTCGCCGGTGGCGGCGTGGCTCTGCTCCAGGCCGGTGCCAGGGCGTTCGAGAAGCTCGACCTGCCCGACGACGAGGCCACCGGTGCCAACATCGTCAAGGTCGCCGTCGGTGCCCCGGTCCGCCAGATCGCGCTCAACGCCGGTCTCGAGGGCGGCGTCGTGGCCGAGAAGATCGCGACCCTGCCCGAGGGCCACGGCCTCAACGCGGCCACCGGCGAGTACGGCGACATGCTCGCCGCCGGTGTCCCCGACCCGACCAAGGTCGTGCGCTCCGCGCTGCAGAACGCCGCGTCCATCGCCGCGCTGTTCCTGACGACCGAGGCCGTCATCGCGGACAAGCCGGAGAAGGCCGCCCCCGCTGCGCCGGGTGGCGACATGGGTGGCATGGACTTCTGACCGGCAGCTCACCCGCGGCGTAGCCGCGGGTGAGCGTCAGCCGGGCAGGTTGCCCTTCGAGACGCGACGCGTCTCGAAACCCAGTCCCTTGCCCCGAAGCATCAGCACTGAAGGCCCCCGCCGACACGGCGGGGGCCTTCGTGCGTTCTGACCCGGGGAGTCCCCGTCCCGTCGTACCGTCTGCTCGCCATGACGACCACCCGGTACGACGCCCGCCTGCGCCGATGCGGCGCGGGCGTGGTGGCCGTCGCGCTCCTGCTGCTCGCGGGCTGTGCCACGAGCACGTCCTCGGATGCCCGGCCCCACCTGCATCGGCACCGTGCTCACACCGCCGCCCACCACTCTCGGAGCCCGAGCCCGGCCCAACCGGTGCAGGGGAGCGCGGCCCGGGCGCGCGCCGACCTCGACCGGCTCGTCGTACGACCGCGGCCGCGGGGGACTGAGGGGTACGTCCGCGACGCGTTCGGCAGCGACTGGGTCGACATCGACCACAACGGCTGCAACCAGCGCGACGACGTGCTGCTGCGTGATGCGGTGCCGGGCACGACCCGGGTCGCGCAGCAGGGCGCCTGCGACCACGACGTGCTCGCCGGCACCTGGCACGACCCGTACACCGGGAGGACGCTGGTCTTCACCGACCTGAAGGACCTGCGGCAGGCGCAGGCGATCCAGATCGACCACGTCGTCCCGCTCGCGGAGGCCTGGGTGTCAGGTGCGCGTCGGTGGAGCCGCGACCGCCGGGAGGGGTTCGCCAACGACCTCCACGAGCTGCTCGCCGTCGACGGCCCGACCAATATGAGCAAGGGCGACGGTGACCCCGCGGCTTGGCGCCCACGCAAGGGCTACCAGTGCTCGTACGCGCAGCGCTGGATCGCGGTCAAGTCGCGCTACCACCTCGCGGTGGATCCGTCGGAGAAGGCGGCGCTCGTGCAGATGCTCGGCTACTGCCGGTGACCGCTGTGAGAGCGTGAGCGGGTGGCTTGGACGATCGCCCGCCCGACCGTGGACGACCTCGACGAGATGGGGCGGGTCCATGTCGAGGTCTGGAGGGAGGCGTACGCCGGCCTGATGCCGGCCGACTACCTGGCGGGGCTCGACCCGACGCACGGGCCGCGGATCTGGCGCGAGCGGTTCGGCGAGATCAAGGACATCGACTGGTGGATCGCGCGCGACGAGGACGGCATCGTCGGCATGGTCACCTCCGGACCTCCGCGGGACACCGATCCGCCGGTGCCGCTCGAGCTGTACGCGATCAACATCTTGCGGCGAGCGCACGGGACCGGCCTGGCAGACGAGCTGATGGCGCGCGCCATCGGTGACCGACCGGCGTACCTCTGGGTACTCGAGGGCAACGAGCGGGCGATCGCGTTCTACCGACGGCACGGCTTCACCGACGAGGGCGGTCGCAAGCCGGAGCCCGCGACCGGCGTGGTCGAGATCCGGATGGCCCGCGGGTACGCCGACGCATGAGCGTCCGGTGAGCGGCACCGCCCTCGCGCTGGTCCTGGCCGCCGCGGTCCTCCACGCCACCTGGAACCTCGCGGTCAAGGGCGCGACGGGCGAGGACGGCGTCGCCTTCGTCTGGGTGTACGTCGTGCTGAGTGCGGTGGTCTGGGTCCCCGTCGGCGCGGTGTGGGCGGTGGTCGCCGGAGACGGCCCCACCTGGGCGTGGGTGGTCGGACCGCTGGGCACCGCTCTGCTGCACATCGCCTATCAGCTCGCCCTCCAGCGCGGCTACACGTCGGGCGACCTCAACCTGGTCTATCCGCTGGCTCGCGGGGCCGGACCGATGATCACGTTCGTCGTCGCGGTCACCGTGCTCGACCAGCACTCGACCCCGGGAGAGGTGGCCGGGGTGGTGGCCGTGGTGGCGGGCGTCGTCCTGATCTCGCTCGCCGGCCGGGCGACCATGCTCGCCCGCGACCACGCGGGCGTGGTCTGGGGCCTGGTCATCGGGGCGACGATCGCGGCGTACACCTTGTGGGACAGCCGGTCGGTCAACGACCTCGGTGTCCCGCCGGTGCCCTACTTCGCGCTCGGCCTGGCCTTCCAGCTGCCGTTCCTGGCGGCGCTGCTCGCCCGTCGGCCAGAGCCGGTGCCGGTGCGCGACGTGTGGGCCTCGGCGCGATGGCCCGCGGTCGCGGTGGCGGTCTTGTCGCCGTTGGCCTACGTCCTGGTCCTGCGCGCGATGCAGCTCGCGCCCGTGGCCCTGGTCGCGGCCGCGCGCGAGTCCAGCATCGTGATCGGCGCGGTCTTCGGCTGGCTGGTCCTGAGGGAGCCCCGACCCGCGAGACGCCTGGTCGGTGCCGTGGTGGTGCTGGCCGGCATCGGGCTGATCGCCGTCGGCTGACCCGGCTCCCCGAGGGCCTGCCGGGCCGTCTGACAGGCTGGCGCGCGTGGAAGGACTGCTCCTCGCCGCCGGCGCCGGCCGGCGGATGGGTGTGCCGAAGGCGCTGGTCACCGACGACCGCGGGTCGTGGCTGGTGCGCGGTGTCGACCTGCTCCACGCCGGCGGTTGCGATCGGGTCTCGGTCGTGCTCGGCGCCGAGGTGGCGCGGGCCGCCGCGCTGGTGGTCGACCTCGACGTCTCGGTGGTCGTCGCCGACGACTGGGAGGAGGGGATGGGCGCCTCGCTCCGCGCCGGCCTGCGATCCCTCGCCGGCTCCGAGGACGAGGGAGTGGTCGTCTCGCTCGTCGACCTCCCGGACCTCGTCCCCGAGGTCGTGGCCAGGGTGATCGGCGCCGTCTCCGGTCCCGCGGCGCTGGCGCTGGCGCGGGCGACGTACGACGGGACGCCGGGCCACCCGGTCCTCCTCGGCCGTGACCACTGGGCCGGTGCCGCCGAGTCCGCCGTCGGCGACCAGGGCGCGCGCGCCTATCTTGCTGGCCGCGACGTCACGCTCGTCGAGTGCGGCGACCTGGCCACGGGCCGCGACGTCGACTCCCGGGATGCCTGATCCAACCAGCCGCCAACGCCCACCGAAGTAGCCTGGAGCACATGCCAGACCAACGGGAGGTGACCTCTGCCGGCGATGTCGCACGGCTGCTGGACTCGACCGGCTACCTCGCCGACGACGAGCTGGCGACCGTCACCTACCTCGCCCTGTCGATGCAGCGACCGCTCCTCCTCGAGGGCGAGCCCGGCACCGGGAAGACCGCGCTCGCCGAAGCCCTGGCCGAGTGCCTCGAGCTGCCGCTCGTGCGCCTGCAGTGCTACGAGGGGATCGACGCGACGCAGGCGCTCTACGACTGGGACTTCCCCCGGCAGATCCTGCACCTCCGCGCGCTGGAGGCGGCTGGCGCGGGGTCGGACGTCGAGGAGGCCGAGAAGAGCCTGTACGACGAGCGGTTCTTGCTGGCGCGGCCGGTGCTCGCGGCGTTGCAGCAGAGTCCCGCCGTGCTGCTGGTCGACGAGGTGGACCGTGCCGACGACGAGTTCGAGGCGTTCCTGCTCGAGGTGCTCTCGACCTGGCAGGTGAGCATCCCCGAGCTCGGCACGGTCAAGGCGGCGACACCCCCGATCGTGGTCCTCACCTCCAACCGCACCCGCGAGCTCCACGACGCTTTGAAGCGGCGCTGCCTCTACCACTGGATCGAGCACCCGGGCCTGGAGCGGGAGCTGCAGATCGTGCGGTCGCGGGCGCCCGAGGTCTCCGAGGCGCTGGCCGAGCAGGTCGTCCGGGTCGTGCAGCGCGTGCGCGATGTCGAGCTCACCAAGCCGCCGGGCGTCGCCGAGACCCTCGACTGGGCCCGCTCGCTCCACCAGCTCGGGACGGTCGAGCTCGACCTGGAGGCGGCGTCGACCACGCTGGGCGCCCTCGTCAAGTACCGCGAGGACTCCGATCGCGTGAAGCGAGCGCTCGACCAGCTGCTCCGGACATGAGTGACGCCGTGGTCTCGACAGACTCGACTGCCTCGATCGGCGGTGCCACGGCGCCGCGCGGCGGCGACGAGATCCTGCTCGCGTTCGCCCGCGCCCTCCGAGCCGGCGGGGTGCCGGTGACCCAGGACCGCACCCACGACTTCCTCGCCGCCGCAGCGCGGCTGGGTGCCGACGATCCGGCCGCCGTGCGCATGGCCGGACGCGCCACGCTCTGCAACGGCCCCGACGACCTGTCGCGCTTCGACCAAGTCTTCGAGGCGTTCTTCGACCAGCGCCACGGCCTCCCGCAGCCCCGGCACGCAGCGCGACAGCAGGAGGTCGTGACCGACCTGCCGCTGGACGACGGCGCCGAGGGTGCGCTCGGCGACCTCGCGGACGACGTGATCCGCGCCGCGGCGAGCGCCACCGAGGTGCTCCGGCACCGCGACGTCGCCTCGCTCGACGCCGCGGAGAAGCAGCGGCTCGCCGCCCTGTTCGCCACGCTCCGCCCGCGCCCGCCGCTCCGGCGTACGGCCCGCCACCAGCGCTGGCACCGCGGCCAGGTCGATGCGACCCGCACCCTGCGCTCGAGCCTGCGCCGGATGGGGGAACCGGCCGAGATCGCCTGGCGCCGGCGTGCCTCGAAGCCGCGTCGCGTCGTGCTCCTCGTCGACGTCAGCGGCTCCATGTCGGCGTACGCCGACGTCCTGCTGCGGCTCGCGCACCGGCTCACCCAGGGGATCGCCCGGGGGCAGTCGAGCGTGGAGACGTTCACGATCGGCACCCGCGTGACCCACGTGACCCGTGCGCTGCGGCTGCGCGACCCCGAACGCGCGCTGGTCGCAGCCGGCGAGACCGTGCCGGACTGGTCGGGAGGCACGCGGCTCGGCGAGACGCTGAGGTTCTTCCTCGACCGCTGGGGGCAGCGCGGAATGGCACGCGGTGCCGTCGTCGTTGTGTTCAGCGACGGATGGGAGCGGGGCGACGCCACGCTGCTCGCCGAGCAGATGGCGCGTCTGGGCCGCATCGCCCATCGCGTGGTGTGGGTGAACCCGCACCGCGGCAAGGATGGGTACGAGGCGGTCCAGACCGGCGTCCTGGCCGCACTCCCGTTCTGCGACGACTTCGTCGCCGGGCATTCCCTGGCGACCTATGCCGACCTGGTGGAGGTGCTGGCCGATGCGTGAGGTTCTTCCCGAGCTGCTCGAGTGGTGGCGCGCCGGCGAGGAGGTGGGCGTCGGCACCGTGGTGGCGACGTTCCGCTCCGCACCCCGCCCGCCCGGGGCGAGCATGCTGGTCGGCCCGGACGAGACCGCCGTGGGGTCGGTGTCCGGCGGCTGCGTCGAGGGCGCGGTCTACGAGCTCGGCCAGCAGGTCGTGGCCTCCGGCGTCCCGGTGCTCCAGCGCTACGGCATCTCCGACGACGACGCGTTCGCGGTGGGCCTGACCTGCGGCGGCATCCTCGACGTGTACGTCGAGAAGGTCTCGCGGGAGACGTTCCCCGAGCTCGAGGACCTCGCCGCCGACATCGAGTCCGGGCGACCGGTGGCCGTGGCCACGGTGATCGAGCACCCCGACCCTGGATGGCTCGGCCGGCGGGTCATCATCCATCCCGACTCCGACGAGATGACGGGGACGATCGGCTCGTCCCGCGCGGACGACGCCGTGCGCGACGACGCGATCGGCCTGCTCGCGAGCGGCACCAACGCCACCCTCACCTACGGACCCGACGGCGAGCGCCGCGGCGAGGGCATGCGTGTCTTCGTGTGGGCGTTCGCCCCGAAGCCGCGGATGCTGGTCTTCGGCGCGATCGACTTCGCCGCCGCGGTGGCCCGTGTCGGCAGCTTCCTCGGCTATCACGTCACGGTCTGCGACGCCCGCCCCGTCTTCGCCACGGCGACCCGTTTCCCCGAGGCCGACGAGGTCGTCGTCGAGTGGCCGCACCGGTACCTGGAGAAGCAACGCGACGCCGGCGCCATCGACGGTCGGACGGTGATCACCGTGCTGACCCACGACCCGAAGTTCGACGTACCCCTTCTCGAGGTGGCGCTCCGCCTGCCCGAGGTCGCGTACGTCGGCGCCATGGGCTCACGACGTACTCACGAGGACCGCGAGGCGCGGCTGCGCGAGGCCGGGCTCACCGACGACGAGCTGAAGCGGCTGGCGAGCCCGATCGGCCTCGACCTCGGCGCGCGGACGCCCGAAGAGACCGCGATCTCGATCGCCGCCGAGATCATCGCCGGCCGCTGGGGAGGCACCGGCGACCGGCTGGCACACCGGGACGGTCGCATCCACCACGAGTAGCCTCACCGGCACCGCGCTACCCTCACCCGCAACCCCGTCACCTGTGGGATGGCCGATGACCGCGAACGACCTCCGGGACCGCCGCCTGAGCGCCCTGCGCGCGTGGACCGCGTTCGTCGAGCACGGTGACGGTGCCGAGGCCATCGTCCGGCCGGAGATCCTCAAGAGCTGGCGGCGGTCGCAGCCCCACGTCTCGCCCGACGTCCTCGAGGCGCCGCTGGACGACGAGGCCGAGCTGCGCGCGTTCTGGCAGGACTCGCCCTTGCAGCGCGCGGTGTCGAGCGTCGAGGCCGAGCTCCGGCGCACCGCCGAGGACGGCGACCTCGTCCTCGCGGTGACCGACCAGCAGACGCGCATCCTGTGGACGTACGGCGGGCGGGTGATGCGTCGCAAGGCCGAGTCGGTCAACTTCGTCCCCGCGGCGCGGTGGGACGACGAGTCGGTCGGCACCAACGCGCTCGACCTGGCCAACCGGATGCGCCGGCCGGCCATGGTGTTCAGCGCGGAGCACTACGCCCCGATCGTGCACAACTGGGTGTGCTGGGCGGCGCCGGTGCACGATCCGGTGACGGGTGCTCAGCTCGGCGTCATCGACCTGTCGACCACGTGGGACCGCACGCACCCGATCGGGCTGGCCACGGCGCGAGTGCTGGCGCGCCTCATCGAGACCGCGATGCCCTTGTCGCGCGACCACGCGAGCGCGCCCGCGGCGGACGGGCCGGTCGGGCTCCAGCTCCGCCTGCTCGGCAACGCGGAGGCGACGCTCGACGGGGCTCGCCTGCTGCTCAACCGGCGCCAGACCGAGATCCTGGCGGTCCTCGCGCTGCATCCCGACGGCCTCTCCCTCGACCGCCTGCATGCCCTGGTGTACGGCGACCACGCGGTGACGCTCTCGACCCTCAAGGCCGAGGTCTCGCACCTGCGCGCCGCACTCGGCGGACAGCTGGCGTCGCGTCCCTACCGCCTCACGCTGCCCGTGCAGACCGACATCGAGGACGTGCTCGACGCGCTCCAGCGCGGAGAGCTCGCCGAGGCGATCTCGCGCTACGGCGGTGACCTGCTCCCGGGCACCGAGTCGCCGGCCCTGGTGGAGCTCGGCGAGTATCTCGCGGTCTCGATGCGCGAGGCGCTCCTCGCCAACCCGGAGCCGTCCGCGGTGATCCGTTACAGCGAGCTCGCGCCGTACGACGTCGAGGTGCTGGAGGTCTGCCTCGCCGCCCTGGGCGACCGGCCCCACCCGGCCAAGCCGCTGCTGAAGGGCCGGTTGGCTGTCGCGCGCGGTTAGATCCCCGGGACCAAGACTCAGAAGAACTCGTCGAGCAGCCGGTAGAACTCGAGTCGCCACGGATCGGAGTCACGGCCGTACGCCGCGAGCAGTGCTTCGCCCGCCTCGGGCCCGAACCCCGGGTTGAGCGACACGTCCGTGCTCGAGCGGGTGGCCAGGGCCAGGTCGAGGTGGCGGTCGGCGATGCCGAGCCGGTGCACGTCGACCATCCCGGTCACCTCGCAGGTGTCGGGGTCGGCGAGGAAGTTCGGCAGGCACGCGTCACCGTGGCAGACCACGAGGTCGGCCGTCTCGAGGTCCTCGGCCCGCGGGCGCTGGTCGAGCAGGTCCCTCAGCACGTCCTGGGCCGACCGCCCGGCGCGCTCGTCGTCGAAGTCCCCCTCGTCGACGAGCCTCTTGTCCACGCGCACCCGCGCGACGGCGACGGTCACCGCCAACCAGCGCTCGAAGGGGCACGACTCGCGAGGAGTGGCGTGGAGCCGGGCGAGGAACCGGCCGAGCGACTCCGCGGCCACCGACGCCGACGTTCCCGTGAGCTCGCTCAGGGGTACGCCGGGCACCGTCCTGAGCGTCAACGTCGCGGTCGCGCCGTCGTCGTCCCAGTCCAGGATCTCGGCGCCCGGCAGGTCGGTGCCGGCCAGCCACTCGAGGCGCTCGCGCTCGGCCACCAGGTCCTCGCGGACGTTGCCGCTGCCCGACTTCGCATAGGCACCGCCATCTGGTGAACGGCGTACGTCGGCCCCGGACATCCCGGTCCGGACCGTGACCCACTCGGCGCTCTCCACGCTCACCTCCACCGGATGACGACCGGAGTGATCGTTCTCCCGAGCGTACGGCCGCAGCGGCATACACGAACGGCGTGGGCCAGAACATCTATGACGACCCCGAGTTCCAGGCCGGCTACCGACAGCTGGCCCGGTCGGAACGGGGGCTGGCGGGCGCCCCCGAGTGGCCTCTGGTGGAGTCCCTGCTGCCCGACCTCGCCGGCCGCGACGTGGTCGACCTCGGCTGTGGCTACGGCGCCTTCGCCCGCTGGGCGGCCGAGCAGCGGGCCGCCTCCGTCGACGCCCTCGACCTGTCCGAGCAGATGCTGCAGCGCGCCGCCGAGCTGACCGGGCCGGACGCGATGGTCACCTACAGGCGGGCCGACCTCGACACGGTGCAGCTGCCGACGGGCATGTACGACGTCGCGTACAGCGCCCTCGTGCTGCACTACCTGACCGACCTCCCACGGTTCGTCGCCATGGTGCACGCGGCCCTGCGACCCGGAGGAACGTTCGTGTTCACCTGCGAGCACCCGGTCTACACGGCGCCCACCGACGCGACGTGGATCCAGCACGACGGCCGACTCGTCTGGGCACTCGACCGGTACGCCGAGGAGGGGGAGCGAGTCCGCGACTGGCTTGCTCCCGGCGTCCGCAAGCAGCACCGCACGGTCGGCACCCTGCTGAACACGGTGCTGGACGCCGGCTTCGCGATCCGCAGGGTCCGGGAGTCGCTCCCCACGGCCGAGCAGGTCGCGGCCGACCCCGACCTCGCCGAGGAGCGGCAGCGCCCGATGTTCCTCATCGTCGTGGCGGACCGCTGAGCAACCCGATCGAGCAACCTTTCCCCAACCCGGACGTCCTAGCGTGACGACATTCCCCAGATCCCTGCTCGGGCATGCGCGAAAGGCGGTTCTCGATGACGAAGATCAGCTTGCGGGTCGACCAGGAGAACGTCAGCGACGACGTGGAGCCGCGGATGCTCCTGGTGCAGTACCTGCGCGAGAAGCTCGGGAAGACCGGCACCGTGATCGGCTGCGACACCAGCAACTGCGGCGCCTGCACCGTCCACCTCAACGGCCGGTCGGTGAAGTCCTGCAACGTGCTCGCCGTCCAGGCCGACGGCGGGGTCGTCGACACCATCGAGCGGCTGGCGGACGACGACGGGACGCTGCATCCGGTGCAAGAGGCGTTCCGCGAGTGCCACGGCCTCCAGTGCGGCTTCTGCACCCCGGGGATGATCATGCAGGCCGTCGACCTGCTGAAGGAGAACCCGAACCCGACCGAGGAGGAGGTGCGGGTCGGGCTCGAGGGCAACCTGTGCCGCTGCACGGGCTACCACAACATCGTGAAGTCAGTTCTGTACGCCGCCGAGCTCATGCAGGGCTCGCGCAGCACGGAGGGGGCGAACGCATGACCGCCGTCGACGACCGCCCGGCCACGAGCCCGGAGATCGGCAAGGACCGCCGACGCAAGGAGGACCAGCGGCTGATCACGGGTCGCACCCGCTGGACCGACAACATCTCGCTGCCCGGCATGCTCCACATGGCCATCGTGCGGAGCCCGCACGCGCATGCCCGGATCAAGAGCATCGACCTCGAGGCGGCCGACAAGGCCACCAACATCTACGACGTGTTCGACGGCAAGAAGCTGAAGGACACGATGGGCGTCCTGGTGAACGCCTGGCCGATCACCACCGAGCAGAAGGCGCCGACCCACTACCCGCTGGCCGTCGACGAGGTCACCTTCGCGGGCCAGGCCGTGGCCGTGGTCGTGGCACGCAGCGCAGCGGAGGCGCGCGACGCCGCAGAACTGGTCGACGTCGAGTACGAGGAGCTGCCCGCAGCGCTGGACCTCAAGGAGGCCGCCGAGGACAAGGTCCTCGCCCACTCCGACATGGACACCAACAAGGTGGCCTTCTGGCAGCTCGACTCCGGGAGCCAGGGCAGTGGTCGCGCGATCGACGAGGTCATCGCCGAGGCGCGTGAGAACGGCATCCTGATCGAGCGCGAGTACCGCCAGCAGCGCCTGATCCCGGCGTTCATGGAGCCGCGGTCGGTCATCGTCGACCCGACCGGGGAGCAGATCACGATGTGGTCGGCGACGCAGATCCCGCACATCACGCGGTTCCTGCTCGCCGCCACGACCGGCGTACCCGAGTCGAAGATCCGGGTGATCGCGCCCGACGTGGGTGGCGGGTTCGGCGGCAAGCTGCAGACCACGCCCGAGGAGTGGATCACCTGGGCCGTGGCCCGCTGGATCGGCAAGCCGATCAAGTACACCGAGACCCGCTCCGAGTCGCTGATGACCGCCCACCACGGGCGCGACCAGTGGCAGAAGCTCACGCTCGCGGCCACCGAGGAGGGCCGCGTCACGGGTCTCAAGGTCGACCTGCTCGCGGACATGGGCGCCTACGTCGGTGTCGTCGGTGGCGGCGTCCCGGTCCTCGGGGCGTGGATGTTCAACGCGATCTACAAGTTCGACGCGTACCAGTTCAACTGCACGCCGGTGCTGACCAACAAGACCTGGGTCGACGCCTACCGGGGCGCCGGCCGCCCGGAGGCTACGTACGCCATCGAGCGGCTGATGGACGAGCTGGCGGCCCAGCTCGGCAAGGACCCCCTCGAGATCCGTGAGATGAACTGGATCAAGCACGAGGAGTTCCCGTTCACGACGGTCGCCGGCATGACCTACGACTCCGGCAACTACGAGGCCGCGACGGCCATGGCCAAGGAGAAGTTCGGGTACGACGCGTTGCGGGCCGACCAGAAGGAAAGGCGTGAGCGGGGCGACCGGGTCCAGCTCGGGATCGGCGTGTCGACGTACACCGAGATGTGCGGCCTCGCGCCGTCACGCATCCTCGGCCAGCTGAACTACGGGGCCGGCGGGTGGGAGCACGCGACCGTGCGGATGTTGCCCACCGGCAAGGTCGAGGTGATCACCGGCGCCAGTGCCCACGGCCAGGGTCACGAGACCGCGTTCAGCCAGATCGTGGCCGACCGGCTCGGGGTGCCCTTCGAGGACGTCGAGATCCTGCACGGCGACACCCAGGTCGCCCACAAGGGCCTCGACACCTATGGCTCCCGTTCGCTCGTCGTGGGCGGCGAGGCGCTGGTGCTGGCCGCCGACAAGGTGATCGAGAAGGCGAAGCCGCTGGCGGCGCACCTGCTCGAGGCCAACGTCGAGGACCTCGACTTCAGCAACGGCCGCTACACGGTCCGGGGCACCGACCAGGGGATGGGCATCGCGGAGGTCGCGCTGGCGACCTTCGCCGCACACAACTACCCGGAGGGGATGGAGCCGAGCATCGACGCTGAGTCGACGTACGACCCGGTCAACTTCTCCTTCCCGCACGGCACGCACCTCTGCGCGGCCGAGGTCGACACCGAGACCGGTCAGGTCAAGCTACGCAAGTACGTCTGCGTGGACGACATCGGCAACATCATCAACCCGCTGATCGTGTCCGGTCAGGTCCACGGAGGCATCGTCCAGGGCGTCGCGCAGGCGCTCTTCGAGGAGGCGGTGTACGACGACTCCGGCACGTTGGTGAGCGGGTCTTTCGTCGACTACCTGCTGCCGACGGCGGCCGACACGATCAGCTTCGACATCGACCACACGACCAGTCCGTCGACCACCAACACGCTCGGGACCAAGGGCGTGGGCGAGGCCGGGACGATCGCGTCGACACCGGCCGTGGTGAACGCGATCATCGACGCGGTCCGTCACCTCGGGGTGAACGACATCCAGATGCCGTGCTCGCCCGAGCGTGTGTGGCGGGCGATCAACTCCGCCGGTGCCGGTGGCGATACGACCTCCGCCGCGATGCCCCACTTCGACGCAGAGGAAGGAGCAGGCGCATGATCCCCGCCAAGTTCGACTACGTGGCGCCGTCGTCGGTCGAGGAGGCGCTCAGCGCGCTCGCCGAGCACGGTGACGACGCGAAGATCCTGGCCGGCGGCCAGAGCCTGCTGCCGGTGCTGCGGATGCGGCTGAACGCACCCGAGCTGGTGATCGACCTCGGGCGGATCGACAGCCTGCGCGGCGTGCGCGACGACGGGGACGCCCTCGTCATCGGGGCGCTCACCACCCACTCGGAGATGGTGACGAACGACCTCGTGCGCGAGCACGCGCTGCTGCTGTCGAAGGCGGCAGCCGAGGTCGCCGACAACCAGATCCGGCATCGCGGCACGTTCGGCGGCTCGTGCGCCCACGCGGACCCGGCCGGTGACATGGGGTCGGCCGCCCTGGCGATGGACGCCGAGTTCGTCATCGCCGGACCGAGCGGCACGCGGACCGTGCCCGCGACCGAGTTCTTCGTCGACCTCTTCGAGACCGCCATCGGCGAGGACGAGATCCTGACCGAGATCCGGGTGCCGAAGAAGACCGGTTGGGGTGCGCACTACGAGAAGTTCGTCCGGGTCGCCCACCAGTGGCCGATCGTCGCGGTCGCGGCGACCGTCAACGCCTCGGGCGGCACGATCGGCGAGGCCAGGGTCGCACTGACGAACATGGGGGCGACACCTCTGCGCGCCGCGGCGACCGAGAGTGCGCTGGCCGGTGCAGCCGCCACCGAGGACGGCGTACGCGCGGCTGCCGACCAGGCCGCCGAGGGCACGAACCCGCCCAGCGACCTGAACGGCGACGCCGACTACCGGCGTCATCTGGCCACCGTGCTCACCCGCCGGGCGGTGCTCGCGGCCGCCGGCGCCTGACCACCTGCTCCTGGGTCGTCCGGGGTCATCGACTCCGGACGACCTGGGCTCGAATGCGCTTCTGACCTCGGAGGAGGCATCACCCCCATGGATCTCGAGCACAACTTCACCGTTCCCGTCGGCATCGACACTGCCTGGGGAGAGTTCCAGAACATCGCGTCCATCGCCGAATGCTTCCCGGGCGCCACGGTCACCGGGGTCGAGGGCGACTCCTTCGAGGGGTCGGTGAAGGTGAAGCTCGGGCCGATCGCGCTGGTCTACAACGGCAGCGGCACGTTCACCGAGAAGGACGAGTCTGCTCACCGGTTCGTGGTCGACGCGAAGGGCAAGGACAAGCGGGGCAACGGCACCGCCGGCGCGACGGTCACCGTCGCCATGGCGGGGTCCGGATCATCGACCGACGTGAAGGTGCACACCGACCTGGCGATCACCGGCAAACCGGCGCAGTTCGGCCGAGGTGTGATGCAGGACGTGTCCGACAAGCTGTTGGCGCAGTTCGTGGCGTGCCTCGAGCAGCGGCTGGGGGGCGGCGCTCCTGGTACTGCTCCCGTCGCGGCTGCTCCCGGGGAGGCTGCTCCCAGGGAGGCTGCTCCCGGGGAGGCTGCACCCACTGAGGCTGCATCCATTGAGGCTGCACCCGGTGAGCCCGCGCCTGCTCCCGAGGTCGCGACGGCGGGTGAGCCGGCCCCCTCCGATGTCGGGAAGCCACCGCCGGCCGTCGCGGAGCCGGTAGAAGGGGCTCCCGCGCCACCGACGTCGTCGACCCCGAGGTCGGACGACGCACTGGATCTCGGCAGGACTGTGCTACCGGTACTAGCGCGTACCTACTGGAAGCCCGCACTGATCGTCCTGGTCGTGGTCGTCGTCATCATCTGGCTCATCGCGCGCTGAGACCGCCTCGCCTCCGGTGGTTGGGGGGCGAGCTGTGCTCGTCGGTGGTTGAGTGGCGAGCTGTGCTCGTCGGTGGTTGAGGAGCGAGCTCTGCGAGCGTCTCGAAACACCGCTTCCGCGGGTGACGGGCTGCTACGTCGATGGGGGCAGTGCTCACTCGCGGCGTGGTCGGGTTCTGATCCAGGCTCGTTCGACTCCGTGTTTGGGTGGGGGTTTGAACTCGGGTCGGTGGTCGTGGGGGTTGAGGCGGACTTCCCAGGGTGTGTGGTGGATGACCCGGTGGTGGTGTCCGCACAGGAGCACGAGGTTCGGCAGCTTGGTCGGGCCGTGGTGCAGCCAGTGGGTGATGTGGTGGGCGTGACACATCACCGGGGGTCTCTGGCAGGCGGGGAAGGCGCAGTGCCGGTCGCGGGCCACGAGCGCGTTCCAGATGCCGGGGGTGACGAACCGGTTGGTCCGGCCGACGTCGAGGGGTTCGCTGTCGGTGCCCAGGACGACGGGGATGACCTCCGCGTCACATGCGAGGCGGCGCAGGGTGGCCGCGGACATCCCCTCGAGGGCCTCATCGGCGAGCCCGGTCCGCAGTGACTCCAGGGTGGTGGTGACGATGAGCCGGGTGGGTGCTCCGTGGGACTCCGGCGGGAGATGGGTGTCCAGGGCGTGTTGGGCGGTCTGGACGAGGGCGTCCCACATCCGGGCACCGGCATCCCTCGGGTCGTGCACCAGCTCACCGTGCTCGAGGTGTTCGTTGTGTTCGTCGTCGAGTGCTGGGCTGGGTGCGGTGAGTGGGAGGAGGGCTGCTGTGAGCAGGGCGCCGTCCTCGACCGATCCGCGGCCCTTGACCCGGACCCCGCCGGCACCGTCGGAGGTGATCGAGAAGAACCTGGAGTGGTGGGAGGCGCGTTCCTCCCGGTCCAACAACCGTTCCAGCTTCCGGTCCTGCGCGTCGGGGTCGACCACGTGGACCAGGTGGCGTCCGGTCCTGGCCAGGTCGGTGGCGTCGAAGTCCCCCGCATGCTCCACCAGCACGGCCTCCCCGCGTTGACGGACCGCGGGTCCGGAGGGGAGCTGGTCGATCGACCTCACGATCACATCGGCCTGCTCCGGCGA
>DASSTL010000054.1:0-38061 GCA_035707985.1 Nocardioides sp. | reverse complement strand
GTGGGCGTCGAAGAAGAACGACAGCCCGGGCCCGAACACGTCGACGTCGAGGCCGCGGCTGAGCCCCAGCTCGACGTACCCGAAGCCGTCGGCGAGCGTGAAGGCGAGCTCCTGCGCGGCCGTCGAGCCGGCCTCGCGGATGTGGTAGCCCGAGACCGAGAGCGGCTTGTACGCCGGGATGTTCTCGGCGCAGTACTCCATCAGGTCGCCGATCAGGCGCAGGTGGGGCTCGGGGCCGAACAGCCACTCCTTCTGCGCGATGTACTCCTTGAAGATGTCGGTCTGCAGCGTGCCGTTGAGCTTGGACAAGTCGGCGCCCTGCCGCTCGGCCGCGACGAGGTACATGCAGAACACGGGGACGGCCGGTCCGCTGATCGTCATCGAGGTGGTGACGTCCTCGAGCGGGATCGAGTCGAACAGCACGTCCATGTCGGCGGCCGAGTCGATGGCGACACCGCAGTGACCGACCTCGCCGAGGGACTTCGGGTCGTCGGAGTCGCGCCCCATCAGGGTCGGCATGTCGAAGGCGACGCTGAGGCCACCGCCGCCGCGACCGAGGATCATCTGGTAGCGCTCGTTGGTCTGCCGCGCGTTGCCGAAGCCGGCGAACTGCCGGATCGTCCACGTGCGCCCGCGGTAGCCGGTCGGGTAGAGGCCGCGGGTGAACGGGAACTCGCCGGGCCACTCCGAGGTCTCGGTGCCGTACGCCGGCTCGACCTCCATGCCGGACAGCGTGGTGAAGTCCGCGTCGCGCACGCGCGAGCGGTTGTAGCGGTCCTGCCAGCGTGAGCGAGCGTCCATACCCGAAATAGTAGGACGTCCTACTAAATTCGCCTAACCGTCGAGGTCAGCGGCGCAGCTCGGCCAGCAGGTCGGCCTTGTTCATCCGCGAGTAGCCGGCCACCCCGCGCTTCTTCGCCTCGGCGCGGAGTTTGGCGACGGTCCACGAGTCGTCGGGTCCTCCCCCGTCGGCGGGAGCAGCCGGGGTGGCCTGCGGCGGCGAGGACGGCTGGGCCGGAGCGGACTTGGCCGCGCCTTTCCGCTTCGTCACCGAGGCGGTGGCCTCCTTCAGCTTGCGGCCTACGCCGGGGAGCTCGGCCTTGACGTCGGCCGGCGACGGGAGTCGCTCCTTGGCCTTCGTCGCGAGCTTCTCGGCGGCCTTCTCGACCGGGGCCAGCTGGCCCCGGATCTTCTTCGCACCCGCCTTGAGCTGGCCCTCGGCGGCATCGGCCGCGGACCTCAGCGTCTTCTTCGCCATGCGGTCATCCTGCCGAACCAGGGTGGTCTCGGCCTACCCCCAGTTGGGCGAGGAGTCACCGCCGCCAGCGATAGACCTGCCCGTCGCGGATCTCGACCTCCGTGGGCGGCTTGGGCGTGGGGTGGTCGCGCAGGTAGTCGAGCACCTGGTTGCGGCCGCGCAGCGACACGTCACCGTCGTCGAGTTGGAGGTAGGGGTGCAGCAGCGGGCGTACGTCGTGCCACTCCTGCTGCTCGACGAGGTCCCACGCCCGGGCGGTCGGCTCGGGCAGGTCGGGGAGGTCGTGGAGCATCCGCGGCGTGCACATCCGCCACGCGTCCACGACGAGCTCGCGCATCTCCTGGTCGTCGAGACGGTCGAGGTGGGCGCAGACCCACTGGTACCTCATGTCGGCCGGACCCGGCAGGTAGAACGTATCGGGGTCGGAGGCGACCAGTCCCTCGCGCTCCGCCTTGGGAAACCCGAAGCCCATGTCGCGCTCGTCGCGGGAGAAGGCGACGAACACGATCTGCTTGACCCGGAACTTCGCACGGCCGCGCACCTCCGCCTCGTAGGCACGCGGCAGTCCGAGCGCCACCCGACGTACGGCGTCGGAGTCGGTCATCGGTGGGTCACTCGTAGTCTCCCGCAGCTCGGCGTACCGGTCGGAGCAGCTCGGAGAGCTGAGCGAGCTCCTCGTCGGACAGCGAGCCCAGGGCGAAGTCGGCCGCGACCAGGTCGGCGGTCGCCGCCTCGACCAACGCACGTCCGGCGTCGGTGATCTCGGCCAGGACGGCCCGCCCGTCGTCGGGATGGGGACGCCGGGTGACGAGCCCGTCGGCCTCCAGCCGCTGCACCGTCGAGGTGATCGAGGTGGGGTGCACCTGGAGCCGCTCCCCCATCTTCCCCAGCGGCAGCGACCCGCGCGAGGAGAAGCAGAGCAGCACGAGCGCCTCGTAGCGGGCGAAGGTCAGGCCGTGCGGCTTGAGGATCCCGTCGAGCCGGCCGAGCACCAGCTGCTGGACCCGCATCAGCGACGTGACCGCGTGCATGGCCGGCACCGCATCCCACCGCTTCCCCCACTGGCGTGCGGCCTCGTCGATCGGGTCGAACGGCAGGCGGGACATGAGGCGGAGCCTAATCAAGGTGACCGCGCATGGTGGCGTGTGCTGCGATGACGGGCGATGAGCACCGAGCCCGCCGACGTCCCTCCCTACCTGCTCCCGTTCGTGCTGCCGCACGAGCCGGTCGACCCCGAGACCGTGGAAGAGATCGACCTCTACCTCCCCGGGACGACGCCGGCACCGGCGGTGCTGATGGTGCACGGCGGGCCGCTGCGTCCCGATCTCCCCGTGCGCCCGCGGGACTGGCCGGCGTTCCGCGGGTACGGCGCGCTGCTGGCGCAGGCGGGCATCGTCGGCGCGATGTTCGAGCACGGCTTCGTCGGCGAGGACTCCCTCGGTGAGGCCCGCGACCACATCCGTGAGGGCCTCCGCTCGGTTCGGGAGGACCCGAGGGTCGATGCCGAGCGGCTCGGCATCTGGTTCTTCTCGGCCGGAGCGCTCTTCCTGGGCGCGGTCCTGGCCGACGCGCCCGGATGGGACGTGGCCGCGACCGCCGGCACCTACGGCATGGTGGGCGACCCCGAGCTCGGCGCCTCCGGGTGGCCGCAGGCCACGTCGACCGCGGAGCACAGCTCGGTCCCCCTGCTGCTGGTGCGTCCCGAGCACGACCACGACTGGATCGCCTCGGCGAACGACGAGCTGCTGGAGCGGTGCCGCGCGGCGGGCCGACCGGTGGACGTCATCGAGGTGCCCGGCGGCCACCACAGCTTCGAGAACGTCGACGACACCGACGCGTCCCGGGACGCGATCCGGCGCTCGATCGCGTGGTGGGCCGACACCCTGAGCTGACGCTCAGTTCCACTGCCGAGGTCCGCGCAGACCGGACCGCTGCACGACGCGCTGGATGGACAGGTCGCGCTCGTCGGGCCGGCCGACGTACCGGATCTCGCGGAGGCCCTGCTCCTGGGCCGCCGACTCGAAGACGAAGTGGCCGAAGCCCAGCACGCGCCCGTGCAGGGGCTTGGCGACGGTGATGTCGAGGATCCGGCTCAGCGGCATCGTCGCGAGCTTCTGCGACAGCACGCCGTTGACGCGGAAGACCCGCATGTTGGTCACCACGAAGCGATCGCGGTGCGACCCGAGCGCGCGCCAGGCGGCGTGGAGCCAGAGCAGACACGCGAGCAGGAACGGCACCCAGCCGAGGTCGACGTCGACGTACCCCACCGAGATCAGCAGCAACAGGCCCACGGCCGCCTCGAGCAGCGGCGCCACGTAGACGATCCAGTGGTGGTGCACCTCGTCCACGATCACCTCACCCTCGTCGCGGAGGAGGTGCTTGCGGATGTTCGGGTCGGCCCAGCTCACGGTCTGCTCACGACAAGGAACCTGGTCATCGCGGGTGGGCTCACAGGGCGTGGAAGAACTTGATCAGGGACTCGAACAGCTGCTGGCTCATGTCCCAGGTCTGACCGGCGCTGGAGCTGGTCGCGCGGGCGAGGCCGTGCGGGTCGGTGAACAGCCAGAACCCGAAGAACAGCACCACGAGGGCGAGCACGAGCTTCTTGACCATGACGGGGGATCTCCATCCGAGAAAGGAGCAGGTCGCCCGCCATCGAATCTGGTCTAGACCAGTCGGTGGTGGAGGCGCGCCGACGACCGGGCGATCCGGCGGTGCCCCGTTCGGGGATCAGAGCTGGGCGAGCAGCGTCTCGGCCGCGGCGTACGGGTCCGACTCCCCCGCGGCGACCTGGCGTGCGAGGTCGTCGAGCTCGGACCGGCCGTGCACGTCACCCCACCGGGCGCGGAGCGCCGTCAGTGCGATCGCCTCGATCTCGTCGCGTGCCCGCGTCGTACGCCGGACGGCCAGCTGACCGGACGACTCCAGCCAGGCGTGGTGTCGCTCGATCTCCGCGACGGCCTCGTCGAGCCCCTCGTTCTTGGAGGCGACGGTCTTGACGATCGGGGGCCGCCAGTCACCCTCCTCGCGCTCGGCCAGGGCCAGCATCGACCGCAGCTCACGCCGGAGGGTGTCGGCGCCGTCGCGGTCGGCCTTGTTGATCACGTAGACGTCGCCGATCTCCAGGATCCCGGCCTTCGCGGCCTGGATGCCGTCGCCCATGCCGGGCGCGAGCAGGACCAGCGTCGTGTCGGCCAGCCCGGCGATCTCGACCTCGCTCTGGCCGACGCCGACGGTCTCGATCAGCACGACGTCGCAGCCGGCCGCGTCCAGGACCCGGATCGCCTGGGGCGTGCTCCACGCCAGTCCGCCGAGGTGACCACGCGAGGCCATCGACCGGATGTAGACCTCGCGGTCGAGCGCATGGTCCTGCATCCGGACCCGGTCGCCGAGCAGGGCGCCACCCGAGAAGGGCGACGACGGGTCGACGGCCAGCACGCCCACGCGCTGCCCGGCCTTGCGGAGCTCGCCGACCAGGGCCGACGTCGAAGTGGACTTGCCGACGCCCGGCGCGCCGGTGATGCCGACGACCTTGGCGTGCCCGGTATGCGGTGCCAACGCCGCCGTGACCTCGCGCAGCAGCGGCGACTCGTCCTCGACCAGGGAGATCAGCCGCGCGACGGAGCGTGGGTCACCCTCGCGTGCGCGGGAGACCAGATCGCCGACGTCGCCGCCGTCGCGGCGCCCCACCTCAGGCGGGGACGCGCACGATCAGGGCGTCGCCCTGGCCGCCGCCGCCGCACAGCGCGGCAGCACCGACGCCACCGCCTCGCCGCTTCAGCTCGAGAGCGAGGTGCAGCACGATCCGGGTGCCGGACATGCCGACCGGGTGGCCCAGCGCGATGGCACCGCCGTTGACGTTGACGATCGACTCGTCGAGCCCGAGGGCGCGGGTGGAGTCGATGCCGACGGCCGCGAACGCCTCGTTGAACTCGACCAGGTCGAGGTCGGCGGGGGTGATCCCCTCCTTGTCGCAGGCCTTCTTGGTGGCGTTGGCCGGCTGCATCTGCAGCGTCGAGTCCGGGCCCGCGACCATGCCGTGGGCGCCGATCTCGGCCAGCCACTCGAGGCCGAGCTCCTCGGCCTTCGCCTTGCTCATCACCACGACGGCAGCGGCACCGTCGGAGATCTGCGACGCCGACCCGGCGGTGATGGTGCCGTCCTTGCCGAAGGCCGGACGCAGCGCGGACAGCGACTCGACCGTGGTGTCGCCGCGGATGCCCTCGTCCTGGGAGACCACGATCGGGTCGCCCTTGCGCTGCGGGATCGAGACCGGCACCACCTCGTCGTCGAACAGGCCGTTCTTCCACGCCTGCGCTGCCTTCTGGTGCGAGGCCGCGGCGAACGCGTCCTGCTCCTCACGGGTGAGGTTGGAGTGCGCCTTGTTGTAGTCCTCGGTCAGGGCACCCATCGCCTGCGCCGTCGCCTGGTCCCACAGGGCGTCGTACGCCATCGAGTCGACCAGGGTGACGTCGCCGTACTTGAAGCCCTCACGCGACTTGGGCAGCAGGTGCGGGGCGTTCGTCATCGACTCCATGCCGCCCGCGACGATGATCTCCGCCTCGCCGGCACGGATCAGCTGGTCGGCGGTCGCGATCGCGTTCAGGCCGGAGAGGCACACCTTGTTGATCGTGATCGACGGCATCGTCAGCGGCAGGCCCGCGTGGATGCCCGCCGTGCGGGCGGGGTTCTGCCCGGCACCGGCCAGGATGACCTGGCCCATGACCAGGTAGTCGACCTGGTCGCCGGACACCCCGGCCTTCTCGAGGGCGCCCTTGATGGCGATCCCTCCGAGCTCCGCCGCGGACAGCGACTTCAGCCCACCGAGCAGCCGGCCGATCGGCGTACGAGCACCGGCGACGATGACGTTTCCGGACATGAAGATGCCTCCCACCAGCAGACGAACGTTCGCCCTCGACGATACCCAGCCGGGGTGAGCGGCGGCGAGCCGCGGAGGCGCTGCCCGGTTGAGGAAAACCTCACACGGTCTTCGCGGCCTCTCCCCCGGACCGTCGTACGACGATGGGTCCATGAGCACCGCCATCCCGTCGGACCTGCCCGAGCACCTCTTCACGGCCATCGACCACGTCGGTGTCGCCGTGCGGGACCTCGACGAGGCGAAGGTGTTCTACCGCGACGTGCTCGGGATGGAGACGGTGCACGAGGAGATCAACGAGGAGCAGGGCGTGCGCGAGGCGATCGTCGCCGTCGGCGACTCCGGCTCCTGCATCCAGCTCCTGGCACCACTGGACGAGTCGTCGACGATCGCGAAGTTCCTGGACCGCCGCGGACCCGGCATCCAGCAGTTGGCGTGCCGGGTCACCGACGTCGAGGCCGTCGCGGCCGTGCTCCGCGAGCGCGGGCTGCGCGTGCTGTACGACGAGGCGAAGCGCGGCACGTCCGGGTCGCGCGTGAACTTCGTGCATCCCCAGGACACCGGCGGCGTCCTCATCGAGCTGGTCGAACCCGCTCGGCCAGCGTGAGGGCGCGCGCGCAGCGGTAGCGTCAGGTACATGACGAGCGCCCTCACCCCCGACCTGCTGGAACGCTTCGCGAAGCGGGTCGAGGCCGACCCCACCGCGCGGATGATGCAGAACGCCCTGGCCGCGACCGACGTCGACAAGGTCGTGCAGGACCGCGCCCACCGACTCTCGGTGCCGCGCTCGATGAGCCACCACCTCGACGACTGGGAGGCGACCGACCAGAAGCAGACGGGTCGATGCTGGCTGTTCGCCGGGCTGAACCTGCTCCGCGTCGGCGCCGCCGAGAAGCTCGGTGTCAAGGAGTTCGAGTTCTCCCAGAGCTACCTGCAGTTCTGGGACAAGCTGGAGAAGGCCAACCACTGGCTGGAGTCGATCCTGGCCACCGCCGACCGCGACATCGACGACCGCACGGTCGCCCACCTCCTGGGCAACCCCGCCGAGGACGGCGGTCAGTGGAACATGTTCGTGGCGCTGGTGGTCAAGCACGGTCTGGTGCCGCAGGAGGTCATGCCGGAGAGCGAGTCGTCCTCGAAGACCGCGAAGCTCAACCGCGACCTCGCCTCGATGCTCCGTCGGGCCGCCCACGACCTGCGTCGCCGCCATGAGGCGGGCGCCACCACGGAGGAGCTGACGGAGGCCAAGGACGAGGTCCTCGCGACGATCCACCGGATGCTCACGCTGCACCTCGGCACCCCGCCCGCGTCGTTCACCTGGCAGTGGCGCGACAAGGACAAGGACTTCCACCGCGACGGCGAGCTCACGCCGCGCGAGTTCGTGGAGCGCTACGTCACGCTGCCGGTCGAGGACTACGTCTGCCTCGTCCACGACCCGCGCCCGAGCAGCCCGACCGGCCGCACCTTCACCGTCGAGCACCTCGGCAACGTCGTGGGCGCGCCGCAGGTGGTCTACCTCAACGTCGACATCTCGCTGATCAAGCAGCTCGCGGTCGACGCGCTCTCGGGATCAGCCGGACGGCCGGCCGAGCCGGTGTGGTTCGGGTGCGACGTGGGCCAGATGTACGACGGCGACCTGGGGCTGTGGCACGGCGCGCTGTACGACTACGACGAGCTGTACGCCACCCACGACCTCGTCCCGGACCTCAGCAAGTCCGACCGGCTGTACCTCCACGGGACCGCGATGGACCACGCGATGCTGCTGACCGGCGTCAACCTCGTCGACGGCCCGGACGGCACCCCGGTCCCCGACCGCTGGCGGGTCGAGAACTCCTGGGGCACCGAGAAGGCCGACAAGGGCTTCTGGACGATGGACGACTCGTGGTTCGACGAGTTCGTCTTCGAGATCGCGGTCCCGCGCGGCGTACTCCCGCCGGACCTGCAGGCGGCGCTCGAGCAGGAGCCCATCGTCCTCCCCGCCTGGGACCCGATGGGCGCCCTCGCCGCCACCCCCTGACCAACGGATGAGCGCTCGGTCACAGAACGCCCACGGGGCAGGGGCGGTTCACTAGGGTTCCGGGCACGCCCCCTGTCGACGTTCGACATCTGGAGACGACTCGTGCAGCAGATCCTCGACGCCATCCTGTCCGGCACGGCGACCGCGGAAGACTACGCCGCGCTCGCACTGCCGGAGACCTACCGGGCCGCCACCGTCCACCGGGACGAGGTCGGCATGTTCGAGGGGATGGACTCCAAGGAGAAGGACCCCCGCAAGTCGCTGCACGTCGACGACGTGCCGGTGCCGGAGCTGGGACCGGGTGAGGCGCTGGTGGCCGTGATGGCGAGCGCCATCAACTACAACACCGTCTGGACCTCGATCTTCGAGCCGGTCCCGACGTTCTCGTTCCTCGAGCGCTACGGGCGGGTCAGCCCGCTGGCGAAGCGCCACGACCTGCCCTACCACGTCGTCGGCTCCGACCTCGCCGGCGTCGTCCTGCGCACCGGTGTCGGCGTCCACGCCTGGAAGCCCGGCGACGAGGTCGTCGCCCACTGCCTCTCGGTCGAGCTCGAGGGGCCCGACGGGCACAACGACACGATGATGGATCCCGAGCAGCGCATCTGGGGCTTCGAGACGAACTTCGGCGGCCTCGCCGAGATCGCGCTGGTGAAGTCCAACCAGCTGATGCCGAAGCCCGCCCACCTCACCTGGGAGGAGGCGGCGTCGCCCGGCCTCGTCAACAGCACGGCGTACCGCCAGCTCGTCAGCCGCAACGGCGCCGGCATGAAACAGGGCGACAACGTCCTGATCTGGGGCGCGAGCGGCGGCCTGGGCGGCTTCGCCACGCAGTACGCCCTCAACGGCGGCGCGATCCCGGTCTGCGTCGTGTCCAGCGAGGAGAAGGCCGACATCTGCCGTCGCATGGGCGCGGAGCTGATCATCAACCGGGCCGAGCGGCAGTACCGGTTCTGGAAGGACGAGCGGACCGCCGACCCGAAGGAGTGGCGCCGCCTCGGCGCCGACATCCGCGACCTCACCGGTGGTGAGGACGTCGACATCGTCTTCGAGCACCCGGGCCGCGAGACCTTCGGCGCGAGCGTGTACGCCGCCCGCAAGGGCGGGACGATCGTGACCTGTGCCTCGACCTCGGGGTACCTGCACGAGTACGACAACCGATACCTGTGGATGAACCTCAAGCGGATCATCGGGTCGCACTTCGCCAACTACCGCGAGTCGTGGGAGGCGAACCGGCTGATCGCGAAGGGCATGATCCATCCGACGCTGTCGCGTACCTACCAGCTGACCGAGGTCGGCCAGGCGGCGTTCGACGTCCATCACAACCTCCACCAGGGCAAGGTCGGCGTCCTCTGCCTGGCCCCCGACGAGGGTCTCGGCGTCCACGACGAGGAGAAGCGCGCTCGCCATCTGGACGCCATCACCACCTTCCGCGGCGTCTGAGATTTCCTCGCGGCGGCGTCCGGCCAGGTCACGACGGCGTGTCGCAACCTACGGGCCGCGGACGGCGTCGTACGGGGTAGCAGCCGTTTCCGAGCATCGGCCAGACTGGAGCCAACTCGAGTTCCGGGAGGTAGTCCGCACCATGAGCGACCAGGGCCTGTCCATCTTCGACGAGCCGGAGGAGATTCCCGAGGGGGACGAGCAGCCCACGCAGGTGGTGGAGGCCCAGGACGAGCCCGCGGACGAGAAGGCCGCGCCGGCCCGGAAGTCGACGCCTGGAAAAGCGAAGTCGACGCGCACGAAGGTGCCGGCCGTCGACCTCGAGGACACCGGCAAGCCGGAGCCGGACACGCAGGCCCCGCCTGAGGACGTCGAGCCCACGCAGCAGATCGAGACCACGGCAGCGGCGCCGGACGTCGCCCCCGACCCGGAGCCGACCGTCCAGGCTCCGGCCGTCGCCCCCGCGTCCACCGCTCCGACGCCCGCGCCGACGCCCGCGCCGACGTTGGCGACACCCGCGCGCGTGCTCCCACCGGCTCCGGCGCCGGTCAGCATCCCGGCGTTCGCCACGGTCCGCCGCGGCGGCTACGACAAGGCGGCGGTCGACAACACGCTCCGCCAGCTCCTGCAGGACAAGGCCGGGCTGGGTGCGGCGCTGACCCAGTCCGAGCAGCGCGCGATGGAGCTGGAGGCCCAGCTCCGGCAGGCGCAGGACGAGCTCGCCGAGAACGCCCACCCGACGTACGCCGGACTCGGCGGCCGCGCCAGCGCGATGCTGAGGCTGGCCGAGGAGGAGGCCTCCGAGATCCGCGAGGCCGCTCGGCGCGAGGCCGACGAGATCCGCGAACAGGCCGGCCGCGACGCGGTGAACATCCGTGCCGAGGCGGCGCGCGAGGCCGACGACATGCGCATCGTGCAGCTCAAGGAGCTCGACGAGATGCGGGCCCGGGTCACCGCCGACGCCGAGACCGAGCGCTCGCTCGCCATCGCCGAGGCCGAGGACCTGCGTGCCGCAGCCAAGCGGGAGAGCGACCAGATCCGCCTCGCCGCCGAGCAGGAGACGAAGGAGCTGCGGATCACCGCGACCCGCGAGGCGGAGGCCGAGCGCGCGGCCGCCGACCGTGAGGTCCAGGAGGCGCGACGGACCCTGGCGGTCGAGCGCGAGCGACTCGCCAAGGAGGCCGCTGACCACCACCGCACGGCCACGGCCGAGACCACCCGCCTGGTGGAGGAGGCCGAGCAACGGGCCAACGCCGCCGAGGCGAGGGCCCGTGAGGCGACGGCCCAGGCCAACACCCACCGGCAGCAGGCCCAGTCCGAGGCCGAGGCCCTGCTCGCCCGGGCCCGACGCGAGGCCGAGCAGATCGTGGCCTCGGCCCGCACCCAGGCCGAGGCCATCGCCGCGTCGGGCAACGCCGAGCACGAGCGCAACCTGGCTGCGCTCAAGGCAGAGGTCGAACGGATGACCAAGCGGCGCGAGGCGATCTCCGCCCAGCTCGGCTCGCTCCGGGAGATGATGGCCGGCTTCGGCGACGACGAGACGTGACGCTCGGCCCCACACGCGTGCCCGCTCCGCCTGATCAGCGGGGCGGGCCACCATAATCACTGCATGACCGCCACCGACGCGCCCGACGACGACGTCGCGGGCGACGGGCCGGCCGACCATTCCGAGGTCGCTGCCGAGGTCGCCGTCGAGGACTCCGACCCGGCCGCGGAGCACGACGACCTCCTGCACGATCCCAGCCAGCATCCCGACGACCTCGGCGAACCGGGACGACCGCTGAACAGCCGGTCGCCGTTCATGTGGGGCCTCTTCGGCGGCCTGGGCGCGCTGGTCGCTCTCTGGATCGGCCTGATGGTGGTCCGCATCAGCGGGGTGCTGGTGCTGGTGGTCGTCGCGCTCTTCCTGGCGGTCGGGCTGAACCCGGCGGTCGAGTTCCTGATCCGTCGGGGCGTACGCCGGCCGTACGCCGTGCTCTGCGTGATCACCGGCGTGATCCTGGTCTTCGCCGGCTTCCTGACCATCCTGGTGCCGATCATCAGCCACCAGGTCACCGAGATCAGCAACCACCTGCCGGGCTGGTTCGACAACCTCCAGAAGAACCACGAGGTCAAGAAGTTCGACGAGAAGTACGACGTCACCACCAAGGTGGAGGACTACGTGAAGTCCGGCGCCTGGGCGGAGAAGGCGTTCGGCGGTGCGGTCGGAGTCGGCCTCGCCATCCTCGGCGCCCTGCTCAACGCGTTCGTCGTGGTGGTCCTGACGCTGTACTTCCTCGCGTCGCTGCCGACGATGAAGAAGGCGGCGTACTCGCTCGCGCCCGCCAGTCGCCGCGAGCGGGTCTCGCTCCTCGGTGACCGCATCTTGCGCAGCATCGGCGGCTACGTCTCCGGGGCCTTCGTGGTCGCGACGTGCGCCGGGATCAGCACGCTCGTGTTCCTGTTCATCGTCGGCCTGGGCGGCTACGCCGTGGCGCTGGCGATGGTGGTCGCCCTGCTCGACGTGATCCCGATGATCGGGGCCACCATCGGTGCGGTGATCGTGTGCGCGATCGCCTTCGCCACCGACTTCAAGACCGGGATCATCGCGGTGATCTTCTACATCGCCTACCAGCAGGTCGAGAACTACGTCATCTACCCGAGAGTGATGTCCCGTTCCGTGGAGATCCCTGGTGCCTTGACCGTGGTCGCGGCACTGGTGGGCGGCACGCTGCTGGGCGTCGTCGGCGCACTGCTCGCGATCCCGACCGCCGCCTCGATCCTGCTGCTGGTCAAAGAGGTGTTCGTGCCCAGACAGGAGGCCCGCTGACGCGGGCACCTCGCTCGGCACGGGCTCACATCCCCCTGGCACACTCGCCGGCATGAGCTCCTGCTGTTCCCCCCGTCGCGGTCCGGGCGACTCCGGCGCCTTGCCGAGCGCGGACCACCGGGCCGCTGTACCCGACCGCGACCCCGCGGCGACGGCGCCCGAGCCGGAGCTCGCGACGATCCCGGCCGGGCGGTTCGTGATGGGGACCGACGACCCGCGCGGGTACGCCGCGGACGGTGAGGGCCCGCCCCACCCGGTCGAGCTGGACGCCTACGCGATGGGCGTCCACACCGTCACCAACGAGGAGTTCGCGGCGTTCGTCGACGACACGGCGTACTGCACGACGGCCGAGGAGCTCGGCACGTCGTTCGTCTTCGCCGGGCTCCTCCCCCGCGACTTCCCGCCCACGCCGGCGGTTGTCGCGACCCCCTGGTGGCGCGAGGTCGAGGGCGCCGACTGGCGACACCCGGAAGGACCGCAGTCGTCGGTCGCGGGCCGCGAGACGCATCCCGTGGTGCACGTCAGCTGGTACGACGCCGTCGCGTACTGCGACTGGGCAGGGCTGCGACTGCCGACGGAGGCGGAGTGGGAGCGAGCGGCCCGTGGGCTCGGGGCAGGTCACCACTTCCCGTGGGGTGACGATCTGCAGCCGGGCGGCGAGCACCGGATGAACGTCTTCCAGGGCCACTTCCCGGACCGCGACACCGGCGAGGACGGCTGGGTCGGCACCTGCCCCGTCGAGTCGTTCCCTCCCAACGACTTCGGCCTGTACGAGACGACCGGGAACGTGTGGGAGTGGTGCGCGGACTGGTTCTCGCCCGACGCCTACCGCCGCTCGCCTCTCCACGGCCCGGTGGGTCCACGCAAGGGCGTCAACCGGGTGCTGCGCGGCGGCAGCTACCTGTGCCACGACAGCTACTGCTGGCGCTATCGGGTGGACTCACGCAGCTCGAACACCCCCGACAGCAGCGCGGGCAACGTCGGCTTCCGCGTGGCCGCCGACGTGGAGTGAGATCAGGCCAGCTTCCAGACTCCCGGGCCGGCCTTGGTCATGCGCCCCTCGTCGATCAGGGCCACCCGCGCGCGGCGCGCGGCGTAGCGCCAGCGGAGCTCGCCCTCGGGGGTGGTCTCGCTGTCCTGGGGTCGCAGGTCGTCCTTCACCAGGATCTCGAGCTGCTGGAACACCTCGTCGGCGTACAGCTCGCCGCCGGCCTCCTCGAGCACCTCGAGGATGAGCGGCTTGAAGACCTCCGGCGGCGTCCAGCGCCGCGCCACGGGCTTCGGCGGGGCAGCCGCCGGACGGGCGGCACGCACCCGAGGCTTGGGCGGCGCCTTCACCGCCTTCTTCACCGCCTTCTTCACCGGTTCCGGTGGTGGCTGACCGTGGATGCACTGCGACCGCGGCAGGTCACACAGCTCGCAGTAGTCGTCGGGCTCACTCATCGGGACCCAACCTAGCCAACTCACCGGAAGCAGACAGTGGTCAGGGCTCCGGTTCGCTGGAGTGCGCATCGGGCTGGTGCCGCACCGACGGGTAGCGGGCGCTCGCCTCGAGGTCGCCGAGGTCGCGGTGGTTGCGGATGTAGCGCCGGCCCGCGTCGTACGACGGTGCGTAGTCCCAGGAGGTGACGACACCGCGGGTCAACGCGTCGACGACGGTACGCCGCCTCCGCTGGCTCTCGCGGACCTCGCGGTCGATGCGGTCGAGGTCCCACCGCCGCGCGACCTCGGCCCGGAGCTCGGACAGGACCTCCGCCACCGCGGGGTCGTCGACCCGGTTGGTCCGCTCGAGCGGGTCGGTCGAGAGGTCGTAGAGCTGGTCGGGGTCCGCCGGCGAGTGCACGAGCTTCCAGGCCCCGCGCCGGACCATGACCAGCGGCGCGATCGCACCCTCCGCGAGGTACTCCCCCACGACCACCTCGCGGTCGTCGCGCTCGCCACGCAGCAGCGGCAGCAGGCTCTGCGCGTCGAGCTCGCCGAGCGCCTCCGCCGAGTCGTCTCCGCCGGCGATGCCCACCAGCGTCGGCAGCAGGTCCATCGTCGATACCGGCGAGGAGACCCGGGCCGGGGCGAATCGGCCGGGTGCGGACACCACGAGCGGCACCCGCGCGGAGCCCTCGAAGAAGCTCATCTTGTACCAGAGGCCACGCTCGCCCTGCATGTCGCCGTGGTCGCTGGTGAGGACCACGACGGTGTTGTCGAGCCGACCCGTGACCCGCAGGACCTCCAGGAGGCGAGCGAGGTGGTCGTCGACGTACGACACCGCGCCGAGGTAGGCGTGCCGCGCGTCGCGGACCATCTCGTCGGTGAGCTCGACCTCGTCCATCGCGCAGACCTCGCGCAGCCGCTCCTCGTGCGGCGTGCTGATCGACGGGTCGTACCCGTGCACCGGCATCGGCACGTCTTCGCTGCGGTAGCGGTCCCAGTACTCCTGGGTGATCGCGTACGGGTCGTGCGGGTGCGTGAACGAGACGACGAAGCAGAACGGCCGCTCGTCGCCGGACCGGATGTGCTCGAACAGCCCACGCTCGGCGGCGAAGGCGACCTCGTCGTCGAAGTCGAGCTGGTTGGTGCGCACGCACGTGCCGGCCTCGGTCACCGACGACATGTCGTGGTACCAGTGCGGACGCTCGGTGGTCTCCCAGTCCGGCGTCCAGTCGTAGTCGGCCGGGTAGATGTCGGTCGTCAGCCGTTCCTCGAAACCGTGCAGCTGGTCGGGTCCGCAGAAATGCATCTTCCCGGACAGCACCGTGCGGTAGCCCTGGTTGCGCAGGTGGTGGGCGAAGGTCGGGATCTCCGAGGAGAAGCCGGCGGCGTTGTCGTAGCAGCCGGTGCGCGACGGCAGCAGCCCCGTCATCAGCGCCCCACGAGCAGGGGTGCACAACGGACTGGCGGTGTAGGCGTTGTCGAACACCACGCCGTTGTCGGCGAGCCCGGCCATGGCCGGAGCCCGGGTGACGGTGTTGCCGTGGAACGGCATGGCGGCCGTCGTCAGCTGATCCGCCACCACGATGAGGATGTCGGGCCGGTCTGGAGCGGTCACGCGGTGGGCTCTGGCTCGGGTGGCTGGGCTGTCGCGGCGTCCGCCTGCTCGACGTTCTCGTGGGCCTCACTGACCGCGGTCTCGAGCGACGGGGTGTCGGAGATGAGATGTTGGGTGTACTCCTGCTGCGGGTTCGCGAGGATGTCGGCGGTCCTGCCGTACTCCACGATGCTGCCGTCAGCGAGCACGGCGACCTTCTGCGCGATCGACCGCACCAGCGGCAGGTTGTGGGTCACGAACACCATCGACAGACCCAGCTCGCGCTGGAGCTCACCGAGGAGCTCGACGATCGCCGCCTGCACGCTCACGTCGAGCGCGGAGGTGATCTCGTCGCAGATCAGCACCGACGGCTTGGAGATCAGCCCGCGAGCGATCGCGACGCGCTGACGCTCACCACCCGAGCACTGGTCGGGGTAGCGCCGCGCGTAGCTGGCCGAGAGCGACACCTGCTCCAGCATCTCCCCGACCATCATCTCGGCCTTCTTGCCGGAGGCGATGTTGAAGACGCTGAGGGGCTGGCCGACGGACTCGCCGATCGTCTTGCGCGGGTTCAGCGACCCGTAGGGGTTCTGGAAGATGTACTGGATCTGCCGGCGTACGTCGGTGCTGCGCGAACGCGCCGCCTTCTCGAGCTCGACGTCGCCGAGCTTGATGGAGCCGGTCCAGTTGTGGTGGAGCCCCGCGATCGACCGCGCGGTGGTCGTCTTGCCCGACCCCGACTCCCCGACGACAGCCAGCACCTCGCCCTGCTCGAGCGTCATGTTGATCGAGTGCAGGACCTCGATGGAGCCGTAGTAGCCCACGACGTTCTCGAGGCTCAGCGCCGGCGTTCCTTCGGACGGCGGCAACGCGACCGGGTCGCCGTAGTCGGTCTGCTGGTAGCCCACGACCTCCTGGGCCTTGATGCAGCGCGAGGCGTGATCCGGCGAGAGCTGGAACATCGGTGGGACCGCGGCCTCGCACTCGTCGATGCGGAGCGCGCACCGCGGAGCGAAGGCGCAGCCCGACGGCCGCTTGCCCGGCGACGGCGCATGGCCTGGGATGCCGACGAGGCTGCGGCCACCGGTCAGCCGCGGGATCGCGCCGACGAGCCGCCGCGTGTAGGGGTGGCCCGAGGACTCGAAGAGCTTGTCGGCGGGCCCGAGCTCGACGATGCGTCCGGCGTACATCACCGCGACCCGCGTCGCGACGGCGGCGACCACCGCCAGGTCATGCGTCACGTAGAGCGCCGCGACGTCGTGGATCTGGGCGAGCTCGCGCACCGTGGCGAGCACCGTCGACTGGGTGGTGACGTCGAGACCGGTCGTGGGCTCGTCGAGGATGATCAGCCGCGGCCGGTTGGCGAACGCCATCGCCAGCCCGATGCGCTGCTGCTGGCCGCCCGACAGCTGGTGCGGGTAGCGCTTGAGGTACGCCGGGTCGTCGGGCAGCGCGACCTCGCGCATCATCTCCGCCATCCGGGCGGCGTTCGCCTTCGAGTCGGTCTGGCCGTGCGCCTCGAGCACCTCGCGCAGCTGGACGCCGATGCGCAGCGCCGGGTTGAGCGACGACGCCGGGTCCTGCGGGACGTACGAGACCAACGATCCGCGCAGACGCCGCAGCTGGGCGTCGTTCATGGCCCGGATGTCCTGGTCGCCGAGCAGGATCGTGCCGCCGCTGATCGTCAGGCCCCGACGCGCGTGGCCGAGCAGCGACAGACCGACCGTCGTCTTGCCCGAGCCGGACTCGCCCACGACGCCGAGCACCTCGCCCGGGGCGATCTCGAACGACACGTCGTGCACGACCTCCGTGCCGGAGGTGGTCGAGATCCGGAGGTCGCGGACCGTGACGGCAGCGCGGCCGGCGGTGTCGGTGGCCGCCTGGTCGGGGAGCTGGTCGGTGGTCACTCGTCACCTCGTTCGCGGTCGATACCGGCGGCGGTGCGGGCGATCCCGTCACCGATCAGGCCGGTGCCCATCGTGAGCAGGGCGATGGCCAGGATGGGCAGCAGGGCACCCGCCGGCTGGTAGGCCAGCGCGCCCTGGTTCTTCTGGATCATCGTGCCCCAGTTGGGCGCGTCCGGGTTGGCGGCGAGCCCCAGGAACGCCAGGGCGGAGATCACCGCGATCGAGTAGGTCAGCCGGAGCGTGGCCTCCACCATCATCGGCCCGAGGATGTTGGGCAGCAGCTCGCCGAACAGGATCCGCACGCGCGACATGCCCATCGCCTCGGTCGCGCCGATGAAGTCGCGCTCGACGACGGGTTGCGCCGCGCCGCGCGCGACACGTGCCACACGCGGTGCTGTGGTCAGCGCGATCGCGACGACGATCACCCAGTTCTTCGCACCGACCAGGCTGACCGCGACCAGCGCGAGCATGATCTGCGGAAAGGCCATGATCACGTCCATCGCGCGCATCAGGATGTCGTCGAGGGCGTTGCGTGCGTACGCCGCCACCAGGCCGATGACCACGCCGAGGACCACGCCGATCGCGGTCGAGATCACGGCGATGACCAGGATGCTGCGTCCGCCGTAGAGGAAGCGGCTGAGCACGTCGTACCCGAGGTAGTCGGTGCCGAACACCGTGTTGCTGGCGGCCGCGGACGTGAACGGCTTGGCGATGAACTCCGCGGAGCCGTGCGGCGCCACGAGGGGCCCGACCAGCGCCACCAGCACCAGGATCAGGGTCAGGATCGCACCGATGCGCGTGCGCCACAGCCGCAGGGAACGCGCCAGCAAGGCCGACGACCGCACCGGCGGCGTGGGGGTCTCGACGCCCTCGGCGAGGGCGGGAGCAGACTCGGTCGCGCTCATCTTCCCCTCCTCAGAGTCGGGTCCGGAGTCGGGGCGTGACCAGGATGGTGGCCACGTCGGCGAGCAGGTTCAGGACCACGTAGACCGCCGCGATCAGCATGGCGAGCGCCTGCACGACCGGGATGTCGTGGGCGTTCACCGCGTCGACCAGCGCGAGCCCGATACCGGGGTAGTTGAACACCGACTCGATGACGACGACACCACCGGCGAGGTACGCCAGGTTGATCGCGATCACCTGGAACACCGGCCCGATGGCGTTGGGCAGCGCGTGCCGGATCAGCACCGTGCGCTCCGGCAGGCCCTTGAGCCGCGCCATCTCGACGTAGTCGCTCTCGAGCACCTCGATCATCGATGCTCGCATGATGCGCGAGACGTACGGCGCCACGGCGATCACCAGCGTCGCCACCGGCATCACCAGCTCGTCGGGGTAGTCCCACGCATGGGTGCCCGGCGGCACCGGGCTGATCGACGGCAGCCAGTGGAAGACGTTGGTCGACAGGAGGATGACCAGCAGCACGGCCACCACGAACTCCGGCAGCGCCGCCAGCACCAGCATCAGGTTGGAGCTGACGGTGTCGAAGATCTTCTCGCGACGCAGAGCGGCGTACGACCCGATCGCGATCGAGAGCGGGACCGAGACCACCGCGGCCAGCACGACCAGCACCGCCGAGTTCGCGATCCGGTCGCCGAGCACCTCGGAGACCGGCTGGGACGACGCCAGCGACGTCCCGAGGTCGCCGCTCAGGAGCCCGCCGAGCCAGTGGAAGTACTGCCCCACCTTGGAGCTGTCGAGGTTCAGCTGTTTCTGGAGCGCGGCGAGCCGGTCGGGCGTCGCGTCACGACCCAGGATCGCGCGGGCGGGATCACCGAGCGCCTGGGTCGAGACGAAGACGATGATCGAGACGAGCAGCAGGACGACGAGCCCGAGCAGCAGTCGTCGGATGATGAACCCTGCGATGCCACCCCCGCGCAACCACTTCATCGGCGGGCGCCTGCCTCAGGCGAACCAGATGGTCCGGAAACCGTGCCCGAAGCCCGCCAGGTTCAGCGTGCCCTTGCTGGGCTTGAGTCCCTTGACCTTCGATGAGTGTCCGTCGATCAGGCTGTTGAAGTACGGGATGATGTAGCCGCCGATGTCGTACTCGTACTTCTGCATCTGGTGCTGGATCTCGATGCGCTTGTTGGTGTCGGTCTCCGCCAGGGCCTGCTTGTAGAGGTCCCCGAAGTCCGAGCCCGTGCCCGACTTCGGCGGCCAGTGGGTCTCGTTGTACGGCGAGGTCGGCAGCGAACCCTGCTGCACCTGGTTGAGGTAGCCGCGGGTGCCCCAGAAGTCCACGGAGAACGCCAGCTTCAGGTAGGAGTCGCCGTAGTAGTTGGGGTCGTTCTTGACGGTGATCTTCACGCCGGCCGCCTTGGCCTGCGAGGCGAAGACGCTGGCCAGCTCGACCATCCCCGCGGCACCGTTGGTGGTGTGGAGGTCGACCGCCAGGCCTTCCTTGCCGGCCGACTTCAGCAGCGACTTGGCCTGGTCGATGTCCTGCTCCCGCTCCGGGAGGTCGTCGTAGTAGCCCTCGTCGAACGGAGCGTAGAGGTCCTTGGCGATCTGCCCGTAGCCGGACCCGAGCTGCTCCAGGATCTGCTTGCGGTCGATGATCAGGCGCATCGCCTGGCGGACCTTCGGGTCGTCGAACGGCGGCATGTCGATCGCCATGCAGATCGGGATCCAGCCACCGGTCTGGGAGATCAGCGCCTCGACCCCCGACGACTTGACCGCCTCGACCTGGTTGGCCGGCAGGTCGGTCATCGCGTCGATCTGGCCGCCCTTGAGCGCGTTGATCTGCGCGGTCGCGTCGGTGAAGTCGGTGATCGTCACCGTGTCGAACCAGGCGTCGCGCCAGTATCCGTCGTACCGCTCGTGGACGCTCTCCTGCCCGGGCGTGAAGCTCTTCAGCTTGTAGGCGCCGGTGCCGATCTGCTTGGACGGGTCCTTGGTCACGCTGAAGGCCTCGTACCCGACCGGGACGATGCCGAAGGTGTAGCTGGCCAGCGTCTGCGGGATCGTCGAGTCCGCGCTCAGCAGCGGGAGACGGACGGTGCGGTCGTCGACCTTCTTGATGTTCTTGATGTCCATCGTCGCCGTGGCGGCGTACCCGGTCAGACCGTTCTTCTGGGTGCCGATGCGCTGCAGCGAGTAGATGACGTCGTCGGCGGTGAGCGGCTTGCCGTCCTGGAAGGTGATCCCGTCACGGATGCGGATCGTGTACTGCTTCGGGTTGTCGGCCTCGACGCTTTCTGCCAGGCCCGTCGTCTGCAGCTGGTACTCGTCGTCGAACTCGAGCAGGGTCTCGAACGCCGTGACCAGGCGGGCCTGGTCGGGCTTGGTGACGATGTTCTGCCCGTCCATCATGTCCTTGGAGCCACCACCGGTGACACCGAGCCGGAAGTTGCCGCCCTTCTTCGGAGCGCCGGCGGCGTCGGTGCTCTCACCCCCGGAGGGCGCGGGCGCGCTTCCGCCGCCGCAGGCCGCGAGGGTGGCGGCCATGGCGACGCCGCTGGCGCCCATGACCATGCCTCGCCGAGATGGTGTCCACAGGCCGTCCGAGGGGCCTTCTGCCCGCTCGATCACCCGCCAGCGCTGTTCTCCGGATTCGGTCATCAGGCCCCGCCCTCCAGTACTCCGGGCTGCGTGCTGCCACCGTGTCGGTGGGGCCGCGCTCCGGGCGTTCACATGATGAATGCAGGGTTCACATGAGTGCAAGCATTCCGCGCCGAAATGAGCGGCTGGGATGATATTGAAACCTTGATTCCTGGGGTTGACGGCCGAAAGGGTGCGTATTGAGCAACAGCGTCCGAATTGCGGACATCGATACGTTCCGCGAGCCACACCGTTCGTTCCACCATCGCGAGATCCCCGCACCTCGACCACGACCCTGGCCGACGGCATCTCGCCCCCTCGAGGCGACCGTGGTCGGCGCGGGTCGCGAGATGGGTGTGACGGAGTTCCTCGAGATCACGTCGGCGACCTCGCTCGTGGTCGTCGTCGACGGCGTCCTGGTCCACGAGTGGTACGCCGGCGAGGTCGCGCCCGACGACCGGCTGCTCGGCAACTCCGCGACCAAGTCGGCGCTCGCGCTGCTCACCGGCATCGCGTTCTCGGACGGCCGGCTCGGCGACCTCGACACCCCGGTGCGCGAGCACGTTCCCGAGCTCGCCGGCTCCGGCTACGCCGAGGTGACCGTCCGCCAGGTGCTCACGATGACGACCGGAGTGCGTTGGGTCGAGGACTACCACGACCCCGAGAGCCCGGCGTCCCGCATGATCGGCAGATGGCGCGCAGGGCTCGGCGGCATCCGCGATCTGATCACCGAGATCCCGCAGGGAGACGAGCCCGGCACCCGCTACGCCTACTGCAGTCCCGACTCGATGGTGCTCGACTGGGTCCGGGAGCGGGCGACCGGCCAGACCTTCGACGAGGCCTGGGCGGAGGTGTGGCAGCGAGTCGGCGCCGAGCGCCCGGCGGTCGTCGGCCTGGACGGCCCCGCTGAGCGCGGCGGCGTGGCGATGGCCGCCGCTGCCCTCGCCGTGACCGCGCGCGACTGGGCCAGGATCGGCTGGCTCCAGGTCGACGGTCGATGGGACGGCGAGCGCGTGGTCGACGAGGCGTGGGTCGAGGTGAGCAGCCGCCCCGAGCGGTCGTTCCTGCGGCCCGGTCGCCTGCCGAGCACGATCACCACCCACGCCGGGTTCGGCTACCACTGGTGGCCGGTCGCCGACGACGGTTCGCGGGTGATGGCCGACGGGATGCGCGGGCAGTTCGTCTACGTCGACCGACCGCGTCGCACGGTCGTGGTGAAGACGTCCGCATGGCCCTACGAGGACGCCTGGTGGGACCGCCAGTGCCGCGACCTGTCCTACCTCGCCCTGCCCGCGATCGCCGAGGCGGCAGCGTCGACCGGCCGCGGCTGAGCTCGACCCGCGAGTTCGACCTGGGAGATTGACCCGTGGTTCAACTTCGTCTGCCGCAGGGGGACGGCCCGTGCCACCATGACCCCCGTGGCCATCGACACCGGCGATCTCGGCGAAGACTCGGAGGCCGGGCTACCGGCACGCGTCCAGTCGGTGGATCGCGCGCTCCGACTCCTCGAGGTCGTCGCGGCGACCGCACCTCGCGGTGAGACCGTCACCGTCCTCGCGGCCCGGTGCGACATCAACCGCGCGACCGCGTGGCGGCTGCTCGGCACCCTCGAGGCACGCGGGCTCGTCGAGCGGGACCCGTCCACCAACCGCTACCGCATCGGCCTGGCCATGATCCGGATGTCGGCGTCCGCCGGGTACGACGGCCTCGTCCGCCGTACCCGCCACATCCTCGAGCGCGTCTCGGAGCAGACCGGCGAGACCGCGGACCTCGCGGTCGCAGGTCAGCACGGCGTGACCTATGTCGGCGAGGTCGCCCCTCCCTCGGTGATGGCGATCAACTGGGTCGCCCGCGAGGTGCCGCTGCACGCCACCTCGACGGGCAAGGCGTTCCTCGCCTGGCTGCCGCGGGACGAGGTCCGCGGGCTGCTCGACCTGCCACTCGCCCGCTACACCGACACCACCCTGACCGACCTCGAGTCGCTGATGTCGGAGCTGGCCGACACCCGGGACCGGGGCTACGCCGAGTGCGCGGGCGAGCTCGAGCCCGCCCTGTACGGCGTGTCCGCACCGATCCTCAACCTCGACGGACGGCCACTCGGCGTCTTCAGCATCTGGGGACCGGTGAGCCGGGTGCCGGTCTCGCGGTTCGCCGAGCTCGGACCGCTCGCCGTCGCCGCCGCCGACGAGGTGCGCGAGGCGCTGCTCGAATGACCGGCCCGACTGACCGGCCCGACTGACCGGCCCGACGGACCCTTCCGACGTTCCCGCTCGGGTCCTGACTCGCCGTTCAGTTTTGTCCGCGTGGGCCCTTGACAACCGGGGTGCGCGGGGAGAACCGTTTCAGATGATGCGACGCCCGTTCGCATCGTGGAACAAGCGGCCCCGATGTGGCCGCAGGAGCCAGGAGGCACCCATGCCGGCACGCAAGGTGATCATCACGTGTGCGGTGACGGGTTCGGCTCACACGCCGACCATGTCGCCGAACCTCCCCTACACCGTCGAGGACGTGGTCGACCAGTCGGTGGCTGCGGTCGAAGCCGGTGCGGCGATCATCCATCTGCATGCTCGCGACCCGAAGGACGGCCGCCCGACGGCCGAGCCCGCGGTCTTCCTCGACTACCTCAAGGGCATCAAGGACTCCACCGACGCCGTCGTGTCGATCACCAGCGGTGGCGGCACCGGGATGACCGTCGAGGAGCGCCTCCGCGTCATCTATGAGACCCGGCCCGAGCTGTGCACGCTCAACCTCGGCACGTTCAACTACGGCAGCTTCCCGATGATCCCCAAGTACGAGGGGACGTGGAAGTTCGACTGGGAGAAGCCGTACCTCGAGAGCACCCGCACCGAGCCGTTCGTCAGCACCTTCGCCGACATCGAGCTGATGCTCACCGACGTCCGCAAGCAGACCGGCTCCCGGTTCGAGTACGAGGCGTACGACGTGGGCCATCTCTACACGCTGGCCTACTACCTCGACGCAGGTCTCGTGGAGCCGCCGATCTTCCTGCAGACGATCATGGGCGTGATGGGCGGCATCGGCGCGACGGTCGAGCACCTCGCCCACATGAAGTCCACCGCAGACCGCCTGCTCGGCGACGCCTACGAGTGGTCGGTCCTCGGCGCCGGTCGCGACCAGTTCAACATGATCACGGCGTCGGCCGTGATGGGCTCGCACGTGCGCGTGGGGCTCGAGGACGGTCTGTTCATCGGGCGCGGTCAGCTCGCCGAGTCGAACGCCGAACAGGTCGCGAAGATCCGCCGCATCCTGAACGAGCTCTCGATCGAGGTCGCCACGCCGGACGAGGCGCGCCAGATCCTCGGGCTCAAGGGCCTCGACCAGGTCGGCTGGTGAGCCCGGGGCGCACCACCCCCGACGCAGTCCGCACGGTCACCGTCATCGGTACCGGCGTCATCGGGGGTGGTTGGGCCGCGCACTTCCTGCGGCGCGGCTACGACGTCGTTGCGTGGGACCCGGGTCCGGGCGCGCGGGAGCGGCTCGACGCGTTGCTCGACAACGCGTGGCCGTCACTGGAGCGGCTCGGGCTGTCCGAGGGTGCGAGCCGCGACCGCCTGCGCTGGGCCGACACGCTCGAGGACGCGGTCGCCGACACGGACTTCGTCCAGGAGTCGTCCCCGGAGGTACTCGAGGCGAAGCGCGCGTTGCTGGCGCGCATCGACGCAACGGCCGGCCCGGAGGCAGTGATCGCGTCCAGCACGTCGGGCCTGCTGATGACCGACATGGCCGTCGACTGCGCCAACCCCGGCCGGCTCGTGGTCGGGCATCCGTTCAACCCGCCCTACCTGATCCCGTTGGTCGAGGTCTGCGGCGGGGAGCGCACCGACCCCGACGTCGTGAAGTGGACCGACGAGTTCTACACCGTGGCCGGCAAGCGGTCACTGAAGATGGACCACGAGGTGTCCGGCTTCGTCGGCAACCGGGTGCAGGAGGCGCTGTGGCGCGAAGCGCTGCACATGGTCGACTCCGGGCAGGCCACCGTGCAGCAGATCGACGACGCCGTCACCTACGGCCCGGGTCTGCGCTGGGCGATCATGGGGCCGATGCTGACCTTCCACCTCGCCGGCGGGCCGGGTGGGATGGGGCACATGCTCGACCACTTCGGGCCCGCGCTGCTCGAGCCCTGGACCCGGCTCGAGGCGCCCGAGCTCACCACCGAGCTCCGCGACCGCGTGGTCGCCGGCGTGGAGGAGGAGGCCGCCGGACGCACGGTGGCCGAGCTCGAGCGGAAGCGTGACGCGTTCCTGGTCGACCTGCTGCTGCTGTTGGAGAAGTACGACGACCATGTCGATGCCTGAGCCGTCGATGCCTGGGCCCGAGCCCTCGGGACCGTTCACGTCGTACCGCGAGCGGGTGCGCCCGGAGTGGCTCGACTACAACGGTCACCTCAACGACTCCAGCTACGCGGTCGTGCTGACCCGGGCGCACGAGCTCCTCCTCGAGCACCTCGGCCTGAGCGCGGCGTACCGCGAGAGTCACCACGCCTCGATGTTCACCGTCGAGATGCACCTGCGCTTCGTCGACGAGGTGACCGCCGGCCAGACGCTGACCGCCTCCACGCTGGTGGTCGAGGCCGACGAGAAGCGGCTGCGCCTGCGCAGCGAGATGTACGCCGACGGGGTGCGCGCCGCCGAGGGTGAGTGCCTGTACCTCCACGTCGACACCGATGCCGGACGCACCGCTCCCCTGCCCGCCGACCGCCAGGCGGCCGTGGACGCACTGCTCGCCCAGCACGCGGAGTTCGTGTCATGAGCGACTCGACCAGCCAGCGGGACCGGATCACCACGCCGAACGAAGGGCGTCGGGCTTCGGCGTGGGACGACCAGGCTCCGATCCCGGCGCCGCTCCGGCTGCACGAGACCACGGCCCTCCCCGAGTGGATGGACTACAACGACCACATGAGCGAGTCGTGCTTCCTGCTCGCCTTCGGCGACAGCGCCGACGTGTTCTTCCGCTACATCGGCATCGACGAGGACTACCGCGCGGCCGGGCACTCGCTCTACACGTCGCAGACGCACCTCCACCATCGCCAGGAGGTGTCCCTCGGCGAGCCGCTGGTGATGACCCTGCAGCTGCTCGACCTCGACCGGCGGCGGCTGCACCTCTACCACGAGATGCGGCACGGCGAGACCGACGCGCTCGTCGCCATGGCCGAGCAGCTGCTCGTGCACGTCGACATGGAGGCCGGCCGCTCGTGCGACATGCCCGAGGACCTTTACGCCCGCGTCTCGGCCATCCACCGGGCCCACTCCGTCCTGCCGCAGCCGGCGGTGGTCGGACACCCCATCGCCATCCGGCACGGCAAGTAACCGAAACGAACAGGGAGCAGACATGGACTTCGGGCTCGACGACGAGCAGCGCGCGATCGTCGACACGGTGCGTGCGTTCGTGACCCGTGAGCTCATCCCGCACGAGGAGGAGGTCGAGCGGGCCAACGAGGTGAGCCAGGAGCTCGCCGCCTCGATCCGGAAGCGGGCGATCGAGGCCGGCCTCCACGCCGCCAACATGCCGGCGGAGCTCGGCGGCGGCGGCCTCGACGCGGTGAGCATGACGCTGGCCGAGCGCGAGCTGGGCAAGACCAGCTACGCCCTGCAGTGGCTGGTCGCGCGGCCGAGCAACATCCTCCAGGCCTGTGAGGGCGACCAGCGCGAGCGCTACCTGATGCCGGCGATCCGCGGCGAGCGGTACGACTGCCTGGCGATGACCGAGCCCGGCGCCGGGTCCGACGTACGGTCGATGACCACGCGCGCGGTGCGCGACGGCGACGACTACGTCATCGACGGGACCAAGCACTTCATCAGCCACGCGGACAAGTCGGACTTCGTGATCCTCTTCGCCGCGACCGGCACCGAGGAGGTGCGCGGGCGCAAGGCCAACCTGATCACCGGGTTCCTGGTCGACCTCGACACCCCGGGACTGACCGTCGTGCCGGGGCCCAAGAGCGTCTCCCACCGCGGCTACCACCACAGCGAGCTGGTCTTCGAGGCCTGCCGGGTCCCGGCCGCCAACCGGCTCGGCGAAGAGGGTCGCGGCTTCGACCTGATGGGCGAGTGGCTCGGCGCCAGCCGTCTCACCGTCGCCGCCACGAGCGTGGGCCGCGCGCGCCGGGTGCTGGACATGACCGTGCAGTGGGCGGCGGACCGCCGACAGTTCGGGCAGCCGATCGGCAAGTTCCAGGGCGTCAGCTTCCAGCTCGCCGACATGGCGACCGAGCTCGAGGCCGCCGAGCTCCTCACGCTGAGGGCGGCGTGGAAGCTCGACCAGGGCACGATGACCGACCAGGACGCGGCGATGGCCAAGGTGTTCGCCTCGGAGGCGCTGGGCCGGATCACCGACCGCGCGCTGCAGATCCACGGCGGCATGGGTCTGATGGAGGAGCTGCCCATCGAGCGCTTCTGGCGCGACGCCCGGGTCGAGCGGATCTGGGACGGCACCAGCGAGATCCAGCGCCACATCATCTCCCGGTCGCTGCTGCGCCCGCTCGGCGTGTGACCTCGAGGCATGGCAGGAGAGCCGACGATGGCCGACCCGGTACGCACGGAGATGGTGGACGGCGTCCTCGTCGTCACGCTCGATCGGCCGACCGCCAACGCGATCGACGTGGCCACGAGCCTGGCGCTGTACGACGCCTTCGCCCGGCTCGAGTCGGACGCCGACCTCCGCGTCGGCGTCGTGACCGGAGGCGGCGAGCGGTTCTTCTCGGCCGGGTGGGACCTCAAGGCCGCCGCGGCCGGTGAGGCGGTGGACGCCGACCACGGTCCGGGCGGGTTCGCCGGGCTGACCGAGCTGTTCGGTCGGAGCAAGCCGGTGATCGCCGCGGTGAACGGGCTCGCGCTCGGCGGTGGGCTCGAGCTCGCTCTGGCAGCCGACCTGATGGTCGTGGCCGACCACGCCGAGCTGGCGCTGCCCGAGGTGCGGGTCGGGGTCGTGGCCGACTCGGGTGGGCTGCTGCGTCTTCCTCGCCGGCTCCCCGAGGCGGTGGCCCGGGAGATGCTGCTGACCGGGCGACGGATGACCGCGGACGAGGCCGGCCGATGGGGTCTGGCCAACCGGGTGGTGCCCGCGTCGTCGCTTCTGGACTCCGCCCTCGAGCTTGCCGGTCAGATCACCGCCGGCGCTCCCCTGGCGGTCGCGGCGATCCAGGAGGTGCTGGCCGAGACCGCCGGCCTCGACGTGCGCGCGGGGTTCACCCGGATGCGCTCGGGCGACCTCACGGCTTACACCCGGATGCTCAGCTCCGCGGACGCGCTCGAGGGACCTCGCGCGTTCGCCGAGAAGCGGCCGCCGGAGTGGCAGGGACGGTGACCCGCTCGCCCGTGCGGACGAGCACGACACCGGCGAGCAGGAGCAGACCGCCGAAGAGCTGGAGCGCGCTGGGCAGCTCGCCGAGCAGGAGCCACGCGAAGACCACGCTGAACAGCACCTCGAGCAGGGCGACGAACGACGCCAGCCGGGCTCCGAGCAAGCGGCTCGCGAGGATCCCCGAGACGTAGGCGACCGCGGCGGTCACCACACCCAACGCGCCCAGCGGCACCCACCACGGCGTGCTCACCCCGTTGTACGTCGCGTCCGCGGTGCTCGCCGACAGGTCGACGAGCCCGAGCAGCCCGGCGGCGCCGAGGGCGACCGTGCCCACGACCAGGCCGCCGGCGGCCAGCACGATCGGCGGCAGGCCGTTGTCCTCACCGGACGACACGACGAAGAAGAACGCGCAGCCGACCATCCCGCCGAGCGCCCAGAGCACGCCGATGCCGTCGACCGAGCCGACCGCGAACACGTCGAGCACCAGCAGCAGCCCGGCGATCGCGACCGCCGCTCCGGTGACCGTCAGCCGGGTCGGCGCCTGCCGGTGCCGCGCCCAGAGCCAGCCCACCACCGCGACCGGCGCGGCGTACTCGACCAGGATCGCGATGGCGACCGGGAGCCGGTCGATCGCATTGAAGTAGGCGAACTGCACTCCGGCGCCCGCGACCAGGCCGAAGGCGAGGAGGAACGCGACGTTGGACCGCAGCAGGTGCCAGCGACCGCGCAGTGCCTGCAGGGCCGGGCCGGACAACGCGAGTGCCCCCAGCCCGAGGCGACAGATGACGAGCGCCGCCGGCGACCAGCCGGTCGCGAGAAGACCCGCGGCCAGCGCACCCGACAGGCCGAAGGACGCCGCGGCCAGGACCGCGAACGCGAGTCCCACTTCCGCGCGGCGAGCGGCGGCGGCCCCTGCGCTGTCATGAGTCATGGCCGCCATGGCACATGACACTACGGGCGGATCGTGTAATCTGTCAACGTGGTTTTCACTCATGACACCGAGGCCGCGCTCCTGGCCGCGGTCGCGTTGGTGAACTCCGGCGAGCCCCCGGAGACGCTGACCACGGTCGACGAGCTCGAGGCGTTCCTCGACGAGCACGCGTTCACCGGCACGCGCGTCGGCGACCTGGACGAGCTGGAAGCGGTGCGAGAGCTCCGACCGCGGCTGCGCACCCTGATGACCAGTGACCGCGACACGGCCGCCGATCTGGTCAACGCCCTGCTCGGCGAGGAGCATGCGCTCCCCCAGCTCGTCCGGCACGGACAGCACGACTGGCACATCCACGCCGTCGCGCCGGACGCGCCGCTGGCGACCCGCATCGCGGTCGAGACGGCAATGGCGATGATCGACGTGATCCGCGCCGACGAGATGTCGCGGCTCGACATCTGCGCGGACCCCGACTGCAACGGGCTCGTCCTCGACCTGTCGCGCAACCGGTCACGTCGCTTCTGCAGCACGGCGTGCACGAACCGGGCGGCGGTCGCGGCCTACCGCGCCCGCCAGCGCTGAACAGGCCGGGCAGGCTGGGCAGGCGGGGCAGGCGGGGCAGGCGGGGCAGGGTGAGCAGGATGGACAGGACACCGATGAGGATCGCGGTCGTCGGAGGCTCCGGAAAGACCGGACGCGCGGTCACGGCCGCCCTCGAGGCACGGGACGCGCTGGTCACCGCCATCGGCCGCCGACAGTGGGGCGACCTCGTCGGCGAGCTCACCGGATGCTCCGCCGTCCACGTGATCGCGCCGAACTTCCACCCGGACGAGCCGGCGTACGTCGCGGAGGCGCTGACCGCCGCTGAGACGGCGGGGATCGGTCGGGTGGTCTACCACTCGGTGGCGGCGCCGTACGTGCCGGCGATGCCGCACCACGTCGCGAAGGCGCGGGCGGAAGACCTGGTACGACGATCCTCACGCGACTGGACGATCGTCCAGCCCTGCGCCTACGTGCAGAACCTCGTCCCTCTGCTCCGGCAGCACACCGCCGAGCTCGAGGTGCCCTACTCCGTCGACCGGCCGTTCGGGCTCGTCGACCTGGCCGACGTCGCCGAGGCCACGGCCCACGTTCTGCTCGACGACGGCCACGTGGGCGCGACGTACGAGCTCGGGGGCCCGGCCCTGGTGTCCGTCGCCGATGTCGCGCGGGAGGCGAGCGACGTCCTCGGGCGGCCGATCCGCGCCGTCCGGCTCGACCCGGACGACTGGGCCGCCGTGGCAGGAGCCGCGCTCGAGCCGCGGGTGCGTGACGGTCTGCTCGCGATGTACCGCTACTACGACGCCCACGGGCTGCCGGCCGGCGGCCGCGTGCTGCGGGATCTGCTCGGCGGTCGGTCCACCTCTCTTCGCGACACGTTGGGGCGCGAGCTGGCGGACTGAACAGAGTGGTCAACGGACGCGTGCCGTCCGGAATCCTCTCTACAGTGCACGGCATGGCCATCGCACGCTTCCCTACCGTCGTCCTCGACTGCCCCGACCCGCAGACCCTCGCCGAGTTCTACGGCGCCCTCCTCGACTGGAAGGTGTCACGGAACGAAGCCGAGTCCGTGGAATGGTGGTCGGCACGGGCCGACTACGGTGACTCACTCGAGTTCCAGGGGGTCGAGGGGTACCGGGCACCGCAGTGGCCCGGTCAGGAGATCCCCCAACAGATGCACATCGACGTCGTGGTCGACGACCTCGACGTGGCCGAGGCCGCCGTCCTCGAGCTCGGCGCCACCAAGCACGAGTACCAGCCCGGGACGACCTTCCGGGTCTTTCTCGACCCGGCGGGGCATCCGTTCTGCCTGTGCCGGGAGTGAGCGGGCCGTGGTCTCGACAACCTCGACCGACGGCTCCGGGTCGACAGACGGGTTGACCGTCCGCGCGCTCGGTCCCGAGACCTGGCCGGCGTTCGCCGACCTCGTCGAGCGCCACAACGGCGTCTTCGGCGGCTGCTGGTGCACGTGGTTCCACACGATGCCGTCCGAGAAGACGCGCACCTACGACGGCAACCGCGACCTCAAGGAGCGGCTGGTCCACGAGGACCGTGCGCACGCAGCCCTGGTCTTCGACGGTGACGTCGCGGTGGCGTGGGCCCAGTTCGGCAGCTGTGCCGAGCTGCCCAACATCCACCACCGCAAGCAGTACGAGGAGGAGGCCGACCTCCATCCCGACTACCGCATCACCTGCATCTTCGTCGACCGTCGCTACCGCCACCGCGGCGTGACCGCACTAGCCCTGCACGGCGCGGTGGAGCTCATCGCGCAGGCAGGGGGTGGCGTCGTCGAGGGGTACCCGCACGACCCCGAGGGACGTCGGGTCGCCGTGCTCTACAACTCCAGCCGCAGCGTCTACGAGCGCGAGGGCTTCGAGCTCGTGCGCCGGAAGGGCCAGCGCAACACGGTGATGCGGAGGACGGTCTCGCCCGCGGGGTGACGGCTCGGCACGTCAGATCGGGTGTGACAACGGGTATCGGGCACCGGTCGAGGTGTCGATGAGGGCGGTCGACTCCCCCACCGCCTCGATCGGGAGCACGTCGTACACCTGCGCGGCCACCGTGGCCAGGTCGGTCAGGTGGAGCCGCGGCGCCAGCGTCACGTGCGGGACCCACGCCCCCGGCTGGTAGTGGCGGTGGAGCTCCGCACCCGCGCCGAGGCAGGCCGCGACCACGGCCGACTGTCGATCGACCAGTGACGGCGTGACCGCGGGCGCCAGCCAGCACCGGCTGCGCCGGAACGTGCCGAAGGCGTCGAGGTGCAACGCCACCGGCGGTCGCTCCGGCATCGCCTCCAGCGACGCACGCACAGCCTCGAGGTCGTAGCTGCGCAGAGCCGCCCAGGTCAGGTGGGGGACGTGGAGCCCGTGGGTGTGGGTCAGCAGGGTCGGCACGCCGACGTCCTCCAACCGGCGCCAGAGCCGACGGACAGCCGCGTCCGCGCGGTCGTCGAGCAGCAGACAGACGGCCAGCGTCACCTGGGGTCGGCCCCCGCACCGTCGACGAAGCGCCGGAGGACCTCGACGAAGACCTCCGGCTGCTCGGAGTGCACCCAGTGCCCGGCGTTCTTGACCGTCGTCAGCCGGTTGCGGGGGAACCACCGATCCATCGCCGCGGCGTACTCCGGCATCACGTACTCGGAACGCTCGCCGGCGATCCACAGCACCGGCCCGTCGTACGCCGGGACGCCCGCGAGCTCGTCCTCCGGCCAGTCGCCGATCACGGCGAGCTCGTCGCCGAGCACGTCGAGGTTCATCTGCCACCGCCAGCCGTCGCCATCGCGTCGGAGGTTCTGGAGCAGGAAGGCGCGCACGGTCGCGTCAGGCACAGCCTCGCTCATCGCCACGTCGGCATCCCCGCGCTGCTTGAGCGAGGCGAGGTCCAGGCCGCGCATGGCGGCGACGTACCCCTCGAACTGCGAGAGGTGGTCGTAGGCCACCGGCGACACGTCGACCACGCAGAGGCGCTCCACGAGCTCGGGGTGTCGCAGCGCCAGGACCATCGCGACCTTGCCGCCGAGCGAGTGGCCGACCAGCGTGACCGGGCCGTCGGAGGCCAACGCTTCCGCGACCTGGTCGGCGACAAGCAGGTAGTCGAAGCGGTCGTTCCAGGCCGAGCGGCCGTGGTGGGGCAGGTCGACGAGCAGGACCCGGTGCGGCCGCTCCGGATCACCCTGGGCGAGCGCCTTGCCGATCTGAGTCCAGTTGCGCCCCTGCCCGAACAGGCCGTGCAGGAAGGCGACCCGCGGGCCGGCGTCACCGATCGCCGTCGTGTGCAGCTCCGCGCCGTCGGTCGAGCGCTGGTGCCCGTCGGTCGAACCTGTCAGGACCACGGCTACCCGCACCACTTCCGTACGCCGTGCCGGGCGAGGCCGACGTCGCGACGGACGACCGCCAGCTTCGTGCTCCACCTCGAGCAGGAGCGCCGGAACGCCTTCGCCCGGTACTCCACGGCCAGCACGTGCTGGTAGTGAGCGAGGTAGCTGCCGCACTCGTGGTACTGCTCGCACTGCTCGGCGACCACGAAGTCGTAACCGACCAGGGTGCCGTCCCACTCCGCCCAGTTCTTCTGGGCTGCGGCAAGGCCGGCGGCGTGTGCCCGCTTCACCAGCAGGCCGGCGTACCTCTTGTTGTCGCGGCGGGTCACCAGGTGGTGGCTCCGGCTGAAGGAGTCGAGGTTGTCGAACTCGACCGCGTCGAAGCCGTCCTTCGCGCACCGTGCGGTCCACCGACCGATGATCCGCGCGAGCGCGTGCCGCTTGGCCGAGGTCCGGGTGTCGAGCAGCCACTCCCCCCATACCGAGTCGACCACGGGCTCGCCGTGGTCCTTCAGGACCAGCCGCCAGTGGTGGCGTCGCCAGAACCTCTTCTGCTCGACCTGTGTCTGGAAGCCGTTGACGTAGCAGACGTTGTACGTGCCCTTGACCGGCTTCGCGTGCCGGTCGCGCTCGACGATGCCGACGTGGCCGGGCACCGGGCGCGCACCACCGAGCTGGTAGTCCCAGTCGGTGCCGCTCGGCGGCACGACGACCGACGTCCCGGCGTATGACGGCGCCACGAGCGCGCCGAGCACGACCATGACAAGGACCGGGACGAGGGACGGGACGAGGGCCGGGACGAGGGCTGGGACGAGGGCCGGGACCGCCGGCCGGAGCGCGCGCCGCACGTCAGAAGTCGAACCCGTCGAAAACGTCTCCGATGCTGTCGCCGATGTCGCCCACCATGTCTCCGATCCCGTCGAACATGTCGCCCATGCCCTCGCCCACACCGGCCGCGAGCTCGCCGAGGCCGCCGCCGACCATGTTGAACATCATGCCCATGAACAGCCAGTCCAGGACGCCGAAGCCCCCGAAGTAGCCGGCGGCGTACGGGCGGTAGGCACGCCCGCCCTGCCAGTAGGGGACCCGCTGGGTGCCGACCATGACCTGGCGGGCGTCCGGCTCGGCGCCGGCCTTGACCCGCTCGGCGTCGAGGGCGCAGGCGGGCACCTGCCGCTCCGCACCGCCCACCGGGGCGTAGGTCACGTCCTCGACCGACAGCCCGTGCCGCGGGTCGAAGAAGCAGGGCGGCCGGCGCTGGGGCAGCGGCTCCCCTGCCACGCGCGCCCGGACGCACGCGATCGCATAGCGACCGTCGTCGAGGATCTTGGTGACGTCCTGCACCTGCTCGGGCCGCTCGATGCGGTCCGCAGAGGTCTTCGCCGCCTCGTAGGCGTCGAGCGCGCGCTGGTAGTCCGCGTTGGCACCCGCGTCGAGCTGGCGCCCGGCGAGGTCGGCATCGAGGGCTTGGAGCTCGACGCCGAGGGCGGTGACGTCCTCGAAGGTCATCTTCTTGACCGGCTCGAGCTCGCGCGCGGCGCGTTCGGCGGCCACGATGCGGTTGCGCCGGCGTACGACGAAGAAGGCCACCACGCCCAGGACGATCAGCACCAGCAGGATCACGCCACCCATGCCCCGAGCGTACGCATGGGTCAGGACGCGCCCGCAGCCCTCACCGCCCGGCCGCCCATCTCCGCGAGCACCCTGCGCAGCTCGGCCGGCTCCAGCACCTCGAACTCCCAGCCGAGGAAGGAGAGGTGGTACGCCAGCCCGAAGAGGGTCTCCGCCCCGGCCTCGAGCAGCGTCGTCCGGTCGTCGATCGCGGACAGGACGACGGACCGCGCGCTGGTGCGCTCCTGCACCTCGGTGAGCGGCGCGTGGACGACGATCCGCGCCTGGAACTTGTACGCCGCGCTGGCCACGGAGCGCTGGACGTACGCCGCCGGGTCGTCGTGCTCCCGCCCAGTGAACCGCCACGTGGTCGCCTCGACCGCGCGCATCCGGTCCAGCCGGAAGGTGCGCCAGTCGTCGCGGTCGACGTCGTACGCCATCAGGTACCAGCGGCGGCCGGTCGCGACCAGCCCGACGGGCTCGACGGTCCGCGACGTCGGCGTACCGTCGCGTGACTCGTAGTCGAAGCGCACCCGCACGGTGTCGCGGACGGCCCGCGCGAGGACCAGCAGGGCGTCCCCGTCGACGGTCACCTGGCCGTACTCGAGGGTCTGGGTCGCCTCGTGGATCGCCCGCACCTCGCTGCGCAGCTTCGGGGGCATCACCTGGTCGAGCTTGGCCAGCGTGCGCAGCGCCGCCTCGCTGGCGCCGGAGACGGTGCCGCCCGCGGCCATCCGGAGGGAGACGGCGACCGCCACCGCCTCGCTGTCGTCGAGCAGCAGCGGCGGCAGGCCGCGACCCCGCCCCAGCTGGTAGCCACCACCCACCCCCTGCGCGGCGTTCACCGGGTAGCCGAGGGCTCTCAACCTCTCGACGTCACGCCGGATGCTCCGGGTCGTGACGCCCAGCCGCTCGGCCAGCTCCGGCCCGGTCCACACAGGCCGCTGCTGGAGCAGACCCAGCAGCCGCAGGACGCGTTCGGTGGTCTCGGCCATGCGAGGAGTCTGCCATCGGTAGCGGACAGATCCTGTCCTGTTTGCGCTCGACACTGGTCTCACCGACCCACTTCCGAAGGGAAAGCCGATGGCCCTCCACGTCCCACCCGTCGCGAACGAGACCGACGCGATCCACGCCTTCCTCGCCCAGTCGCAGGACGCCTTCCGGGTGCTCCTCCACGGACTCACGCCGCGGCAGGCCGCACTGGCGCCCAGCGCCTCGACGCTGTCCGTCGGCGGGCTCGTCAAGCACGTCACCTCCGTGCAGCGCACCTGGCTCGCGAGCGCCGAGGCCGCGCCGGAGGCTCCCGCCCAGGGCGGCGACCCCGACGCCTACCTCGAGGGTTTCACCTACCGCGAGACCGACTCGCTCGAGGAGCTGTTGTCCGCCTTCGACGAGGTGAGCGAGGCCGTGCTCGACGCCGTACGCCGGCTCGACCTGGACACCCCGGTGCCGGTGCCCGACGCACCGTGGTTCCCGAAGGACGTCGAGGCCTGGTCGGTCCGCTGGGTGTGGTGGCACCTCGTTGAGGAGCTGGCCCGGCACGCCGGGCACGGCGACATCGTCCGCGAGACCGTCGACGGCGCCACCATGTACTCCCTCGTCGCCGCCCGCGACGGCCTGCCCGACCTGCCATGGCTCCCTGCGTGGAAGCCGGTCGACCCGCCCTTCACGAGCGGGGTCTCGACGGTCCGGCTCCACGCCGAGGACCTGCCCGCGGCCACCCGGTGGTACTCCGACCTGCTCGGCGTCGCGCCGTACTTCGTCCGAGACGCGTACGTCGAGTGGCGCATCGGCCCGCACGACCACGAGCTCGGGATCCTCGACCTGAAGTACGCGCCGCAGCACGAGCAGGGCGGCTCCGTCACTTACTGGCAGGTCGAGGACGTGGACGCCGCGTTGGCCGACCTGCTCGCCCGCGGCGCCACGGTGCACGAGGAGGTGCGGGACTTCGGCGGTGGCTACCGTGGCGCGGTGGTGATCGACCCCTTCTGCAACGCGCTCGGGATCATGCAGCGACCGGTGGCCCCGACGACGCACGCGCCCGAGTCGGACGGAGCAGCAGCATGACCTTGACCGCGACGCGCACCTGGAACGAGGTCCTGCGCGAGCAGCTCGACTTCCACTATCAACGGCTCTTCCGGCCACGCCTCGAGGGCCTGACCGACGAGGAGTACCTGTGGGAGCCGGTTCCGGGCTGCTGGAGCATCCGGCCGCGCGGCACCAGCACGTCACCGGCACCGATCGGGGCCGGCGACCTCCAGCGCGACGACGCACCCGACGACCCCGACCCGGCTCCGGTGACGACGATCGCCTGGCGGATCGCCCACATGACCGTCGAGTGCCTGTCGATGCGGACCATGAACCATTTCGGCGGCGCGACCGTCCACTGGGAGACCTGGGAGTACACCGACCGCGCCGACCGAGCACTCGCGCAGCTCGACGCGGCGTACGACGCGTGGTCGGCGGGGGTCGACAGCCTCGGCGAGGAGGGGCTGGCCCGTCCGGTCGGACGCCACGAGGGACCGTTCGCCGAGTTCCCGTACGCCGACCTCGTGCTCCACATCAACCGCGAGCTGATCCACCACGGAGCCGAGATCTGTCTCCTCCGCGACCTCTACCGCGCCACCCACGGGGAGACGTCATGAGCCGTACCGTCCAGGTCACCTTCGACTGCACCGACCCGAACGCGCTCGCCGGCTTCTGGAACGAAGCCCTCGGCTACCGCTACGACTCCCCTCCGCCGGGCTTCGAGACCTGGGAGGAGGCGCTCGACCACTTCGGCGTCCCGGAGGAGGACCGGAACAGTGCCTCCGCCTCCGTCGACCCCGACGGCGTCGGACCTCGGTTGTGGTTCCAGCGCGTGCCGGAAGGCAAGGCGGGCAAGAACCGGCTCCACCTCGACATCCGCGCCGCGCCCGGACTCCAGGGGGACGAGCGCATGGCGGCGCTCGAAGCCGAGTGCGACCGCCTGGTCGCGCTCGGGGCGACGCGAATGCAGCGCTTCGAACCGGAGCCACCGATGGGTGGCGGGCATATCGTCATGCAGGATCCCGAAGGCAACGAGTTCTGCTTGGACTGACCGTCGCAGCACGGCTCGAACATCGCCACCCCCCCCCGGCGAGCGCGAGTGGCCACCGCGCGTCCCTCCGCACGGCACCTGCACGACCACACGTCAATGCGCCCCGCTCGGGTTCTCCGGTGGTTGAGGGGCGAGCTGTGCTCGTCGGTGGTTGAGGAGCGAGCTCTGCTCGTCGGTGGTTGAGGAGCGAGCTCTGCGAGCGTCTCGAAACACCGCTTCCGCGGGTGACGGGCTACTACGTCGATGGGGGCAGTGCTCACTCGCGTCGTGGTCGGGTTCTGATCCAGGCTCGTTCGACTCCGTGTTTGGGTGGGGGTTTGAACTCGGGTCGGTGGTCGTGGGGGTTGAGGCGGACTTCCCAGGGTGTGTGGTGGATGACCCGGTGGTGGTGTCCGCACAGG
>DASSTL010000053.1:0-35644 GCA_035707985.1 Nocardioides sp. | reverse complement strand
GTCTGCACGGCATGACGGTGGTCGAGCTGTCGAGACGGTGCGGCGACCTCGAGGACGGCGCCCGGTTGCGGTTGCAGCTCGAGGACGACGTCGAGACGTCCGACGGGCGGCCTGCGGTCAGCGTCCTCCGGCTCCGCCAGGCACCGGTGCGCGCAGCCGCCGACCAGTGCGACGTCGCCACGGCCGAGGCGCTCGCCCGGCGGCTGGCGCCCCTCCGCGGGACCACCGCCCGACGAGCGGCCGAGCCGGTGACCGCCGGCGAGCTCCGCGGAGCGCCGGACTTCACTGACCTGCTCGGGCTGGGCGACGCGCGCCGGTACGACCCGGGCGCGGCGTGGCGGCCGCGGGAGCCTCGGGACCGGCTTCGGGTACCGATCGGCCTCGGTGACGACGGCACGTCGGTGCACCTCGACCTCAAGGAGTCGGCGCAGCTGGGCATGGGGCCGCACGGTCTGGTGATCGGCGCGACCGGCTCCGGCAAGTCCTAGTTCCTGCGCACGCTGGTGCTGGGGCTGGCGGTCACGCACTCCCCCGAGGAGCTGAACATGGTGCTGGTCGACTTCAAGGGCGGCGCGACGTTCGCCGGGATGTCGGAGATGCCGCACGTCTCGGCGGTGATCACCAACCTCGAGCAGGAGCTCGTCCTGGTCGACCGGATGCAGGACGCGCTGGCCGGCGAGATGGTGCGGCGGCAGGAGCTGCTCCGCGAGGCCGGCAACGTCGCGTCGGTGCGCGAATACCAGCGGGCACGGCACGCCGGCGAGAAGCTCGCGCCCCTGCCGTCGCTGTTCATCGTGGTCGACGAGTTCTCCGAGATGCTGTCGGCCAAGCCGGAGTTCATCGACCTGTTCGTGGCCATCGGCCGGCTCGGCCGCTCGCTCGGGCTGCACCTGCTGCTCGCCTCGCAGCGGCTCGAGGAGGGACGGCTTCGCGGGCTCGAGTCGCATCTGTCCTACCGGGTCCGGCTGCGGACGTTCTCCGCCCAGGAGTCGCGCACGGTGCTCGGCGTCCCCGACGCCTACGAGCTGCCGCCGATGCCGGGTCTGGGGCTCCTCAAGCCCGACCCGTCGACCCTGGTGCGGTTCAAGGCGGCGTACGTCTCGGGCCCGCCGGCGAGCGCGCGCCGGGCGGCCGTGACGCGCGACGAGTCCGGCGTCCTCCAGGGGATCCTGCCGTGGACCATCACCGAGGTGCTCTCGCCGACACTGCGCGAGCCCGCGCGCGAGCCCGAGCCGGTCTCGGCGCCGGTGCCGGCCGGTGAGCAGGAGTCGCTGCTCGACGTGGCCGTGGGTCGGATGAAGGGGTTCGGGCCGGAGGCCCACCAGGTGTGGCTGGCGCCCCTCGACGTGCCCGACACCCTCGACGAGCTGATGCCCGACCTCGCTCTCGACCCGGAGCTCGGTCTGGTCTCCCGCGACTGGCGCGCGCTCGGCGGGCTGACGGTCCCCCTCGGCACCGTCGACCGCCCGCGCGAGCAGCGGCGCGACACCCTGACCGTCGACCTCGCCGGCGCCGGCGGGCACGTCGCGGTCGTCGGCGGCCCACGCACCGGCAAGAGCACCCTGCTCCGCACGCTGGTCATCAGCCTGTCCCTGACGACGACCCCGCTGGAGTCCCAGTTCTTCGTGCTGGACTTCGGTGGCGGCACGTTCGCCGCCCTCCAGTCGCTGCCTCACATGGCCGGCATCGGCACCCGCTCCGAGCCCGACGTCGTACGCCGGATCGTGGCCGAGGTGGCCGGGATCGTCGACCGGCGCGAGGCGTACTTCCGCGCCCACGGCATCGACTCGATCGAGACCTACCGCAGCCGCCGTACCCTCGGCCGCGCCGACGACGGGTACGGCGACGTGTTCCTGGTGGTCGACGGGTGGAGCACCCTCCGGGCCGACTTCGACGACCTCGAGCTCGACCTCCAGCAGCTCGCCTCGCGGGGCCTCACCTTCGGCTTCCACGTGGTCACGGCCTCGTCCCGCTGGGCCGACTACCGCGCGGCCGTCCGCGACCTGCTCGGCACGCGGCTCGAGCTGCGGCTCGGCGACCCGATGGACTCCGAGGTCGACCGCAAGCTGGCCGCGCTGGTGCCGCCGTCGCGGCCGGGGCGCGGCCTGGTGCCCGGCAAGCTCCACTTCCTGGGGGCACTCCCGCGGATCGACGGCGACCCCGCGGCCGCCACCCTCGGCGACGGCGTCGAGACCCTCGTCAAGCGGGTGAGCGAGGCCTGGACCGGGCCCACCGGCCCCAAGCTGCGGCTTCTGCCCGAGCGTCTCGCCGTCGACGACCTCCTCGCCCAGGCCGACCAGCAGAGCCGGCAGAGCGGGCGGCTGCTGCTCGGGGTCAACGAGAAGGAGCTCGCCGCGGTGGGCCTCGACCCCGACACCGAGCCCCACTGGCTGATCTTCGGCGACGGCCGGTCAGGCAAGAGCGCCGCGCTGCGCAGCTATGTGCACGAAGTGATGCGGACCCACACGCCGAAGCGGGCCCAGCTCGTGGTCGTCGACTACCGGCGGTCACTGCTCGGCGAGGTGCCCGACGAGTACCTCCTCCACTACCTGACGTCGGCGGCGCAGGCCGCGCCCACGCTGGCCGACCTCGCGGCGTACCTCGAGAAGCGCATCCCCGGCCCCGACGTCACCCCCGAGCAGCTGCGCAACCGGAGCTGGTGGTCCGGTGCCGAGGTGTACGTCGTGGTCGACGACTACGACCTGGTCGCCACCTCCACCAGCTCGCCGGTGCAGGCGCTGCAGCCACTGCTCGCGCAGGCCTGCGACGTCGGGCTCCACCTCGTCGTGGCGCGACGGTCCGGAGGCGCGTCCCGGGCGCTCTACGAGCCGGTCATCCAGTCGTTGCGCGACCTGGCGATGCCGGGTCTCCAGCTCTCTGGCAGCCCCGACGAGGGGCCGCTGATCGGCAACGTCCGGCCTACTCCGGCGCCTCCCGGCCGGGGACGGCTCGTCACCCGCGACCGCGGTGTCGAGGTCGTCCAGCTCGCCTGGCGGGAGCCCGCCCTGTGACCCCCTCGACCCGGTGTACGCCGGCCCGCACCGCTCTCGTCGGGCTCACCGGCCTGGTCCTCGTTCTCGCCGGCTGCGGCAGCGACGACTCGTCCCGGGCGGCGGACCGGCCCACGTCGGCGTCGTCACCCGCGTCGCCACCCACCGCCTCGGGCGGCAACCCGCCCACGATCGAGCCCGCGGACGGCCACCGGATCGAGCTCGCCGCACTCTCGGCCCGCACGGTCCGGGGCTTCGACCACGACACCTCGCTGGCGAAGGAGGTCGTGTTCTCGAGCTCGCGCGACCTCCGCCAGCAGCTCACCTTCAGCGACGTCACCGTCTATCCCGGCACCACCAACGCCACCGCCGCCCGCCTGACCGCCAAGAACAGCTCGTGGCGACGACGTCCGCGCACGGCATCACCGGTCACGATGGACGGCGCTCGCTGGTACCACCTGACCGGCCCCGTCGGGGACGGCACGTACCTCGAGGACTACGGCACGGTCCACGACTCGCGCCTGGTGCGCATCTCCTTCGAGCTCACGGGCCCGCCGTCGAAGCGCCTGGCGATCGTCAGCTCGGTGCTCGCGACCGTGCGGCTGAGGTAGCCGGCCCCGCTCGCCCGCGTCAGCGAGGCAGCCGGACCTTGGTGAACACCAGGTTGTGGTCCGAGGCCCCGGGTCGTCCCGTGAGCTTCTGCTTCCACAGGTCGGCGCCCGGCATGCCGAGGGTCACGATCGTGTCGTACATGCCCCCGATCCCGTACGCCGAGGGCCGCTGCGGGAGCTCGAAGTGCTGGACCGTGTTGTAGCCGACGTTCACGGCCCGCCTCGCGGCGAGGGTGTTGTACCAGCCGGCGTTCGCCAGCACCGTGTGGGGGGAGTCCACGCCCTTGCTCACCTGGGAGCTGTTGGCGTCCATGGCCAGCACCACCGGCAGGTGCTGCGTGTTCACCTTGCGGATGCCGGCGTCGATCGCCTGCGCCTGGCGGCCGCGCAGGGCGTCCTTGGCCGCGCTGTTGCCGGGCGTGAGGTGCGCGCTGACGAAGTAGAAGGACTTCCCGGAGGCGCGGTCGCGGAACCTGGCGTAGACCGCCACCCGACGTGACCCCGGGTTGGGCAACGAGATGTAGCAGGACGGCACGGTGTCCCGACAGGTGCTGGTCATGGCGACCTGACGCGCGTCGTACAGGATCCGCTGGCCCTGGGCCGCACCGCTGAAGTAGCCGGTGGTGCGGGTGAGGTGGTAGTCCCCGACCCCGGTCCGCTTCAGGGCGTGGCGGAGGCCCCGGCCCGCGGAGTTCCGGCCGGTCCACATCGCCGGCATCATCTCCTGCAGCCCCATGACCGCCGGGTGCACCCGCGCGATCTGGCGGGCGACCAGACGCTGGCGCGACTTCCAGCGGTGGCCGCGGACGTCCACGGACTCGATCCGCACGTTGTACTCGCCGAACCGCAGCTGCCTGCCGCTCATCCTCGAGGACTGCCCGGTGATGGTGGCGTGCTCGAGGTGCTGGTACGGCCGCACCCGCGAGGCCGACCCACCCTCGTTGATCGCCTTGATCCGGAAGAAGAGGCGGAAGCCCGTGTTGAGGGCGGCGCCGGCCGCCGCCGTCTGGGCGGCACTCAGGGTGTACGACCGGCGGTCGGGGTTGCGCACGATGAACGTGGTGCGGTGCCGACCCGACGAGTGATGGCGTGGGCCGAACGGCGAGAGAGCCGTCGTGATCTTGAAGTAGTCCGTACGACGACCGGAGGTCTTCCACCGGATCGTCGTCTCACCGGGCTGCGGACCACGCACGCCCTTCGCCTCGGTGATCCGGGCTGGAGAGTCGAGCCTGGCGACAGCATCGGGGGTGTCGACGCGTGCGGTGGCAGGGTCTGGGACGAATACAGCGAGGAAGGTCGCGGCTAGAGGCACGATCGTCCTTGCCGCTGGGGGAAGGCGGCGGCGCATGACGGGGGGTCCTTTCGTCGGGAGGGACCTTACGCCGCATCGCGCTCACAAATGCACAATCTAGGAAATCTCCTAGACAGGTCGGCCGGACGTCTGGGTGAACGTCCCAGCGCAGGACCTTCTCAGCGGCGGCCGATGCCGAACATGCCGCGCACCGCCTCGCGGGCGGCGTACCGCACGGCGTACTTGAACGTGCTGGACTTCACGACCTTCTCGAACGTGCTGTCCTGCGGCTTGCTGGCGCGGGGCTTCGGCGCCGACGTGGTGCCGGTCTTCGCCTGCTCCTCGGCAGCCTCCTCGGCCGCAGCCTTCTCGGCACCCGCCCGCATGCGCGCCGCGAGCTTCTCGCTCGCGGACTCGCGGTCGACCGTCTGCGAGTACGTCGCCCAGCCGGGGCTGGCCTTCACCGCCGCGTCCATCGCCGACGGCTCGGCAGGCGCCATCAGCGACTCGGGCGCCCGCAGCCGGGTCCACGCGACCGGCGTCGGTGCCCCGCGCTCGTTCATCACGGTGACGATGGCCTCGCCGATCCCGAGGGACAGGATCACCTTGCCGAGGTCGTCGTAGGAGGACGTGGGGTAGGTGTTCACCGTGGCCTTGAGCGCCTTGGCGTCGTTGGGGGTCGCGGCGCGCAGCTGGTGCTGGACGCGAGACCCGAGCTGCGCGAGCACGTCGTCCGGCACGTCGGTCGGGCTCTGCGTCACGAAGAAGACGCCCACCCCCTTCGACCTGATCAGCCGCACCGTCTGGGCGATCTGGTCGAGGAACGCGTCGGAGGCGTCGTGGAACAACAGATGCGCCTCGTCGAAGAAGAAGACCAGCTTGGGCTTCTCGACGTCGCCCACCTCGGGCAGGTCGTGGAACAGGTCCGCGAGCAGCCACATCAGGAACGTCGAGAACAGCGCCGGACGGTCCTGCAGGTTCGGCAGCTCGAGCATCGAGACCATGCCTCGACCGTCGGCCGCCGCCTGGAGCAGGTCGGACGACTCGAACTCCGGCTCGCCGAAGAACACGTCCGCGCCCTGGCTCTCGAACGCGATCAGCTCGCGGAGGATCACGCCGGCGGTCGCGCTGGACAGCCCGCCGAGCTCCTTGAGGTCGGGTTTCCCCTCGTCGCTGTTCAGGTAGTGGACGACGGCACGCAGGTCCTCCAGGTCGAGCAGGGGAAGACCTGCCTGGTCGGCGTAGTGGAACACCAGGCCGAGGCTGGACTCCTGCGTCTCGTTGAGGCCCAGCACCTTGCTCAGCAGCACGGGCCCGAACGAGGTCATCGTCACCCGCAGGGGGATGCCCGTGCCCTGGCCACCCAGTGCGTAGTACGTGACCGGGAAGCCCTTGGCCTCCCAGGCCTGGCCGACCGAGGCGGCGCGGGCCTTGACCTTGTCGTCCTCGACGCCGGGCGTGCTCATGCCGGACAGGTCGCCCTTGATGTCGGCGGCGAAGACGGGGACGCCGTTCGTGGACAGCTGCTCGGCCAGGAGCTGCAGCGTCTTGGTCTTGCCGGTGCCCGTCGCCCCGGCGACGAGACCGTGCCGGTTGAGCATGCCCAAGGGGATCTTGATGTGGACGTCGGACAGCTGCGACTCGTCCAGCATCAGCCCACCGAGCTCCAGCGCCGGTCCGGCGAACTCGTACCCGGGACGAACGGCCGCGACGACGGGGTTCTCGGTCACAGGGGAAATCTAGTCAGAAAGGGCGGGCCGATGCCCTGCGTAGACTCCCCGTCGTGATCTTCAAGCGGGTGGGAGATGGGCGACCCTACCCTCCGCATGACCTCACATCCCGGGCGTGGGCGGCACTCCCACCACGTCAGGTGCGGCTCGACGAGCTGGTCACGACCAAGGCCACGCTGAGTCTCGACGCCCTGCTCGACGAGGACTCGACGTTCTACGGCGACCTGTTCGCACACGTCGTCCGCTGGCGCGGCGAGCTCTACCTGGAGGACGGACTCCACCGCGCGTTGCGGGCCGCGCTCCAGCAACGACACGTGCTGCACGCCCGGGTTCACGAGATGGCCGACGCATGAACATCCACGTCAAGACGGCGCTGACCCTCTCCGTCCTGGCCGTGCTCGCCCTGGCCGGTGTCGCCTGGGGGTGGTCGTCGATGACCGACCCCTTTCCGCACAGGGCGGCACCGAAGGACTGCTACCCCACTCACCTCCAGCCGGGCGACCGTGTCTCACCCGCCCACGTGACCGTCAGCGTCTACAACGCCAGCGACCGCGTCGGTCTGGCCGGACGCACCATGTCGGCTCTCGAGGACCAGGGCTTCGGGCCCGGGAAGGTCGGGAACGCCAAGAACGCCGAGGTCGTGTTCGCGCAGATCTGGACCGACGACCGGAAGAACCCCGCCGTGAAGCTGGTGGCCAGCCGGCTCGGTCCGCGGGCGCACATCATCGACCATGCGCCGAAGGGCACCGGGGTGACCGTGCTGGTCGGCCCGAAGTTCACCGAGCTGGTGCAGGGCAAGCCGTCGGTCAAGGTCACCGAGGCGACCACCATCTGCTCGCCGCCGACCGGCTGAAGCGACTCCTCAGTCCAACCAGTGACCCAGCCGGCCGTACTCGGACACGGTGCGCAGACGCGCCACCGTCGGCTCCCGCAGACGGCGGGGCGTGACCACGAGCAGGTCGTCGCCGCGCCGCAGCACGGTACGGCGTTCCGGCACGATCGCCCGCCCGTCGCGCACGATCATCGACACCGAGGAGCCCTCCGGCAGTCGCAGCTCGCCGACCTCGACGCCGTGCAGCTGGGAGACCGGGCTGATCGTCACCTGAAGCATGTCGGCCGCGACCCGCTCCAGAGGAGCGACCTCGAGGTCCAGTGAGCGCGGCTCCAGCTGATGGGTCACCCCGAGGCGTTGCGCGACCCAGGGCAGGGTGGGTCCGGTGAGGACCGTGGAGATCACCACGATCACGAAGACGATGTCGAAGAGGCGCTCGGAGTTCGACACCCCCTCGGCCAACGGGATCGTGGCGAGCACGATCGGGACGGCACCCCGCAGGCCGGCCCAGGAGAGGAACGCGAGCTCGGGGGCGGTCATGCGTCGGACGGCGGCGCTCACCCACACCGTCACCGGTCGCGCGACGAAGGTCAGCACCAGGCTGCCGACCAGGGCGACACCGACCACCGACCAGGTGATCCGCCCCGGTGTGAGCAGCAGGCCCAGCATCACGAACAGGCCGATCTGGGCCAGCGAGGCGACCCCCTCCGCGAAGGAGCGGGTTGCCGTGCGGTGGGGCAGCTCGGAGTTGCCCAGCACGAGGGCCGCGAGGTAGATCGCGGCGAAGCCGGACGCGTGCATGCCGGCCGTCGCGCCGTACGCCAGGAGGCAGAGGCAGAGCACGGAGAGCGGGTACAGACCCGAGGACGGCAGGGCCGCGCGGCGCATGAGCCAGGCGCCAGCGAACCCGATCGCGAGGCCGACGAGGACGCCGACGACCAGCTCGAAGACGATCACCAGGGCGGTGGCGAGGACGCCGTGCTCGGCCACCGAGCCTGTCGAGACCAGCGTGACCAGGACGACGGTCGGTGCGTCGTTGAGTCCGGACTCGGCCTCGAGGGTGCCCACCAGGCGAGGCGGGACGTTGAGCCCGCGCAGCACCGAGAAGACCGCCGCGGCATCGGTCGGCGAGGTGATCGCACCGAGCAGCACGGCGAGCTGCCACGACAGCCCCAGCACGAAGTGCGCGATCACGGCGATGACGGTGACCGAGACCGCGACCCCGACGGTGGCCAACGACAGGCCGAGGCGCATCGACGGCCGCACCTCGGGCCAGCTGGTCGTCAGACCGCCCTCGGCCAGGATCAGCGCCAAGGCACCGAACCCCAACGCATGTGCGAGCTCGGCGTTCTCGAAGTTGATCCCGACGCCGTTCTCGCCGAGGGCGACACCCATCAGCAGGTACAGCAGCAGGCTCGGCAACCCTGCCCGGGAGCTCACGCGCACGGCGAGGATGGCCAGCAGCGTGACCCCAGCGCCGACCAGCACGAACAGGTCGAGCTGATGGACGTCGAAGGTCATGGGAAGGTGTCACCTCGCTCAGTGGCAGGGGCGGCGTTCAGGGAGTTTATCGGCGCCCCTCATCCGGGTCGGCGGGACGTGTCAGCCGGAAGGACGAGTCGGAGCGTTTCAGGGACCTGAACGAGCCGGAGCCGTACCGCTGACGCGACGCGATCGGGCTCGTCGACGAGCCGACGTCCGCCGATGCGCTGACGGCGTACCGCCAGCCCTGGGTGGCGGATTCGCGGCGGTCAGCCGGCGTCGGCGGCAAGCATCCGGTTGATCTCGGCCTGCCGCAACAAGAATGCCCTCTCGTCGAGCTTCTTACGGCGCATCCAGCTGGTCACCTCGGTGTTGCACTTGCTGGTGTTGCACGACCGGCAGCTCGGCACGACGTTGGCGAGCGCGTAGCGACCGCCGCGTGAGATCGGGAGCACGCAATCCTTCTGCAGCGGTGTGTCGAGCGCGCCGCAGTACGCACACCCGCCCCACGCCAGCTTCAGTGCGTTCCACTGCGCATCGGTGAGGTCGTGCGTCTTCGCAGCGATACGTCGCCTGCGACGACGGGCGTACCTGGTTGCGCGCGTTGGCCTTCCGGTCGGCACAGGGTGACGGTAGGACCCGACTCCGGCGATCGCGGTGACGCAAGACCGGCGTGTCTGCGCAGGTGGAACCAGCGCGACGTGTACGGAAGAAGAAGGTCCACGCGCCGACGAACGAGGCGACCGCCGGCAGGGTCGCCGGAAGCTCTCCACAGCTGCTCATGCGGCCTGTTTGCACCGCCGGCCGGGCGGGCAGCGTGCTCCCCGACGCCGTCATCGGGGACGGCGGGAGGAGGCGGCGATGTACGGCGACACCGCGACGATCCGCGCACATGCGCGACGTCAGCACGAACGGGCCGAGGAGATCCGGGCCCTGGCGACCAGCCTCATGCACCAGGCCGAGGCGGTCCCGTGGAGCGGAGTCGCCGCCGACGCGATGCGTCAGACCGCGCGTGCCCACGCCGCCCGGCTCGCGGCCTGCGCCGACGCCCATGCGCGGGCGGGAGAGGCCCTCGAGCGGCATGCCCGCGAGGTCGATCGCGTCAAGGACCTGATCGCCAGCATCGAGCGGAGCGTCCTCGCCACCGTCGACTCGTTGACGTCGGGGGTGGCGGGGGTCGTCGGTCACGTGGTGCCGGACGCCCTCGACCGATGGGCACTCAGCTTCGACCCGCCACCGCACGGAAGCCTGGCCTGGCTCGACGTCCGGCCGCCGGTGGCGGCATGAGCACCGGAGCCACGCCGCCCATCACCGGCGTGACCGGCGGGGTCGCCGGGCTGGTGGCGACGTACGCCGCCGTCGCGTCGCTCGCGGCTCGGTACGACGGCGCCGGCGACCTGCTGCGCGGGTGGGCGGCCCACGACGCCCGGGTGCTGCTCGACCCCGACCTGGTCGAGTCGGCGCCGTTCGCGCCGGTCACGTTCGCCGAGGCGGAGGCCGCCGTCCTGGCCGCGGCCTCCGGCCCGAACGGGGCCGCCGAGCTCTCGGTCGCCTACGAGGCCGACGCGGTGGCCGTGCGCACCACCGTGGCGGTGCTGCAGACCTGTGACCGGCTCGTCGCGGAGTCACTGGACGCGGTCGACCGTTCCCTCGCCCGCGAGCTCGGCCGGCTCTACTCATCCGAGGACGTTCCGGTCGTCAGGCCGCGACCCGACCTGGCCGTGCCGCTCGGGGCCACCCCGCCCGGCGACCTGGCCGACCTGATCCGCCACCTGGAGCAGACCAACGACCTCTCACCCGCCGACCGCCCCGACGACCAAGGCACGATCGAGGTCCAGACCCTCCGCGCGGCCGACGGCAGTGTCCGTCACATCGTGTACCTCCCCGGCACGGACGACCTGGCGACGCCGCCGTGGGAGTCGGACGGCGACGCGCGAGACCTGGCCGCGGACCTCCGCGAGGTCGCCGGGGCGGACACGACGTACGCCGACGGCATCCAGGTCGCGATGACGCAGGCCGGGATCGGTCCGCACGAGCCGGTGCTGCTGGTCGGGCACAGCCTCGGCGGCATGGAGGCGGCGTCACTGCTGACCCACGGGTCCGGCTTCGAGGTGACCCACGTCGTGACCGCGGGGTCCCCGATCGCCGGTGTTCACGACTACCCGGCCGGGAGCCACGTGCTGTCGCTGGAGAACCACGGCGACCCCGTGCCGCTCCTCGACGGTCACGACAACGACGCCGACTCACGTGCCCAGGTGACCGTCACGTTCGACGACCACGAGACGTCACTCGTGGGCAACCACGACCTCCGCCACTACGTCCACGGTGCCGCCGCCGTCGACGCGTCGTGCGACCCCTCGATCCGCGAACAGCTCGAGAGCCTGCGCCGCAGTGGCTTCCTCGGGTCGGACGCGACGGCGACCAGCCAGGTCCTCCAGGTCACGCGCTGATGGTGTGGCGGCCGACACCCGGGGGTAGAGGACCCTCGACGTCTCGGGAGGCTGACATGGACGGCGTCACGGCAGTCATGCGTCGACGCGCGGACCAGCTGCGTGAGCAGGGCACGGACATCCGCGCGGCCGCCGACCGACTCGTCGCACGCAGCGAGGCGCCCAACCGGCTCACCGTCGTCTTCGATCGTGACCCGTCCGGTGACCCCGATCAGGCGACCGACCCCTACGTCCTGGGGGCCCGTGCGGCCGACGCCGCCACCCACCCGGTGCTCCGTGCCGAGCTCGACCGGCTCACCGCCCTGGGCTACCTCTCGGCGTAGTCGGCCGGATTCTCGTCGGCTTCCGAGTCCCGCCTAGGGTGAACGGCGTGCACACGCGGATACGTCGCCTGAGCACGCGGGCGACGTACCTCGTCGTCTGCGTGGTCGTGGTCCTCGCTGTCCTCGCGCGCCTGCCGTTCCTGCGCAACAGCATCTACCCCGACGAGGGGGGCATGCTGGTCGTCGCCCGCGAGTGGCACACCGGAGGCCCCTACCTGTACGGCGACCTGTTCCTGGCGCGGCCTCCTCTGATCCTGGCGTTCTTCCGGCTCGCGGGTGAGCTCGACGGCCTGATGGCCGTGCGCATCATGGGCCTGGTCCTGGTCGCGATCATCGTCGCCTCCGCTGCCTGGGCGGGCTCGTCCCTGGCCGGCCGCCGCGGGGCTGTCACGGCGGCGCTGGTCAGTGCCGCCTACATGACCAACCCCATGCTCGGCTCGCGCGAGGTCGACGCCGAGACAGTGGGGGTCCCCTTCGGCATGGCCGCCACGGCGTGCTTCCTGGCGGCGTACCGACGACCGCGCGGCACGGCCGGTCGCGCCTGGCTGCTGGTGGCGGGCGGCACACTCGCCGCGTGCGCGCTGCTGGCGAAACAGAACCTCGCGGACTCACTGGCCTTCGGAGTCGTCCTCGTCGTCGGCGCCGCTCTGGTCGAGCGGGGTGAGCGCCGGTCCGGCGTGCGGGACGTCGGGTGGCTCGCGCTGGGGATCGCCGTCCCGGTCGTGATCACGGTGATCTGGGCGGAGACTGCGTCGGCCGGCGTGCACGAGCTGGTCTACGAGCTCTTCGGCTTCCGCGCCGAGGGTGGTCAGACGCTCCTGGCTCAGCCCACCGACTCGCAGAACGCGCGCCTGCACAACCTCATCGACTGCACGTTCCGCAGCGGCCTGATCCCGGTCGCCGTCGCCTCGCTGTGGCTGTTGCGCCGCCGCTGGTGGCGCGACCCGGTGACGCTGGGTCTGCTCGCGATGACGCTGACGGCCGTCGTCGGCGTAGCCGGTGGCGGCCAGTACTGGATCCACTACGCGCTCGGCCTGGTGCCGGTGACGGCCGTGCTGGCGGCGTACGCCGTGGGGAAGGTCCCGGCACCGCGGCTCGTGGGTGCCCTGGTGGCGGCCAGCGTGGTGATCACCGGGTACCACGTCCACCAGGCCATCTCCGAACGGAAGACGAGCGACGAGACCTGGGTCGGCGGCACCACCACCTGGCTGGACCAGATGAAGCGTCCGGGCGACTCCATGGTCGTCCTCTACGGCCAGGCCGGCCTCTACGAGAACGCCGGCATCCGGCCGGCGTACCCCTATCTGTGGACGCTGCCGATGCGGGTCCTCGACCCGGACCTGGACGACCTGCGCGCCCTCCTGTCCGGCCCCGACGCACCGACGTTCGTGCTGGCTCCGCTCTCGCTCGACTCCTGGGACATCGACACCGGCGACCGCCTGCAGACCGCGCTCATCGACCACTACCACTGGGTCGCCACGGTGTGCGGCACGCCGGTCTTCATGCGCAACGGCCTCGACCGGCCGGTCGCGCCGTCGCCCCAGACCTGCCTGAAGACCTGAGGCCTCAGGAGCGCGGGCGACGCAGGAGCACCATGACCCCGCCGGCCGCCAGCACCACCGCGGCCACCACGAACGGCCACGGGCTCCACTCCTCGGTGCACGACTGGCTCGTGGCCGTGGTCGTGCAGACGTGACCCGGTCCGTCGCGGTTGAGCCACGCGACGTAGAGAATCGGGAGCGCCGCACCGGACAGCAGGCCACCCATGGCCCACCCGAAGGAGACCCGCCACAACAGCCAGCCCGAGAGGAAGAGGGTCGCGAGGAGAACGAACGGACCGACCGTCAGGAGCGAGAGGACGCCGAAGCAGGCGCCCGCTCCCACCAGGCACCAACCGAGGAACGCCGGGAACGAGTCGCCCTTCGCAGTCATCTGGGCCTCGTCGTACGACTCCGCGTCGCCTTGCGCACCTGCCCCCGGACGGCACGCGCCTTGACCGGGCCCAGCCCGTCGACGAGTTCGAGCATCCCGCCGAGCGACTCCAGGACCGCCAGCGCGGAGGACGCTCCCTCGGGGTCGACGTCCTCGTAGAGCTCGAGCCCGATGAACGCCGCCGCGACCGCCCGCGCCAGGTCGGCGGGCTCCACGAGCCCGCGCAACGGGCTCGACGCGAGCAGCCGGTTGAGGACGCTCTCGAGCTGTCGGGTGAGGAGGTCGATCGCGTAGCGGCCTGCCCGCGCCAGGGTCTCGTCGCTCTGGGCGCCCGCCATCACCTGGGCCATCCGGGCGACGTTGCCCCGCTCGCGCTCGGCGCGGTGCACCTCCCGACCCAGCTCGATCAGCTCGCTGAAGGAGGTGACGTCGTCGAACCGGTTGCGGTACGTGCCGACCGCCAGGTCGGCCGACCGGCGCAACGACTCCTCGACGAGCTCGGCGACGCTGCCGAAGTGGTAGAAGACGAGCGCCTGGTTGACCTCGGCCCGGGCCGCGATGCTGCGCGCCGACACCGCGGTCAGTCCGTCGTGCGCCAGCAGCTCGCCCGTCGCATCCAGCAGCTTCTCCCGCGTCGTCATCGTGACCCTCTCTGTCTTGAGCGATCGCTCAAAGGGCACGTTACGCCGTCTTGAGCAGATGCTCAACCCAGGTCGGAGGGATCGGTGTTGGCTCCGCACAGCACGACCGCGACCCGCTCGCCGTCGGCGGGCTCGTAGGCACCGGCCGACAGGGCCGCCATCGGTGCGGCCGCGCCGGTCTCGACCACGAGTCGGTAGCGCTCCCACACCTGGCGGCGCGCCGCGAGGAGGGCTGCGTCGTCGACGAGCACGCTCACCACCCCCGTGCGCTGCGCCACCTCCCACGCGATCGACCCGAGCCGACGGGCTCCCAGGGAGTCGGAGGCCACCCCTGACACGTCCACGTCCACCGGTGTGCCGGCCTGGAGTGCCGCGTGCAGGGTCGGCGCGCCGGTCGGCTCGACACCGACGACCCGGGCACGTCCTTCGACGGCCGTCGCCACGCCGGCCATCAGGCCGCCGCCGCCGACCGCCACGAGGACGGTGTCGACGTCGCGGCCCTCGGCGGCGAGCTGCTCGAGGAGCTCCAGGCCCAAGGTGCCGGCGCCGGCGCACACCTCGGGCTGGTCGTAGGCGTGGCAGTAGACGGCACCGGTGCCGGCGACGTGGTCCATGGCGGCGTCGTAGGCATCGGCGTACTGAGTGCCACGAGCGACGACGGTCGCGCCGTACTCCTGGAGCCGGCGCACCTTGGTCGGGGACGACGTCGTGGGCACGAAGACCGTCGCGGGCACTCCGACCGCGCGGGCCGCGAAGGCATTGGCCAGGCCGGCGTTGCCTCCGGATGCGACGACGATCCCGGCCTCCGGGTCGAGCTCACCGCGCTCCTGCGCAGACAGGATCCGGTTGAAGGCCCCGCGGGGCTTGAACGTGCCGGTGTGCTGCACCAGCTCGAGCTTGAGGCAGCCGCCGTAGGGCAGCCACTCGTCGCCAACGTCGACCAGCTGGATCGGCGTCCGACGGAGGTGGCCGCGGATGCGCTTCGCGGCGTCGGCGATCTGGGCGCGGTCCAACACCCCGCCATCGTCGCACCCGCGATATGCGGTGGCGCGTGGACGCCCGACGGACGACCGTTGACCGGGTGACCTTCGACTTCGCCGCGGCTTACGACGAGCTGAACGCCGACGACGACGACTATTGCTTCTACGCCGACCTCGCCGACGTCCTGGCTGCGCAGCACATCCTCGACCTCGGCTGCGGTACGGGCACCCTCGCCCGACTCGTCGCCGCCGCCGGGCGCACCGTCATCGCCATCGACCCCGACGTCGAGATGCTGCGTGTGGCCCGCAGCAGGCCGGGTGCGGACGCCGTCGACTGGCGGCTCGGCTATAGCGACTCCGCAGACCCGGGCTGGGCCGACCTCGCGGTGATGTCCGGCCACGTCGCCCAGGTCTTCGTCGAGGACGCCGCCTGGGCCGCCGTCCTCGATGACCTGCACCGCGCCCTGCGGCCCGGGGGCACACTGGCCTTCGAGTCCCGCAACCCGGACGCGCGCGGGTGGGAGAGATGGACCCGCGCCGACACGCTCCGGACGGTGGGCACCCCCGACGGACCGATGGAGTTCTGGCACGAGACGCTCGCGGTGGCCCTGCCGCACGTGACGTACGCGACGTACGACCGCAACCTCGCGACCGGTGTCGAGAACCATGACAGCGAGATCCTCGCCTTCCGTGACATGGCGGCACTGCGCAGCTCGCTCGACCGCGCCGGCTTCGAGGTCGTGGTCCTGTACGGCGACTGGTCACGGACACCGGTGACCGAGACCTCGCGCGAGCTCATCGTGGTCGCCGAGGCGCGACCGCCTCAGGCCTGAGGGCGCAGCACAGCCCGTGACGTCGTGGTCGCCATCCAGGCCTCGACCCGCGTCGAGGTCGAGCCGGTGGTCGTCGAGCAGCCCGTTCATTCAGTCTCTGCCGCCGGAGGCCACCCGGATCCTGAACACCGTGGTGGACGCTGCAGGGAACCCCGCTTCGAACGAGAAGCCGTGGACCGACCGGGATCTCCTGACCAGTCGAACGGACGGCGCCTCCCCTGGCGGGTTCCAGCTCTGAAAGGAGCTCCCGGCCACTCTTCGAACGCTCATCCGGCCCGCGACACGGGCGCCGTCGAACCGGATCCGGGCAGTGACGTCGGTCGTGGGAAGACGGTTGACGACCATGACGAACATGCGGCGCTTCCTCCGGGTTGCACAGACCGCCAACGCGGCGTACGAGCTTCCGGAGCGGGGCCGACGGACAGGGTTGTTCTCGACCGACGTCGCGAGCACCTTCCCGCCTGCCTCGAACATCGGACGCAGGGCCTGTCGCGTGACGGCGTCGGCGGTGAAGGCGTAGTCAGGGGCCGGACCGAGTACTGCTCGATCGTTCGTCCACAAGAGATCGTCCCCCATGCCCCACGGGATCCTCAGATTCATCCAGTCCGCCCAGAGCGAGGCCATGTAAGCGGCGTGGCTCGCTGAGGTGGCCCATGACGGGAACGTGTCCGTGTCCCCATGGATGGTCGAGGCTTCGGTGAGCCACAACGGGGTTCGACTGGGCAGCACGTCGAGCAGCCGGACCACCTGCCGCCGTCGACGCTCGGCGGCCTGCATGAACGCGTCGTGGCCCACGAGCGGGCGTGACCAGTGCGCCGGATGGCCGCGACTGCCCCCGAAGGTCGTGATCGGGTGGGTGGTGAGGCAGTCGTCATGACGTCCTCGGGCAAGCACCACGAACGCCGGCGTGCCCCAGCTCGAGCAGACTCGGATGTGCGGATCGACCGCCTTCATGCGCCGGGCGAACGAGAAGAACCCAGCGTGCACGCTGGTGTAGGACGCTGTCACCGATGCCCCCGCGGGAGGCACTGCTCCGTGGACCCCGTCGCCGAAAACGATCGTCCCGCTCGCGGCTCGGACCCGGAAGACTCGATCTCGTGGCCCACTGGAGGAGAGGTCAGCGACGCGATCCCACCCCGTGCCGCCGACGAGGACCTTGACCGACGCCGCCTTCACCGGCGGGTAGAGCACCTCGAAATGCTGGTCCGCGGAACCGTCCGCCGCAACACCGTGTAGCGGGTGTGCGCAGTTCCTCCCGAGAGGCTCGGCGACGATGGTCCGTTCACCGCCGAAGGCGTACTGCTTGACCGCCTTGGCGTCATTCGCCGCCATCCAGTACCGCTCGGTCGGGTGGTCCTGCTCGTTCCCGATCTCCCACCGGCGAACCTCGTAGGGCCGCGGATGGCCGTTGTCTGCGCGAACGTCCGCCCAGTCGACACCACCGTTCGGGTTCCCTGCGACACCGGCTGGCGCGTTCATGTACTCGACCCAGTCCGCTGCATCTATCGGTCGGCTCGTCACGAAGGGAACCATGATCAACGGCGCCGCACCGATGGCGCGCAGGAAACTCATGTACTCGTCCACCCCGAATGCCAGGCGATGCCTGACGGCGGGGAAGCCGGTCTCCGGCGTACCCGTGCCGTTCACCTGGCAACCGTGGTGCGGACCGATCGCACGCTTCCAGTCGAAGAGGTTGGCAATCGTGCCTCCGGGAAAGCGCACGGACTGGAGTCCAGCCCGGCGGGACTCCTTCACCACGGCCGGCACCGGAGAGTGCGATGGCGCGCTCCACAAGCCGTACCCGTTGCGGTTGTAGTGGTGGTTCACACCCAACAGCCGTGATGACGCGCGACCGCGATCGCTGGTGGCGCGGACCACGACGGTCGGGACTCGTGGGCGAGCTCGTTCTCGCGCGACGACCCCGCCGGATGGCGGGATTCCCACGACCGTCACAGTGGCGGCAGCGACGAGCAGGACTGGTGCGGATCTGTGCACGGCGACCCCCGATGTCGACACCCGTTTCCGGCCGGCGCCGAGGCGACCGGCTACAGGTCACAGAGCACGAGAGCGCTGCCCGGCACCCCCGCGCCCAGGCCGTCGAACCCCCGAGGCGCTCGACGCCGACAGTCTAGGAAGCCGGCCGGGGTCGAGTCATCACCCCTGCCCGTTCCCGTCACGCCGCCATCGGGGCCTTGCTCGATACCTTGCTCGATACCTCGCGTCAGAAGGCACCTTCCGGGGCGAGTCGGAGGTGCCGGATGCGGCGAGCCATCGAGCAGGTCCGGCGGTGCTGGACGAAGACCAGCGCTCGGCTGTCACGGCCGCGAGCCGTCACGCCGCGCTCGAGGGACGGGGACGATCGACAGAAAGACGACGCGGAAAGCGTGTCTTCCTGTCGATCGGAGGCCCATGGCGGTGGCGGCGGGATTTGAACCCGCGGTGGACTTGCGCCCACAAACGCTTTCGAGGCGTTCTCCTTAGGCCGCTCGGACACGCCACCGCCGGAGAGGCTACCCGAGGCGCTGGTGGGCGAAGAAATCGTCCAGCAGGGCCGTGCACTCGTCGGCGAGGACGCCTCCGAGAACCTCGGGGCGGTGGTTCAGGCGGCGGTCGCGGACGACGTCCCAGAGGGATCCGACAGCGCCGGCCTTCGCGTCGTACGCCCCGAACACCAGCCGGTCGAGTCGGGCCAGCACGACCGCGCCGGCGCACATCGTGCAGGGCTCGAGGGTGACGACCAGGGTGCATCCGGTGAGCCGCCATGCGCCCAGGGCCTCGGCCGCCTGCCGGCAGGCGACCAGCTCGGCGTGACCGGTGGGGTCGCGGTCGCGTTCACGGACGTTGTGCCCGCGGCCGACGATCTCACCGTCGGCGTCGAGCACGACGGCGCCGATGGGGACGTCGGCGGACTCGAGCGCGTGGCGTGCTTCGACGAGTGCGGCGCGCATGGCGTCGTCGTACGCATGGTCGGGCACGGGCGGTCGCCGGTCAGGCCGAGGTGAGCCCGACGGCCTCGTCGAAGAGCGACCCGAAGCCGAGCCGGCGCGCGACCTCGGACAGCATCTCGTCGGGGTAGAGGTCGAGGTCGTCGAGCAGGACGCCCATGTCCATCGCGGCCATGCCGAGGTCGCCGAGGATGTCGAGGTCGCCGGCCGGCGCCTGCTCGTCGTCGTCGTCGGGCTCGGGAAGGCCGAGCTCCTGGACCGCTGAGGCGGCCAGCTCCCACTCCTCGGCTGCGGTGATGTCGGAGAGCAGGATGCGGACCGAGGGACCGGCCACTCGGACGATCACGAAGAAGTCCTCGTCGATGGCCACCATCCCGATCGCGCCGCCGTCACCCGGGAACCTACGCAGGGCCGCGGCCAGGGTCGGGACGTCGAGGAGCACTTCGTGGACGAGCTCCTCCACCTGCCACTCGCCCTCTTCGCGGTAGGCGGCCACCGCGAAGTCGATGCCGTCGATCTGCTCGCTCATGACCACCTCCGATCTCCATGCGCGCTCATGTGGACCAGCAGGACGTGTCCAGAGTGACAGAGGCGCCACACCGTGCCAACCCCGTTCCGGGAGCGTGTGGGTGAACGGCCGACCCCCGGCTAGGGTGCGGCCCATGCGCACGATCGTCGTCGACCACCCGCTCGTCGCCCACAAGCTCACCGCGCTGCGCGACGAAAGGACCGACTCGCCGACCTTCCGACGTCTGGTCGACCAGCTGGTCACGCTGCTGGCCTACGAGGCGACGCGGGACGTACGCGTCGAGCCGTACGACATCACGACCCCCGTGGCGCCGACGACCGGCGTACGTCTCTCCGCCCCCCTGCCGATGGTCGTCCCGATCCTCCGCGCTGGCTTGGGGATGCTCGAGGGGATGATGAAGCTGCTCCCGACCGCGGAGGTCGGCTTCCTCGGCATGATGCGCAACGAGGAGACCCTGGAGGCCTCGACGTACGCCGAGCGGTTGCCCGACGACCTCGCCGGCCGGCAGTGCTACGTGCTCGACCCGATGCTGGCGACCGGCGGCACCCTCGCCGCCGCGGTCCGCTTCCTCACCGACCGCGGCGCCGACGACATCACCGCGATCTGCCTGCTGGCCGCGCCGGAGGGGTGCCAGCGCCTCGAGGAGGAGCTCGAGGGGCTCGGTGTCCCGGTCACCGTGGTGACCGCCGCGATGGACGAGAAGCTCAACGACAAGGGCTACATCGTCCCCGGGCTCGGGGACGCGGGCGACCGGCTGTACGGCCTGGCCGACTGAAGGTCGGCTGAAGGTCAGGCGCTTCGCGAGCAAGCTCGCTGCGGTCGTCCTCACTCAGGAAAGATCGGGACGGTCCCGGTCGCGATCAGGATCGCGATCACCACGACCAGCAGGCCCAGCGCTCCGTACACGACCTCCTTGCTGACGGTCGTCTCGCGGGACTCCGGCTTCTCGTACCGGTGCCCGTCGGGTCGCAGCATCGGGTCGTCGTCGTCGTTCTGGCTCATGCCCACCCAACGATCCACAGGCACGATTGGTCACAAACCGCATGTCCGCGGCCGGTCTTCCCGCCGTTCGGTCCTGACCGCAAGCGGATGCGCAGCGGGACCGATGCGGGTCAGAGCGCCTTGACGGCGTTGAGGAGCTTGCCCATCGAGTCCTTGGCGTCGCCGAAGAGCAGCGAGGTCTTCTCGTCGAAGAGCAGCTCGTTCTCGATGCCGGCGAAGCCGGGTCGCATGGAGCGTTTCATGAAGATGATCTGCTTGGCCTCGTCGGCGTTGAGGATCGGCATGCCGTAGATCGGGGCGCCGGGCGTCGTCTTCGCGGCGGGGTTGACCACGTCGTTGGCGCCGACGACGAGGACGACGTCGGCGTCCTTGAAGTCGCCGTTGATCTCGTCCATCTCGCGCAGCTGCTCGTAGGGCACCTGGGCCTCGGCGAGGAGCACGTTCATGTGGCCGGGCATGCGACCGGCGACCGGGTGGATCGCGTAGTCGACCTCGATGCCCTTCTCTCCGAGGACGTCGACCAGCTCACGCAGCGTGTGCTGCGCCTGGGCCACCGCCAGGCCGTAGCCGGGCACGATGATCACCCGGTCGGCGTACCCCAGCATGATCGCGGCGTCTTCGGGAGTGACGCTGCGCACCGGCCGGTCGCTCGCCTCGCCGGCGCCGAGGGTGGACCCGCCCTTGAGGGCACCGAACAGGATGTTGGTCACCGACCGGCCCATCGCTCGCGCCATCAGCAGGGTGAGGAACGTACCGGAGGCGCCGACCAGGGTGCCGGCGATCAGGAGCAGGACGTTGGACAGGACGTAGCCGCCGGCCGCGACCGTCAGGCCGGTGAACGCGTTCAGCAGCGAGATCACGATCGGTACGTCGGCGCCCCCCACGGGCAGGACGAGCAGAACGCCGACGACCAGGCCGAGGAGAGCCAGGATGACCGCGACCCACATCAACGGGTCGATCACGATCCGGACGCCCAGCACCAATGCCGCGGCGATGGAGATCGCGAAGACGTAGCGCAGAGCGGCGAATACCACCGGCCGCGACGTCATCAGCTCCTGGAGCTTGGCGAAGGTGATGATCGAGCCGGCGAACGAGATCGAGCCGACCGCGATCGTGAACGCGGTCGCGGCCAGGTTGAACCACGGGGCGTCGCCGCCGGACTCGACCACGTCGTGCAGCTCGAGCAGGGCGACCAGCGCGGCCGCGCCACCACCGACGCCGTTGAAGAGCGCCACCATCTGCGGCATCTGGGTCATCTGCACGGTGCGGGCGCCGTACACACCACCGACGGTGCCGATCGCGATCGCGATCACGATCAGCGGCACGTGCTTGAGATGGAGGTCGGTCCAGAAGAACGGCATCAGGCACGCGACGACCGCGGCGGCGGCACCGAGCAGGTTGCCGTTGCGAGCCGTCTTGGGACCCGAGAGACCCTTCAGCGCGAGGATGAAGCAGACGCCGCAGGCCAGGAAGACCAGCTGGATCCAGGTCGGCATCAGGCGGCACCGTCCTTGTCGTCGGCGTCGGCCCTCGCCGGCTTGCGCCGCGTGAACATCTGCAGCATCCGGTCGGTGACCACGAACCCGCCGACCATGTTCACCGACGCGAGGACGATCGCGACCAGCCCCACGGCGAGCGCGAGGTTGTTGTCGGTGGTGCCGGTGACCAGGATCGCGCCGAGCAGGATGATCCCGTGGATGGCGTTGGCGCCGGACATCAGCGGGGTGTGCAGCGTCGACGACACCTTCGAGATCACCTCGATGCCGACGAAGACGCTGAGCACGAAGATCGTCAGCCAGACGACTCCGGTGTCGAGGATCACTGGTCGGCCTCCTGGTCGTAGGGAAGGTCGGGCTGCTCGGGCTCGGGCCCAGGCTCGGGCGCCGGGGTCGGCTCGGGAGTCTCCGGTGCCGGGCCCTCGATCGCCTCGCGCGTCGGCTCGTGGACGATGCGTCCGCCCTGGGTCACGCAGCTACCGGCCAGGATCTCGTCGGCGTAGTCGGGCGCGAACGCCGGGTTGCCCTCGTCGTCCTTGGTCGTCATCAGGGTCAGCAGGTTGACGATGTTCTGGGCGTAGAGCCGCGAGGCCGGACCGGGCATCTGACTCGGGACGTTCTTGCCGCCCCAGACCTGGGCGTTGCCGATCCGCACGACCTCGCCCGCGACCGAGCCCTCGACGTTGCCGCCGCTCTCGGCGGCGAGGTCCACGACGACCGAGCCGGGTCTCATCTGTTCGACCATCTCGCGCGTCACCAGCATCGGGGCCGGGCGACCGGGCACGGCCGCGGTGGTGATGAGGGCGTCGGCCGCGGCGATGTACGGCGTCAGCAGCTCGCGTTGCCGGGCGGCGCGTTCCTCGGTCATCTCGCGGGCGTAGCCGCCGGCGCCCTCGAGGGTGTCGAGGTCGAGGTCGATCGACTTGGCGCCCATCGACCGGATCTCCTCGGCTGCGGCGGCCCGTACGTCGTACGCGCGGACGACGGCGCCGAGCCGCTTGGCCGTCGCGATGGCCTGCAGGCCGGCGACGCCGGCTCCGAGCACGACGACCTCCGCGGCCGGGACGGTGCCGGCGGCGGTCATGTTGAGCGGGAAGAAGCGGCGCAGCATGCCGGCGGCGACGATCGCGCAGCGATAGCCCGCGACGAGGGCCTGCGAGCTGAGCCCGTCCATCGACTGAGCGCGCGAGATGCGGGGGATCAGCTCGACGGCGTGGGCCGTGATGCCGCGATCGCGCAGCTCGACCACGGTCTGCTGCTCGGTCGTGGTCGGTAGGAACGAGATGGTGGTGGCGCCCTGGCGCAGGCTCCGGATCCGCCCGGCGTCGAGCGGCTGGACCGACACGACCACGTCGGCGTCCTGCAGGGCGTCGGCCGCGACGGTTGCGCCCGCCTCGGCGTACTCCTCGTCGGAGATCAGCGCGTGGAGCCCCGCCCCGGGCTCGATCGCGACGTCGTACCCGAGCCCCGTCAGCTTGCCGACCAGCTCGGGCACCATCGCCACACGTGCTTCGCCGTCCCGGGTCTCCTTCGCCACCGCAACTCTCACGCGGTCGAACCTATGGCAAGACACCCACCACGCCCATCCATCTCACCCCACACCGGCGTGGTGTTCTCCACACCCCACCCGGGGTTGTCCCCGACAGAACCGCCCTCCACGCCGTCGTCCTGGGGCGGGATGGCCAGGGACTACCCCGTCAACCCGAACTCCTCAACCGGCTCGTAGCGAGGTCGTCCCCGCGGCCCCTGACCGAGGTACGACGCCACGAGCGCCACCCGGTCGACGGTCCAGGTGGGTCCCCGGTAGGTGTCGAGCAGGCGGACCCACGACGTCACGTCCTGGGGTCGGCCGAGGCGGGCGACGGTGATGTGGGGCCGGAACCGCTGGCCGTCCACGGGTACGCCGGCCCGGTTGGCGGCGGCCCGAGCGCCCGTCGCCATCCGGGAGAGCTCGGTCCGACCGTCGTCGTCCAGGTCCAGCCCGGCCCACAGGACACGGGCGCGGGCGGGGTTCGGGAAGGCACCACCGGTCGCCACCGATGTGTCGAAGGCATGCCTCCGCGACGCCGCGCGGCCGAGCCGCTCCACGAGGTCGTCGAGGGCGCGGTCCGGCACCTCGGCGAGGAACGCCAGCGTCACGTGGAACTGCTCCACCGTCGCCCATCGGTACGCCGCGGCGTCCCGGCGTACGTCGAGGAAGGCGTCCAGGTGCTCGACCACCTCGGGAGGCGGGACCACCGCCACGAACATCCTCATGGAGCCACGCTCAGACGTGCGTGCCGACGACCGCTCCCACGGCGTACGTGATGCCCATCGCGACGAGCCCGCCCCCGACGTTGCGGAGCACCGCCCGCCCCCAAGGGCTGTAGCCCAGCTTGGCGCTCACGAACCCCGCCACCGCGAGCGCGATGGCCACCGCCACGACGGTCGCCCAGATCCGCGCGTCGTGCGGGCTCAGGGTGATCACCAGCAGCGGCAACAGGGCACCCACGGTGAACGACACCATCGACGCGGCGGCTGCGTTCCACGGGTTGGTGAGGTTGTCCTTGTCGATGCCGAACTCCGCCTCCGCATGCGCCGCCAGCGCGTCATGGGCGGTGAGCTCCTGGGCGACCTGACGGGCCAGGTTGCGGCTCAGCCCCTTCCGCTCGTAGATCTTCGCCAGCTCCCGGAGCTCGGTCTGGGGCATCCGCTCCAGCTCCTCCGCCTCGAGCGCGAGCATCGCACGCTCGGAGTCCCGCTGGGTCGACACGGAGACGTACTCACCGGCGGCCATGCTGAGCGCCCCCGCGACCAGGCCCGCGATCCCCGCGATCAGCACAGGCGAGCGCTCCGAGGTCGCGCCCGCCACACCCATCACGATGCCGGCCGTGGACACGATCCCGTCGTTGGCGCCCAGAACGCCGGCCCGCAGCCAGTTCAGCCGGTTCCCGACGTCCTCACCGATGTCGTCGTGCCAGTGCTGGGGCTCCTCGTCGGTCCCGATCTCCATGCTCACTCTTCGATCCTTGCCAGCCCGGCCGGGCATCGCAAGGAAGGCAAGGCTGTGCTCGCCCGACGGTCAGGCGAAGCTGCGCAGGATCTGCTCGAGCCGGCTCCGGTCGCCGTCGAGGTCGAAGTGGAACCCCGGCTGTCTCACCGGCTCGGAGGCCCACGCGCGACGGAGTCCCCCCTCATGGCCGGTGTCGGGACGACAGGCGACGGTCTCGAGATGGTGGCCGCGCACCGAGGCGATCAGGTACTCGTTCGAGGCTGTGTAGGCGGTGGAACGGATGAGCAGGACCGGCTTGGGGTCCGAGGCGAACATCAGGTTGAACATGCCGCTGCCGGCGAACCCGGCCACCGCCTCGGCCCGCCGGAACATCCTGACCTGGTCGGCGAGCGCGAACCGCTCGGGGCGGATGACGGCGTACCCGTGCTGCTGCACGATCCGCTCGAGCTCGGGCGTCTCGTGGCACCACCGGGTCGACCCCGGCGCACGGGTGATGAAGATCCGCCTCGGTGTCGGATCCAGGGTCGCGCAGGCGTCCAGGGCTGCGCCGGTCCGGTCCCAGACCTCGGCGATGTCGGGGTGCACGTAGTTCGGCATCGAGAACATCGGGCTCGCGCCGATCAGCCGGTCGACGACGATGGGCCTGCGGAAGGTCACGATGTCGTCGCGGGGCACGCCCGCCGCCTCGTAGAGCGCGACCTGCCAGTCCGGCAGCGCCGTCAGGTCCGTGGAGATCGACACCAGTGCGCGCAGGTCGGGGTTCGCGGCCTTGGCGTTCGGCCAGGCCCACAGCCGCCCGATGTGCTCGGTCGTGGCATGCCCGAAGTGGTGCCGCAGCTCGCCGTCGAGATGGAAGTAGGTGCCCTCGAGGCGCTCACTCGGCGGCCGCCGGGCCAGCGCGAACAGCCGACCCATGGGCTCGAGCTGGCGGTTGGTGAGCCAGACGTAGCCCGGGTGCCGGAAGCTGTCCGGCAGCGCCAGGTTGCCCTTGGTCACCGCCTGCATCGGGAAGCAGACGACGTCGCGGTACTCGTGGACCTGCAGCTCCGGGACGCGGAAGGTCTCCGGCATCCGCTTCGGGTCCCGCTCGGTGCCCTCCCCGAGGATCGCCCGGCTGGTGAACAGCTGCCGAGGTCGGTGTCGGTGGACCCGCAGCCCCGGGTCGTCCCGATCGTGGGCGATGTGCCGCAGCTGCCGGTCGCGCAGCATGGCCATGGCCGGTACGACGTTCCGTAGCACGACGTTGCGCGGCCCGACGTCCACGCGACCGATCGCGAGGGCGAGCCGGGACCAGTCGAGCTCCGGGCTGCGTTCGTAGACCGGCGGGCCCCCCCGCCGGGACAGGGTGTATGTCAGGGCCTGCCAGAACTCCGCCGTGCCCACCGACTGCTTGCGCAGCGGTGAGACACCGAGCACGAGCATCGACCCCCCGCGGCGCACGTGCAGGAAGCACCACCGGAGCAGGTCGGCCGAGACACCGGCATCCGAGCCGGCGTCGATCACCAGGTCGAACGGCCCGTACGTCGCCAACCGGGTGTGCCGCGAGGGCCGTGGCATGCCGGACCGGACGCGGACGATCCGCGCGTCGGGGAATACGTCACGAAGGCGGTCCGCGAGCCGCCTGGCCCCGCCATGACCCATGACCGCGATCGTGGGGCGCTCGACACGCACCAACCGACGCACGAGGCCCGGTAGCCCCCGCTCGCCGGGATTCACCCGGGACGCGGAGCCCCCCGACCGCTCGACGAGGAGGTGGTGCTCGTCGAGCACGACACGTCCCACCCCCTGCGGCGACGCGTCCGCGTCGAACAGCCGGGGCCAGAGCACGTCCTCGGCCACCGGTCCGGTGACGTCACAGTCCGCGGGTCGGTGGTCGAGGACGAAGAAGCGGCCCCCCGGCAGGAGCCGTGGGAACGCGTCCTCGAACAGCCCGCGACGGAGGTCGGGTCTCCGCGTCGCGTCGAGGACCGCGTCGAAGCTCCCGTCCGTGAGCCTGTCCCCCGACCCGACGTCGAGGGTCTCGAACGTCGTCCGGGGGTGATCGGCGCGGAGTCGCTCGAGGTCGATGTCCGAGGTGCGGTCGACCGCTACCAGCGCCCGGCCCGCTCCCGCGCCGAGCACCGCCTCGAGATCTCGTCGCCACCTCGCATTCGCGCGGGCGGTCGCCCTCGTCAATGTGTCCGTCGTCGTGCGACGGTCGCCCATCTGTCCTCCCGAGTCCCGAGCAGTGCTCGACTACGTACCACCATCTCCGACGCTCCAAATCGCCGGTCGGTTCGCCCGGCAAGGGCCGATTGGGCGTGGCGACGCACTAGCCTCGAGCCGTGAACAGGGGGCTCGGTCGTCGGCCGGTCCTGGCCGGAGCCCTGGTCGCCGCGGCCGGCCTGGCCGAGGTAGTCCAGGCGTGTACGCCCCACGACGCCTCGCCGCCGCCGGACACGCCGGCCCCGCCGGTCCAGCCCAGCGGCACCACCTCGACCTCCGTCCAGCCACCCACGGCCGCCGACTGGCGACGCCTCGCCGCGCACGTCGACGGCACCCTCGCGCGGCCGGGCTCCGCGACGTACGACACCGTGAAGCTCACCCAGAACCCCCGGTACGACGGCGCGCGCCCGCTCGCGGTGCTCTCCGTGGCGAACGCCCGCGACGTCTCCACGGCGTTCTCGTTCGCCCACGACCACGGCGTCCCCGTCGCCATCCGCTCCGGTGGCCACAGCTATCCCGGCTGGTCGGCGGGAGACGGTGCCCTCGTCATCGACGTTCGGCCGCTCGACGACGTGTCGGTGGACGGCACGTCCGCGACCGTGGGGTCCGGTGCCTCGCTCGTCCAGGTGTACGACGCGCTGGGCACGCGCGGCCGCGGGATCCCCGGTGGCTCCTGCCCGACCGTCGGCATCGCCGGGCTCACCCAGGGCGGCGGCGTCGGCGTGCTGACACGTGCCCACGGCCTCACCTGCGACTCGCTCATGTCGATGCAGGTCGTGCTCGCCGACGGCAAGGTGGTGACGGCCGACGCCGAGGACGACCCGGGCCTCTACTGGGCGCTGCGCGGCGGTGGCGGTGGCCACCTCGGAGTCGTCACAGCCTTCACGTTCCGCACGTTCGCGGCACCGACCATCACCCGCGCCTACGTCGCTTGGCCGTTCTCGGCGGCGCGCCACGTCGTGCCCGCGTGGCTACGGACGATCCCGAAGGCGGACCCGCGGCTCTGGGCGACGCTGAAGCTCCTCGGCGGGCGGACTCATCCCAGCGGGCCGGCGTTGTTCATGTCGGCGACCTGGACCGGCCCGGCGTCCGGGATGGACACCGCCTTGCGTCCGTTCCTCTCGAGCGTGCCACCGCCGACGACCGACTCGCGCAGCACGGCGAGCTACCTCAGCACGATGCTCACCTACGCCGGGTGCTCGTCGATCCCGGTCGACCAGTGCCACACGGGCCCGGGCGGCGCCCTGGACCGCGAGGCGTTCGCCGCGACCTCCCACATCATCAACGGCCCGGACGTCGACATGTCCGCGCTGCTCGACCGCGTCGAGGACGCCCAGAGCAGCGGCCTGAAGGAGGCCGGCATCTCGATCGACGCGCTCGGCGGCGCGGTCGATGACGTGGGTGCCGGCGAGACGGCGTTCGGACATCGCGGTGCGCTGGCCACCGTGCAGTACACCGCGACGTACGACTCCGGTCCGGCCACGCCGGCGACGTCGTACGTCCGCGGCTTCCGCAGCGCGATGACGTCGAGCTGGGGCACCGGCGCCTACGTCAACTACGCCGACTCCTCGATCACCGACTACCAGCAAGCCTACTTCGGCTCGAACGCCGACCGCCTCGCCGACGTGCGGAGCACTTACGACCCCGACGGCTTCTTCACCCAGCCGCAGGACTTCTGAGCCCGGCCACGAGCCGCATTCGGCCGCTCAGCCCGCGCCCAGCACCTCGTCCACCCACGCCGGCACCAGCTCGGTCGCGGGGCCGAGGCGGACGTCGTGGAACCAGGGCGCGACATCGCTGGCCGCCTTGTTCAGCTCCACCGTGCGGGCGCCGTACGTCGCAGCGAGCTCGCCGAAGCCGGCCGCCGGGTAGACGACGCCGGAAGTCCCGATGGCGCAGAAGACGTCGGCCGTGCGCAGGCGGTCCCAGATCTCGTCCATGTGGTAGGGCACCTCACCGAACCACACCACGTCGGGCCGCAGCGACGGGGCCCCGCACCGAGGACACGGCGGCCAGGTCGCGAGGCCGCCCGTCCAGCGGTGGCGCTGCCCGCACGACGTGCACCTCGCGGAGCGGAGCTCGCCGTGCATGTGGAGCACGTTGCGTGACCCGCCGCGCTCGTGCAGGTCGTCGATGTTCTGGGTCACCAGCAGCAGGTCGTCGCCGAGCCGCTCCTCGAGCCGCGCGAGAGCGAGGTGCGCGGCGTTGGGCTCGACCGCCCCCAGCGCGCTGCGTCGCTCGTCGTAGAAGCGCTGGACGAGCGCGGGGTCGCGGTCGTAGGCGCCCGGGGTCGCCACGTCCTCTGGATGGTGCCCCTCCCAGAGCCCGTCGGCGTCGCGGAACGTCGCGAGCCCGCTCTCGGCGGAGATCCCGGCACCGGTGAGGACGACGACGTGCACAGGATCACGGTAGGACGGGCGGTTGATCGCGGTGTCGATGGGCACGAGGCGGTGTGGTGGGATTCGAAGTGGTCGAGGCACAGCGACCGAGCAGCGACCGGGAAGGGTCATCGATGGAGGTCTGGCCGGGAACGGCGTACCCGTTGGGAGCGACGTTCGACGGCGTCGGCACCAACTTCGCGGTCTTCAGCGAGGTCGCCGAGCAGGTCGAGCTGTGCCTGTTCGACGACGACCGCAACGAGACCCGCGTGGCGATGACCGAGGTCGACGCGTTCGTGTGGCACTGCTACCTGCCGTCGATCCAGCCCGGGCAGCGCTACGGCTTCCGGGTCCACGGCGCCTACGACCCTACGCAAGGTCTGCGGTGCAACCCCGCCAAGCTGTTGCTCGACCCGTACGCCAAGGCGACCGTCGGCGACATCGACTGGGACCAGTCGCTGTTCGGCTACGACTTCGGCGACCCCGACTCACGCAACGACGACGACTCCGGCGAGCACATGATGCTCGGCGTCGTCATCAACCCGTTCTTCGACTGGGAGGGCGACCGCCGGCTCAACGTGCCGTACCACGAGACGCTGATCTACGAGGCGCACGTGAAGGGCCTCACCCGGCTGCATCCCGACGTACCCGAGAACGAGCGGGGGACGTACGCCGCCCTCGCCCACCCGTCCGTGCTCCAACACCTGACCCGCCTCGGCGTGACCGCGATCGAGTTGATGCCGGTGCACCAGTTCGTGCAGGACAGCACGCTGCTCGAGAAGGGCCTGCGCAACTACTGGGGCTACAACACCCTCGGCTTCCTCGCACCGCACGCGGAGTACGCCGCCGCCGGCCAGCTCGGCCAGCAGGTGCAGGAGTTCAAGTCGATGGTGCGCTCGCTGCACGGCGCCGGCATCGAGGTGATCCTCGACGTGGTCTACAACCACACCGCCGAAGGCAACCACCTCGGGCCGACGCTGAGCTTCAAGGGCTTGGACAACCCGGCCTACTACCGGCTGGTCGAGGACGACCTGCGCTACTACATGGACTACACCGGCACCGGCAACAGCCTCAACGTCCGCCACCCGCACTCGCTCCAGCTGATCATGGACTCCCTGCGCTACTGGGTGACCGAGATGCACGTCGACGGCTTCCGCTTCGATCTCGCCTCCGCGCTGGCCCGCGAGTTCTACGACGTCGACCGGCTCTCGACGTTCTTCGAGCTCGTGCAGCAGGACCCGGTCGTCAGCCAGGTGAAGCTGATCGCCGAGCCGTGGGACGTGGGTCCCGGCGGCTACCAGGTCGGCGGCTTCCCGCCGCAGTGGACGGAGTGGAACGGCAAGTACCGCGACACCGTCCGCGACTTCTGGCGTGGCGAGGCCGCGCTCGGTGAGTTCGCGAGCCGGCTCGCCGGCTCCAGCGACCTCTACGAGCAGTCCGGCCGTCGTCCGGTCGCCTCGATCAACTTCGTGACCGCGCACGACGGCTTCACGCTGCGCGACCTGGTGTCCTACAACGACAAGCACAACGACGCGAACGGCGAGGACAACAACGACGGCGAGAGCCACAACCGCTCGTGGAACCTCGGCGTCGAGGGCCCGACCGACGATCCCGAGATCCTCGCGGCGCGTGCGCGGCAGCAGCGCAACTTCATCGCCACGCTGCTGCTGAGCCAGGGCGTGCCGATGCTGCTGCACGGCGACGAGGGTGGCCGCACCCAGCAGGGCAACAACAACACCTACGCCCAGGACAACGAGCTGTCGTGGCTCCACTGGGACGAGCTCGACGGGCCGCTCGTCGAGTTCACGGCGCGGGTCGCGCAGCTCCGCCGCGACCACCCGACGTTCCGGCGCCGGCGCTTCTTCACGGGGACGACGGTGCGAACCGGCGACGGCGAACGGCTCAACGACATCGTCTGGCTCCATCTCGACGGCCGGCCCATGGAGTCGGCGGACTGGGACGTCCCGGACGCGCGGTCGCTCGGGATGTACCTCAACGGTCACGGCATCGCCGGCGCCGATGCCCGGGGACGCAAGGTCGTGGACGACCACTTCCTCCTCTACTTCAACGCCGGCGCCGACGACGCGCCGTTGACACTGCCGTCCGAGGAGTACGCCGCCGCCTGGGACGTCGTGCTCGACACCGGCGAGGTACGTCGCCGCAAGGGGCCGATCCGGGCCGGGGTCCGCACGAAGGTCGCCGCGCGAAGTGTCGTCGTGCTGCGCGAGCACAGCGCGCCGGCCGCGGCCCCCGAGACGTCGGCCGCCGCCTCCGTCGCCGCGCAGGAGCAGAGCGCGGCTCAGAACGGACGAGCGGGTACGACCTGACCATGGAGCTCCCGACCAGCACCTACCGGCTCCAGGTCAACGCGCGGTTCACGCTGCACGACGCGGCGGCGGCGCTGCCGTACCTGCACGACCTCGGCGTCGACTGGGTGTACCTCTCACCGCTGCTCGAGGCCGAGCCCGGCAGCGACCACGGGTACGACGTCGTCGACCACGGAGTGGTCGACCCCGACCGGGGCGGGGCAGAAGGGCTCGCCGCTCTGTCAGCCTCCGCCCGACGACTCGGGATGGGCGTGCTCGTTGACATCGTTCCGAACCACATGGGTGTCGCGACGCCCCGCGAGAACGCCTGGTGGTGGGACCTCCTGCTCCACGGACGGGAGTCGCAGCACGCCGACGCGTTCGACGTGGACTGGGATGCGGGCGCCGGCAAGGTCCGGATCCCGGTGCTCGGCGACGACGGGCTCGCGGCCGTCCAGATCGACCACGACGAGGGCATCGTGCGCTACCACGACCACGTCTTCCCGCTCCGACGGGACGGGGTGGTCTCGACAGGCTCGACCGACGAGGTGCTCGGGCATCAGCACTACGAGCTCGTGCACTGGACGGTGGCGGACCACGGCCTGAACTACCGGCGCTTCTTCGCGGTCAACACGCTCGCGGGGGTGCGGGTCGAGGACGCTCGCGTCTTCGAGGACTCCCACGTGGAGATCAGGCGCTGGTTCGACGAGGGCCTCGTCGACGGGCTTCGAGTCGACCACCCCGACGGCCTGCGCGACCCCGCGGCGTACCTCGACGATCTGCGCGGCCTGACCGGCGGCGCCTACGTGCTCGTGGAGAAGATCCTGGAACCCGGCGAGGCGCTGCCGACCTCTTGGGCCACCGCCGGGACGACGGGGTACGACGTGCTGGGCCTGGTCGACCGCGTGCTGACCGACCCCGATGGACAAGGCCCCTTGACCGCTCTCGAGACCCGGCTCCGCGGCGAGCCACTCGACTTCGACGAGCTGGTCCACGACACCAAGCGCGCCGTCGCCGACGGGATCCTCGGCTCGGAGATCCGCCGCGTCGCCCGCGAGGTCGGCGGCGTGATCTCGACAAGCTCGACCGACGGCGTGGTCGACGCGCTCGCCGAGCTCGCCGCCTGCTTCCCGGTGTACCGCTCCTACCTGCCCGAGGGCCGGGGGCACTTGGTAGCCGCGTTCTCCCAGGCACGCCGGCGGCGGTCCGACCTGGTCCCGACCTTCGACCTGCTCGAGCCGGTGCTGTCCGACCCCGCGCAGCCGGCGGCTCTGCGGTTCCAGCAGACGACCGGGGCGGTGATGGCGAAGGGGGTGGAGGACTGCGCGTTCTACCGCACCTCACGCCTCAGCTCGCTGACGGAGGTCGGCGGTGACCCGAGCGAGTGGTCGGTGACGGTCGCGGAGTTCCACGGGGCGATGACCGAGCGGCAGGCGTCGTGGCCCCACGCGATGACCACTACGTCGACCCACGACACCAAGCGGGGCGAGGACGTCCGGGCCAGGATCGCCGTGCTCGCCGAGCTGCCCGACGTCTGGTCGTCGGCGGTCGACGCCCTGCTCTCACTCGCGCCGCTCCCCGACCCGTCGTTCGGGAACCTGCTCTGGCAGGCCGTGCTCGGCTCCTGGCCGGCGTCCCGCGACCGGCTCCACGCGTACGCCGAGAAGGCCATGCGCGAGGCAGGCGACCGGACGACCTGGACCGGCCCGGACGCGGCGTACGAGGAGGCGGTGCACGCCGCGGTGGACGCGGCGTTCGACAACCCGGCGGTCACGGCGGTCCTCGACGATCTGCTCGCGCACGTGGCCGGACCGGGATGGAGCAACGCCGTCGCGGCCAAGGCGATCGCGCTGACGATCCCGGGCGTGCCCGACGTCTACCAGGGCAGCGAGCTGTGGGAGCAGTCACTCGTCGATCCGGACAACCGGCGACCCGTCGACTTCGACGTACGCCGCGCCGTCCTCGACCGCGTTCTCGCCGGCGAGCGGCCGGCGCTCACACCCCGCGTGGACGACCCGGGTCACGCCAAGCTGCTGGTGACCCAGACCGCGCTGACGCTGCGCCGCCACCAGACACACCGCTTCACGACGTACCGCGCCGTCGAGGCCAGGGGCCCGTCGGCCCGACACGTGCTCGCCTTCGACCGCGGTGGTGCCCTCACCGTCGCCACCCGGCTGCCGGTCGGCCTGGCCGAGCGCGGCTGGGGCGACACGGTGCTCGCCCTGCCCGACGGTGAGTGGGCAGACCTGCTGACCGGTCGTGAGTACGCCGGTGACGCGGCGCTGCACCTGGTGCTCGCCGACTACCCGGTCGCGCTGCTGATCCGGGAGGAGGGGTAGCCGTGGCCTCGACAGGCTCGACCGACGCCCGAGAGCCCTTCGCGGTATGGGCGCCTACTCCCAGCCGGCTCCGCCTGTCGGTGGGTGATGCCATCGTCGAGATGAGCCGCTCGGGAGGCGACTGGTGGGTCCCCGACGGCGAGATACCCGACCCGACGCAAGGACCACTCGACTACGGCTACCTGATCGACGCCTCGGACGTGCCGCGACCGGACCCCCGGTCGCGGCGCCAGCCGGCGGGCGTCCACCAGCGCTCGCAGACCTACGACCCGTCGGCGTTCGCCTGGACCGACCAGAGCTGGACCGGCCGTCAGCTGTCGGGCTCGGTGATCTACGAGCTGCACGTCGGCACGTTCACCCCGCAGGGCACGCTCGACTCGGCGATCGAGAAGCTCGACCACCTGCGCTCGATCGGGGTCGACCTGGTCGAGCTGATGCCGGTCAACGCCTTCGACGGCACCCACAACTGGGGCTACGACGGCGTGGACTGGTTCGCCGTGTCCGAGAGCTACGGCGGGCCGCCGGCGTACCAGCGGTTCGTCGACGCCTGCCACGCCGCAGGTCTCGGCGTCGTCCAGGACGTCGTCTACAACCACCTGGGTCCGTCGGGGAACTACCTGCCGCTGTTCGGTCCCTACCTCAAGTCCGGGCGCAACACCTGGGGCGACCTGGTCAACCTCGACGGCGAGGGCTCTGCCGAGGTGCGTCGCTTCATCCTCGACAACGTGCGGATGTGGTTCGCGGACTACCACGTCGACGCGCTGCGGCTGGACGCCGTGCACGCCCTGGTGGACTCCTCACCCGTCCACCTGCTCGAGGAGATGGCCATCGAGACCGCCGCACTGTCGGCGCACCTCCGTCGGCCGTTGACGTTGGTCGCCGAGTCGGACCTCAACGACGCGAAGCTGGTCACGCCGCGGGAGGCCGGTGGCTATGGGCTCCACGCCCAGTGGAGCGACGACTTCCACCACGCGCTGCACGTCGCGCTGACCGGGGAGACCACCGGTTACTACGCCGACTTCGCACCCCTGTCGGCGCTGGCGAAGGTCTGTGAGAAGGGCTTCTTCCACGATGGCACCTGGTCGTCGTTCCGCGAGCGCGAGCACGGCGTCCCGATCGACACCGAGCACATGCCCACCTGGCGGCTGGTCGTGTGCAGCCAGAACCACGACCAGATCGGCAACCGCGCCCGCGGCGACCGGCTGACCGAGCACCTCGATGACGACCAGCTCGCGTGCGCGGCGCTGCTGACGCTGTGCGGGCCGTTCACTCCGATGCTGTTCATGGGCGAGGAGTGGGCGGCGTCGACGCCGTTCCAGTTCTTCACCGCCCACGAGGACCCCGAGCTCGGCCGGGT
>DASSTL010000052.1:0-6735 GCA_035707985.1 Nocardioides sp. | reverse complement strand
GGCGCCTCGCCCACGACGATGGCGAGGGCCGCTGACGCCGTTTGACAGAAATAGCACGACCGTGCGATTCTGAGCCATGACCAAGGGCGAGGAGACGAAGGCCGCGATCCTGGACCAGGCCGTCGCCATCGCCTCCGAGGTCGGCTTCACCGGCCTCACCATCGGCCAGCTGGCCGAGCGCACCCAGATGAGCAAGAGCGGGCTGTTCGCGCACTTCAAGTCCAAGGAGGTGCTCCAGCTCGAGACCCTCCAGCGGGCGCGCGAGCGGTTCACCGACATGGTCGTGCGACCCGCCCTCACCACGCCCCGCGGGGTGAAGCGGGTGCAGGTGCTCGTCGAGCGCTGGCTCGACTGGGCGACCGACGGTCTCCAGGGCGGCTGCATCTTCGTCGCCTCCGCCGCGGAGTACGACGACCGGCCCGGCCCCATGCGCGACGCCGTTGTGCAGAACGAGCGCGACTGGCTCGAGACGATCGCCACCGTCGCCGGCACCGCGGTCGCCGAGGGCGACTTCCGCGCGGACCTCGACACCGAGCAGTTCGCGTTCACCGTCCAGGGCCTGATGCTCAGCTACCACCAGGCCAAGCGGCTGCTCGGCGACCCCAAGGCGCTCGAGCACGTCCGCCAGGCACTCGACGACCTGATCGCCGCGAGCGCCGCCTGACCACCACCCGAGAGGAACAGAACCGTGTCACGCCTTCAGAAAAGCACGATCGTTCGTATCCGAAACCGAGCACTCCCCCTTCTCCTGAGGTACGGCGGCGAGGTCGCGCCGCGGCCGGCCGGGCGGCTGGCCCGCGACATCTGGTTCGCGACGCCACCCCGGATGGCCGACCTCCCGGTGCCGGAGGGCGGGGAGCCGTTCGAGGTACAGGCCGGCGGGCACGCCGTCCGCGGGCTGGTCTGGACGCCCCGCGGTCTCGGGGCTCGCGGCCAGGCGACGAGCACGGTCTACCTCGTGCACGGGTGGGGTGGCCGCGGGTCCCAGTTCGGCGCGATGGTCGAGCCCCTCCTCGAGAACGGACGCCGGGTGGTGATGTTCGACAGCCCCGGCCACGGCGACTCGGACCACGGGCCGTCGGGACCGCGGCGTACCAACGGAGTGGAGTTCGCCCAGGCGCTCGACGCGGTGTTCTGCCGGTTCGGCCCCGCGGACGCCGTGGTCGCGCACTCCCTCGGCACCATCTCGACGTACCTCGCCCTGCGGTTCGGCTGGCTCGGCACCGACCGCCTCGTGTTCGTCGCGCCGATGGTGCAGACCGAGCCGCTGATCGATCAGTTCCAGCGCGCCCTGGGGTTCGGCTCCCGCGTCCGTCGCGCCTTCGAGCGCTCCGCGCGGGACTGGATCGGCATCCCGGTGGCGGAGTTCGACGCCCGCTTCCAGGCGAGCCGGATCGACGCGGTGCCCACCCTCGTCGTCACCGACCGGGGCGACCGCCAGACGGCGTACGCCGACGTCGTCGACTTCGCCCGCGCGACCGACGCGCAGCTGGTCACCACCGACGGGCTCGGCCACCGCAAGATCCTCCGCGACCCCTCGGTCATCGAGGCCGTCGTGGACTTCGTCGCACAGCGGCACGACCTCGAGCACACCGCCTGATCAGCCCGCCTGTGCGTACCTCCCCGGAGGTACGCCGAGCATCCGGGTGAAGTGGCGGGTCAGGTGCGCCTGGTCGTAGAAGCCGACCTCGGCGGCGACCTCGGCGACCGGGCGGCCGTCGAGGAGGAGATGGCGGGCGAGGTCGAGCCGGCGACCGGTCAGGTACTGGTGCGGCGGGATGCCGTGCTCACGGGTGAACGCCCGGACGAGGTGGGTCTCGGAGGCGTTCAGCTCGGCGGTAGCCTCGGCGAGCGTGAGCCCGGTGGTGACGCGGTCGTCGAGCATCGCGCGGAGCCGGAGGGCCAGCGTGGGGTCGCGGCGGGCCGGCAGGGGCTCGGTGCCGGCGAGGTGGGCGGAGAGGCGTTCGCGGATCACCGCGAGTCGCGACTCGGCCTCGAAGGAGTCACCGGGGTGCGACAGCGCACCGTGCAAGGCGTCCACGTGGCGGCGCAGGTCGGGGTCGCCCCAGCCGGGGTGGTCGACGGCGCTTCCGATCCGCCGTGCGTCCAGCATCGGCTCCTCGAGGTAGACCACGCGCTTGCGGAAGCCCTCGTCCCGGACCGACCGGCCGTCGTGCGGCACGTGTGGCGGCAGCAGGGTGACCAGGTTGCGCAGGGCGCCGTGCTCATGGCGGTCGAGGTCGTAGCGGACCAGCCCGGTGTCGACGATCAGGAGGGTCCACGTGTCGTGGGTGTGCAACGGGTACGCGTGGTCCGGGAAGTAGGCGTGGAAGACCTCGGAGACGCCCGCGATGTCGGGGCGCCACGCACGGAGCCGCGGCCGGCGGGCCGCGTCGACGGCCATGTCAAGAACGTACAAGACCGGCGCCTGTCCATCGGCGGACGATCGAGGCATGCGCTTCGACACCAAGATCGCCATCCTGCTCCGCGACGACCTCGAGCCGTGGCAGCGGCTGAACGTGACCGCCTTCCTGTCCAGCGGGATCGCGGCGTCCGACCCCGAGCTGATCGGTGAGGCGTACGCCGACGCGGACGGCACGGCGTACCACGCGTTGTTCCGGCAGCCGGTGCTGGTCTTCGAGGGGTCGAAGGAGAACCTGACCGCGTCGCACCAGAGGGCACTGGGGCGGCAGATGACGGTGGCCGTCTACACCCGGGACATGTTCGAGACCGGCCACGACGACGCGAACCGGGCAGCCGTGCGGGCGGTCCCGCGCGACGACCTCGACCTCGTGGGGATCGCGCTGCACGGCCCCAGGAACGCCGTCGACAAGGTCCTGAAGGGTGCCCACCTGCATCCGTGACACCGGGCGTGGGACGCTTCGTCCCGTGAGTGGTGCGCCGCGAGGCGGCAGCTTGGACGTCCGGTGGGTGCACGGGTCGCCGTCGCGTCGGAACCCGACCGAGCCGGCGTGGCAGGTGCATCGGTACGACGGGTCGACGGTCATCCTGCGGCAGAGCAAGGACGCGAACTGGGAGGCGCCGTTCGTGTTCCTGCTGCTCGGCTCCGAGCGGGCCCTGCTGCTCGACACCGGCGCCACGAAGGACGACCGTCTGCGGCGCGAGGTGGACGGGGTGGTCGCCGACTGGCTGGCGGACCATCCGCGCGACGGCTACCAGCTGGTCGTCGCCCACACGCACGCGCACGGGGACCACATCGCCGGCGACGCATCGTTCGCCGACCGCCCGGACACCGTCGTCGTCGGCACGTCGGCTTCGGCCGTGCAGGAGTTCTTCGGCTTCACCGACTGGCCCTCGCAGGTCGTCGAGCTCGACCTCGGCGAGCGCCGGCTCGAGCTGATCGGCATCCCCGGTCACGAGGAGGCCTCGATCGCGGTGTACGACGAGCGCACCGGCCTCCTCCTCACCGGCGACACCGTCTACCCCGGGCGGATCTACGTGCGCGACTACCCGGCGTACCTCGACAGCATGCGGCGGCTGCTCGACTTCGCCGAGGCCCGCGAGGTCACGCACGTGCTCGGCTGCCACATCGAGATGACGACCCGACCGGGCCGCGACTACTACCTGGCTTGTCCCTACCAGCCGGACGAGCCGCCGCTGCAGCTGACGATGGAGCAGCTGCGGGCGTTCCGCGACGCGGCGATCGCGGGAGCCGATCGACCGGGTGTCCACCGCCACGACGACTTCATCATCTACCACGGGATGGGGCTGCGGACGCAGCTGCCGGTCATCGCCCGGTCGCTCGTCGGGCAGGTCGTGGACAAGGTACGCCGGAGGTAGCCCCCCCACCTCGCGCGAGTGTCAGGTGGGCGACAGACGACGGGCGCCACACCCGGCAGCCTTCTCGCATGCGAAAGATCGTCAGCAGGACCGCCGCCAGCGTCTTCACCGCCCTGGCTCTCGCCGGGGCCGGCATGGCCCCCTACCCGATGGACTGACTCTTCAGCCGACCCTCAGCCACCTCGGCCGGCGGCGAAGAAGTGCTGGAAGTCAGGGTCGTCCCACGTCCCGCCCCACTCCCAGCCGATCGCGGCGAAGGCACGCACCACCACGTCGTCGGCGGTGATCGTTCCTCGTGGCACGTGTGCTCCTGCTGATCGGTCGAGCGTGGCGAAGTGCCACGACCCGCGCGGGGCGACCTTCGTACCCGTCACGTAGGGGTTCTCGACCGGGTTGAGGTCGATCGCCGCGCCGAACGCGTGGTCGGACCAGTGGCTGCTCCCCTCGACCCGGCGGCAGTTGAACGCCGAGGTGTTGTCGGCCGCCATCGAGCGATGGTCGTCGCCGCCGTAGGCGTCGACCAGACGCATCCGCTGGATCGGCCAGCGGGCGTCGTACAGCTTCCGGAAGACACCCACGACGTCGCGGGCGTAGGGCGCGCCGACGACCAGATCTCCCATGCGAGACCGACCGTCGAACCCGACGTACGACAACCGGAGGTGGCGCAGGTCCCCTGACGGGACCGGGCAGCCGGAACGGAGACTGGCCCCCATCCGCTCCCGGAGCGCAGGGGTGATCCTCTCGACCGACGCCTGGAATCGCTGCGGGGCGGACTGCCCCGGCTCGGAGGCGAGCCCCGCGCAGCCGCGGTGCGCGCGCCACTCCGAGATCGCCCGCCGCGCCTGGAAGCCGGAGAGCGGCTGGGGTCGTCCGCCGAGCGGCCCGATCCGGGCCGGGGTCCAGCGGTCCGAGGTGACCTGACCGTCCACGAGCCGAAGCCGCAGGACGCCGGTGTCCGGCCGGTCGCCGGTGTACCAGACGAAGTTCCCGAGGCCGTAGTTCACGTAGGTGTCCTGCTGCCAGCCCGAGCCCAGCAGCACGTGGGCGTGGCTGCCGACGATGACGTCGGCGCCGGCTGCCGCGAGCACGCGGGCGATGGTGCGCTGCATGGGTGTCGGACAGGCGTCGTCCTCGCGGCCCCAGTGGAGGTAGACCACGACCACGTCGGCCCGGTCGCTCGCACGGCGGACGGCACGGAGAAGGAAGCGCGGCCTGGGGTCACGCGCGGCGGCGAGTCCCGGCGTACGCGGTCCGGCCGACCAGTACGGCCGGGAGCTCTCCAGCGGCGAGGCGTCGGCGGCGAGGAAGGCCAGGTCGGTCCCGTGCACGCGGACCCGGTACGGCGTGAACGCGGCCGCGCGGTCGCGACCCACGCCGACGACCGCGAGCGGGGCGTTGCGAGCCGCGCGCAACGTGTCCTCGAGCCCGCTCGCACCCAGGTCGGCACCGTGGTTGTTGGCCACGGTCACCACGTCGACGCCGGCGTGCGCGAGGACGTCGAGCGCTCGGGAGGGCGTGCGGAACCAGAAGCGCTCCGCAGGTCTCTCGAGGTCCTTCGGGTCCCAGTCGTCCCCCTCGGTGATCGCACTCTCGAGGTTGACCATGGTCACGTCGGCGTCCGACAGAGCGCGGCTGATCGGTCCGAGTCCGCGCGGGTCGTCGAGGAGCTCGGCCACCTGGATCTGGAAGTGGACGTCACCGGCGAAGGCCAGTGTGACCACGCGCGGCGGACCGTCGTGCTGCGGGCCGGGCTCGCCGGTGTACACAGGTGGGTCGACCGAGGGCGACGTGTGCGGCTGCGCGGCGGTGCAGGCGGCCAGCGCGAGGGCGAGGCCGGCGAGCGCGGTGTGGCGGACCATGTGTCTCTCCCCCTCGCTGACCTGAGTTGCGCACGGCTGTTCTCCCCGAACGAACCGCGAGCCACGCCCCGGGTTCCCGCAGGGGCGCGCTGCGGAGTCAGCCGATGAAGGGGGCTTTGCCGAAGTCCGGCGCGACGATGCCTGCCGGTGCAGATGCCGCGACACGACACGAGTTGGTCACGAGGTCACACGTGATCAGGTCCGTGCCGTCCCGCATCGGGCTGAGCACGACCACCGTGTGGTCGTCGAGCCACTGGACGAGCCAGGAGACGCCGGCCTTGTGGGTGTAGCCCGGCGGTGGGTCGAACACGAAGGTCTCTCGGTTGACGTCCTCCGCCTTCATGTCGCCGGGACCCACCGGGGCCACGCCGTTGACACCGGCGACTTCCTGCTCGAGACCCAGATCCATCTGCTGACCCATGCCGTCGGAGAAGTGGAACCCGACTTCCGAGCGGTCGTCGCCCTTCAGCCGGATCGACCGCACGGCCGCCTCGGTGTCGAGGTCGTCGAGCAGCTCGGCCTCGGTGACCCGGGACTGCTCGCGCGTCGCAGGATCGTAGCGGACCTGGTGCTTCTGCTCGCCGGGCATCGCTTCGGGGTCGGCGTCCTGGAACCAGTACACGTACCGCTCCGAGACCAGCGCGGGCAGGGCGGTGTGGCCGGGTTGCAGCTCGACGGCGTCCCGGGCCACCTCGTGCTGAGTCTTGGTGTCGTAGACGACGACCTCGGGCTCACCGGGAGCCGGGAACGTGAACCAGACCAGGCGCGAACCGCTGTTGCCCGAGAGCATCCAGCCGGGGCGAGTCATCATCGGCCAGGCGTTCTGGCCGTACCCGGGGCCGGTCTCCCCCACGTCGCCGAGCGCCGCGGTCGTGGTCCCGTCGCTGAACCACAGCCGCCCGTCGTTCGTGCGGAAGGCGACACCGTCGTCGGTCACGTCGAGCTCCACGACCGGACGGTCGGCCTCGACGGTGCGGTTGCCGTAGTAGATCGTGTTGCCGTCGGCATACGTCAGGGGTCGGGAGCTGGGCGTCGGCGGCGGCGTGATCGGCTCCTGGCTCCGGTGTTCCGGTCG
>DASSTL010000051.1:0-21290 GCA_035707985.1 Nocardioides sp. | reverse complement strand
GACAGGAAGATCGATACGCCGCGTCGCCGCGCCTCGGCGAACGCCTCCTCCCTCAACTCCCACCAGTCGACCGGGTTGTCGGCGTGCTGCAGGAGACAAGTGGCCGTGCTCAGCCGGTTGAACATCTCACCGCGCTAGCCGGAGACGGCTCACCTCACCGGCGGCAGCTTCGCGCGGTCGGCGCGGTAGAAGTAGCACTCACCGAGGATCTCGCTCCGTCGGCCGTTCTGGTTCCACCGGTGCTTGGACATCCAGAACCCGCCGACGGCCAGCCGGTCCGCGTCCCGCCGGTGTGCGACCGCCCTGCGACAGACCGCATTCCCCCGAGATCGGAGCTGGGCCGGGCTCGGATAGACGCCCTGGTAGGCGATCAGGGTCTGGACCTCCGGCACGCCTTCGTAGGAGTGCGGCCGTGCGCAGTCGACGAGCGGGGTCTTCGCCGTGGGCAGCTGGTCGGTGCAGACGGTCCAGCTCCCGAACCTCCCCGCCTTCGCCTGCGCTCCCACGGACGTGGTCGTGACCACGGGTGTGCCCCCGTAGCCGACGCGCGCCCCGACGTAGACGTCGCAGCGGATGACCCACGACCCGTCCGGCTCTTGGGTGGCGATCGGCGTACCCCAGATCCGGTTGAACTCATTGCCATGCTGGTGGAGGTAGCTGTCCCAGGCGGTGCCGCAGGCGCCGAAGTAGCCCTGCACCGTCTCCTTGGTGTTGGCCTTCGTCAGCGTGGTGTAGATCGGCCGCACGCCGGCCGTCTCGACGTTGTGCCGTCGGGAGCAGGGCATCGGCTTGCTGTGGTCGACCAGCGTGTGGAACGACCGGGCGCTCATGAGGTAGCACCTCCCGACGAGGCCGCGGTTGCCACTCGTCTGCGTCCCAGCCGTCGATCTCGACGACGGAGCTCGGGGCAGCCTCACCGCCGACGACGAGCTCCCGCCTCCGCACGCCACGCACGTCGCGGCCATGAGGACCGCGCCGGCCACGATGGTCAGACTCCGTCCGGACATCTCGCACTCCTCCCCCAAGAGGCGTTGCCCTGTCGTGGCTCCCAGGGTGCGCCCGATCGGTGCCCGGTGCAACAAGTCGGCTCGCCTGGTCCGCCCTACCATGACGCCATGCAGGTCCCCGCGCCGATCGAGTACGCGCGGGCCACGAGCGTCGAGGACGCGGTCGGGCTCCTGGAACGGCTCGGTGAGGAGGCCCGCATCATCGCGGGCGGGCACAGCCTGCTGCCGATGATGAAGCTGCGGCTCGCGACGCCGGAGTACCTCGTCGACATCAACGACCTGCACGACGAGCTCTCGTACGTCGTGGAGGACGGCGACGTCGTGCGCATCGGCGCGATGACGCGGCACCGCGAGCTGCTCGAGTCCGAGCTGCTGGCCGATCTCTTCCCGATCTTCCGCGACGCCGAGCGGGTGATCGCCGATCCGCCGGTCCGCAACCGCGGAACCCTCGGCGGTGCGCTCTGCCAGGCCGACCCGTCGGAAGACCTGTCCTCGGTGTGCACCACGCTCGACGCCGTGTGCGTGATCCGGGGCTCGTCGGGCACCCGCGAGGTGCCGATGGACGACTTCCACCACGGGCCCTACCAGACCGACGTCGGCCATGCCGAGATGCTGACCGAGGTCCGGATCCCGGTGCGCCGGCACGGCAGCAGCGCCTACCAGAAGGTCGACCGGCGGGCCGGCGACTGGGCAGTGGTCGCGGTCGGGGCCGCGATCTGGCTGGACGGCGACACGATCGCCGACGCCAGAGTGGGCCTGGCTGCCGTCGGGCCGAACACGACGCGGATCGCCGAGATCTCCGACGCCCTGCGCGGTCGCGAGCCGGACGAGGAGGCGTTCGCCGAGGCCGGTCGCCTCGCCGCGGCCGGCTGCACGCCGATCACCGACGCCAGGGGCACCGAGGCCTACAAGCGCCACCTCGCCGACGAGCTGACGCGGCGTACGCTCCGGACGGCCGCGGCGCGCGCGGCCGGCGACCGGACGGCATAGGGGGTCAGGTGGAGGTGTCAGTCACCGTCAACGACGACCTGGTCACCCGGGACGTCGAGGCACGGATGCTGCTCGTGCACTTCCTGCGCGACGAGCTCGGCCTGACCGGCACCCACTGGGGCTGCGACACGACCAACTGCGGCAGCTGCGTCGTCCTGTACGACGGCGAGCCGGTGAAGTCGTGCACCGTCCTCGCGCCGATGGCCGACGGTCACGAGGTCCGGACCGTCGAGCACCTCGAGGTCGACGGCGAGCTCGACCCCGTGCAGCGGGGGTTCATGGAGTGCCACGGCCTCCAGTGCGGCTTCTGCACGCCGGGCATGCTGCTGACCGCGCGGGCCCTGCTCGACCGCGACCCCGACCCGAGCGAGCAGGTGATCCGTGAAGCGATCTCGGGCCAGATCTGCCGATGCACCGGATACGCGTCCATCGTCCGCTCGGTGCGCTGGGCAGCCGAGCACGCCGACGGGGCGGGCGGCCCCGACGAGCCCGGCGAGATCCCGGAGGTCGGCACGTGACCGGCACGTCGTACGCCGAGGACTCCCGCGGTCCCGCCGGCCACGGCCGGATGCTCCGCAAGGAGGACCGCCGCCTGGTCCGCGGGCGCGGACGCTACGTCGACGACCTCCAGCTGCCGGGGATGCTCCACCTCGCGATCCTGCGGTCGCCGATCGCGCACGGCCGGATCGTCTCGGTCGACACCCTCGCGGCCGAGGCACACCCGAAGGTCCGCGCGGTCGTCACCGGCGCGATGCTCGAACAGCGCGGACTGGCCTGGATGCCGACCCTGCCGGGCGACCGGCAGCCGGTGCTCGCCACCGACAAGGTGCGGTTCCAGGGGCAGGAGGTCGCCTTCGTCGTCGCCGAGGACCGGTACGCGGCGCGCGATGCGCTCGAGCTGATCGACGTCGAGTACGAGCCGCTGCCGGCGGTCGTCGACTCGCGGCGTGCCCTCGACCCCGGGTCACCGGTGATCCGCGACGACCTGCCGGACAAGAAGGACAACCTCTGCTTCGAGTGGGAGACCGGCGACGCGGCCGCGACCGCCGCCGTCTTCGACCGGGCCGAGGTGACCCTGAAGCAGGAGATCGTCTTCCCCCGCGTCCACCCGGCCCCGCTGGAGACCTGTGGTGCCGTCGCGGACTACGACCGCATCGACGAGCGGCTGACCCTCTGGTCGACGACCCAGGCGCCGCACGCCCATCGCACCCTGCTCGCCCGCTTCACCGGGATCGAGGAGCACCACATCCGCGTCGTCTCGCCCGACATCGGTGGCGGCTTCGGCAACAAGGTGCCGATCTACCCCGGCTACGTGTGCGCGATCGTCGGCTCGATGCTGACCGGCAAGCCGGTGAAGTGGGTCGAGGACCGCACCGAGAACCTCCTCGCCAGCGGCTTCGCGCGCGACTACGTGATGCAGGGCGAGATCGCGGCCACGCGCGACGGGAGGATTCTGGCGGTCCGCAGCCACGTGCTCGCCGACCACGGCGCGTTCAACGGCGCGGCCACGCCCATGAAGTTCCCCGGCGGGTTCTTCGGGGTGTTCACCGGCAGCTACGACCTGGCGGCGGCGTACTGCTCGATGACGGCCGTCCACACCAACAAGGCGCCCGGAGGGGTGGCCTACGCGTGTTCCTTCCGGATCGCCGAGGCGGTCTACCTCGTCGAGCGGATGGTCGACATCCTCGCCGACGAGCTCGGCGTCGACCCCGTCGAGCTGCGGCTGCGCAACTTCATCCGGCCCGACCAGTTCCCCTACGTCAGCCGCACCGGCTGGGTCTACGACTCTGGCGACTACCCGCGGGCGATGGCCGAGGCCCTGCGGATCGCCGGGTACGACGAGCTGCGGGCCGAACAGGCCGAGCGCCGGGCACGCGGCGAGCTGATGGGCATCGGCGTCGCGTTCTTCACCGAGGCCGTCGGGGCCGGCCCGCGCCAGGACATGGACCTGGCCGGGCTGGCGATGTCCGACGGCTGCGAGCTCACCATCAACCCGACCGGCACCGCCACCGTCCGCATCTCGGTGCAGACGCAGGGCCAGGGCCACGAGACGACGTTCGCCCAGATCGTGGCCGAGGAGATCGGCATCCACCCCGACGACATCGAGGTCGTGCACGGCGACACCGAGACCACACCGTACGGGCTCGGCACCTACGGCAGCCGCTCGACGCCGGTGTCAGGTGCCGCCGCGGTCCTCGTCGCCCGGAAGCTCCGCGACCGCTGCCGCCAGATCGCCGCCCACCTGCTCGAGGTGGCGCCGTCCGACCTCGACTTCGACCGCGGCACGTTCCGGGTGCGCGGCGTACCCGGAACCACGGTGACGATGCGCGAGGTCGCAGCCGCGGCGTACGGCGACGACCTGCCGGAGGGTCTGGCCGGCGGCCTCGAGGACACGGTCGTGTACAGCCCCGACAACCTCACCTACCCGTTCGGCGCGTACATCTGCGTGGTCGACATCGACCCGGGCACGGCCGTGGTGAAGGTCCGCAGGTTCATCGCCGTCGACGACTGCGGCACCCGGATCAACGACATGATCGTCGAGGGCCAGATCCACCGCGGCCTCACCGACGGGGTCGGCATGGCGCTGATGGAGCAGGTCGGCTTCGACGAGCAGGGGAACTGCGTGAACGCCTCGCTGATGGACTACCTGATCCCCACCGCGCTCGAGGTGCCCGACTGGGAGACCGGCACCACCGTCACCCCATCGCCGCACCACCCGATCGGTGCCAAGGGTGTCGGTGAGTCGGCCACGGTCGGGTCGCCGCCGGCCGTGGTCAACGCGATCATCGACGCGCTCGAGCCGTACGGCGTCCGGCACGCCGACATGCCGCTCACGCCGTCGCGGGTCTGGGAGGCGATGCGGTCGGGAGGTGGCAGCGACCGATGACGCCGACCCAGCTGCGCGCGTTCGCGGCCGTCGTCCGGCTCGGGTCGGTCAAGGCCGCCGCGGCGGAGCTCGCGGTGACCGAGGCCGCGGTGTCACTGCACGTCGGTCAGCTGCGCAAGGAGCTCGGCGACCAGCTGTTCACACGTACCGCCGCCGGCCTCGCCTTCACGCCCGGAGGCCTGCGGCTGGCGAGCCGGGCCGTCGAGCTGCTCGGTCTGCAGGACCGCACCGTGCTCGAGGTGCGCGCCGCCGGTGAGGGCCGGAGGCTGTTGCGTCTCGGCACGTCGAGCCTGTTCGCCGAGTACGCCGCACCCGGGCTGATCGGGCTGTTCGCGGAACGTGCCAAGGACCTCGACGTCGAGCTCAGCACCCATCGCACCGGTCAGTTCGAGTCGCTGCTGCTCACCCGCACCGTCGACGCCACGATCGGGCCGCGCGTCGCACGGCCGGAGAACACCGTCACCAGCACGTCGTTCCTCAACTACCAGGTGATCGCGGTGGCCGGCCCCGACCACCCCGTGCTCAAGGGGACGCCGAGCGCGGCCATTCTGCGCCAGCAGACCTGGCTGCTCGGGCCGTCGGCGGCGGAGGACGCGGGCGTCACCACCGCGCTGCTGCACCGGATCGGCGTACCCGAGGAGCGGCAGCAGATCTTCCAGAGCCACGCCGCCTCGCTCGAGGAGACCAAGCGGGGACGCGGGATCTCCCTCGTCCTCTCCTTCGCCGTGGCCCAGGACCTGGCGTCGGGGCAGCTCGTCCAGGTCCCCGGCCGCTCGCTGAACGCGCAGGGCTCGTGGCACATCTCGATCCTCGGCGCCGGCCGAGCGACCCCGGCCGCGGAGGAGATGGCCCGCTTCGTCACCACCCCGCGGGCCACCCAGGCGATGCTCCGCGGCCGCGCCGTCACCCACGGCCGCTTCAAGCCCGCCGTCCACGTCACCCTCTGGTCCTGAAGCGCCCTTCGGCTGAGCCTGCGAAGCCGAAGATGAGGCGCGCAGGTCGAGGAGCTGACCCGGCCACCAGCCACCCGGGCGGTGAGCCACCCACATTCCAGCCGCCGAAAATGTGGCTCACACACCGCCCGGGAAGCCACCGGCCATCCGGGGCGGTGAGCCACCCACATTCCAGCCGCCGAAAATGTGGCTCACACACCGCCCAGGGCATCTCGAGAGGCTCGCCGACCAGACGTAAGCCTTTGCTTAGCCGCAGGTTGTGGGGGGCGGTGACGGCGGTCACAGTGGGGACGACGGGTGCGTGGCGTTCCCGCCTGCGCGAGAGGAGGCGAGTCCAGGTGCCGATCGAGTCCGACGGTCACGACGTGGGCAACCCCCGGATGTACGAGCTGATCGAGAACGCACCGAAGACGGGCAAGAGCCCCACGGTGTGGGCGTTCCCCCAGCTCGTCGAGTACCTCAAGGTGGCCGGGCAGCCGGTCCAGGGGCCGTGGCCGCCCCACCAGGAGCCGCGACCGGATCCCACGGCCGTCGAGCCGGGACCTGTCGCCGTCCCCGACCCGCTGTCCCGACCGCACCACCAGGAGGGCTGAGGTGTTCCCGCCGCGATTCCGCTACGAGGCGCCGCGCTCGGTCGCCGAGGCCGTCTCGCTCCTCCGCGACGGCGGCGGCGAGGCCAAGGTGCTCGCGGGTGGCCAGAGCCTGGTGCCGCTCCTCAAGCTCCGCTTCGCCTCGCCAGAGCTGCTGGTCGACATCAACAACCTGTCCGACCTCGCCTACCACCGCGTCGACGACAACGGCGCCCTCCACATCGGCGCGCTCTGCCGCCACGTCGACCTCGAGCGATCGGCGCTCGTGGCCGAGCGGCAGCCGACCATGGCCGCGGCCGCACCGCTGATCGCCGATCCCATCGTGCGCACCCGCGGCACGCTGGTCGGCTCGTTGTGCCACGCCGACCCGCAAGGTGACTGGGCGTCGGTGATGGTGGCCATGGGCGGACAGGTCGTCGCCCAAGGCACGAAGGGCCGGCGCACGATCGCTGTTGCCGACTTCGTGACCGGTCCGTTCCAGAACACGCTGGCCCCCGACGAGCTCGCCATCGAGGCGGTCGTCCCGGCTGCGCGAGGCGTGCTGCGCGGCGGCTTCCTCAAGCTCGAGCGCCGGGTGGGCGACTTCGCCACCGCCGGCACCGCGGTGGCGGTGGAGCTCGACGGCGACCGCGTCGTCCGGGCCGGCATCGGGCTGAGCGGCGTCGGCGCCCGCACCATCGACGCCCGGTCCGCCGCCGAGTCGCTGACCGGGGGCGTGCTCGACGGCGCCGCGATCACCCGCGCGGCGGACCTGGCCGCCGAGGTGGCCGAGCCGCGGTCGGACCATCGCGGCAGCGCCGAGTACAAGCGCCACGTGATCCACACCTTCGTGACCCGCATTCTCACCCGGGTCTCCACCACCGAGAGCAAGGCGGCCTGAGGATGACCAGCCTCTTCGAGGAGATCACCAGCCGGGAGGAACCCGACGTACCGGTGCGCCGCGTGACGATCACCGTCAACGGCCAGCCCCGCACCCTCGACGTCGAGCCGCGACTGCTGCTCGCGCACCTGCTGCGCCAAGGACTCCAGCTGACCGGCACCCACACCGGCTGCGACACCACCAACTGCGGCGCGTGCACCGTCCTGTACGACGGGGCGCCGGTGAAGAGCTGCACGATGCTGGCGGTGCAGGCCGACGGCCACAGCGTGCAGACCGTCGAGGGCCTGGGCACGGCCAGCGAGCTCGACCCGGTGCAGGAGGGCTTCAAGCAGGAGCACGGGCTGCAGTGCGGGTTCTGCACGCCGGGGATGATGATGGCCTCGCGCGCGTTGCTGAACGCCAACCCCGACCCCACCGAGGACGAGGTGCGCTTCGCCCTGTCGGGCAACCTGTGCCGCTGCACGGGCTACCAGAACATCGTCAAGGCGGTCCTGTGGGCCGCGGCCAAGGAGCGCGGCCAGTCGCACGCCGGCAGCGGCGACGACGCCCCGCCCGATGCTGCTCCCGAGGCCGGCCGCGACGCCGCCGTCGACGCCACGCAGGGGGCCTGAGATGACCGTCACCGAGAGTCGAGCGCTCGACGAGATCAAGATCGGCGGGATGGGCGCCAGCCGCCGCCGGGTCGAGGACAACCGCTTCATCCGGGGCCGCGGCCACTACATCGACGACATCGTGCTGCCCGCGATGCTGCACATGGAGATCCTGCGCAGCCCGCTCGCGCACGCCACGATCCGCTCGATCGACGTCAGCAAGGCCTACGACATCCCCGGCGTACGCCTGGTGCTCACCGGCGAGATGATGGCGACCCGCAACCTCGCGTGGATGCCGACGCTCAGCTACGACACGCAGGCGGTCCTGGCCACCGACAAGGTCCGGTTCCAGGGTCAGGAGGTCGCCTGCGTCATCGCCGACGACCCCTACATCGCCAAGGACGCCTGCGAGGCGATCGACGTCGAGTACGAGCCGCTGCCGCCGATCGTGAACCCGAGCCAGGCGCTCGCGGACGGCGCGCCGCTGATCCGCGACGACAAGGAGAACCAGCACGACAACGTGATCTTCGACTGGGAGGTGGGCGACAAGGAGCGCACCGACCAGGCCTTCGCGCAGGCGGACGTCGTCTCGAAGATCTCGCTCCACTACCCGCGTTCTCACCCCTCGCCGCTCGAGTGCTGCGGCTCGGTGGCCGACTTCGACCGGGCCACCGGCAAGCTCACCGTCTACATGACCACCCAGGCGCCGCACATCGTGCGGGCCGCGGTGGCGCTGATCGCCGAGCTGCCCGAGCACCAGATCCGGATCGTCTCGCCGGACCTCGGCGGCGGCTTCGGCAACAAGGTGCCGGTCTACCCGGGCTACGTGATGTCGATCCTCGCCTCGATCCTCACCGAGCGCCCGGTGAAGTGGATCGAGGACCGCACCGGCAACCTGATCTCCACCGGCTTCGCGCGCGACATCTATCTCGACGGCGAGCTGGCGCTGCGCAACGACGGGAAGATCCTCGGCGTCCGGATGCACACGACGTCCGACCACGGTGCCTTCTTCTCCGACGCCCAGCCCAGCAAGTTCAAGATCGGACTGATGCACTCGGCGTTCTCCTGCTACGACATCCCGACCGCCCACCTGACGGCCCGCGGCGTCTACACCAACAAGGCACCCGGGGGCGTCGCGTACCGGTGCTCGTTCCGCGTCACGGAGGCGATGTTCTTCCAGGAGCGGATGGTGCAGGCGGCGGCCGACGACCTCGGGATCGACCAGGCGGAGTTCCGGCGGATCAACTTCGTCCGCGACGACGACTTCCCGCATCGCACGCCGTTCGGGTTCCTCACCGACTCCGGCCAGTACGCCAAGTGCCTCCAGGTCGGCCTCGACGCGATCGGGTACGCCGACTTCCGCAAGCAGCAGGAAGAGGCGCGGTCACGCGGCCGGCTGCTCGGCCTCGGGATCTCGACGATGACCGAGCCGCTCGGCGCCGGCAACAGCCGGGAGTACGACATCCTCGGGATCAAGATGTTCGACTCCGCCGAGCTGCGGGTGCACATGACCGGCAAGGCGATCCTGCGCACCGGCGCGAAGACCCAGGGACAGGGCCACGAGACGACGTGGGGCCAGATCGTCGCCCACGAGCTCGGCATCCCGTCGGAGGACGTGCTCGTCGAGGAGGGTGACACCGACACCGCGCCGTTCGGCATGGGCACCTACGCCTCCCGCAGTACGCCGGTCGCGGGAGCGGCCGTGGCGATGGTCTCGCGCAAGGTGCGAGCCAAGGCCCGCAAGCTCGCGGCCCACCTCCTCGAGGTCTCGGAGGAGGACGTCGAGTGGGAGCTCGGCCGGTTCTACGTCCGCAGCAACCCGGCGCAGGGCGTGACGATCCAGGAGTGCGCGATGGCGGCGTACTCCAACATGCCCGACGGGATGGAGCCCGGGCTCGAGGCCAACGCGTACTACGACCCGCCCAACCTCACCTGGCCGTTCGCCTGCTACATCGCGACCGTCGAGGTCGACCCGGTGACGGGCGTCTGGGACGTGCTGCGGTTCGTCGCGGTCGACGACTGCGGCGTGCGGATCAACCCGATGGTGGTCGAGGGGCAGATCATGGGCGGCCTCACCGAGGCCTACGCGATGGCCAGCATGCAGTTCATCACCTTCGACGCCGAGGGCAACTGCGTCGGCTCGAACTTCATGGCCTACCTCCTGCCGACCGCCTGGGAGACGCCCGGCTGGGAGCTGCACGAGGTCGTCACCCCGTGTCCCCACCATCCGATCGGCGCCAAGGGCATCGGCGAGTGCGCCACCGTCGGCGGGCCCGCGGCGTTCGTCAACGCCGTCATCGACGCGGTCCGAGGCACGGAGAACGGCACCGGCGTACGCAACATCGACATGCCACTGCTCCCCGACCGCGTCCACGAGGCGCTGACCCAGCACCACGACGTGTCCGGCGCCCCACCGGTGAAGACGGACTGAGACGCACATGAACGCCGAGGGCTGGGACGTCGTCGAGCAGGCCGCCGAGCTGGTGCGCCGGGGCGAGGAGTTCGCGCTGGCCACCGTCGTCTGGCGGCAGGGACCCTCGTCGGGCCAGATGGGGTCGCGGGCGATCATCACCCGCGACGGCGAGATCCACGGTTTCATCGGGGGCGCCTGCGCCGAGCCGGTGGTCCTGCGCGAGGCGGTGCGGGTCATCGAGAGCCGCGAACCGCGGCTGCTGTTCCTCGGCACCACCGACGTTCCCCAGTCGCAGCTCCCGGACGGGATGCTGTACGTCCCGATGTCGTGCCAGAGCGAGGGCGCCTTGCAGATCTACGTCGAACCCGTCGTCCCCGCCCTCGACCTCGTCGTCGTCGGCTCCTCACCGATGACGTCCACGCTCGCGGAGCTGGCGCAGACGTTGGGCTGGAAGGCACGGGTCGTCGCTGCCGGCGACTTCTCCGGCGACGACGTCACCGGACGCTCGATCGTCGTGATTGCGTCCCAGGGCCACGGTGACGAGGAGGCCGTCGCGGCTGCAGTGTCGGCCGAGCCGCTCTTCGTCGGGCTCGTCGCCTCGCGCAAGCGCGGCGAGGCCCTGCTCGCCTACCTCGCCGAGCGCGGCGTGGCCCACGACCTCCTCGACCGGGTGCGCACGCCGGTCGGCATCGACCTCGGGCACACCAGCCACCAGGAGATCGCGGTCTCGGTGCTCGCCGAGCTGGTGATGCGGCGGGCCGCCGGTGAGTTCTCCATCGGCGCACCCGTCGAGAAGGCACCCGGCGTCGTCGAGGTGGTCGACCCCGTGTGCGGGATGACCGTCACCGCCGACGACCAGCACCACCCCGTCGAGCACGACGGCACGACGTACTGGTTCTGCTGCGCCGGCTGCTCGACGTCGTTCGCCGCCGACCCGGCCCGTTACCTCAGCGAAGCGGAGGCATGAGGCGATGCTGATCAAGAACACCTTCGAGGTGGCCGAGCCGTTGGAGAAGGTCTGGGCCTTCTTCGGCAACGTGCCGCAGGTCGCCGCCTGCCTGCCCGGCGCCGAGCTCACCGACGACCTCGGCAACGACGAGTACGCCGGCACCGTCGGCGTCCGCATGGGTCCGGTGAAGCTGCAGTTCGCCGGGAAGGCGAAGATCCTGGAGCGCGACGACGCCGCCAAGCGGATGGTCATCGACGCCGCGGGCGCCGACCAGAAGGGCCGCGGCCAGGCCGCGATGACGATCACGGCGAACCTGGCGGCCGCCGGCACGGGCACACGGGTCGGCCTCGACCAGGACCTCCAGCTCTCCGGCGCCGCGGCGCAGTACGGCCGCGGCATGATCCAGGACGTCACGACGGTGCTGATGGGGCAGTTCGCCGCCAACATGCAGCATCGCATCGGCGCACTGGAGCGCGGCGAGTCCCTCGACACCGTCCGCAGCTCGTCCGCCAGCGGCTTCGCGATCGGCCTCCAGGCCGCGCGGCTGGCGCTGATGCGCGTGTTCCGCCGGTTCTTCCTCCCCTACCAACCCGCCCGAGGCTGAGGAGTCGTCATGGTCCTGTGGTGGATCGGCAACATCGTCCTCCTGCTGGTGATCGCACCCGTGCTGGTCGCCCTGCTCAACCGCGTGCTCGCGGCACTCGAGCGCATCCGCGGGGCGAGCGACGACATCCTGGCCGGCGGCGTACGCCTCGCCGGTGAGGTCGACGGCCTGCCCGAGGCCCTGGCGGTCACCGACCGGACCGTCGCCGACGTGGCCGCCGGCGCCGCGCGGTACGGCGGCTCCGTGGCCAAGCTGCTCCCACCGGCCGAGAACAAGGAGGGCTGATCCCATGCCACTCGTCGCCTGGGTGACCGTCGTGATCGCCGCGGTGATCATCGCCGTCGCGGCACTCGGCCTGCTCCGCGTGATCTTCCATCTCCGCGCGGTGATCGCCACGCTCGACAGCGTGATCGGCGGCGTCGGCGTGATCGCCGAGCGGACCGCCACCGTTCCCGACGTACTGCCGTCGGTGAACGAGAGCCTGAAACCCGTCCGCGACTTCTGCGAGGCGATCTGATGAGCGCGCTGGCGGCCACGGGCTGGACCGTGGGCTACGTGATCGGGATCGTCGTCGTGCTCGTGGTCGTGGCACTCGTCGTCCCGATCCTGATGCTCGCCGCACGGATCGGTCGGCAGGCGCGCGACATCGACGCCTCTCTGGGCGACTCGGTGCGCCACACGGCGGCGCTGGCGGAGCTCAACACGACCATCGACCACGCCACCCAGATCATCGGCGGGCTGCAGCGCGGTCGGGAGAGGCTGGGTGGCTGAGGTGACCGTCCTGCTGAGCGACTCCAGTCACGACCTGTGGTGGGGCATGGTGATCGGTGGCTTCGTCGTCGTCCTCGCCGTCGCCGCGCTGCTCACGATCCTGGTGATGGAGGTGCGGACCATCGACCGACGCGTCGCCGCCGTCAAGGAGACGCTGAAGGCGGCCGAGAAGAACACCGGCGACGCCACGCTGATCGGGGTGACCGCCGGTGGGGTGGACGCCGTACTGGCCGAAGGCCTCCAGCATCACCTGTTCCTCGGCCGGGTCCTCGGAAAGGTGCGGATGTGAACACGCTGATCGTGCTGTCGGTCGTCGACATCGTGCTGCTGATCGCGGGGCTCGCGATCTACCTCTACCTCGTCGGCACCCAGCTCACCCGGATCGCAGCCAACCTCGAGGAGTGCGCCGAGATCGTCCAGCGGATCTGCGCCAACGCCGAGCCGATCATGCAGGACGTCCGGCACGTCAACCGGACCGGTGGCGTCGTGGCCGGCGCGCTGCCGCTGCTCTACGGGATGGCCGAGCAGATCGTCGCGTCGGTCACCCCGCTGGAGCCGTCGCCGGCTGTCCGGCCTCCCGCCCGCCCGGCCTCGGGCACCCGGCGTTCCCGGCTCGGCGAAGGCGTCGGCTACCACCCCGAGGACGACCGGGTCCCCACCGGCTGAGGGTCGGCAGATGTCAGGCCGCCTTGCGAGCACGTTCGCGGCGGCGCTCCCTCGCACGCTCCGCGCCGGCTCCGCCGGCTCGGAACGTCCTCACTCGGGCGGCTGGCGGTCGGTGGTGAGGGGGCCGGTGGTGGGGGCGGAGTACCCGCCGATCCACTCGTCCTTCCAGGTGCGGTCGAACTGCTGCTCGTTGCAGCCGGGGCGGTAGACAGCACACAGCTCCTCGGCGATCTGCCGGCGATGCCCGGCCTGCCCACCCGGCACCTCGAACCACGCCACGTGGAGCTTCCACTTGGACCCCGCCCGCTTCACCCAGCACGACGAGCGCGGGTGGCGGAAAGGCAGCTTCTCGGTGGACAGGTCCTCGGTGTGGCCGACGTAGATCACCGCGTAGGACTCGGCGTGTTCGTCGGGTCGGTACATCACGACGTAGACGGCAGGCACCGAAGGGACCGTCCACCCGGCCAGGACCCGCGGCCCCTCGAACGGGTAGCCCGCGAGCGAGCCGAGCCGGATCATGGGAGGTCGACCTCGTCGTCCTCGTCCTCGTTCATCGCGGACACGGCCGTGATCGGCCACGGCGGCAGCCCTGCGCGCGCCGCGGCCGCACGGAAGAGAGCCGAGCCCTTCTCGACCGCCTCCTCGCGCGTGGGTGCCTCGACCAGGAGCTGCGCGCCGTACGCCGTCTGGCCGATGCCCGAGGCGACACCCGAGGCAGGGGCGACCGCGTCGGCGAGCTCCACGATCTCCTCGCGGGTCAGCTCGCGGTCACCGGCGGCCTGCGCCGACACGCTCCACTGCACGACGACCTCCTCCTCCCAGATCTATCGCAGCCTGGCCAACACCTCGGCGAACTCGGCGAGACTCGCCAGGTCGTGCCCCGAGAGCACCCGGTCCACGTACGGTTCGGCGACCATCATGCCCAGGGTGTCGGGGGTGAAGTCCGCCCGCTCGCCCATGTGCGGGTTGAGCCACAGGATCCGGTGGGACAGCCGCTGGAGCCGCTGCATCGCGGACTCGAGCTGCTCGGGGTCGCCGCGGTCGAGACCGTCGGAGCAGATCACGACGATCGCGCCGCGGGCGAGTCCCCTCCGGGCCCACCGGCGTACGAACTCGTCGAGGCACAGCCCGATGCGCGTCCCGCCCTCCCAGTCGGCGACGGCGGCGGCCGCCCGGTCGAGCGCCTGGTCCGGCCGCCGGTGCTCGAGCTCCCGGGTGATCCGGGTCAGGCGCGTGCCGAAGCAGAACACCTCGGTGCGGCTCGAGGCGCGACTGGACGTGTGCGCGAACTGCACGAGGTTGCGCGAGTAGTCGGCCATCGACCCCGACACGTCGAGCAGGAGGACGAGCGGGCGCTCGCGCAGGCGACGACGCCGGCGATGGAGCGACCCGGGCTCGCCGTGCAGCCGCATCGACTCGCGCACGGTGCGCCGCAGGTCCAGGCGGCGGCCGTGCCGGCTCGGCGTGGTGCGCCGGGTACGACGGCGCGGGGGCGCCAGCTGCATGGTGCGCAGGATGCCTCGGAGGGCGGCCAGCTCCTCGGGCGTGCACGCCGCGAAGCTCTTGGTCTTGACCGTCAGCGCGCGCGAGGCGGCGTACCCGAGCTCCGCCGCCTGCTCCTCCTGCCGATCGCCGGCCAGCTCGGTCTCGGGCACCTGCAACGTCGCCGCCGCCTCCGCCCGCATCGCCACGGAGAACGCCGAGGCACCGGGAGACTCGTCGGGCTCACCCAGGAAGTACGACAGGTAGGTGCGGTGGTACGTCGGGATCTGCTCACGGCGCGTCACCAGCGTGCAGCGACCGGCCCAGTACAGGTCGACCAGGTCGGTGACGTCGACCGCCGCCGCGGCTCCGCAGTAGGTCACCACGTCTCCCGAGCCGATGCTCAGGCCGGCCTTCCGGAGCGCGTCGGCGAAGCCGACCAGGGTCGGTGTGAAGTCAGGTCGCCGAGTCGGCACATGACGACTCGGCGTCATTTCGGTGTCTCTTTGCGCCGACTCGGCGTGATTGCGACGTACATGTGCGCCGACTCGGCGGGGTCAGGCACCGGAGGTGACCCAGCCGAGGTCGTCGCGCACCTGCTCGAGGTCGTCGCGGTCCTTGACCACGGCCCCGAGGGTGTCGGCCGCGATCTCCGCGTCGAGGGTCTCCGCGCCGACGACCTCGAGGGTCTGCACCCAGTCGATCGTCTCGGCGACTCCGGGCGGCTTGGCCAGGTCCATCTCCCGCAAGCGGTGCACCGCCGCCACCGCTGCCTCGGCCAGGCTGCGAGCCACGCCGGGCGCCCGCACCTGCACGATCTCGAGCTCCCGCTCGGCCGAGGGGAACCCGACCCAGTGGTACAGGCAGCGCCGCTTGAGGGCGTCGTGCAGCTCGCGCGTGCGGTTGCTGGTGAGGACGACCAGCGGAGGCTCCTCGGCGACGATGGTGCCGACCTCGGGGATCGTGATCTGGAAGTCCGACAGCAGCTCCAGCAGGAACGCCTCGAACTCGTCGTCGGCCCGGTCCACCTCGTCGACCAGCAGCACCGCACCGGCCCCGGTCCGTACGGCGTCCAGCAGCGGCCGCTCCTGGAGGAACGCCGGCCCGAACAGCGCGTCGACGGACCCGTCGTCGGCCAGCTGGTGCTCGGACAGAGCCCGGATCGCGAGCATCTGGCGCGCGTAGTCCCACTCGTAGAGCGCCTGGTGGGTGTCGATGCCCTCGTAGCACTGGAGCCGGATCAGCCGGCGGCCGAGCACCTGCGACAAGGCCTTGGCGATCTCGGTCTTGCCGACGCCGACCTCGCCCTCGAGCAGCACCGGGCGGTCCAGGGACAGGGCGACGTGCACCGTGGTCGCGAGCCCGCGGTCGGCGAGGTACCCGACGTCGCGCAGGGCGTCGGTCAGGGCCGGCACCGAGTCGGGCTGCGTCATCGGGCGGCCCGGCTCACTCGTCGCGCGGGCCGTTGACCAGGTCGGCCAGGCTGCCGGAGCCGAGCTTGCCCTCGCGGGCCAGCCGCTGGCGCCAGGCGTCCTCGAGGTCGGTGCCCGGCTCCCCGAACCCGTCGAAGGTCACGTCCTTCATGTTGCGGCACGGCTTGACCGGGCCGTACTCCTCGTCGACCTCGGACCGGTCACGCTCGTCGGCCGACCACAGCGCGCGCAGCACCCGGACGCCGTCCTGCGACGCGTCGTTCATGGCGCACTCCTCACGCTTGCGGACCTGCCGTGCTTCCACTGTAGGTCGCCATCCGGCCGGGTACGACGGATGCTTAAGGATTCCCTTGAGCGCCGTGGTGTACGGCGATCGCCTCGGCGACGACCGCGGCCGCCACCTCGCCGGGCGTGCGCGCGCCGATGTCGAGCCCCGCCGGTCCGTGGATGCGCTCCAGGCCGGAGATGTTGCGGTCGGTGAGCCAGGTCAGCCGGGCCTCCTGACGGGCACGCGGCGCGACCACGCCGATGTACCCGACCCTGCTGGACAGCGCCGCCTCCAGGATCCGTCCGGCGGCCTCGTCGTCGTGCCCGGTCACGACCAGGGAGTCCAGCACGGTGAGCCCGGAGATCAGCGGGACGGCGGAGCCGGGCTCGACGGCCCGGTGAACCCGCCAGCCGAGGACCTCGCCGATCGCGGCCACCGCGTCGCCGACCGGCCCGGGCCCGGCGGCGACCAGCGTCGGCACCGGCCGCAGCACCGTGACCACGCGCCCGTCGGAGACCTCGACCGTGCTCCGCCGTGACGACCAGGCGGCGACGACCTCGGCGCTCTCGGCCTCGATCGCGTCCGCCGTCACCACCCGGGTCGCGACGACCGCCCGGTCCGCGTCCAGCTCGACGACCAGGCACACGGGCTCCCGGTCGACCAGTCGGTCCCACAGGTCGACGGGAAGCGCGTCCGCCGGCAGGACGAGGACCTCCCCGGTGCCGGTCGCGGTCTGACCCGCCAGCGCCGCGTCGTACTCCGTGACCTCCACCGGCACGAGCCGGCCGCGGCCGATCGTGGTCACCCGCTCGGCGACCTGGTCGTCGGCGGCGCCACCCCAGACGTGCCCGCTGCGGCCGCCGCCCGGGGTCAGCGCCAGCGCCTCCGACGGGTCCGGCGGAGGCCCCTCGCGCGCCACCAGCCAGGCCACGTCCACGCGCGTGCCGGCCCGCACACACGCGGCCACCGTGAGCGCGACGTCGTACATCCCTCGGAGACTAGGGCGCACCCGGGCCGACGGCGACACGGGGACAAGCAATCGCTGAGGTTGCCGTTGACGCGGCCCGGAAGGACCCGGATCTTGTGGCGCATGCTGCCGGCACCCGTCTCGGTGACGTTGACCGTCGCGCTCGCGGCCGTCGTCGTCTGGTGCGGGTACGCCGTGGTACGCCGACCCGGCGGCGCGACCGGTGATCGGGTCCCGCGGGACGTCGAGGCGTGGCACGGCGTGATGGGTGTGGCCATGCTCCTGGCGCTGCGGTGGGTGCCGTCGTCGGGGTGGGCCTGGCTCGGGTGCGGGGTCTTCGCGGCGATGGCCGTCTGGTGCGTCGTCCGGGGGTCGAGCCGGGTGGGCGTCCGGCACTACGGCCGGGCCGGGTTCATGGCCGTGGCGATGGTCGCGATGCTGGTCCCGGCCGGGGCCGCGAACGCCGCCACCTCCTCCGGCGGCGACCACGCCATGCACGGCATGCACGCCATGCCGGGCATGCCGGGGATGTCTGCGACGGCGTCGACCGATGCGCACGCCGAGATGCTGCTCGCGGGCCCGGCCGCACTGGCCGTGGCCCTGGGCATGCTGCTGGTGGCGGCCCTGGCCGTGCGTCTGGCTCGCCGCGCGACCGGCGTACGTCCGCGGCTGTCGGCGTCGTGCGAGGCCGTGATGGCCTCCGCCATGGCGATGATGGCATTCGCGATGGTCTGAGCGCGGCTACGCTGCCCCCGCCCAGGCCGGTCCCCTCCGTGCAGGGCGCGCCGCTACCGTCTGCGACATGGACGCCGAGGAGTGGAACGAGCGGTACCGCGCGAGCGCGCTCGTGTGGTCGGCCGGTCCGAACCAGTTCGTCGAGGCCGAGCTGGCCGACCTGCCTCCCGGCCGCGCCCTCGACCTGGCAGCCGGTGAGGGACGCAACGCGATCTGGCTCGCCCGCCGGGGCTGGCAGGTGACGGCCGTCGACTTCGCCCAGGCCGGTCTGGACAAGGGGAAGGTGATCGGCGAGGGGCTCGACATCGACTGGGTCTGCGCCGACGCGACCCGCTGGCAGCTCCGGCCGGACGAGGCGGCGTACGACGTGTGCCTGCTCGCCTACCTCCAGCTCGAGGCCGCCGATCGTCGCGAGGCGGTACGGCGTGGGTACGCCTCGCTGAAGGTCGGCGGCACCTTCCTCCTGGTCGCCCACGACACGACCAACCTCACCGAAGGCACCGGCGGCCCCACCGACGCGGCCGTGCTGATGACGGCCGAGGACGTGCTGGAGGACCTCGGCGGCGAGACCTTCGAGGTGCAGCGGGCCGGCCGCGTCGCCCGGGAGGTCGGCGGGCCCGAGCACGTGCACGACCGGGCCGCCCACCTGACGGCGTGGGACTGCCTGGTGCGGGTGGTACGCCGCGTCTGAACCCGCGTCTGAACCCGCGCCGAGTCAGCGTCGGGTCGACGTCGGGTCAGCGTTGCTGGGTGGGGGGCGCGCCGGACTCCTGGGACTGGTCGGAGTCGATCGGCTCGTCGCCGTAGACCCCGGCGTCACGGGCTGCGTCGACCTTCTTCAGCTGCTTGGTGAAGCTGCGCAGGATGAGGACCACGGCGATGACCAGGGCGACCAGGACCGCGGCGCCGACCCACCCGGCGACGACGTTGTTGTCGTCGGGCCTCGGGTCGGAGGCGGCGGCGAGCACGACGAAGCCGGTCATGGGTCCAGTGTCTCAGGTGGAGGCGCGGTCAGCGCTCGCGGATCCCCGCGAAGAGGTCGTCCTCGGGGATCGACGTCTCGACGTGGCTCACCACCAGCTCGAAGTCCTCGGTCGGCCACGCCTGTGCCTGGAGGTCGCGCGGCACGTGGAACCACGGGCCGTCGGGGTCGATCTGCGTCGCGTGCGCGAGCAGCGCCTGGTCACGCACGCCGAAGTAGTCGGCGCACTCGACGTGGGTGGTGACCCGCTTCTCCCAGGCCTCGTCGCGGTCCCAGTTGGCCAGGCGCTCGTCGTACGGCGACTCCATGCCGTGCTCGAGCATCACGTCGTGGATGGCCTTCAGCCGCGCGTAGCTCCAGCCGTGGTGGTAGTAGAGCTTCAACGGCTGCCACGGCTCGCCGGCGTCGGGGAACCGGTCGGGGTCTCCGGCGGCCTCGAACGCCGCGACGCTGACCTCGTGGCACTTGATGTGGTCGGGGTGGGGGTAGCCGCCGTTCTCGTCGTACGTCGTGACCACGTGGGGCTTGAAATCGCGCATCAGCCGCACCAGCCGCTCGGTCGCCTCCTCCAGCGGGACCAAGGCGAAGCACCCCTCGGGAAGGGGTGGCGGCGGGTCGCCCTCGGGCCAGCCGGAGTCGACGAAGCCGAGCCAGTCCTGCCGGACGCCGAGGATGTCGCGGGCGCGCTCCATCTCCTGGCGACGCACCTCGGTGATGTTGGCCGCGATGTCGGGGCGGTCCATCTTCGGGTTGAGGATCGAGCCGCGCTCACCGCCGGTGCAGGTGACCACATGGACGTCGACGCCCTCGGCGACGTACTTCGCGGTGGAGGCCGCGCCCTTGCTCGACTCGTCGTCGGGGTGGGCGTGCACGTGCATCAGCCGGAGCCCGGCGCCGGGACGCTCGGCAGGGTCCTGAGACATGCCGTTCAGGGTAGATGGGAGCATCGACGCCGTGGAGCAGGCCCTGAGCGACCGGTACGCCGCGCCGCCGCCGTGGCGGCGCCCGGTGACGATCGCGGCGGTCGTCGTCGTGGCGGTCGTCGCGCTGGCCTGGCTGGCCTGGGCGGCGCTCGTGGAGTCGAACCCGAAGGTGGAGTCCGAGCTGAACGGCTTCGACGTCGTGGACGACCATGCGGTCACCGTGCGGGTCGACGTCCGGCTGTCGTCGGGGACCTCCGGCGCGAGCTGCACGGTCGAGGCGCTCGCCGGCGACCACTCGATCGTGGGCGAGCTCCACTTCCGGCCGACGGACGGCATGAACGAGGTGCGGGTGCGGACCGAGCGCAGGGCCTCCGCGGTCGACGTACCGGGGTGCATCGCCGACGGGCAGAACAGACCGCGCTGAAACCCCTTCTGAACTGCACGTTTGTGGGTTTGACCGCCCTGTCTTGGTAGACTCACGGCTTCTGGCCGCGCCACAACGACGACGCAACCAGCACGACGTAGTCCCCGACCGGTGGCGCACCCACACCGACACGACACACGCGTATCCACGCGTCTCTCGAGGAGTTCCGCATGATCTGGCTGACCCAGCAGACCTTCGACCGGCTGCACGCCGAGCTCGAGGAGCGGCGCGGTCCGTTGCGCGCCGAGATCGTCGAGCGGATCAGCTCCGCACGCGACGAGGGTGACCTGAAGGAGAACGGCGGCTACCACGCCGCCAAGGACGAGCAGGGCACCAACGAGGCCCGCATCCGGCAGCTCGAGGAGATGCTGAGCGGCGCCACGACCGAGCCCGCCGCCGACGACCAGACCGTGTCTGCCGGCAAGGTGGTCACCTACCGCTACGACGGTGACGACGAGGAGGAGTCGTTCCTGCTCGGCGCCCGCGAGATCGCCGAGGACCACACCGACATCGAGGTCTACTCCCCCGAGTCGCCGCTCGGCGCCGCGCTGCTCGGCCACAAGGCCGGCGAGACGGTCGACTTCGAGCAGCCGAACGGGCGCACGGCGAAGATCGCGATCATCAGCGCGGTGCCGTTCACCGGCTGACGACCCCGCTCGGCGCTACTCAGCTCGGCGCTACTCGGCGGCGACGTAGTAGCCCGCGTCCCGCAGCTTGGCGACCAGCGCCTCGGCGTGCTTCTCGCCGCGGGTCTCGAGCTGGAGGTGCACCTCGAC
>DASSTL010000050.1:0-14030 GCA_035707985.1 Nocardioides sp. | reverse complement strand
GACTTCGCGGTCTCGATCTCGACCAGGATCTGGTTGATGGCGACGGTGTCGCCCTCCTTGACCTTCCAGGTCACGATCTCGGCCTCGGTGAGGCCCTCACCCACGTCGGGCAGCTTGAACTCGGCCATGCGGCTTCCCTCTCAGAAGTCGAGCGTGCGGTCGACCGCGTCGAGCACCCGGTCGAGGTCGGGCAGGTAGTCCTCCTCGATCCGCGACGGCGGGTACGGCGTGTCGAAGCCGCCGACGCGGAGCACCGGCGCCTCGAGGGAGTAGAAGCACTGCTCGGTGATCCGGGCGGCCACCTCGGCACCCATGCCCAGGTTGACGTGGGCCTCGTGGGTGACCACGGCGCGGCCCGTCCGGCGTACCGAGTCGTAGACCGGCGTCATGTCGAGCGGCGACAGCGTGCGCAGGTCGATGACCTCGAGCGAGCGACCCTCGTTCGCGGCGGCCTCGGCCGCCTTGAGCGCGGTCTTCACGGTCGGGCCGTAGGCGAGGACGGTGACGTCGGTGCCCTGCTTGACCACGCGCGAGCTGAACAGCGGGTCGGGCGTCGCGGTCTCGTCGAGGTCGGCCTTCTCCGCGTGGTACTGGCGCTTGGGCTCCAGGAAGATCACCGGGTCGGGGTGGGCGATCGCCTGCTGGATCATCCAGTAGCCGTCGACCGGGTTGGAGCACGCGACCACCTTGAGGCCCGGTGTGTGCGCGAACTGCGCCTCCGGCGACTCGCTGTGGTGCTCGACCGCGCCGATGCCGCCTCCGAACGGGATGCGGATCACCATCGGCAGCGGGGTCTTGCCCTGCGAGCGGTAGCACATCTTCGCGACCTGGCAGACGATCTGGTCGTACGCCGGGTAGACGAACCCGTCGAACTGGATCTCGACGACCGGCTTGTAGCCGCGCAGCGCCATGCCGACCGCCGTACCGACGATGCCGGACTCCGCCAGCGGGCTGTCGATCACGCGGTCCTCGCCGAAGTCCTTCTGCAGGCCGTCGGTGATCCGGAAGACGCCGCCGAGCTTGCCGACGTCCTCGCCCATCAGCAGGACCTTGGGGTCGTCCTCCATCGCCCGCCGCAGGCCCATGTTGAGGGCCTTGGCCAGGGTCACCTTCTGCGTCGTCCCCGGTGTCGTCGTCGCCATCAGCGGGCCCCCTCGAAGCTCTCGAGGTACGCCGCGAACGACTCGCGCTCGGCGCGGAGCTCGTCGGTCTCCTCGGCGTACACATGGTCGAACATGCTCAGCGGCTGAGGATCGGGCATCGCCTTGCAGCCCTCACGCAGCCGGTGGCCCAGGTCGTCGGCCTCGTTCTGCACCGCGTCGAAGAACTCCTGGTCGGCCATCGCGTTGCGCTTCAGGTAGGCCTCGACGCGGGCGATCGGGTCCTTCAGCTTCCAGCGCTCGACGTCGTCGGAGAGCCGGTAGCGGGTCGGGTCGTCGGTCGTGGTGTGCGCACCCATCCGGTAGGTGTAGGCCTCGACGAAGGTCGGACCCTGCCCCTCGCGGGCGCGCTGGAGCGCGGCCTTGGTGACGGCGTACGTCGCGAGCACGTCGTTGCCGTCGACGCGGATGCCGGGGAAGCCGAAGCCGAGTGCCCGCTGGTAGAGCGGGATGCGCGACTGGCGCTCGATCGGCTCGGAGATCGCCCACTGGTTGTTCTGGCAGAAGAACACGACCGGGGCGTTGTAGCTCGCGGCGAAGATGAACGACTCGTTCACGTCGCCCTGCGACGACGCGCCGTCGCCGAAGTGGGCGATCACGGCCGCGTCGCGCTCGGGGTCGCCGGTGCCGACGACGCCGTCGCGCTGCATCCCCATCGCGTAGCCCGTGGCGTGGAGGGTCTGGGCGCCGATCACGATCGTGTAGAGACCGAAGTTGTTCTCGCGCGGGTCCCACCCGCCCTGGTCGACGCCGCGGAAGAGGCCGAGCAGCTTCAGCGGGTCGACGCCCTTGCACCAGGCGACGCCGTGCTCGCGGTAGGTCGGGAAGACGTAGTCCTGCGGCTTGAGCGCGCGACCGGCGCCGACCTGCGCGGCCTCCTGGCCGAGCAGCTGCGCCCAGATGCCGAGCTCGCCGTGGCGCTGGAGCGCCGTGGCCTCGACGTCGATGCGCCGGGTCAGGACCATGTCGCGGAAGAAGCCGCGGACCATCTCGGCCAGCTCGGCGTCGGACAGACCGTCGCCGAAGGAGAAGTCGGGGTGGTCGACGCGCTCACCCTCGGGAGTGAGCAGCTGTACGAGCTCGGGGCCGCCGTCGGCCTGCGCGGGTCCGAAGACCTCCACGAGGTCGGGGCCGAATCCAGGCTGGGTCACGGGCGCTCCTTACGGTTCCAGGCTCGCGGGGTCACCGCCTGCCTGCTGTCGGGACGGCTCACGACGCGGGGATGGTGCGCCGCGTGGCCGGTGTGACTGGGACCACAATGGTGGCTCCTAAGTTACCGGGCGGGGTCGGGCGTCGGGTAATCAGGCAGCAACTTGAGGACCGCGGACCGAGTCGGTCGGAAACGGGTGGAGTCTGTCACCTCCGCCCCGGTCGCGTCAGAGGAATCCCTTCTCGGACAGGAAGTGCCGGATGTGCTCGCGTGGGTTGTCGCTCAGTTGGGCGCCGTGGGTGAAGGCGGCCGTCGAGTAGTCCAGCTCGGCGAGCCGGACCGCGGTCTCCTGGGACATCCGGAAGTCGGTGCAGAACGACTTGATCGACCACCGCAGCCCGAGCACGTTGAAGATCGAGTCGCCGGTGATCAGCACGCCGGAGTCGCGGTGGAGGTACGCCGCGTGACCGGGCGAGTGGCCGGGTGTGTGGATGACCTCGATGCCGCCCGCGAACGGGATGACCTGTCCGTCGCTGAAGGTCTCGCCGACGGGAACGGGCTCGAACCCCTTGTCGGTGCGCGACATCAGCCGGCCGACCCGGAAGCGAGGATCGCGTGGCGGGTTCTTCCCCTCCCGCGCGAACTCGGCGTCTTCGGCGTGCAGCCCGAACTCGCGGCCGGTCTCCTTCGCGACGTACGCCGCGCCGCCCGCGTGGTCGGCGTGGGCATGGGTGAGCATCAACCGCGTCACGTCCGACGGGCCCGACCCGATCGACGCGAGCGCCGCCATCACCTTCTTGCCCGACGAGGCGATGCCCATGTCGATCAACGTCACCTGACCGTCGTCGTCGCGGAGCATGAAGCCGTTGACGAAGTCGCGGATCAGCGGGATGCGCCACACCCCGGGTGCGAGCTGGACTGCAGGATCCTTGGCCACGCCGCCACCCTAGGACCCGGCGGGTGGTGTCGGCGCTCGGCGAATTCCCCGCTCGAGCGGGGACTTCGACACTTAGTGGCCTCAATTTCCTCCACTAAGTGGCGAGTTCCCCGCTCAGGCGGGGAATTCGCCAGGCGCCCTCCGCCAGCCGCGGGGCGAGCTCAGCCCAGGCGTGCGATGAGCTGCATCGCGTCGTGGGGGGCGTAGCCCTTCATGTCGTTGTCGAAGTAGACGTAGACGTCCCGGCCCGCGGACGCCCACGCGCGGCAGCGGCCGGCCCACTCGTCGAGCGAGCGGTCGGTGTAGCCGCTGGCGTAGAGCTCGCGGTCGCCGTGCAGCCGCACGTAGCGGATCGGCCCGGTGTCCTCGTCGACCTTCGGCCAGCGGCCGGCCGTGTCCGCCAAGACCGTCGCCACCTGGTGGCGCCGCAGCACCTGTGTCGCCTCCGGTACGGCGAAGGTCGGGCTGCGGAACTCGAGGGCGTAGTGGATCGGACGGTCGTCCTCGGCCGTGATGAGCGCCCGGTCCTCGGGCACCTTGTCGTCGTGCCGCGTCGCCAGCTCGGCCGCCGCGACGGTCGTGCGCGGAAGCCCGGACAGGAACACGTCGAGCACGTCGGCGTCGAAGCGGAAGTTCTCCGGCAGCTGCCACAGGACCGGCCCGAGCTTCGGCCCGAGGGCCAGCACCCCGGAGGCGAAGAAGTTGGCGAGCGGGACCTCGACGTCCTTCAGCCGCTTGAGGTGGCTGACGTAGCGCGGCCCCTTCACCGCGAACACGAAGTCGTCGGGCACGTCGGTCCGCCACGCGGCGTACGACGTGGCTCGCTGGAGCGAGTAGAACGAGCCGTTGATCTCGATCGAGGTGAGGTGGGCGCCGGCGTACTCGAGCTCGCGCCGCTGCGGCAGCCCCTTCGGGTAGAAGTCACCGCGCCACGCGGGGTAGCGCCACCCCGAGATCCCGACCCGCACACGTCCCGTCACGACGGCGACGTTAGCCGCGCGTGCCGGTCACCTGACCACGAAGGAGGTGTGACCCGCGCTCGTGTACTGGTCGGTCAGCAGGTAGTGGACGACGTAACGTCCCGGCGGCAGCGGCCACGGCTTGCCCTGATGCTCCTCGGCACTGAAGACCATGCGCCCACGCGTGCTGGGTGGCAGCGCACCCGCGTCGTGCCCACCGGTGTAGCCCCAGATCAGGTAGTCGTCCTTGTTCGGGTTCGACGCGTCCGCCCGGTAGAAGCCGATCCAGTCCCACCGGTTGGCCGGGCCGTCGGTCCAGCGCACGGTGATCGGCTTCCCCACGGCGTACGTCGCGGCATCGGTCGTGAGCCGGACCTTCGCGTCGGCCGGTCGGACGTAGAAGCCGTTGCCGGCCACCTTCGTGCCGTCCGCGGACATCAGGTCGAGGTGGTACTGGCCGGGGCCGAGCGCAGTGGTGTCGATCTCGACGGTGCCGGACTCACCCTTCACGTCGTACGACGCGGTGTCGGGCCCCGAGACCTGCACGGTGCCGCCGTCGGTCCCGTCGGGGAACCGGTAGGTCGCCGTCACGGAGTCGCCGACGGTGAGCATCCGGCTCGACAGCGCCAGCGTGACCGGCATCGGCACCGGGGTCACCGTGAGCTGGGACAGCACGGCACGGTGGTCCGACGTCCACTTCGGGTAGCCCAGGTCGACGCCGGGGCCGCCCTCCTCGCCGACCACCTGGCTGTCCAGCACGGTGACCGGCCCGCCGACGTAGGCGTAGTCGATGCGGCGCGGGGTGCTGTCCTTGCGCCCGGCGACGTGGCCCCACGTGTTGCCCGGCACGCTGACCGGATCCGGGTGCGCGACCCGGAACGAGTCCTTCATGCCGGTCGCCAGGATCGCCTTGCTGACCGGCCATGCGACCGGGCCGATCCCACGGTGCTGGGAGGCGGTCGCCGCGGTCCAGTCCAGGTGTGACGGCTCGTTGAAGTCTCCGGTGAGGAACACCGGCCAGCCCCCGCCGAGCAGGCGCGTCACCGACGGGAGCAGCTTCTGCATGGAAGAGAGCCGGTCGCTCCGCTCGGCGGCCAGCACGTCTTTCACCGGGACTCCTCGGTCGAGCCGGTTGGGGCCGTCGTGCACGTAGTCGAGGTGCGTGTTGACCATCGCGACCACCTCGCCGGGGCGCACCTCGATGTAGGCGTAGAGGCCGTGGGCGTCGGACGGCTCGAGGATCGGGTACTTCGACAGGATCTGCAGTCCGAGGTCGTAGTACGGGTAGCCCGCCGCCTTCGCGATCTTCGGGAGCCGGTTGTAGGACTCGAGCACCCCGACGACGTCGGCGTCCAGGTCGGCCATCACCGCGTCGGTGTGCTTGGTGCCGCCGTACTCGACGTTGAACACCAGCAGCGACAGGTCGAGGGGGTCGGGCGAGTCGGCGACGCCCGACGCGCTGACGTCGGGTGGGCTCGGGGAGCCGGAGGTGTCGGCGCCTGCCGACCCCGAGCTGTCGTTGTCCGAGCAGCCCGCCAGGAAGAGGCCCAGCACCAGGACCAGGGCCGCAGACCAGCGCGCGCGCGGAACTCTCGCCGTACGACGCATTGCGCACCCCCTGACTGAACGCGCAGTCAGGGTGACTCTAGTGGTCGGGCGATCCCGGTGTCAGCCCTCAGAGCCGTCCGCGCCCGTGCGGGGTGAGCCAGCCGTCGAGGTCCGGGCCGGCGGGCACGATGCCGGACGGGTTCAGGCGCGTGTGCACGACGTAGTAGTGCTGCTTGATCTGGTCGAAGACGATGTTGTCGCCGAAGCCCGGCGTCTGGAACAGGTCGCGGGCGTAGCCCCAGAGGGCCGGCATCTCACTGAGCTTGTTCCGGTTGCACTTGAAGTGGCCGTGGTAGACGGCGTCGAAGCGCGCCAACGTGGTGAACAACCGCACGTCCGCCTCGGTGATGGTCGGACCCATCAGGTAGCGACGGTCGGTGAGCCGCTCCTCGAGCCAGTCCAAGGTGGCGAACAGCTCCTTGAACGCCTGGTCGTAGGAGTCCTGGTCGTCGGCGAAACCACAGCGGTAGACCCCGTTGTTGACGTCGACGTACACCCTCTCCATCACCGCGTCCATCTCGTCCCGCAGCCCGTCGGGCCACAGGTCGGGAGCGTCCGGCCGGTGATGGTCGCGCCACTCGAAGAAGAGGTCGTGGGTGATCCACGGGAAGTCGTTGGTCACGACCTGCCGGCTCTCGATGTCGACCATGGCCGGCACCGTGATGCCCTTGTCGTACGCCGGATCCCGGTCGAGGTAGGCCTCCTGGAGCCGCTCGATCCCCAGCATCGGGTCGCGCTCGTCGGGGTCGAGGGTGAAGGTCCAGCTGCGCTCGTCGTGGACCGGCCCGCACACGCCCATCGAGATCACGTCCTCGAGCCCCAGCAGCTGCCGGACGATGATCGACCGGTTCGCCCAGGGACAGGCCCAGGCCGCGACCAGGCGGTACTTCCCCGGCTCGGCCGGCCACGTCGGGACCGCCACGTCCGGGTCGACGGGGTCCTGGGACCGGCCCGGCTCTCGCGTGATGCGGTCCGGGACGTAGTCGGTGTCGCGCTCGAAGGAGGCCATGTCCGCCCGGTACCCAGCTCCGCGCGACAGATTCCACAGGACTGTTTGCAAAACTTTCTTTGCAAAGGTATGTTGCGGATATGCCCGAGAAGAGCGTCACCCCGTCGGCCGCAGGCCTCCGCGCCCTGTCCCACCCCACGCGGCTGAAGATCCTGGGCCGGCTCCGCATCGAAGGCCCGGCGACCGCCACCCAGCTCGCCCAGGAGCTCAAGCTCAACACCGGCGCCACGTCGTACCACCTGCGCCAGCTGGCCGAGCACGGCTTCATCGAGGAGGACAGCGAACGCGGCGACGCCCGCGATCGCTGGTGGCGCGCGGCCCACGAGAGCACCCACGCCAACCTCGACGCCGCGAGCGAGGAGGACGCCGACAGCTCGGAGGCCTACCTGCACACGGTGGCGCTGATGTACACCGAGACGCTGATGCAGTACGCCGGCGAGCGGCGCTCCCTCCCCGAGCCCTGGCGCGAGGCCAGCACGATCAGCGACTGGCACGTGCGGCTGACCCCCGAGCGGGCCGAGGAGCTCGTGGCCGCGCTGATCCGCGTGATCGAGGACTTCCGGGCGGACGAGGCCGAGACGCCCGGCACTGCCGACTTCGTCGTCAACCTCAACGCCTTCCCGCGCCCCGGCACCGTCGTCCTGGAGGGCACCGACCGATGACCACGATCCTGACCCGTCCCACCGCCCGCCGCGTGCCGCTCTACGGGTGGCTGACCGCCGAGTGCATCTCGCTGCTCGGCACCCGGGTGTCGATGATCGCCATCCCGTGGCTGGTGCTCACCACGACCGGCTCGGCGACGCAGACCGGCCTGGTGGCGTTCGCCGAGATCACCCCCATGGTGTTCTTCAAGGCCTTCGGCGGCCCGCTCGTCGACCGGGTCGGGCCACGGCGGATGGCGATCACCGTCGACACCCTGTCGTTCTTCGTGGTCGGGCTGATCCCGCTGCTGCACCACAGCGGCACCCTGACGTTCCCGCTGCTGCTCGGTCTGGTCGCCGTCGCCGGCGCGCTCCGCGGACCCGGCGACGCCGCCACGACTGCTCTGATCCCGGCGCTGGTCGAGAAGGCCGCCGTGCCCTACGAGCGGGCCACCGGGCTCGCCTCAGCGATCGAGCGCGGCGCCACCATGATCGGCGCCGCGATCGCCGGCGGCCTGGTCGCGGTGATCGGAGCGGCCAACGCGGTCGCCGTCGATGCCGTGTCGTTCGCCGTGTGCGCGTTGGTACTGGTCGTCACGACGCGCAGCCTCACCGACCCGGTGCGCGAGGTCGCCCCCACGCAGGACGAGGCGGTGGGGGACGAGGCGGCGACCCGCTCGTCGTACGCCGCCGAGCTGCGGGCCGGCTGGAACTTCCTGCGCAGCGACGCCGTGCTGATGAGCCTGTGCCTGATGGTCGCGGTCACCAACCTGCTGGACCTCGCCTGGTCGGCCGTGCTGCTGCCCGTCTGGGCACACGACTCCGGCGCCGGTGTGGGCGCGGTCGGGCTGATCTTCTCGGTGTGGGGTGGCGCCTCGATGCTCGGGTCCGTCGTGGCGGCGGCGTACGGCACCCGGTTGCCGCGCTTCCAGACCTACCTCGTGGCGTTCCTGATCACGGGACTGCCGAGGTTCGTGCTGTTCGCGATCGGCGTCCCGCTCTGGGTGATCATCGCGATGTGCCTGGTCGGCGGCGTCTCCTCGGGCTTCCTCAACCCGGTGCTCGGTGCGGTGCAGTTCGAGCGGATCCCGCGGGACATGGTCGGACGGGTGACCTCGCTGTCCAGCTCGATGTGCTGGTCGCTGATGCCGCTCGGCGGCATTCTCGGCGGCGTGCTCGTCAGCGGGATCGGCCTGTCACCCGCGCTGGTCGTGGTCGGCATCGCGTACTTCGTCACCACCATGGCGCCCGCCCTGATCCCGAGCTTCCGCGGGATGAACCGCCAGGTCGCCGTCGACCAGCCCGAGCCGGTCGCCGCGTCCGCCGTATGACCGACGTAGCTGTGTAACCGACCGTTCGTGGACGACACGCCGGGACCGTGGCCCGGCGTGTCCTCCCTCAACGGTCGGTTACACGTCTCCCGACCTCACTTCTTCGGCTTGAACTCCGCGTGCACGGTGATCGTTTTGGCGACCTTGGTCGAGCGTGGCTGGGCCGACTTGGTGAAGATCGAAGCACCGGCCTCGAAGCCCTCGATCCCCGCCTCCAGCACGTACCGACCGGGCTTCAGCCGGACCCGGGCGGTCGCGTGCGACTTCGACCCGACGTGGAAGTCCACGGCGACGGACTCGGAGGTGTCGCGGTTCAACAGGAGGAACTCGACGAGCGAGTGCGGCTTCTTGGTGTCACGCGTCAGCGTGAGCCACCCCGACCGGTGCTCCGAGAACCGGATCTCCGCCGAGCCGACGGCGATCCCGGAGCCGATGCAGGTGGAGTTCGCCATCGAGTGGCTGATCGTGACCGAGCCTCCCGTCGCCATGTCGAACGACCTCAGGTCGCGGTGCCTCTTCCGGACCGTCAGGGTGCTCTTGACGTGAGCGCGCACCCGCACGGTGTCGGCCGCATTGTCGGTGCTGGCGAACGTCGCGTCCAGGTCAGCCGATCGCGTCCGGGTGCCGCGTTTGAAGTTCGCCACCGACGACACCACCGTGTTGGACCCGACGGGGCTCACCAAGGTGCAGTCTCCCCCCAGGGTCGGACCCGAGTAGTCCGCATCGGCGTTGGCGAGCGCCCCGAACGAGGCGTGCACACTGGCCTGCGCGGCACCAGGTGACAGCAGGGTGAGGGTCGCGGCCACGGCGGCACTGGTGACGACCGCGCCGGCACGACGCAGCCACGCGTTCCTTCGCATCTCGGCGTAACCTCTCGTCAGCTTCGCTTGAACAGACCACTGAGATGGACCGTGCGCGCGATCTTGGCCGACACGGGTGCACCGGACTTCAGCACGATCCCCTCCGTGCCGGTCGAGATGCCCGCCACGGCGAACTGCACGATGTACTTGCCCGGCTTGAGCTTGGCGCGGAACGTCGCGTGCGACTGGTCTCCGGAGAAGAGGTCCAGCGTCACGAGCTTGCCGTTGTCTGCGTTGAGGAGCAGGAACTCCGAGATCGAGTGACGCTTGGTGGTGTCGCGGGTGAGGAACAGACGGCCCTTGTGGTGCTCGGTGAACTTGATCTGGAAGATCGCGCCGGCAAAGCCCTGGCCCTGGCACGACGAGTTGGCCATGGAGTGCGTGATCTTGACGCTGCCCCCGACGGCGAGGTCGAACGCCTTGAGGTCGCGGTTCTTCTTCTTGATGGTCAGGTCCGCACCGGAGTGGGCGCGCACCCGAACGGTGTCCGCCGGGTTGTCACTGCTCGCGAACGTCGCGTCCAGGTCCATCGACCGGTGCTTGGTGCCGCGGGAGAAGGTCGCGATCCCCGACGTCACCTCGTCGGCGTCCGGGACCGTGACGTCGCAGGTGCCGGTGGGCGAGGCGCCCGTGTAGTCGGCACTCGCGGAGCCCTGGGCTGCGAACTGCGTCGCGACCTGCGCATGCGCTGGGACGGGCGTGAGAAGTGTCAGCGCCGCAGCGACCGCTGCGCCGGTGACCGCGGCGCCCGAGCGACGCGCGAGGGTGGACGTGGCCATGTGAGTGACTTTCCGTGAGGGGGGTCCGGTCCCACCTCACGCTAGGAGGGCGACAAGTGCCCCGGCCACGGGTCTAGACCAGTTGGGCTTCCTATGCAGTTCCTACTGGTGGAACGGGAAGGTCCTCGCCAGCTCGACGACCCGGTCGTTGGCCTCGGTCTCGCCGACCGAGATCCTCGCGCCGTCGCCGGCGAAGGGTCGGATCACGATGCCCAGCTCGTCGGCGGCGGCCGCGAGATCCACGGTGCGGTCGCCCGCGGCGAACCACACGAAGTTCCCCTGCGGCTCCGGTACGACGAGACCGACGTCGGCCAGCCCCTTCACGAGGCGGTCCCGCTCGGCCACCAGGGCGTCGACGCGCTCGAGCAGCTCCGGCTCGGCGCGAAGTGACGCGATGGCCGCGGCCTGGGCGACGCTGGAGACGCCGAACGGCAGGCTGACGGCCCGCAGGGCCGTGACGATCGGGGTCGGCGCGACGGCGTACCCGACCCGGAAGCCGGCCAGGCCGTAGGCCTTGGAGAAGGTACGGGTGGCGACGACGTTGTCGTGCGCGCGCACGGTCGCGACGCCATTCACCGGGTCAGCCATGCGCACGAACTCGAGGTACGCCTCGTCGACGACCACGAGCACGTGGGGCGGGATCGCGGCCAGGAAGGTGTCGAGCTCGGTCTGGCTGACAGCGGTGCCGGTGGGGTTGTTCGGCGTGCAGACGATGACGATCTTGGTGCGGTCGGTGACGGCCGCAGCCATCGCCGCCAGGTCGTGCCGGCCGTCGGCCGTGACCGGCACCTGCACACCGCGCGCGCCGGCGGCGGTCACGGCGATCGGATAGGCCTCGAAGCTGCGCCACGCGTAGACGACCTCGTCGCCGGGGTCACAGAACGCCTGGACCAGTTGATAGATGAGAGCCACGCTGCCGGTGGCGAGCGCCAGGTGGTCGGTGGGGACGTCGAGCTTGTCGGCGAGCGCCTCGTAGAGTGCGACGTTGCCCATGTCGGGGTAGCGGTTCATCTGCTCCGCGGCGGCGACGGCCGCGTCGACCACGCCTGGCAGCGGCGGATAGGGGTTCTCGTTGCTGCTCAGCTTGTACGTCGTCAGGCCCGGCCGCGGCGCCGGCGGCTTGCCCGCGACGTACGCCGGGATGTGGGACACGCAGTCGCGCGGCTGCGGTGAGGTCATGGCGCCAAACCTATCTCCGGACCTGCGCCGGCTCAGGCACGCCTCCGGCCCCGCCAGGGGCGGACCAGGGGCAGCAGCGCGAGTCCGATGGCCACGCCGACCACCGCCCCGGTCACGTTGTCGATGATGTCGGTGACGTCGCACGCGCGGTCGATCCGGGCGACGTGGAGCTGCGTCTCCTCGATGCCGAGGGAGTACGCCGCGAGCGCGGCCAGACCGAGCGGGACCAGCACCCGGCCGGCCCGCCACCGCGCCAGGGCGAGCACGAGGAAGATCCCGGCCGGGACGAACAGCACCGCGTTGAGGAGCTGCTGCCCCCCGCCGAAGATCCAGAAGCCGTCGGGCGACGGGCCGCCGATGTCCCAGCTGCAGCTGGTGGCGTGCTCGTCGGCGGGGATGTAGCCCAGGCCGTTCTCGGCCGGGATCAGGGTCACGACCCCGATCACCGCGATGCTCCACGTCAACCCGAACCACGCGAAGCCCGCGACCGGACCCATCCGCCGGCCGACGGCGAGCCCGACCACCACGGCGAGCAGGCCCGCAACGGCGGCGAAGAGCAGCATCCAGCTCGTGCCACCGATGGAGAACATGCCGTCGAACCTAGAGGCCCACCGGCCCCGTACCCCAACCGTTGGCCGAGGTCGTCACCGGATCACGCCACCGGGGGCAGCACCACCTGGCCACCGACCACGGTGGGCAGGTCGCGGCCGAGGGTGACGTCGACCGGGTTGGTCAGGCAGCGAACGGAGCCCCCGCCCTTGTGGAACTCGCTGACGTCCACCTCGACCACCTCGAGGCCCCAGTCGGTCAGCTGCGCGACCACGCGCTCGGGAGCACCGGCGGGCATCACCACGCTGCGGCCGATCACGATCGAGTTGGCGCAGAACGTGGTCAGCGCCTCGTCGTCGGTGAGCACCAGCGGCTCGGGCACGAGCGCGAGCAGCGCCTCCGCCGAGGCGTGGTCGAAGGCCCCGGGCGCCACCATCGCGCGCCGGGCGTCGAGCGGGCAGAAGGCGAGGTCCAGGTGGTACATCGCGGGGTGCGTGATGCGGACGCCGCGCACGCGCACACCGAGGTCGGTGGCCAGGTGCTTGAGGGCGAGCTCCTCGGTGCGCGGGCCGTAGCCGGCGACGAGGGCGTCGCCCCACGCGAAGACGTCACCGGCCTCGAGGTGCGCGCCGACGCCGTCGCGACCGACGTACGACGTGGTGCGGCCGCTGCCCTCGAACCACGACTGCGCCGACCCCGCCTCCAGCCGGCGCTCGGCGTACCTCATGTGCGACATCACGACGTGAGCGCCGTCCGGGCGCACCACGCCGAGGCCGAGGTTCATCGCGTAGACCATGTCCGGTGAGTCGGCACGCTGCGGCACGACCTCGACGGTCCCGCCCAGACGCTCGATCGTCGACACCAGGTCGACCCACTGCGCCATCGCGCGGCGCCGGTCGGGCTGGACGGACGGGTCCATGTAGGGGTTGATCGCGTAGTCCACGCGGAAGTGGTCCGGGCGGACCATCACGTAGCGGCGTCCCCACACCAGCGACGCGTCGGGCGTCTCGGACATCGGCGTACCCCTCTCACAGGAAGGACGCCCCGCTTGGCCGGCGGGGCGTCGTGGTGGAATTATTGTCAGACAATCTGACAAGCCTCGAGGATACGGTCCGGAGAGGCGTCCGGCAAGCCAATGCCGGACCGAATGTCAGACAATGACTCGCATGCACCCGGCCGAGCGCTCGACCGAACGCCCGTCAGCAGCGCGCTCGGGAGGCGGCTCGCCGTTCGGCTCGCTGAGCCTGGAGCACTCCTCGACGGTCGAGCGGGTCGCCGATGAGCTGCGCCGGGCCGTGTTCGAGGGCGAGATCGAGTCGGGTACGCCGTTGCGTGAGGTGGCGCTGGCCGAGTCGCTGGGCGTCTCGCGGCCGACCGTCCGCGAGGCGCTGGCACTGCTGGTCGCCGAGGGGCTCGCGACCCGCGAGCCCAACCGCGGCGTGAGCGTCTCCAGCCCCGACCCGGAGTCCGTGCACGACGTCTCGACGGCGCGGGCCGTGCTCGAGACGGCGGGCGTCCGCAACTGGCCGCACGCGACCGACGAGGCGCGTGCCGCCGTACGCAGGGCGCTCACGGACTACGAGCAGGCGGTCGCCCGCGATGCGTCGTACCAGGAGCTGAACCAGCGTCATCTCGCGATCCACCTCAGCCTGGTGGGTCTCACCGGGTCGCCGCGGCTGGTGGCGATGGCGGAGTCGATCGTCGCCGAGATGCGGCTGGCCCTCGCACAGATCGACCGGGTACGCCGCAACGCCCGCGACCAGGCGGGCTCCCACCACCACCTCCTCGACCTGCTCGAGTCCGGCGACGTCGACGCCGCCGTCGCCGAGCTGGGCGAGCACCTGCACGGCGCCGAGGAGGCGATCATC
>DASSTL010000049.1:0-17661 GCA_035707985.1 Nocardioides sp. | reverse complement strand
CACTGGTACTACCACCCCCGCGAGTGGCTCAAGAAGGCCGCGCTCGTCAACGGCACGTACCTGCTCAACAGCCCGTTCACCTTCCAGGCCATGGAGAAGCACTCGGCGTACTGCGCGATGCTCCGGCTCGGACTGCACGTCCCGGACACGATCCTCGTGCCCTACAAGAACCCGATCGACAACGTCCGCTGGGCCTACACCAGCGCGAAGTACAACAAGCCCTTCGACCTCGACCTGATCGCCCAGGAGCTCGGCTACCCGCTCTACATGAAGCCCTTCGACGGCGGCGGGTGGCGCGGGGTGAGCCGGGTCGACGACCAGCACGACCTGCACACGGCGTACGACGAGTCCGGCGAGATGCTCATGCACCTCCAGGCCACCGTCGACTACGACCACTTCGCCCGTGCGCTCTCGATCGGTGCCGAGACGATGGTGATGGACTTCCGGCCCGAGCAGCCGATGCACCAGCGATACGCCGTCAGCCACGGCTTCCTCAGTGAGTCGGCAGGCAAGCAGGCGGTCGCCATCAGCCGCATCGTCAACGCGTTCTTCCACTGGGAGTTCAACTCCGCCGAGATGCTGGTCGCCGGTGACGAGGTGTACCCGATCGACTACGCGAACGCCTGTCCCGACGTCGCGGTCACCAGCCTCCACTACTACTTCCCGTGGGCGATCAGCGCCTTGGTGAAGTGGTCGACCTACTGCCTGGTCACCGACCGCCGCCCCAACGTCGACCTGGAGACGGCCAAGTACTTCGAGGTCGCCGACTCCGACCGGACGTACGACGAGAAGCTCGACGCCTACCTCGCGCTCGCCGACGAGCACTTCGAGACCGAGCGCTACCACGCGTGGTGCGCCGAGCACCTCGGCCACCTCGACGAGGCGGTCGCCGAGTGGGTGAGCGGACCCGACTTCGACCGCCTGCTGGTCGAGACGGTGCGGGCGACGTACCCCGAGCACGAGCACGAGCAGTTCCTGGCCCACTTCCGCGGGCTGATCGGGATGTGGGTCTCGGACCAGGCCGTGGCCCGAGCCTGAGGCGTCCGACGACACCCCCGTGCCACACAACGCGTGGCTCGTGCGTCGAAGGGAGTGAACGCACATCCCGAGGAGGAGCATGAGCCGCGAGCAGGAGTTCGCCGAGTTCGCCGGTGCCCGGATGCGTCCGCTGTACCGGGCGGCCTGGTTGCTCTGCGGCGACGCGCACCGCGCGGAGGACCTGACCCAGGAGACCTTGGCCAAGGTGTTCGCGCACTGGGGGCCACGCCTGCAGAACCCCGCGGCGTACGCCCACACGACGCTGGTCCGCACCTGGATCAGCCACCAGCGCCGAAGGACGCACCACGAGGAGCCGATGGCCGCGCTGCCCGAGGCGCCTGCGTCGTACGACGACAGCGACCTGCGGATGGTGCTCCGTGCTGCCCTGCTGCAGCTGGAGCCGCTCGACCGCGCGGTCCTCGTGTTGCGCTACCTCGACGACGTGTCGGTCGAGGACGTCGCCACCGTGCTGGGACTCAGCTCCACCGCCGTTCGCTCGCGCGCCAAGCGAGCGCTCGCCAAGGTCCGCGCCACTCTCGGCGACCACCTTCCCGATCTCCAGCTCAGCCAGGAGTCCCGATGACCGACCTCACCGACGTCCTCCACCGGGCCACGGACGACCTCGCGCCCGAGGCACCCGACCTGCTGCTCGACCGCGCTGTGCGCCGGGGTGGCCACCTGCGGCGTCGTCGCCGCGTGGTGACCGTGTCGTCCGCCGTCGCCGGTGTCGCCGCCGCCTGTGTGGTGAGCGCACTGACCCTGGCCCGGACCGACGGAGCAGTCGCACCGCAGGTCACCGATCCGGGGCCGAGCCTGTCCACGCCCGACGCCTCTCGTGAGCCCCGCGTGACGGTCGATCGGCACGACTTCGGGGCGACGTTCTCCCGCATCGTCCCGGGGGCCGTCACCGACGAGCACGACGTCCCCGCCGGGCGCGTCCACGAGAATGGCGGCTACGAGTCGACCTTCCTGTGGAACGGCTACCGCGTCGCCGTGGCTGTCTGGCCGTACCGGGGCGGGGCCCGAGCAGTGTGCGACCAGAACGTCAAGGGCTCGCTCGGCACCCAGACCTGCGTGCGCGTGCGCGGCGGGTGGGCGGTCCACGACTCGACGATGGGCGACCAGAGCCTCAACCGCTGGTCGTCGGTCCTGCGCGACAACGGCTTCCGGATGTGGGTGATGATCTACAACTCCGCCGACGAGAAGGGTTCGAACTCGGCCGGACCGCCGCCGCTCGACGTGCGCGACCTGGAGCGGGTGGCGACGAGTCCGCTGTGGTTCGGGTGAGGTGTCCGACCTCACGCGGCCGCGGATTCGGCCGTGGGCACCTCGGCTCCGTAGACTGACGGCTGTCAGCGGCTCGCTCTGTCGATAGCAGACGACAGCAGGTGGGTCGCTTCTTTCATGCCCGATATGGCGCGGTCGCCGACCGCGGAGGCCAGGAATCGGGCGTCAGCCCGATCAGAGGAACCTTCGCATGTCCGTGTTCTCCGAGCTCCCCAGCGAGCTCACCGCCGCCCTCGCCGAGCAGGGCATCACCGAGCCGACGCCGGTCCAGGCGGCCGTCGTCCCCGACGCGATGGCCGGCCACGACGTGCTCGGCCGCGCGCGCACCGGCTCGGGCAAGACCCTGGCCTTCGGCCTCCCGATCCTCGCCCGCCTCGCTGGACGGCGTTCCCGGCCGTGCCACCCCCGCGCGCTGGTGATCGTGCCGACCCGTGAGCTCGCCACGCAGGTGAGCCGGGCCCTGCACCCGACGGCGTCGGCCGTCGGCCTCAAGCTGACCACCGTGTACGGCGGCACGCCGTACGAGAAGCAGACCCGGCAGCTCCGCCAGCGCGCCGACCTCGTGGTGGCGACGCCCGGGCGGCTCGAGGACCTCTTCGAGAACGGCTACGTCTTCTTCGACGACGTCGAGGTCACCGTGCTCGACGAGGCCGACCACCTGTGCGACCTCGGCTTCTTCCCGGCCGTGGACAAGCTGGTCGGTCTGACGCCCGCCGGCTCCCAGCGCCTCCTGCTGAGCGCGACGCTCGACGGCGACGTCGACGCGCTCGTGCGGACCCACCTGAACGAGCCGCGCCTGCACGAGCTCGACCCGAACGCCGGCGCCGTGACCACGATGACCCACCACACGCTGACCGTGTCCGGCTTCCGCGACAAGATCGAGGCGCTGCGCGGGCTGGTCGAGGCCAACGGCCGCACGATCGTCTTCACCCGCACGCGCGAGAGCGCCACCTCCGTGGCCGAGGCGCTCACGACCGCCGGCGTCACCGCAGTCGACCTGCAGGGCAGCCTCTCGCAGCGCGTCCGCGAGCGGAACCTGGCGCGGTTCGCATCGGGCGAGGCGCACGTCGTCGTCGCCACCGACGTCGCCGCACGGGGCATCCACGTCGACGACGTGGGCCTGGTCGTGCACTTCGACGCCGCCGGCGACGCCAAGGCGTACCTCCACCGCAGCGGTCGTACGGCGCGCGCCGGTCGCGACGGGTGCGTCGTCACGCTCACCACGCCGCGCGGTGTACCCCAGGTGGTCCGGCTCCAGCAGAACGCCGGTGTCGAGGTGCTGCACCACGACCTCCGCACGGCACCCCGCCCGATGACGGCCGAGGCGCTGGCCGACGCGGGACACCCCGGTCCGGTGCGCACCCACGACGTGCGGCGCCCCCAGGGTCGACCGGGTGGCCGGCCGTACCGCGGTCGCTCGCCGCGGCCGTCGTACGCCGGGCGCCAGCAGCGTCGCGGCAGGCGGGTGGCGGGCTAGGTCGTCAGCTCTCGAGCAGACGGGCCGCGTGTGCACGCTCGGCCTCGCTGACGGTGCCGGGCCTCGAGGAGCGGAGCACCCAGCGGTGGACGACGCCGTCGGGCCCGACGAACTCGCCCGTCCCCAGGGCGGCATGGATGGTGCGGCGGATGACGGGCTCGTCGTCGGTGGCGAACAGCACCCGCACCCGGCGCTTCAGACCGCGTCCGGACAGCGACGTGTGATGGGGCGCGACCGGGCACGGCGGCTCGTGGTCGAGCGCGCCACACAGCGCCATGGTCACGGCGCCGCCCGGTGCCCGCTCGTCCGCCCCCTCGGTGAGCTCCAGCACAGCATCGTGCGCGAAGGCTTCACGCATGACCATCAGTATCGGGTGCTCACCCCGATGGGTGGTGGCGCCACGAGGTAAAGAAATCCGCTCTCCCCGGCAGGTGTCAGAGTCGCACCTCGTCGCCGACGTGGATGGTCCCGCCGGCGAGGACGCGACAGACCGATCCGGCACGACGACGGAGCACCTCCTGCGCGCCCCGTCCGATGGTGTCGTCCAGCAGCTTGCACGGGGCTGCCACGCGCACGACCTCGAGCACCACCGGACCGATCGTGATCCGCGCGCCGGGCTCGCGAGGCACGGACCCGGCGTCGACGGTGAGGTTGCGGCGTGTCAGCCCGGCCGAGATCTCGGCCCCGAACGCCCCCGCCGCGGCTGCCAGGGCCTCGGCACTCTGGATCGTGACGTGCCGGTGCCGCGTGCCGTGGTAGCGGTCGCCGACGATGCCCTTGCCCGCCTCGACCTCGGCCACCTCGACGGCCTTCATCGGTAGGCGGGAGGCCTTCGCGACGTGGATCGACTGCAGGCGTGGCACGTCGCCGAGCGTACGAGTCGGTGTCGCCGATCTCTCAGCCGCGGGCGAGCTGTAAGGCGATCGTCAGCATGGTCAGTCCGATCAGGACGTCGAGCACCTGCCAGGCCCGCGCGCTCGAGAGCAGGGGAGCGGCCAGGCGCGCGCCGTACCCCAGGCCGGTGAACCACAGAATGCTGCCGAGCCCGGCCCCGACGGCGAACCACCACTTGCCGCTCGGACCGTGATGCGCGGCGATCGAGCCGAGCAGCAGGACGGTGTCGAGGTAGACGTGCGGGTTCAGCCAGGTCAGGGCGACGCACTGAGCGAGCGCCCCGCGCAGCTTCGCCTCACTCCGGGTGGAGGCGTGCAACGACTCGGCGCGCCGGGCGCGCCACAGCGAGCGCACGCCGTACGCCGTCAGGAACGCGACGCCCAGCCAACGCACCACGTCCAGCGCGGTCGGAGCGTGCTCGACGATCGCGCCGATCCCGGCCACGCCGGCGAAGATCAGGACCAGGTCGCTGACCGAGCAGACCGCCACCACCGGCCCGACGTGCTGACGGAGCAGACCCTGCCGGAGCACGAATGCGTTCTGCGCCCCGATCGCCACGATCAGCGACAGGCCGGTCAGCAGACCGGCGACCAGGGCGTCGAACACCCCTGGAGGCTAGTGAGTCACGATCGCGGCGCCCGGTTGCGTCCAGCCATCAGTGCGAGCAGGAAGCCGACCACGGCGACGATCACGCAGATCCAGCCGACCGTGTTCGTGGCGACGTGCTCGGTCCAGCTCGCCGGCAGGTCGACGGCACCGGTCAGCAGGACCAGGCCGACGACGAGCAGCAGAACCGAGATCCCGATTCCCATGGGGGGCTCCTTCCGTCGAGCCCCCCGTACCCCGATGGGTGCCCGTGCACACGCCGACCGTACGTCCTCTACTGCGGGAGCATGATCCAGGTCTTCTCGGCCCAGGCGCCGTCGCAGCCGTTCTCCTCGACCGTGCCGCGCACGAAGGGTGTCCCGAGGTTCGCGTACTCCAGCCCGCCCAGAGCGAGCCGGTCGCCGGCCGAGCACGACGGTGACGAACCCGAGCTGGTCAGGGTGAGTGTGCTCCCCTGACGCGACCACTGACCGCGGTCGACGACCTCACCCGTCCCGGCGAGGACGGAGTAGTCACCGTTCCGGGTCAGCTCGAGCATCTGGCCGCCACCTTGGGTCATCCAGTCGCCGGCCAAGGGCTGCTGCCTGGAGAGCTTCTTCCAGTCCTTCTCGGCGACCGCGAGCCCGCTCAGGATCTTGCTCGTCGGGAGTACCTGCTCGAGCCCCCACGAGACGTCGTCGTAGGATCCCGGGTCGTCTGCGACCTCCGGGAACTCGGGGGCGCAGTCCCCCTGCCCGGGCTGCGTGTGCACGACGTGCATGAGACCGCGCTTGGTCACCGAGGCGCGCATGGCCATCGTCTGCCCGAGGCAGTCCGCCGGTCCCTCCTCGACCTGCACGGTGATCAGGTCACCTTCGATCTGGTAGGTGCCCGAGATGTCGGGATCGGCGAACAGTCGACCCCTGTTGTCCATCGCCACCCGGTTCGGCGGCGAGAAGCGGACGAGGACCGTCCCGTTGTCCACCCGCCAGACACCCTTCACGAGATCGGCAGTGGGGTCCGCTCCGTCCAAGAACTGGGCATAGGGGTCGACCGCCTTCGTCGGACCCGGCCTGACCGGTGGGGCCGACTTGTCGTCGCCGTTCAGGGTCTGGAGGGCGACGAAGCCGGCCACCGGGATCACCACCGCTGCGGCAGCGACCGCAGCGAAGATCCGACGCCGGTCACGTTGCCGCCGTCCCTCGATCCGCTCGTCCAGCACCTCGCGTGCTTGCCTCAACTCCGAGTCGGTCACCTCGACACCTCCTGTGACTGCCGCGATGTCCCGCACGAGCAGCTCCTCGGTCGAGCTCATGGGGTCACCTCGATCCGCTGCTGTAGCGACTGCAACCCGCGATGGGTGTGCGCCTTGACCGACCCCTCGCTGATCGTGAGCAGCCGGGCAGTCTCCGCGACGGAGAGCCCGAGGACGTAACGGCAGGCCAGCACCTCGCGCTGGCGGCGGGGCAAGGCACGCATCGCGGCCACCATCGATCCCACCTCGTCGCGCACCACCGTCGTCTCCTCGGGGCTCTTCTCGTGCTCGCGCAGGAGCAGAAGCGGACGCGTCGCGCGTTGGGTGACCTGACGTCGTACCCAGGACCGGCACCGGTTCAGCACCGCCGACCGGAGGTACGCCTCGGCGGCCTCGGGGTCACGCAGCGTCGAACGGTTCCGGTGCAGGGCGACGAAGGCGTCCTGCACCGCGTCCTCGGCAGCCTCGCGGCTGCCCAGCATGACGACGCCCAGACGGAGGAGCGCGGCGTAGTGCCGGCGGAACAGCACGTCGACGAGCTCGGCGCGCGCCGGGCCCTTCGCCGCCTCGCTCCACGTGCTGGCACGCCGCTCGCCCATCGAGAGCGTCTCCTCCGGGACGGAATTCGTCACGCCCGAGAGTCGTTCGACCGTCCTTCAGGTTGACACAGGTTCCGCTGGTCTGGACCAGTCGAGGAACAACGGGTGCTCAGAAGGCGGACTCGTCGAGATCCATCAGCGAGAGGTCGGTGTGCTCGACGATGCTCCGCTCGGCGGACAGCCGGGGCAGCGTCGTCTGCGCGAAGAACTGCGCGGCCGCGACCTTGCCCTCGTAGAACGCCTTGTCCTTGGCGCTGACCTCGCCGGCCAGCTTGTCGAGGGCCACCTGGGCGCCGCGCAGCAGGAGCCACGCGCACACCACGTCGCCGAGGACCATCAGCAGCCGGCTGGTGTTGAGGCCGACCTTGTAGATGTTGCGGACGTCGCCGCCCTCGGCCGAGGCGTCGGCGCTCATCAGGTCCTCGATCATGCGACCGACGATCGCCTGCGCGTCCTCGAGGGCCTGCGCGAGCAGGGCACGCTCGACCTTGAGCCGGCCGTTGCCGGCGTCGCTCCGGACGAACGTCTGGATCTCGTTGGCGAGGTGGCCGAGCGCGCTGCCCTGGTCGCGGACGATCTTGCGGAAGAACAGGTCCTGGCCCTGGATCGCGGTCGTGCCCTCGTAGAGGGTGTCGATCTTCGCGTCACGGACGTACTGCTCGATCGGGTAGTCCTGGAGGAAGCCCGAGCCGCCGAAGGTCTGGAGCGACTCGGTGCCGAGCAGCACCCACGAGCGCTCGGAGCCGTAGCCCTTCACGATCGGCAGCAGCAGGTCGTTGACCGCCATCGCCAGCTCGTCCTTCTCGCCGTTGTGCTCGGCGATCGCGACCTTGTCCTGCCACGACGCGGTGTACAGCACCAGAGACCGCATCGCCTCGGCGAACGCCTTCTGCGTCATCAGCGACCGACGTACGTCGGGGTGATGGGTGATCGTGACCCGCGGCGCGGTCTTGTCCGCGGCCTGCGTGAGGTCGGCGCCCTGGACCCGCTCCTTGGCGTACTCGAGCGCGTTGAGGTAGCCGGTCGAGAGCGTGGCGATGGCCTTGGTGCCGACCATCATCCGGGCGTTCTCGATCACCTGGAACATCTGGGCGATGCCGTTGTGCACCTCGCCGAGCAGCCAGCCGCGAGCCGGCTCGCCGCCGCCCACACCCGGGTCGCCGAAGGTGAGCTCGCAGGTGTTGGACACCTTGATGCCCATCTTGTGCTCGACCCCGGTGACGTACACGCCGTTGCGCTCGCCGGTGAGCTCACCGGTGTCAACGTCGAAGTGGTACTTGGGCACGATGAAGAGGCTCAGGCCCTTGGTGCCCGGCCCGCCGGCACCCTCGACGCCCTGCGGCCGCGCCAGCACCATGTGGATGATGTTCTCGCTCAGGTCGCTCTCGCCGGAGGTGATGAAGCGCTTGACGCCCTCGATGTTCCAGGTGCCGTCGTCGTTTCGGGTGGCCTTGGTGCGGCCGGCGCCGACGTCGGAGCCGGCGTCGGGCTCGGTGAGCACCATCGTGGTGATCCAGCCCTTGTCGACGATGTGGCGGGCGATCTTCTTGTCGCGCTCGTTGCCGTTGCGGTTGAGCACGCCCGCGAACATCGGGCCCGCGCCGTACATCCAGATCGCGGGGTTGGCGCCCAGGACCATCTCGCCGACTGCCCACTCCATGGTCGACGGGGCCGGCGTACCGCCGAGGTCACCCTGGGTGGCCAGACGCCAGAACTCGGCCTCCATCCAGGTGCGGTAGCTCTTCTTGAACGACTCGGGCAGAGGGGCGGTGTGGGTCTCGGGGTCGAAGACGGGCGGGTTGCGGTCGGCCTCCTCGAACGACGCGGCCAGGTCCTCGCGCGCGATCCGGTCGACCTCGGCCAGGACCTCGCGGGCGGTCTCGCCGTCGACCTCGGCGAAGGGACCGGTGCCGAGGATCTCGTCCTGGTTGAGCACCTCGAAGAGGTTGAACTCGATGTCGCGGAGATTGCTCTTGTAGTGACCCATGACCCTGTCTTGCCCCTACCTGTTCGCGTCGGCGCCCGGTATCCCGGGAGCGGGACCCCTGTCCTGAGTAGTGCTACTCATCAGTAACTTGATTGTGCCTCGGGCGCTGGCGGCAGGCAACCGCTCTACCGGCGGACTGTGAGCGACGACACGTCGATTGCGTGGATCGCGGCCGCTCTCTGAGAGACTGCGCCCATGCGTGTCTCAGCGAAGGCGGACTACGCGCTACGCGCTCTGATCGAGATGGCCGCGCGCACCGACGGCGACGCCGCACGTCCGGTGAGTGCCGAGGAGCTCGGCAAGCTGCAGGACATCCCGCACAACTTCCTCCAAGCGATCCTGGCCGACCTGCGCAAGGCGGGCATCGTGCACGCCCAGCGCGGCCAGTCCGGCGGCTGGCGGCTCGCGAAGGACGCCGACAGCGTGTCGGTCGCCGACGTGATCCGCGCCGTCGACGGGCCGCTGGTCTCGGTGTACGGGCTGCGCCCCGAGGCGGTGTCCTACAACGAGCGCGCCGACTCGCTGCAACGCGTCTGGATCGCGGCCCGGCACTCGCTGCGTGACGTGTTCGAGCAGGTCAGCGTCGCCGACCTGGCCTCCGGCAAGCTGCCCAACGCCGTCGCCCGGCTCACCGAGGACCAGGACGCCTGGCAGCCCCACTGACCGACTCCGGTGGTCGAGGAGGCGCGCCAGCGCCGTCGCGAAACCGCCGCCCCTACTCGGCCTCGGTCACCCATTCCACGAACGGTCGCAACGTGCGCCAGTCGTCACGCACGGCCTCGAGCAGCTCGGGCGAGTGGATGATCGGCTCGAAGCCGTAGTCGTGGCCGATGGTCAGTGACTTGTGGCGGAGCAGGTCGATCCGCGGGTGGCTGAGGTCGTAGCCGCGTGGGGCGGTCTTGAGGACGTGACCGCCGATCACCCAGCCGGTGGCCTCCAGCTTCTTGATCATCGCGGCCAGGTCGTTGCCCCGGCGGTCGTCGTCGATCGCGGCTCGGATGCGCGCGATCCGCTCGCCGGTGGCGTCGTAGAAGCCGGCGCCGGTGCGCACACCCCGCGCCGAGATCTCGACGTACCAACCCGTGGCGGGCCCGACCTCGACGAAGGCGCCCTGCGCGGTCTTGTACGGCGTCTTGTCCTTCGCGAAGCGCACGTCCCGGTACGGGCGGAACACCTTCGCCTCGCCGAACTCCTCCCCGAGTGCCGCGCACAGGGCGACCATCGGTCTCTTCACCGAGTACTCGTAGGTGCCTTTGTGCTTCTCCCAGAACGTCCGCGTGTTGTCGACCTCGAGGTCGTCGTAGAAGTCGAGGGCCTGGCTGGGGAATCCGGTGAACTCGGCAGGCATGCGTCGAGCCTACGAGGAGATGGTCCGGCTCGGGGGTCAGCCGAGGCTCGCCGTGACCTGCTCGTCACCCGCTTGTGAGTACGCCGTGACCGTGAGGTGGGTGCCGCCGCATCGGAGTGGTGAGAGGAAGGCGTGCCCGGTGGCCTTCGACTCGTAGGCGACGGAGAGGATGTGGTCCGCGGGCGACCAGCGCATGACGGTGGCAGGGTCGCCGCGGCCGGCGGGGTCACGGGTGAAGTAGGCGTTGCCGGCACAGGTGACCAGCGATCCCGTCGTACCGGGTCCGAGGTCGTACCAGCCCGCGTCGGTGTGGGCGTAGAAGCGTGCGGACTCGATGCGGTGCTCGTTGCGCACGACCGACCACACGGTGGTGCCGTCGAGGATGGCGCCGTCCCACCCCTTGCACTCGGGGACGCCGGGGAACGGGGTGAGGTCGGACCCGGAGACCTGGACGACCGTGCGGCAGGACGGGTGATGGTCGTCGAAGGTGAGCATCGACGTGCCACTGTCGGTGAGCACGGCCCCGCGGAACCCGTGCCGCGGCTCGGCGCACCATCCCGTCGACCCGCTGCCGTCGGCGAGGTCGACGGTCGCCAGGCAGTAGCGGCGCTGGTCGCCGGACGTGGCGTGGAGGAGCGTCTTCGGCCCCAGCGCCCAGGTGCCGCCGACGACGGTCGGCGGGTCGGAGCGACCGTCGAGAGTCGTCTGACGCCCTGACGCGAGGTCGACGAGCACTGCTCGGTCGGCCCGGCTCGCCTGACGGTCCTCCTGCACGACGAGGGCGTGCGTGTCCGACAGGAACGCATCGGTGATCGAGAAGCCCGCGACCGCGCGGACGGTGAGGGGCCGTGGCCCGCGCAGGACCGCCTCGCGGGCGCCGGGCACGATGGTCAGGGTCCATCCGTCACCCGTGGTCACCAGGGCGTTCGTGGAGCCCTTGACGGACCTCCAGTCGAGCAGGGCCGTCGTCGGCTCGGTGGCCAGGGGGTGCTCGGCGCTGCCGTCCTGGCTCTCGCTCGGCGTGGGCTCGAGGGTCGCAGGGGTCGAGTCGATGATGTGAGGCGGGCTGACCGAGCCGCCCGAGCCGGTGTCCGCCGGGGACGACGAGCCGCCGTTGCCGCACGCGGCGAGGACCAGTCCCACCGCGACGGCGGTGAGCCCTCGACGTACCGACCTCACACGCCGAGATTGTGCTGGAAGTGCGCCTGGTTCGCCCGGTACGACTTGTACGCGTCGCGCCACTGGACCCGGTCGATGAACGGCTCGTCGGGGTGGAAGCGCTGCTGGTTCCACGGCTCGAAGTAGCCGAGCAGCGGGGTCTTGCCGTCGCGCTTCTGGTAGCCACGGCCGACCTGGAAGTGCCCGGAGCCGTCGTGGTCGAGATAGGGGTAGAAGCGCTTCTCCAGCACCGGGTGGAGCACGACCGGGGCGCGGTAGTCGACGACGTGTCGCGCCATCAGCAGCCGCCACTCGCGGAAGCTCCAGTCGCGGATGTCGAGGGTGATGTAGGGGCCGGCGTACGACTCCTTGTCATAGCCGGTGACCTCGTTCACGACCCGCACCATCGAGGTGATCGCGGACCCCGAGGTGGTCGTCCCGAGGCGCCTGGCCCAGTGCGCCTGGGTACGGCGATGGCCGGACCAGCCCCAGGCGATCATCTGCATCGACGTCGGACCGCACCAGTACGTGCGGTGCTGGGCGGCGACGTGATGGGGGTTGAGGACGGTCCCCTTGTCGGGGTACTCGCGCCAGCGCTTGACCCGGCTCTGGCCGCTGGCCTCACCCGTCGACCCGGACTTCTCGGCGGCCGGCGTGGTCCGCACCTCGGGGTGCTCGGCGCGGAAGTTGGCCGGGAGCGGTACGCCCTGGATCTCGTGTCGCAGCAGCCACACCTTGGCGACCGAACGGGCCGCCTGCACGAGCTCGGCGCGGTCGGCGCGGGCGCGCTCGCCCGGGCGCATGGCCGCTCGCTGGCGCATCGCGTCGTACGCCGAGAGGTCGCCGGTGCTGAATCCCGCCTCGCGCCGATCTGCCTGCATCGCCTTCACGGTGCGGTTCTGCACCTGGGCCTCCGTACGGTCGGTCCACCCGGCGCCGAGGCAGTAGCGCTGCCCCTCGAACGTCGCGCAGCGCACCACGGAGTCGACGAGAGCCTTCGCCGAAGCGGTCCGCGAGAGGCGCGGCTCGCTGCGCGCTTCGGCGACCACGCGGTCGATGGTGCGCCGGAACGCCGGCGTGACCCGGCCGTAGCCGGCTGTCAGTGGGAGCGTCCGGGACGTCGGCCGGTCGGCGGTGGTGCGGATCGTGCCGTCGTCGTCGCCGCTGCCCCGCGGGACGAAGGGCAGCAGGCCGAGCACGAGTGCGAGGGCGCCGAGAGCGATCCAGCGGAGGCGGGGCATGGGGAAGACCTCGAGACTTCAGGAGTCACATCCCCACCACTGTCCACAAGGGTCACACGAGAGTCAAGGCTGGTGTCGACCACCCCGGCCGACCGTCGGTGGTCCGGCGTAGACAGGAGCGATGGAGCGCGAGGTGTGCGTGGTGACCGGCGGTGGCGGAGGGCTGGGTGAGCTGATCGTCTGTGCGGTGCGAGACCGGGGCTTCCATGCGGTGGTGGTCGACGTCGACGCGCAGGCAGGCGCTCGGGTGGCCGGTTCATCGGGCACGGCTGTCGCCGCCGACCTCCGAGATCCAGACGTCCTTCCGGCCGTCGTCTCACACGTGCTGCAGCTCGGCGTCCTGCGGTGGTGGGTCAACTGCGCCGGTGGTTGGTCGTTGGATCGGCAGTTCCCGCACGGCGACGAGTGGCGGGGCACGCTGGCCCTCGACCTCGAAACTCCGATGCTCGCCACCCAGCTCTGCCTCGAGCCCATGCGTGACGCCGGCGGCGGAGCCGTCGTCAACGTCTCGTCGGTCGCCGGCCTCGACCGCTCGGCGTACGGCTCACCGGAGTACGCCGCCGCGAAGGCGGGACTGATCCGGTTCACGACCTCGGTCTCCGACCTGGCGGAGACGCACGGCGTTCGGGTCAGCTGCGTCGTGCCGCACTGGATCGGGCTGCCACGTGCTCACGACGAGTGGGCCGCCCTGACCCCTGCCGAGCGCGACGCGTCCATCGGGCTCGTGCCTCCGCAGGACGTGGTCGACATGGTGCTCGGGCTCCTCGACGACCCGTCGAGTGCCGGGAAGGTCGTCGAGCTTCGTGGACGACCTCGGCGGCTGTGACGGCCACCCGGCTGTGACTTGGTTCTTCTCGTGAGACGCCGGAACTTCGTTCCGTCGCCTCACTCGGAGCGGATGACGAGGCTCGAACTCGCGACATCGACGGTGGGCAGAGTGTCGCGCGGAGCGCGAACGTGGAGCAGTGGCACGTGGAGCGGATGACGAGGCTCGAACTCGCGACATCGACCTTGGGAAGGTCGCGCTCTACCAACTGAGCTACATCCGCATGCCGGGTGGCCCGGCGAAACGGATGGTACCCGAGGGCCGGGCCAGGGTCAGATCGGCGTCGACCCGGGCGCGATGGGCTCGAGGGCGGGTCGCTTCGGAGTGATCCCGTCGCCCGAAGACTTCCCGGTGAGGCGCCGCTTCACCCAAGGGGCCGCGTGGCGCACCAGCCAGTCGAGGTCGGCCCGCTTCCCTGCTCGGAAGGGGGTCTCGCCGAGCGAGCCCGTCGGGTCGGACAGGTCGAGCTCGTGGGGGACGCCGAGCGTGTCGAGCACCTCGATCGCCACCGCACGGTGGCCGAGCGGACCGAGGTGGAGGCGGTCCTCGGACCACATCAGCTCCGGATGTTCCGGTCGCATCCGCCAGGAGTCGAGGACCACTGCGCCGTGCCGCTCGGCGATCTCACGTACGCGCTCGTTGTAGATCGCGAAGCGCCCGCGTAGTCGGGAGAACGGTCCGCCGCCGCCCGGGTCGAACGCCGTGAAGACGCCGACGGTCGCGCCGGTGGCGGCGAGCTTGCCGACGGCGTCGTCGTACAGCTCGCCGAGTGCGTCGACGTCGCAGCGCGGGCGGATCAGGTCGTTGCCCCCGGCGTAGATCGTGACCAGGTCGGGGCGCAGTGCGATCGCCGGCTCGATCTGCTGGTCGAGGATCGGGCGCAGGGTACGACCACGGACCGCGAGGTTGGCGTAGCCGAAGTCGTCGGTGTGGGTCGCGAGCACCTCGGCCACCCGGTCGGCCCAGCCGCGGACGCCGTTGGGGCGCGATGCGTCCGCGTCGCCGACACCCTCGGTGAACGAGTCGCCCAGCGCGACGTAGCGGTGGAAGACGGGTGCGGTCACGTTGCGCATGTTTGCAGACCGGTGGTTTCGAGTCGGTCGCAGGGCGACCTCCTCAACCACCGGAGCAGGCCGGTAGCGTGCGCGTGTGCTGCTGAGCGACCGCGACATCCTCGCCGAGATCGACGCCGGCCGGATCGTGATGGAGCCCTGGGAGCCGGAGATGATGCAGCCGTCGTCGATCGACGTGCGGCTCGACCGCTTCTTCCGGGTGTTCGAGAACCACCGTTACCCCCACATCGACCCGGCCGCCGACCAGTCCGACCTGACCCGGATGGTCGAGCCCGAGGGTGACGAGCCGTTCATCCTGCACCCGGGGGAGTTCGTGCTGGGGTCGACGTACGAGGTCTGCACGCTGCCGGACGACGTCGCGGCGCGGGTCGAGGGCAAGTCGTCGCTCGGGCGCCTCGGCCTGCTCACCCACGCGACCGCCGGCTTCGTGGACCCCGGGTTCTCGGGTCACGTGACCCTCGAGCTGGCGAACGTCGCGACGCTGCCGATCAAGCTGTACCCGGGGATGAAGATCGGGCAGTTCTGCTTCTTCCGACTCTCGTCGCCGTCGGAGCATCCCTACGGCTCGGAGAAGTACGGCTCCCGCTACCAGGGTCAGCGCGGCCCGACGCCGTCGCGGTCGTTCCAGAACTTCCACCGGACCTCGATCTGATGACGTCGCTCGACGGGCTCACCGTCGCCGTCCTCGGGGGCACCGGGCCGCAGGGTCGCGGGCTGGTACGCCGGTGGGCGGCGGCCGGGATCGCCACCGTCATCGGGAGCCGCGACGCGAGCCGTGCCGCCGACCTCGCGTCCGAGCTGGCGATCGCGACGGGTGGCAACGTGCGTGGTCTCTCGAATGCCGGCGCGGCTGCGGCGGGCGACGTCGTGGTCGTGGCGGTGCCCTACGAGGGCCACGCCGACCTCCTGCGGGCACTCGCCGAGCCCCTCGCCGGCAAGATCGTGGTCGACTGCGTGAACCCGCTCGGCTTCGACAACCAGGGCGGCTATCCCCTGAAGGTGCCCGACGGCTCGGCCGCCCAGGAGGCGGCGGCGCTGCTGCCGGACTCGATCGTGGTCGCGGCGTTCCATCACGTCAGCGCGGTCGTGCTCGAGGACCCGGAGATCACCTCGGTCGACACCGACGTACTGGTGCTGGGGGAGGGGGAGCACCGCGACGCCACCGACCTGGTGCGGGCTCTCGCCGACGCGATCCCAGGGATGCGCGGCATCTACGCCGGTCGGCTGCGCAACGCCCACCAGGTCGAGGCCCTGACCGCCAACATCATCGCGATCAACCGTCGCTACAAGGCCCACGCAGGGTTGCGCATCACCGACGTCTGAAATCACCGACGTGAGCTCACAGCCAGCTCAGCTTCCGCAGCCGGCGGTGGCGACGGCGTACGGAGGTCGGCAGCTGTCGGTGGGTGGGGTGGATGCGGTCCTCGATCAGGTAGCGGGCCTGGGCCTCGATGACGGTCTCGTTCATGGTTCTGCTCCCTTGTGGTGTGGTCGGGTGGGGTGGTGGTCAGACTTCGCGGAGGGAGATGTCTCCGCTGACGGTGCGGGCCTGGAGCTCGACGTGCTCCTGACCCTCCTGCGGTGCGCCGACGCTCTCGAGGTTGGAGCGGACGGAGCCGGTCACGGTGTTGATGTCGGCCCAGACCGGCGTGCCGGCCGGGATGCCGATGCTCATGTCGCTGCTCGCGCCCTTGAGGCTGACTTTGCCGTGGCGGACGGCGCCTATGGCCATGTCGCCACTGCCGGTCGAGAGCGAGATGTCGGCGTTCGCGGTGGAGACCTTGAGGTCGCCCGAACCGGTCTTGACGACGGCCTTGCCGTTGGTGGTGCCGACCTCGACGTCCCCCGAGCCGGTCGAGACGTTCAGGTTGCCGAGGCAGGTGCCGATGCTCATGTCGCCGGACCCGCTCTTGACTCGCAGCTCGGCCAGAGCCTCGGCGATCTCGACGTCGCCGGAGCCGGTCTCGATCTGGGCAGCGCCGCCGAACGTGTCGCAGGTGACGTCGCCGGAGCCGGTCTTGACCCGGACCTCGTTGACCTGACCCTCGATCTGGATGTCGGCGCTTCCGGTCTTCACACCGACGTCGCTGGCGGTCGGCAGCTCGACCTCGACCCGGAGCTCACGGTTGCCCCCGCTGAACCAGCTGCCGCCGTCCTTGGGGCCGATGACCGCGAGCTGGTTGTTCTCGAAGGTCACCTCGACGTCGTCGGCGTCGCGGCCGTGGATGTCGAGGGTCGTGGTCGTGGTGCTGCCGGCGCGGACCTCGACGTTGCCCTTGCCGATCTCGACGTACAGCTCGATCGGTTCGGGAGTCTCGAACTCGCGGTTCATCTGGTGCCTCCTGGGCGATGGGTGTGCTCGGCCGAGGGATCGGCCTGCTGCCGTCCCCTGGATGGGTGGATGTGGTGGGTGGCTGCTCTGTCAGAGCCAGCCGCTCATGCGTTTGCCGCCTCGTCTGCCTTTGCCCTCGAACGGGTCGCCCCCGCCGAAGAACGGAAGGCTCGACAGGTCGATGTCGACGTTGATCGCGCCCTCACGGGTGGCCGCTCGGACGACGTTGACCAGCCAGGTGTTGAGCGACTGACCGGCGTCGGCGGCGCGCTCCTCGGCCTTGGCCTTGACGCTCTCGGGGATGCGCAGCGTGATCCGCGCCAGACCGCCCTCCTCGATCTCCTCGGGCGCCGGCGGCGGCGGAGGTGCGGGCGGGGTCGGCGCGGCGACGTGCACGAGGAAGTCGAGCTCGCGACCGTTGAGGCGTACGTCGACGCCACCGTTCGGCATCTCGGCGGTGATCTCGGCGGCGGCCTGCGAGACCGCCTCCATGATCGCGAGCCGGGCGCTGGACTCGAGGGCGAAGCCGAGCCGCTCGGCGGCCTGGCGGGTCTCCTCGCC
>DASSTL010000048.1:0-8307 GCA_035707985.1 Nocardioides sp. | reverse complement strand
AAAGGGGGCAGGGCTCGCTCCTCAACCACCAGCCATCCCCCGCCGGTCGAGGAGCGTCGGCTCGGGCCCGAGGAACGAGGGCCCGAACGACGCGTCACGAGACCCAGCAACGATGCCCGGGCCTCGGCCACGTCACCGGTGTTTCGAGACGCTCGCAGAGCTCGCTCCTCAACCAGCAACCCACCGCCGGTCGAGGAGCGTCGGCTCGGGCCCGAGGAACGAGGGCCCGAACGACGCGTCACGAGACCCCACGACGGTGCCCCGGGCCCGGACCGAAGACACCGTCACCGGTGGTTTCGTGACGCTCGCAGAGCTCGCTCCGCAACCACCGAAAGGGACAGAGCTCGCTCCGCAACCACCGGTGGTACTCAGGCGATGGTCACGGGGTGTCGGACGACGGCGTCGAAGAAGTACCCGTTGGCGTTGTACGGCGAGACCAGCGGCTGGCGTCGTCCGGTCACGTCGGTGGCGCGCGCCAGCAGCACGTGGTCGCCCGGGGCAGGCCTGTGCCAGAGGTAGCGGAACTGGGTCCACCCGCCCCTTCGCTCGCAGTGGGTCTGGGTGCGTTGCCAGGTCACGCCACCGTCGGTGCTGATGTCGACGTACGCGATCTGGCCGGCGCCGCTCCAGGCCCGGCCGGTCAGGGTGACCACGGGCCGCCGTACCAGTGTCGCGCCCCACGCGAGCTCGAACGCGGACCGCACCGGGTTGACCGTCAGCGGCGGGGTGTCGGACGGATAGGAGCCACCGGTCATCCGATACCAGATCGTGTTCCATGGTGAGGTCTGCTCCTGCCTCGAGACCTCGAGCGAGCCCAGCCACTTGATGCTGCCGATCCCGACCCATCCGGGGAGCACCAGCCGGATCGGGTATCCGTGGTCGGGGAGCAGGTCCTTGCCGTTGGCCCCCCACACGAGCAGCGCGTCGTCGAGCGCCTTGGAGACGGGGAACGGCCGGCGCACGGCTCCGTAGTCCACGCCGCCGCTGACGTACGGCGCGTCGAGGCCGGTGGCCATGATCGACACGGCACGCGCGTCGAGGCCGATGCGACGCAGCACGGTGCGCAGCCGGACCCCTTCCCACTCCACGGCACCCACGGCGCCCAGCGTCCACTGCGTGCCGCTCGCGGCCTGACCCTGCTGCGTGGCGAAGAACGACCGGCCGTTGCCGGTGCACTCGTGCACGCTGGTGATCCGCGTCGCCGGCAGGCGTCGCAGGTCCGCGTAGGACAGCGACACCGCCTGGTCACGTGAGCGCGGCGCCGCCAGCCCGTCCCCGAAGACCTCGAGCCGATACGTCGCCGGGTCGATGCTCGGGGTCGCGGTGTGGTTCCGCACGAACAGCCTCGCCGGACTGGTGAGGTAGCGGTGCGGGTCGACGGAGTCCCATCGCATCTCGGCGTTGGAGCCGTAGTCGACGAACCACTCCGGCGGCAGCGGCTTCAAGATGGCGGGCGCGCCCGCGGAGGCACGCTGCGTAAGGGCTTCCGCGGGCAGCGCCAGCAGACCTGCACCGGCGGTGGCTGCTGTCAGCAGGCCGCGGCGGGAAGGCCGGGGCTCGGCAGTCGGTGAGATCACTCGCCGACTCTAACACAACTAACTTAGTTGACTTAGTTGAGATTACGATGCGGCCGACTTCTTCGTGGTCTTCTTCGCCGTCGACTTCTTGCTCGTCTTCTTCGCGCCTCGCTTCGACGCTTTCTTCGCCGGCCCCTTCGCACGGCGTTCGGCGAGGAGCTCGGCGGCGCGCTCGAGGGTGATCGCCTCGACGGTGTCCTCCTTGCGGAGCGTCGCGTTGTACTCGCCGTCGGTGACGTAGTCGCCGAAGCGACCCGACTTCACCACGATCGGAGTACCGGACACCGGGTCTGGCCCGAGCTCCTTGAGCGGCGGTGCCGCTGCGGCGCGGCCGCGCTGCTTGGGCTGGGCGTAGATCGCGAGGGCCTCGTCGAGCGTGATCGTGAGCAGCTGCTCCTCGGACTGCAGTGACCGGGAGTCGGTGCCCTTCTTCAGGTAGGGCCCGTAGCGGCCGTTCTGGGCGGTGATCTCGACCCCGTCGGCGTCGGTGCCGACGACGCGCGGCAGGGACAGCAGCTTCACGGCGTCGTCGAGCGTCAGGGTGTCGAGCGACATCGACTTGAACAGCGAGCTCGTGCGCGGCTTGGCGTTCTTGGGTGCGTCCTCGGGCAGCTGCTCGGTGACGTAGGGCCCGTAGCGGCCGTTCTTCGCCACGATCCGCAGTCCCGTGTCGGGGTGGGCGCCGAGCTCCTTCTCCTCCCCCGCCGGGTTGGCGAGCAGCTCCTTGGCCTTGGCCAGCGTGAGCTCGTCGGGGGGCAGGTCGTCGGGGACGTTCGCCCGGACCGCCGCGCCGTCCTCGCCTCCCGGACCCTCGAGGTAGGGACCGTAGCGGCCGACGCGCAGCACGATGCCGCTGTCGGGACCGCCGACGGGGAACGTCGCCAGCTCCTTGGCGTCGATCTCGCCGAGCTCGTTGACGAGCTGGTGGAGGCCGACGACGCGGTCCGAGCCGAAGTAGAACTCGTCGAGCTCGGTGACCCGGTCGGCCCGGCCGGCCGCGATCTCGTCGAGGACGTCCTCCATGCCCGCGGTGAACTCGTAGCTGATCTGCCGCGGGAAGTGCTCCTCGAGCAGGCGTACGACGGAGAACGCGATCCACGCGGGCACCAGTGCCGTGCCCTTCTTGTACACGTAGCCGCGGTTGAGGATCGTCCCGATGATCGAGGCGTACGTCGAGGGGCGGCCGATCTCGCGGTCCTCGAGCTCCTTGATCAGCGTGGCCTCGGTGTAGCGCGCCGGCGGCTTGGTCTCGTGACCCTGTGGCGTCAGCGACGCGGCGGAGACGGGGTCGCCCTCGTGCAGGTCGGGCAGCGGGGTCTCGGCGTCGTCCTGGCGCTTGTCGTTGTCGGTGCCCTCGACGTAGGCCTTGAGGAAGCCGTGGAACGTGATCACGCGACCGCTCGCCGAGAACACCACGTCGCGGCCGTCGTCCGTGGCGCCGCCGATCCGGATCGTGACGGAGTGGCCCACGGCGTCCTTCATCTGGGAGGCGACGGTGCGCATCCAGATCAGCTCGTAGAGGCGGAACTGGTCGCCGGTCAGGCCGGTCTCGGCCGGCGTGCGGAAGCGGTCGCCGGACGGACGGATCGCCTCGTGCGCCTCCTGGGCGTTCTTCACCTTGGAGGCGTAGGTGCGCGGGGCGTCGGGAAGGTACTCGCCGCCGTACAGCTCGCGCACCTGCGACCGCGCGGCCTCGATCGCGGTCCCCGACAGCGTGGTGGAGTCGGTGCGCATGTAGGTGATGTAGCCGCCCTCGTAGAGCCGCTGGGCCACCGACATCGTCACCGAGGCACCCATGCCGAGCTTGCGGCTCGCCTCCTGCTGCAGGGTGGTCGTGCGGAACGGCGCGTAGGGCTGGCGACGATAGGGCTTCGACTCCACCGACCGCACGTCGTACGACGTCTCGCGCAACGCCGCGACCAGGGCCTCGGCGGCGTTGCGGTCGAGGTGGACGCGGTCGGCCTGGCGCTTGGACTTCAGCTCACCGTCGGTGCCGAAGTCGGAGCCGCCGGCGACGCGCACGTCGTCGATGGTGTGGAGCTTCGCCGGGAACATCCGCGGCTCCTTGCCGGAGCCGGCGTCGAACGTGCCCTCGAGGTCCCAGTACGACGCGACGCGGAACGCCATCCGCTCGCGCTCGCGGTCGACCACCAGCCGCGTCGCGACGGACTGCACGCGACCGGCCGACAGGCCCGACATGACCTTCTTCCACAGGACCGGGCTGACCTCGTAGCCGTACAGCCGGTCGAGGATCCGACGGGTCTCCTGCGCCTCGACGAGGTCGTCGATGATGTCGCGCGGGTTCTCGACCGCCTCACGGATCGCCTGCGGGGTGATCTCGTGGAACACCATCCGGTGGACCGGCACCTTCGGCTTCAGCTCATCGAGGAGGTGCCAGGCGATGGCCTCGCCCTCGCGGTCCTCGTCGGTGGCGAGGTAGAGCTCGTCGGCGTCCTTGAGCAGGCTCTTGAGCTTGGCGATGTGGCTCTTCTTGTCGCGCGGGACGACGTAGTAGGGCGTGAAGCCGTTCTCGGTGTCGACCGCGAGACGGCCCCACGGCTTGTCCTTGATCGCGGCCGGGGTGTCGGCCGCGGAGTTGGGGAGGTCGCGGATGTGGCCGACCGAGGACTCGACCACGTAGTCGTCGCCCAGGTAGCCGCCGATCGTCCGCGCTTTCGCGGGCGACTCGACGATCACCAGCTTGTGTGGCACTGCTTCTCCTGACTCGAAATCCGGGTGTGATGGCCCGGCGGCACTCGGCCCTCAACCGAGGCGCCTCGGGCTCACGGCCGCTCACGGTAGCGCGTCGGGACCAAACGAATGTTCCCGATCCCCCAGAAGTGCCTGGTCAGAGCGGTGTTCACGGCCGCCTGTGGAGAGCGCCTGCAGACCTCGCCGGCGTGTGCCGGCGTCGTGCCTCCACGACATCTCGGAGGTTCCTTGTCGATGTACGCCGACACCACGTCCCGGCCTTCCCGCTGGTACGACGAGCCCCTCGGGCTCTCCAGCCCGTCCTACGAGTCGACCCTCGACCGGCTCACCCACCTGGTCCTGGTCGACGGACGTCTCGTCGACATGTGGAGCGAGCCGGTGACGGGCACTCGCTGGCAGGAGCACGCCGACCGCTTCGACCGGGAGCGACGGGCGGCTGTGACCTCGGCTCCGGCACCACCGGTGCATGCCCAGGTGCTCACGTGGCTCGACGCAGCTGTCGGCGGTCGGAGCCAGGTCATGGCGCTGGACACGACGCCCCTGGTCGACGAGGGGTTCGAGCCCGACCCCGACCTGCCCGCGGTGCGTCGCGAGCTCGTGGCCACGGCCGTCGACCTGCTCGACCACGCCGCCCGCGAGCTGCGCGTCCCTGAGGCCCGGGCGGCCCTGACGGCCACGTTGCGCGTTGCCTACGAGACCGACCCCGAGGGTGTGCTGCAGATCGGTGACGCCCGCCGGCTGGCTGGTGGCGTGAGCTGGGTCGCGGCGAAGGCGAACGGTCTGATCGGTGCCGGTGGGACGTCGACCGCCACCGGGCTCCAGCGTGCCGTCGACTGCCGCACCCAGCTGGCGCTACCCGGCCGCGCCGTTCAGATGCTCATCGCGGGCTACTGGCCCGAGCCGAGCCGCCCGACCCCGCTTCCCGACCTGCTGCTGCTCGGTCGCCCCGAGATCCTGACGGCGGCGACCCGACGCCGCCTCGTCCGGGCCCGCGACCAGGCGCTGGCCGCGGGGCGCGCGGTCGCCGAACAAGGCGAGGGTGACGTCACATGGGAGTGAGAAAGCCGTCGGCGACCAGGCGTCGAGTCGCCGGGAGGTACGCCGCGACGAGGTCATCACGGTCTCGATCGAGCAGCAGGGCAAGGGCGTCGAGGATCTGACCGACCGTGAGCTCGCCGTCGCACGCGCCGGCCAGGGCGGCCTCGACGGTGTCGACCTGGCATGCACGGCACAAGCCACGGCGCTGGCGCAGCACGATCGTCTCGGGATCCTGGGCGCCCGGATCGCCATGAGTCTCCTGGACGACGCCGACAGGCAACGTCAGGCGGGTCGTCTCGTCGACGGCCACGTGCTGGGCGGTCGCCCAGTCGACGACCGCGGACGCCACCGGCTGCTCGACGGCGTAGGGATGGTCGAGCAGCTCGTGCACGCCGTCGGTGATCGCCCGACGGCGCAGGTTGACCCAGCCGAAGCCGATGCCCTCGATGCGCTCCTCGCCGAACCACCGCAGCCACGCGTCGTACGCCTCGAGGTAGCCGGGCCCGCCGTGGCGGCCGGCGTCCTTGAGCCAGAGCTCGACGTACGACGGTGGGTCGAGCACCTCGCGCTGCACCACCAAGGCGTCGCAGTCGGGTGCGAGCCAGGCGCCCACCCGGTCCTCCCAGGGCCGGCCCTCCCGGATCGCCCAGTTGGCGACGACGTGGCACCACCCGCCGTCGGTCAGCCGAGGCGCGGCGCCGCGCACGACCCGCTCGACGACCTGGTCGCCGGGGAGGCCGGAGTCGCGGTAGACCAGCCGGTCGTCCTGACCGTCGGTGGGCGGCGAGATGACGAAGGGCGGGTTGGCGGCGATCAGGCCGAAGCGCCCACCGTCGACCGGCTCCCACAGCGAGCCCTCCCGGACCTCGACGTCCACGTCATTGAGGGCGGCGTTGAAGGTGGTCATCGCAAGGGCTCGAGGGTTCACGTCGGTGGCGACGACGTGGTCGGCATGCGTCGCCAGGTGCAACGACTGGACCCCACACCCCGCGCCCAGGTCGAGGGCACGGCCGACGGGACTTCGGTTCGTCAGCTGCGCCAGTGAGGTCGACGCCGGGGTGACGCCGAGGACGTGGTCGGAGCCGACCCGCACCGGTTGTCCGTCGAGCCCCGGTGTGAGGTCGCTGACCACCCACCAGTCGCGGCCGTCGTCGGCGTAGGGGCGGCAGTCCAGTGCCGCCCGCACCTCTCCGGCGGAGTCGACGAGCAGTCCCGCGCCCGCGAGCGGGTCGACAAGGTGCGGGAGCGCGCGCTCGGCGTCCGACCGCGTGACCGTCGTCTGGAGAAGGAACAGCCTGACCAGCGTCGCGAGCGGTGAGCCGTCCGTCGTACGCCGGAGGGCAGGGGCGGTCTCGCTGCGTCGCAGCGCCGCGTGGGCGGTCTCGCCGAGGAGGGCCTCGACCCCGTCGACGGTGTAGTCCGCCGCGGCGAGTGCCGCCCGCAGGGGACGCGCGACTGCGGGCGCGGGGACGGTCATCTGACGAGGACGTCGTGGTAGTAGGTGTCGAGGCTGGCCTCGTCGGCGTACTCAGCCATGGAGCCACGGTAGATACCGCGACGGAGCTCCGACTCGTAGCCGGCATACTCCGGGGCACCCACCTCACGGGCGTGGGCGAGCTCGGCCTCGACGTCGTACGGCACGCGCACGAATGACAGCGAGAACGGCGCCGGGTCGGGGCTGTCTATCACGCCTTCGAGGATGCAGTAGAGAGGTGTCGGGTCACCCATGCAGTTGCCGACGCTCCCGGTGTTGAACAGCGTGCGGCCGCGGAGCTGGGTCTCGTAGAACGGGTCGTGGGTGTCGGCGTACCCGACGACGTCGGGGATCGGCCCGCTGCCGGTGGCCTGTGTGTTCGCGAACTGGCCGAGGAACTCGTCCCCGTCGTGCACGTAGCGCACGCGGCGATGCACCGTCTCAGCAGAGGCGTGCATGAGCCGGACCTGTCGCCCGCTCACCTGGAAGTCGTGACAGAACGGCAGGCTGCGCAGCCACTCGCCCTGCCCGGGACCGAGCTGGGCCAGCCACCAGCGGAGTGAGTCGTTGTCGAACTCCCGCCCCGGGTGGGGGAGGAAGTCGTCCCAGTTGCCGAGGAGGTTGACCTCACACCGCTCTTGACACAGCTCGATGACCTCGCGGCCACGGTGGCCCTTCCCGACGTAGTCGCCGAGGTTGAAGATGCGCGTGATGCCGCGCGAGTCGATGTCGGCGAGCACCGCCTCGAGGGCCGTGAGGTTGCCGTGGACGTCGGAGATGAGGGCGATCCGTTCCGAGACAGGGGGCATGCGGTCATGGTGCCCGACGAGCAGGAATCGCTGCTCGCGGCCCCGCGGCGTACCGGAGATGTTTGAATCGAGGCATGTCTCGTGGTCTCCGGCTCCTCGCCGCTCTCGCCGGCGTCGTGCTCATGTCGGTTGCCCTCACCGGCGTGCGGCCTGCCTGGGCCACCTCGGACGACCCCGGAGGCGGCGGGGTCGTCGACCCGAGCGCGCATCCGGGGGCGGTGCGCGCGCAGATCACCTTCACCAAGTCGGGCGCCCATCCGTGGAACAGCCGGATCTCCTGGCGAGCCGAGCGGCAGCGTGCCGACGGCACCTGGAAGACCGTCGCGAAGGACTCGTGGCGTGCGGGCTCGGGGCTCCCCGGTGGGTCGGCGAAGAATCCCTGCGTGAAGGGCCACGGCTGGCTGCCGAACGGCCGGTACACCGTGCGGCAGTACAACGACTACGCCGGCAACCTGATCCACGGCCGGGCGTTCCGGCTCTCGAACAAGCGGTGCTCGAACGGCACGCTGCGCGAGCAGCTGTTCATCCACACCGAGGCGGGCGCCGGCAACACCCAGTGCCCCGACCGGGCGGGCGACCAGATCTGCCGCTGGGAGTTCCCGAAGATCAACGACTACACCTCCCACGGCTGCATCAAGATGGCCCCGCGCGACATCCTCGCCCTGACCCGGGCGTACCACCGCTTCTTCAAGCCCGG
>DASSTL010000047.1:0-49541 GCA_035707985.1 Nocardioides sp. | reverse complement strand
GACCAGGCCGCCCTCGCCGTCGGGCTCCATCCCCTCGAGGAACGCGTCGACGAGGACGTCGTCGGGATCGGTGTGGATCAGGTGGGCGACGGCGTCGCGGTCGGGCAGCCGCAGCCGGGTCTCCTCCGACCGGGCGACCAGCTCCTCGAGCGTCGCGTCGAGGTCGGCGCCCGGGGTGTCCGCGTAGTCGAGGTGGCCGCTGTCGACGAGGACCAGCGCCCGCACCATGTCGGGGTGTGCCGCGGCCAGGTGGCAGGCGATCGCACCACCCCAGCTGTGTCCCACCAGCACGAACCGGTCCCAGCCGAGCTCCCCGGCGAGCCGGCCGGCCCGCTCGGCGAGGGCGGGGACGGCGTACTCCTCCGGAGGCAGGGGCGGGGAGTCGCCGTACCCGGGCAGGTCCGGTGCGGCGACGTCGTACCCGGCGTCCTCCAGCGGACCGACGCCGAGCCCGAGGAACGCTGCGGACGAGGCCGGGCCGAGAGCGTGCAGGAACAGCAACGGGGTCCCGCCGCGCCTGCCCCACCGGCGTACCGACAGGCCCTGGACCAGACCGTCGTCGGTCATGCGTCGGTCGGCTTGCGTTCGGCCATGAGCTGGCGCTCGGTGTCCTCGAACCCGACGCTGCGGTAGATGCGGATGGCGACGTACTCCGGGTCGGCGACCATCACCAGCGTGTGTGCACCGAGCTCGTCGAAGCCGTAGCGGCTGACCCGATGGACCAGAGTCCCCGCGAGTCCGCGGCCCCGCGCGTCGGGGTGGGTCTTCACGTTCTGGAACCTGGCCAGCCCGGGGGAGGCGGTGAACAGGCCCATCGAGGCCAGCAGGCGGTCGTCCTCGAAGGCGCCCCACCACGCGCCGTACCCGGCGTCGACGAGCCGGCGCTCGGCCTCGGCACGTGCCGTGACGAACTCCAGGCTGTGCGAGCCCGGATCCTCGCCGGCCAGGTCCAGCTCGACCTGCTGCGCCCAGTCCTCGTCGGACTGCAACGGTCGGTAGGTCGCGGTCGTGTTCGGCCGCGGCGGCTCGTGGACGCGGGTCGCGGTCATCACCGACGACCACTCGGTGTCGAGTCCGATCGCGGCGAACGGGGCGAGGTCGTCGGCCGAGCCGTCCTGGCCGTCCACGCCGAAGGTGCGGTGCCGCGCGCCCGGGAACTCCGACTCGAACGTCTCGAGCCACCGCCGCGCCTCGTCCTCGTCGCGCGGCGCGGTGGCGAGGAGCAGGTAGTTGCCCCACCAGTACGTCGGGTTGTCGGGCGTGCGGACGACCAGATGGGTGCCGCGGTCCTCGACCTTGCTGCCGGAGTGCTCCAGCATCGCGAGGTCGGTGCGGAACGCCAGCGAGGCGATATCCATGTGCGCACCGTAGGCGTCCGTGTGAGGTTGGCTCCATGGATTTCGAGGTGCGTCCCGAGCAGCCGGCCGACCGGGAGGACGTGCTGCGCGTCATCGCGGCGGCCTTCGGTGACGAGGGCGAGCTCGTCGCCGACATCTGGGCCGGCCTCGGTCACCACAAGCGGGCGAGCCTGGTCGTGGAGCAGGGCGGCCACGTCCTGGGCCACGTCGGGCTGAGCCGGGCCTGGATCGACGCCCGCCGGGCGCTGGTCGAGACCTGGATGCTGTCGCCCCTCAGCGTCGTGCCGGAGCGGCAGGGTCAGGGGATCGGGACGGCACTGGTCGCGTCCGCCGTCGGGGTCGCGCGGGGGAACGGCGTACCCGCGCTGTTCCTCGAGGGGAGCCCGTCCTACTACGGGGCGCGCGGCTTCGAGCGTGCGGACCGACGGGGTTTCCTGCCGGCGGCCCTCGAGCGGACGCCGCGCGTGGCGTTCCAGTGCGCGGTGCTCGACGCGTGGGAGGACTGGATGACCGGGCAGCTGATCTACCCCGACATCTGGTGGACCCACGGCGGGGCCGGGCTCCGCGATCCCGACCTGGCGGAGATCGAGGAGCGCCTCGCGGGGTCGGAGTGATGCCCGATTGACTCGAACAGATGTTCGACCGATGATGTGCGCATGCTGGTCTCACCACCCGGCTGGCCGCGCCAGGTCCGGCCGCCCGACGCTCCCGACTGGGAGCGCACCGCGTGCAACTGGCTGCTCGACCAGTGCCCGCCGGACTACCGCGCCTACCCGGCACTGCGCCGGCATCCCGTGGTGCTCGCGCGCTTCGCGCTGCTGCACGTCGAGGCCAACCAGGAGGCCTGCAAGCGCGGCTTGAGCGAGGCGCGGGCCGAGCTCCGCGAGGTCGCCGACCTCGACGTCGTCGAGGCCGCGATCACGACGTGGCAGGCTGAGGAGGCCCGCCTCCTGGCCGTACGCCGCGAGGCCGGGCTGGTCGAGGAGGCGCTGCGCGGCCGGCGCTACCGCGCCCGGCTCTGACGTTGCTGGGTCGTCCCACGGAGAAAACGCGGAAGAATCGCACGGTCCACCGCGCGAGTCGCGTGATTCGTCCGCGTTTTCCCGACGGGCGGGCTGCCCCCTGCCGACGGACCTCGCCGCCGTGACCCCGCCCGTGCCGGCCTCGTTGGACCTTTCGACGCCGACCGAAAGGCCCCGCCATGCGCCGTACCTTCCTCCTGATCCTCGCCGTTGCCGCCGCGCTGGGCGGTGTGCTCGCCGCTCACTCGCCGACTGCGTCGGCGAGAAGCTCGCTCCGCTACGTCGCCCTCGGCGACTCCTACAGCGCTGCGAGCGGCGTCCTGCCGCTCGACCCGACGAGCCCGTTCTGCGCGCGGTCGACGGCCAACTACCCGCACGTGATCGCCGACCGGATCGGTGCCCGGCTGACCGACGTCACCTGCGGAGGGGCCGAGACCAAGGACTTCCGCGAGAGCCAGTACCCCGGGGTGGCACCCCAGCTCGACGCCCTCGGCCGGCGCACCGAGCTGGTCACGATGACGATCGGCGGCAATGACAACGACACCTTCATCGGAGCGATCGTGAAGTGCGGCGCCGCCGGTCTGTCCACCCTCGGCAAGGGCAGCCCGTGCCGCGACACCTACGGCAACCAGTTCCGGCACGACATCCGCCACACGACGTACCCGGCGCTGGTGAAGGCGCTGCGAGCCGTGCACCGCAAGGCGCCGCGTGCCGGGGTCGCCATCCTCGGCTACCCGTGGATCCTGCCGCCGACCGACGGCTGCTTCGACAAGATGCCGGTGGCGAAGGGTGACGTCCCCTACCTCCGCCGGGTGCAGGCCACACTCAACGACGCCGTACGCCGTGCCGCGAAGGCCACCGGGTCGACCTACGTGAGCTTCGCCCGCGTCTCCGAGGGTCACGACGCCTGCCAGACGCCAGGTGTGCGCTGGATCGAGCCGGTGCTCCAGGGGACCAACCCGGTCGTCGTCCACCCGAACGCGCTCGGCGAGAAGCGCATGGCCCAGCGGACCGTGCGGGTGCTGCGGTTGGGGTGAGACTCACCCGGGTGTGGCCTCAGCCGACGACCCGGCGGGCGAGGTCGATGTGGAAGCGGGTGGACAGCAGGAGGTCGTCGACGTGCACCCGCTCGTTCTTGTTGTGGTAGCCCGCCTCGAGGACGTCGTACGGCGTGGTCGCGAACGGGCTGAAGCCGTAGGCGTGCGTGCCGGCCGCGGCCCGGAGGAAGTTGCTGTCGGTGAAGCCGGTGCAGAGCGTCGGCAGCGTCACTCCCGGGTCCGACTCGGACCGGAGGAACTCGGCGATCGCGGTCGGCACGACCCCCTCGACGGGCGAGGACGACGCGGGCACCATGGCCTCCGGCCAGACCAGCTCGTAGGGCACGTCGTCTCCCAACAGGGTGCGGACGTGGCTCTCGACGTCCGCCTCGGTCGTGCCCGGCAGGGTCCGGATGTCGACCTCGACGGTGGCCCGCGCCGGCATCACGTTGCGCTTGTTCGAGGCCCACAACATCGTCGGCGCGCAGGTGGAGCCCATCAGCGACCTGATCTGGTCGCCGAGGCCGTCGTGGAGTGCGTCGACCTCCGCCAGGGCCTTCTCGAGGTCGGGCTCGTCCCGGCCGAGCAGGGCCCGCAGCATCGCGACCGCCTCGGGTGCCGCGGCGGGTTCGGGCATCCCGTCCCCGAGCCGCTCGACCAGCCGCGCCAGCAGAGGGACGGCGTTGCGGCCGAGGGTCGGCACCGACGCGTGCCCGGCCTCGCCCGTGGCGACGATCTGGACCGGGTAGGTGCCCTTCTCGCCGACGGAGTAGCCGACGACCTCGCGCCCGTCGGCGAGCGGGATGCGCTCGCCTCCGCCCTCGTTGACGCTGTGCGTGGGACGGATGTCGGTGCGTTCCTCGAGCAGCCAGCGCATCCCGACGTCGGCGAACCCGTCCTCCTCGTCCGCGACCGCGATGAACCACAGGTCGCCCCGCGGCCGGAATTCGGAACGCGCCAGCTCCGCCATCGCGACGGCACGGGCCGCGACCTCGTTCTTCATGTCGACCGCCCCGCGGCCCCACAGGTAGCCGTCGTCGTCGATCACGCCCTCGAACGGCGGATGGGTCCAGTCGCGGGGGTCGCACGGCACGACGTCGGTGTGCCCGACGAACGCCAGGGACTCGGCGTCGGAGTCGGTGCCCGGGATGCGGGCCACGATGTTGGCGCGACGGGCTTCGCGAGCGACCAGCTCGGCCTTCACGCCGTTTCGCTGGAGGTAGTCCTGCAGGTACTCGGCGCACAGCGTCTCGTTGCCGAGCCCGGGCTCGCGGGCGTTGGTCGTGTCGAGGCGGATCAGGTCGCGGGCGACCTCGATGACCTCGTCGTGCAGGCGGGTCGGGTCGGTCATGCTCATCCCTTCACTCCGAGTCGGTCGAGGATCCATGCGTAGATCTCGGCCTCGTAGGCCAGGTGGCCGATCCGTCCCGAAGGACCGACGTGGGCACCCGCGGCGGTCTCACACCGGAACAGCAGGCGCGGAGACCACTCCGGGTCGGAGTGGCGCAGCGCCGCCACCCACTTGGCCGGCTCGCGCACCATCACCCGCGGGTCGTGGACGGCACCGGTGACGAGCAGGTCGGGTCGCCCTCCGGCCGGCGGCAGGTTGTCGTACGGCGAGTAGGCGAGCATCCAGTCGAACTGTTCGCGGACGCGAGGGTCGCCCCACTCCTCCCACTCGTTGACGGTGAGCGGGATCGAGGCGTCGAACATCGTGGTGACCACGTCGACGAACGGCACCTCGGCCACGACGGCCCGCCAGCGGTCGGGCCGCTGGCTGAACACCGCGCCCTGGAGCAGTCCACCGGCACTGAGGCCGCGCGAGGCGATCCGGTCGCCGTCGACGAGGCCCTCGCGTGCCAGACCGTCGGCGACCGCGATCAGGTCGTCGAAGGTGTGCTGCTTGGTGGCCATGCTGCCGTCCAGCCACCACCGGCGCCCGCCGTCGCCGCCGCCCCGGACCAGGGCGTGCACCCAGACGACCCCGTGGTCGAGCACGCTCGGCAGGGCGGGGTCCCACTCCGGCTCGTCGACGGCCTCGTACGCGCCGTAGGCGTAGACCAGGGCCGGCGCGGAGCCGTCCAGCGCAGTATCGCGGTGTCGCAGGAGGACCGCCGGCACGATGGTCCCGTCGGGCGCGGGGAAGGTACGCCGCTCCACGACGTAGTCGTCCGGGTCATGGCCGGGCGCCTCGCCCCGGTGTACCTCCGTGGGCTCGCCGGTCGCGAGGTCGACTTCCCACCAGATCGGCGGCTGCAGGTACGTCTCGTCGCACACCGTCACCGACGTGACGTCGTACAACGGGTTGCGGCTGAGGGCCAGGCAACCGACCTCGTGCGAGCTGTGCAGCTCGATCCCGTCGCCGGCGAGGTCGTCGTGGCGGACTATCCGCAGCCGGTGCTGGGTGTCGGACCGGTAGGCCAGGATCACCGCGTCGGCGAAGGCGTCGGACCGGTAGAGGCGCTCGTCCGCGTGCTCGGGACGGACCTCCTTCCAGGTGGTGTGGTCCTGGTCGGCGTCGCGGGGGACCGGTGCGGACATCAGCCGGAACTCGACGGCACCGTCGTCGGTCACGATCAGCAGCCGGTCGCCGGCCGGCCCCGGAGCGTGCTCCACCTCGTAGCGGACCCCCTGTCGGCGTCCGCCCACGGACCGTGGCGGCGCTGCCGGGTCGTCGGCGGGAACGACCCAGACCTCGTTGGTGACCCGGCTCTCACCGTGGATGACGACGAGACCACCCGATCGAGTGGCGCGCAGGCCGAGCTCGAACCGCTCGTCGTCCTCCTGCAGCACGAGGACGTCGTCGGCCGCGTCCGTGCCGAGCCGGTGCCGCCACACCTGGTGGGGCCGGTAGGCGTCGTCGTGGACGGTGTAGAAGAACCAGCGCGAGTCCGCGCTCCACGCACCGCCGTAGTAGGAGCGGGGGATCCGGTCCGGCAGGTCCTCGCCGGTGCGCAGGTCGCGGAAGCAGAGCTCGAAGACCTCGTCGCCCGCCGTGTCCACGCTGTAGGCGAGGAGGTCCTCGTCGGGGCTCACGAGGGTCAGACCCAGGTCGAGGTAGCCGGTTCCGCGGTCCTGCGCGCCGATGTCGAAGAAGAGTGATGAAGATTCGGATTCGGTCGTTGACCGACCGTCTGAATCATGATTCAGTCGCCAGAGTTCGGCGTAGTCGCTGTTCACGGGGTGGCGGGTCCAGTAGGAGAATCTCCTGCGGGACCAGCGGGCGGACTCGTCGTCGGTCGGTAACCGGGACAACATCTCCGCCTTCAGAGCGGACCTCGAGGAGTCCAGATGAGCAACGGACGCGTTGTAAAAAGCTCGCTCGGCGAGGAGGTGCTCCCTGACCGCGGGCTCGTCCCCGCCGAGCCAGGCGTAGGGGTCGGGTCGTTCGACCCCGTGCTCGGTGTGGGTGAACGGGCGCCGCTCCGCAGTGGGAGGGGCCTCCTGCGTGGACGCGGACGTCGGTCGGGTCGCTCGAGGCACGGCCGTCACCGTACCGCCGGGGCGGTCCTGGTCGCCCTCGGGCTGCTCATCGGCACCCTGCTGCCCGGGCTCGCGATCGGGGCTCCGGCGCAGGGCAAGGACAAGGTGACCTTCCACGTCGCGATGCTCGGCGAGGGCGTCGACTCGCTGAACCCGTTCCTCGGCATCCAGGCGCCGTCCTACGAGATGTGGGGGCTGACCTACGACTACCTCGTCGGCTACTCGATGACCGACATGACACCGCAGCCGGATCTGGCCACCAAGTGGACGACGTCGGACGACGGGCTCACCTGGACCTTCACCGTCCGCAGCGGGGTGACGTTCTCCGACGGCAAGCCACTCACCGCCAAGGACGTGGCGTACACCTTCAACCGGGTGATGACCGGCAAGGTGGAGGGCGCCTCCTGGAGCTCCTACCTCAAGGGCGTCACCAGCATCACCGCCCCGAACGACACCACCGTGTTGATGAAGCTGAAGAAGCCCAGTGCGACGTTGCCGCTGCTGCCGATCCCGATCGTGCCGGAGCACGTCTGGAAGAACGTCAGCGAGGACGAGATCAAGAGCTACTCGGCCGAGCCGAAGGGTGGCAAGCCCGTCGTCGGCTCCGGGCCGTTCCGGCTCGTGCAGGGCACGGCCGACGGCTCGACGTTCAAGTTCGAGAAGAACCCCGACTACTGGGGCGGTACGCCGCACATCGACGAGGTGATCTTCTCGTACTACAAGAACGACGACGCGGCCGTGCAGGCGCTGATCAAGGGCGAGGTGGACTTCGTCGAGAACATCACGCCGCTGGAGGTCAAGAGCCTGCAGGGCAAGCCGGGGATCACCGCTCAGAACGGCGACTCGCCGGGCTTCGACGAGATCGCGTTCAACTCGGGGTCGATCGACACCAAGACCAAGAAGCCCATCGGCAACCCGAACCCAGCAGTCCTCGACCCGAAGTTCCGGCACGCCCTGGGGTACGCGCTCGACCTGCCGACGCTGATCAAGAAGGTGTACCAGGGCGCGGGACAGCCCGCGACCACGATCATCCCGCCGGCGTACAAGGAATGGCACTGGGAACCGCCCGCGGACCAGGCCTTCACCTACGACCCGGACAAGGCCGGCCAGCTGCTCGACGAGGCCGGCTACAAGATGGGCTCCGACGGTTTCCGCACACTTCCCAACGGCAAGCCCATCGGGACCCTCAGGCTCGCGGCTCGTTCGGACTCACCGACGTCGCTGCACACGATGGACTACTTCAAGCAGTGGCTGGCCGACATCGGGATCAAGGCTCAGGTGGCGACGTACAGCTCGAGCCAGCTGACCGACGAGATCCTCAAGGGCAACTTCGACGCGTTCCAGTGGGGCTGGTACGTCGAGCCTGACCCCGACTCGATGCTCAGCTACCTGACCACCTCGCAGTTCGGCGGCTGGTCGGACTCGTGGTACTCCAACCCCGAGTACGACAAGCTCTACAAGGAGCAGCACGTCGAGACGGACCACGCGAAGCGGGTCGAGATGGTCAAGCAGATGCAGGAGATCCTGTACCGCGACTCGCCCTACCTGGTGACGGCGTACTCCGCGATCGGCGAGGCCGTGCGCAGCGACCGCTTCGCCTGCCTGGTTCCGCAGCCGAACCCGGGTGGCATCTGGCTGGAGCAGTACGGCGTCTACAACTACATCCACATGAAGCCGGTGGTCGCGGGGCAGAAGCCCAACTGCGACGAGGCCACCGCGGGTGGCCTCCAAGGTGCGGTGAAGGCGACGTCCGGCAGTAGCGACTCGTCCTCCACGGGCCCCTTCCTGATCGTGGTCGGGGCGCTGGTCGTGGTCGCGCTCGTCGGGGGCGGCGTGGTGATGATGCGGCGCCGGCAGTCCGTGGCGGACCGCGAGTGAGCCGCCGATGAGCCTCGTCGCCGACCCGACGCTCGTCGCTGAGGGAGAGGAGATCGAGGGGCAGGCGAGGCGACGCGGCTACGCGTCGTACGTCGGGCTCAAGGTCCTGGGCTCCCTCGGGAGCCTGCTGTTCATGCTGGTCGTGAACTTCTTCCTGTTCCGGGTGCTGCCGGGCGATCCGGCCCGCACGCTCGGTCGCGGCAGGCTCAACTCACCCGAGCAGATCGCCGCGTTCAACAAGACCTACGGGCTCGACCAGCCGCTTCCGCAGCAGTTCCTGACCTTCCTGAAGAACACCGCCCAGGGTGACCTGGGACTGTCGCTGAAGTACCGCGAGCCGGTCGCCCAGCTGGTCTTCGACCGTCTCGGCCCGACCCTCCTGCTGGTCGGGACCTCGACCATCCTGGCCACCCTGATCGGGGTGTACCTCGGGATCAAGGGGGCCTGGCAGCGGGGTGGCCTGTTCGACAAGATCTCGACGGGCACGTCCCTGACCCTGTACTCGATGCCGGAGTGGTGGCTCGGGCTGCTGCTGATCGCCGGCCTGGGCGTGGGCTTCTGGTTCGTGCCGGGGCTGTTCCCGACTGGGGGGCTCCATTCCACGGACGTCGACCCGAACAGCCTGCACGGCTACCTCGACACGGCGTGGCACCTGACCCTGCCGGTGACGACTCTGACTCTCGCCTATCTCGCGGACTACTCCCTGATCATGCGCAGCTCACTGCTCGACGAGCTCGGCGAGGACTACCTCCAGACCGCGCGGGCCAAGGGCCTGCGCGACGTCGTGGTCCGCAACCGGCACGCCGTACGCAACGCCCTGCTGCCGACCACGACGGTGATCGCGCTCAACATCGGGTTCGTGGTGTCCGGCGCGATCACCGTCGAGACCGTCTTCTCCATACCCGGGCTCGGCCTGCTGTCCACCGACGCCATCGGGGTCCCTGACTTCGCAGTGCTCCAGGGGGCCTTCCTCGTGGCCACGGCCGGCGTCATCCTGGCCAACCTCGCCGCCAACCTGATCTACGGGTGGCTCGACCCGCGGGTGCGCACATGAGCGCGGACGCAACGACGGAAGCGTCCGCACGGCAGCTGTCCTCACGGCAGCTCGCCCGCCGCCGACGGATCGCCTCGTGGAGGCGCGGCTGGCAGCAGTTCCGGACCCACCGCAGCGGCATGGTCGGACTCGGCATCCTGGTCTTCTTCGTCGCGGTCGCCCTCGCCGCGCCCCTGCTGTCGAGCTCGGAGGGGCTCGACGTGACCAAGGCGAACGGGCCGGTCCTCGGGGGCCCCTCGTCGTCGTACCTGCTCGGCACCGACGAGAACGGCCGGTCGGTCCTCACCCTCTTGATCTGGGGCGCTCGCATCTCGCTGTTCGTCGGCCTCGCGGCGACGGTGATCTCGATGGTCATCGGCACGCTGATCGGGCTCGTCTCCGGCTTCTTCGGAGGCTGGATCGGGCGGATCATGTTCCGGCTCACCGAGTGGTTCCTGGTGATTCCCTTCCTGCCCCTCGCGATCGTGCTCGCCACGGTGCTCGGCCGCGGCCTGTTCAACATCGTGCTGGTGATCGGCGTGACGTCGTGGCCCGGGACGGCCCTGCTGATCCGCAGCCAGACCCTCTCGATCAAGGAGCGCGCCTACATCGAGCGGGCCGAGGCGATCGGCGCCGGCCGGTGGCACCAGATGGGCCGGCACGTGCTGCCGAACGTGATGCCGATGGTGTTCGCCAACACCACGCTCACGGTGGCGATCGCCATCCTCTCGGAGACCACCCTGAGCTTCCTCGGCCTCGGCGACCCGACCCGTACGTCGTGGGGCACCATGCTCGACAGCGCCTTCGAGGTCGGCGCGATCACCACCGGGTGCTGGTGGTACGTCATCCCGCCCGGTGTCTGCGTGGTCCTCGTCGTGCTGGCCTTCACGCTCATCGGGCAGGCGCTGGAGGAGATCTTCAACCCACGGCTGAGGAGCCGGGCATGAGCTCACCGCTGCTGGAGATCCGCGACCTCCACGTCACCTATGCCACGGGCGGGGGACAGCTCCCCGCCGTTCGCGGCGTCGACCTCACGGTGGACCGCGGCCAGATCGTCGGTGTCGCCGGCGAGTCGGGCTGCGGCAAGTCGAGCCTGGCCAGCACCATCCTGCGGCTCCAGGCGGCGAACGCCACCGTGACCGGCGAGGTGCTGCTGAACGGGAAGGACGTGCTCACCATGCGGTGGGGCGAGCTCCGGGCCGTGCGGTGGGCCGGTGCGTCCATCGTGTTCCAGGGCGCACTGCACTCCCTCAACCCGGTGCAGCGCGTCGGCGCCCAGATCGCCGAGCCGATCCACGTCCACACCCCGGGTCTCGGCGCGGGGCGGATCGAGGCGAGGGTCGCGGAGCTGCTCGAGCAGGTGGGTCTCGACCCGGCTCGCGCACGCAGCTATCCCCATCAGCTCTCGGGTGGTCAGAAGCAGCGCGTGATGATCGCGATGGCGCTTGCCTGCGACCCCGAGCTGGTGGTGGCCGACGAGCCGACCACGGCACTCGACGTGATGGTCCAGGCCCAGGTGCTGAGTGTGCTCACGGACCTGGTGCAGGACCGGGGCGTCGGGATGATGATGATCAGCCACGACCTCTCGGTGCTGGCCGACCTCTGCGACCGCATCACGGTGATGTACGCCGGACGCGTCGTCGAGGAGGGACCGGCGGATCAGATCTTCACCGCGCCGCTCCATCCCTACAGCGGGGCTCTCTCCGCGGCGTTCCCGCGGGTCGGCGATCCGGCCGCCCGGTTCGCTCCCGCAGGTCTGCCGGGTGATCCCCCCGACCCGCGCCACCTGACCGCCGGATGCTCGTTCGCCCCGCGGTGCCCACGCGCCGCCGACGTCTGCCTCGAGGCGGAGCCGGAGCTCGTGACGTACGCCGCCGGCCGGGCGGCCGCCTGCGTCCGGATCGGAGAACCGGAGACGCAGGAGGCCGCGTCATGACCGCCGAGCTGGCCGCCCACGGGCTGCGGGTGGAGTTCACGACCCGGAGCGGGCGCGTCGCGCGGGCGCTCGACGGGGCGGACCTCGTCGTCCGCGCCGGCGAGGTCGTGGCGCTGGTAGGGGAGTCCGGCTCGGGCAAGACGACCCTGGCCCGCAGCCTGATCGGCCTGGTCCGCCCGGCTGCCGGCGAGGTGACCTGGAACGGCAAGCCACTGGAGCGCTCCCGGCGCGGGCTCAAGGCGCTGCGGCGACAGGTGCAGATGGTCCTCCAGGACCCGGCCGGCGCGCTGAACCCGCGGCAGACCGTCTACGAGTCGGTGGCGGAGGGACTCCGCGTGCACGGGCTCGTGGCGGGCTCGGGGAAGACCGAGACCGAGCTGGTCGCGAACGCGCTCGCCTCGGCCGGGCTGCGGCCGCCGGAGAGCCTCTTCCTGCGCTACCCGCACGAGCTGTCCGGGGGTCAGCGGCAGCGGGTGCTGATCGCCGGGGCACTCGCGGTGGAGCCGGCGTTGCTGATCGCCGACGAGCCCGTGTCCAGCCTCGACGCCTCGATCCGAGGTGAGATCCTCGCCCTCCTGCTGCGGCTCCGGCAGGACCTGGGCCTCGGCATGCTGGTCGTCACCCATGATCTCGGGCTGGCCTGGAACATCGCCGACCGGATCGCGGTGATGTACCTCGGCCGCATCGTAGAAGCGGGACCGACCGAGGACGTCCTCACGGCGCCGCAGCACCCCTACACCCAGGCCTTGCTCTCGGTCGTGCCGGAGATGGAAGGGCTCGAGCCGATCGTGCTGCACGGCGAGATCCCCGACCCGACCCGCATCCCGGCCGGCTGCCGCTTCCACCCGCGCTGCCAGGCGCTAGCCTCCGGCGAGGCCGACGACGTGGCCGACGCCTGTCGTCACACCCCGCTGCCGATCCTGCCCGCCGACCCCGAGGGCCATCGTTGTGCGTGCCACCTGGTGGCTGCCCGAGGGGGTGTGGTCCCGACCGACGCGAAGGCGTCCGATCCCGAGGAGGTGTCGTCATGACCCTGCAAGCTGCGCTGCCCCGCGAGCTGTACGTCGATCCCTCGGCCTGGGAACGCGAACGCGAACATGTGCTCCTGCGGGAGTGGACGTGCGTCGGCCGCGTCGCCGACCTCGGGCTCCACGAGCCCGAGCGGGTCGCGGTCGTCGAGGTCCTCGGCGAGTCGCTCGTGCTCACGTCCGACGCGCAGGGCGTCCTGCACGCGGCGTACAACGTGTGCCGCCACCGCGGGTCACAGCTGTTCCCGACCGAGCCCGGCGCCGGTCCGCAGCTGTGCGGAGCCAAGTCGATCCGCTGCCCGTACCACTCGTGGACCTACGCCCTCGACGGCTCGCTGCTGCGCGCACCCCACACCGAGGAGGGCGAGGTCGACCCACCGGAGTTCTCCCTGCACGTCGTCGGCGTGGAGCAGTGGGGCGGGTTCGTCTTCGTGCACCTCACACCCGACGCGGCAGCACCCCTGGCCGACTCCGTCGGGCGTGCGGACCGCACGCTGGCGCACTACGACCTGGCTTCGCTGGTCAGTGGGCTCACCCTGACCTACGAGGTGGCGGCGAACTGGAAGGTCGCCGCGGAGAACTACAACGAGTGCTACCACTGCGGCCCGGTGCACCCGGAGCTGTCGCGGCTGGTGCCGCAGTTCGCCGGTGGTGGTCGCGGGCTGGACTGGGACGCCGGAATCCCGCACCGGGAGGGCGCCTGGACCTTCACGATGACCGGGACCACCGACCGGGCGCCCCTGCCCGGCCTGGACGACGACGAGAAGTCGCGGCACAAGGGCGAGCTCGTCTACCCGAACCTGATGCTCTCCGCCTCGGCCGACCATGTCGCGGCGTTCACGCTGCGGCCGCTGGCGGTCGACCGGACGGCGATCGAGTGTCGGCTGCTGTTCCACCCGTCCGAGGTCGAGAAGCCGACCTTCGATCCGTCGGACGCGGGCGACCTCTGGGACCTGGTGAACCGCCAGGACTGGGCGATCTGCGAAAGCGTGCAGCGCGGGATGTCGTCGCGTGCCTACACGCACGGATGGTTCGCGCCGATGGAGGACGACTCCGCCGACATCCGCCGCTGGCTGCTCCCACGCCTGGAGGGCCGCGATGGTTGAGGAGCGAGCTCTGCGAGCGTCTCGAAACCATGTCGACTACGTCGTCATCGGCCTGGGTGCGCTCGGGTCGGCAGCGGCGTGGCAGCTGGCTACCCGGGGGCACTCGGTCGTGGGGCTGGAGCAGTTCGAGCTCGGGCACTCGCGCGGCGCCTCTCACGACACGTCGCGGATCCTCAGGCACAGCTACCACACGCCGGCCTACGTCCGGCTGACCGTCGAGGCGTACGACGACTGGGCGCGGCTGGAGTCGGAGTCGGGCGAGTCGCTGGTCACGGTCGTCGGGGGCCTCGATCTGTTCCCGCCCGACTGCGTGATCCGACCCGACGACTACCTCGCCTCGCTCCGCGAGGTCGGGATCGCCTTCGAGGAGCTCGACGTCGCCGAGATCCGGCGCCGCTGGCCGCAGTTCCAACCGCCGGAGGGGACGCTTGGGCTGTACCAGGAGCGCGGAGCGATCGTGCCGGCCGCGCGGGGGACTGCGGCGATGCAGCGCCTCGCGGCCGAGGCCGGAGCGACGCTGCTGGGCTCCACGCCGGTCACCCGGGTGACCGACCTCGGCTCGCACGTGCTCGTGGAGGCGGGCGACGCGACGTACACCTGTCGTGGGGTCGTGGTCGCCGCGGACGCCTGGAGCAACCAGGTGCTGGCCGGGCTCGGGGTCGAGATCCCGCTCACGGTGACCCTCGAGCAGCCGACGTACTTCGCGCCGGCCGACCCTTCGGCGTACCGCGACCTGCCGCTGTGGATCTGGATGGACGAGCCGTCGTACTACGGGTTCCCCTGCTACGGCGAGGACACGGTCAAGGCGGCGCAGGACTGCGGCGGCCCGGTGGTCGACCCGGACAGCCGGACGACGGCGCCTGACCTGGAGATGCTCGACCGGCTCGCGTCGTTCATGGGGACGCTGCTGCCGGGGAGCGGGCCGGTGGTCCGGTCGCTGCGGTGCCAGTACACGCTGACCCCCGACCGGGACTTCGTGCTCGCGCCGGTGCCCGACCATCCGGGCGTCGTGGTGGGCCTCGGGTCGGCGCACGGCTTCAAGTTCGCGCCGACCTTCGGCCGCATCCTGGCCGATCTGGTCACGACCGGCGAGACCACGTCCGACGTCTCGGCCTTCGGCTTCGACCGGCCGGGGCTCACGGATCCGGCGTACGCCGTCAACTGGATGGTCTGAGGACCGGCTCGCCGGCGGCGGGCTCCGCGTCATCGGTCGGCGGCCACGGTGAGCGGGAGCTCGAGGTGCACGGTCAGCTCGGTGGTCTCCCTGTCCTGCTCGTGCACCTCGACCGACACGCCCGCGCGTCGCAGGAGGCCCTTCACCGCGTGGTTGTCGCGCGCCATGGAGAGCGTCAAGCGCTCGACCCCGAGCTCGGCAGCCCGTCCGGCGAGTGCCGTGGCCAAGAGTGTGCCGATCCCTCGGCCCTGCCAGCGGTCGACGACCGCGATGGCGACGTCGGCGCTCCCCGGATCGTCGGGCGGCCGGACGAACCTGGCCACGCCTACGGCGCGACCGTCGTCCACGGAGACGGCGAGGATCGCGACGTGGTCGTGCTCGTCGACGGCGGTGAGGTGTCGGAGGTCCCCGGCCGTCAGGCGCGGCTTCGCCGTGAGGAAGCGGAGGAAGCGTGAGCGCGGGCCGAGGCCGCTGAAGACCTCCAGCAGGGCAGCCTCCTCGCCGGGCACGAGGCTCCGCAGCATCACCGTGGGATGAGCAGCCCCGCGGCGGCGGGCTCGTGCGGCGATCTGCTCGTCGCGCTGGGCGGCGAGCTCCATGAGGACGGGATGGGTGAGCACGGGAACCTCTCGGATGTGCGGGAGCGATGGGTGTGCGGGCAAGAGTGCGGTCGACCGGGCGCTCGGGACATCGGGGGCGACCACCTGTTCCCGGATTCCGTGGTGCTCTCCGTGGTGGCCACGGATGTGGTGCCGGCGCCGGCGCCTCGATGGTGAGGAGGCCGACGCGCCCGGCGGCGGCACCACGACAGGACGTCCCGTCCGGAGGAGAAGCAACGATGACCACGACCGACACACCTCGCCTCGACGAGACCGCGCTCGAGCAGTTCGTCCACCAGGCAGTGGGCGACCTCGCGGCTGCGGTCTCCGGCCTGATGGTGCACCTGGGCGACCGCTTGGGGCTCTACCGCGCGCTCGCCGGCGCCGGGCCGGTGACCCCGTCCGTGCTCGCGGACCGGACCGGAACGGCCGAGCGGTACGTCCGCGAGTGGCTCGCCAACCAGGCCGCCGGCGGCTACCTGACCCACGACCCGGAGGAGGGGACGTTCGAGCTGACGGCCGAGCACGCGCTCGTGCTCGCCGACGAGCAGAGCCCCGTGTTCCTCCAGGGCGCCTTCGAGACCGTGGCGTCGATCTTCGCCGACTCGGAGGCCTTCGTGCACGCGTTCGAGACCGGTGAGGGCATCGCGTGGGGTGACCACGACGACCGGCTCTTCACCGGGTGCCTGCGGCTGTTCCGTCCGGGCTACGAGGCCAACCTCGTCGCGTCCTGGCTCCCCGCTCTCGACGGGGTCGTCGACAAGCTGGTGGCGGGCGCCAGCGTGGCCGACGTGGGCTGCGGCTACGGCGCGTCCACGGTGATCATGGCCCGGGCCTTCGAGCACTCGACCTTCGTGGGCATCGACAGCCACGAGCCGTCGATCGTGGAGGCGCGGCGTGCCGCGACGGAGGCCGGCGTCGCGCGCCGTACCCGGTTCGAGGTGTCAGCCGCGGCCGATGTGCCCGGCACCGGCTACGACCTGGTGACGATGTTCGACTGCCTGCACGACATGGGCGACCCCGTCGGCGTGGCCCGGAGCATCCGCGACTCGCTGGCTCCCGACGGCACCCTGCTGCTCGTCGAGCCCGCCGCCGGCAACACGCTCGCGGACAACCTCAACCCGGTGGGTCGGCTCTTCTACGGGCTGTCGACGGTGATCTGCACCCCGTCGTCCCTGGCCCAGGACGTCGGGCTCGGGCTGGGAGCCCAGGCGGGTCCGCAGCAGCTGCGGGCGGTGCTCCAGGAGGCCGGCTTCTCGCACGTGCGGGTCGCGGCCACCACGCCGTTCAACCTGATCGTGGAGGCCAGGCCATAGGCGAGGCACCCAGCTCGGCCAGCTCGGCGAGCCCCTCGACCTCGTCGGAGCCGCCCAGCATCACCGACGTGCGTGCCCACTGGTAGCGGGCCCCGAGACTGCGCAGGTCCGAGGCCGCGGCGACGAGGTCGTCGCGGCCTCCGGTGTCCCCGGCGGCCAGCCGCGCCAGTCCGGAGGCTCGCCGGACGAGTGCCGTGGCCACCGGGTTGCCCTCGGCTGTGGCTGTGGCGCGCTGCACTCGCGTCGTGGCATCCGGGAGGCTGGCGAGCACCGCCGCCTCCGCCCACGCCGCGGCGTACCACGACCGCCACATCCCGTTGGTGTCGGTGACGAAGCTCTCCGGGGTCTCGGCCAGGAGCCCCACTGCCTCCGAAGCCTGCGCGTGGTGCAGGAGCACGAGTGCGTCGAAGACCTCGGGCAGGTGCATCACCGTCAACGGACGGACAGGCGTGGTGAGGACGTCGACCACCTCCATCCACTCGGCGCGGGCGGAGTCGTCGCCGCGGAGCGCATGGATGGTGGCCGCGGCGTACGGCGCCGTGCGTAGGTTTCCGGCGAGCGGCCGGCCGGCGCGGTCCCAGGCTGAGCGGAAGAGCTCGGAGAGCCGCAGCGCCCCGTCCCAGTCGCCCGAGAACAGCCCGACCACGATCAGGCGGGAGGTCGCCAGGTGGTCCTCCTCACGGTAGAACGGGAGGTCGCTCAACCCCTCGCCGAAACGTTGGGCCGTGGCGAGATCTCCCGCGGCGACGGCGCACTGTGCTGCCATCTGAAGGGCGTCGAACACCTCCAGCGCCGACTCGGGGGCGACCGGCAGCGTGGCCAGCAGGTCCGTACGCCGAACGGCGCAGGCCAGCGCCTCGGCCGGACGGCTGCCGGCGATGTGGATGGACGTGAGCATGTCGAGTGCCGCGCTCTCGGTGAGTCGGTCACCCGCTTCGCGGGCGAGGTCGAGCGCCCGGTCGACCTTCTCGCGCGCACCCGGGGACAGCGCCGGCGCCGCGAACGCCTCGGCCGTGAGGATGCGGGCTGTCACGACCGGGTCGCCGTCGGCGAGCGGGCGCGCGAGGTCCAGGAGCCGCTCGACCTCGAACAGTGGCGGGACGGCGCTCATGATGCCGGGGCCGCGCCCGATCAGCTCGGCCGCCTTCGCCAGGTCGAGGGCGGCCCCGCGCTGGTCGCCCGCTCGCAGTGCCGCCTCGGCGGCGAGCTCGTGCAGCCGCAGTGCCTCATTGCCGAACTGCCGGCCCTCGGCCGCTCCGGCGGCCTGGCGCAGCGCCGCAGCCCGCGTGGCGTCGTCGGGGGCGAGCGCACCGGCGAGCTCGTAGCGTCGATGCGCCTCACCGGGGCGCCCGCGGTCGAAGCTGAGCCGTGCCGTCAGGAGCGAGAGCTCGTACGCCGTGCTCCGCTCGGTGGCGACGTACCGTGCCCAGGGCAGGGACCATCGCACCTCGACCGAGACCTCGTCGAAGGCCGCGCGCCACCGGCGTCCCTCGGCCCCGGACATCACCGGCGGTCCGAGCCGCTCCGCCTCCCGCAGGCACCAGGCGAGGTGGCGGGCGCGCGCCTCGTCGAGCTCGTCCGGCTCGCCTGCCTGCTCGGCCATCGTGGCGCCGTACTGACGGATCGTCTCGAGCGCGCGGTAACGGGTGCCGAGCTCGGTCGTGCTCGCGACCAGGAGGCTCTGCTCGGTCAGCCGGGCCAGTAGGTCCGGCACGTGCTCGGGAGCCACGGGATCCCAGCCCGCGAGCACCTCGGTGGCCGCCGCGGCTGAGAATGGCCCCGCGAACACCGACAGCCGGCGCAGCAGTGCGCGCTCCGGCTCGCTCAACAGCGCGTAGCTCCAGTCCAGGGCGGAGCGGAGCGATCGGTGCCGGTCATCGATCCGTGACCCACCCGCCAGGAGCAACAGCCGGTCGGCAAGGCCGGACTCCAACCCGTCGAGACCGAGCGTCGGCAGGCGCGCCGCTGCGAGCTCGATGGCGAGCGCCATGCCGTCCAGGGCCCGGCACAGCCGGGCGACCCGATCCAGGTCCGTCGCGCTCAGGTCGAATCCTGCTGCCTCGGCGCGGGACCTGAACAGCGCGACGGCGTCCGCCGGAGAGTCGTCGGTCGCCGTGGATGAGAGACCGGGCACCGGGTACGCCGACTCGAACGGAAGCAACAGCCGCGACCGGCTCGTGGCCAGCACCGTGAGTCCGGGCGCCTGCTTGAGCAGGCGCTCGACGAGGAGCCCGACGGGGTCGAGCAGGTGCTCGCAGTTGTCCACGACGAGGAGTGCGGTGCGCGTGGACAACCAGGACTCCAGCACCTCGACCGCGGTCCTGGTCTGGCTCTCCAGGAGACCGAGCGCACCGGCGACCGTCGCGTCGACGGCCGTCGGGTCGTTGACCGGCACGAGATCGACGAAGCACACCTCGTCGTACCGTTCCCGCAGGTCGGCGGCCACCTGGAGGGCCAGCCGGGTCTTGCCGACGCCTCCCGGACCCACGGCCGTGACCAGGCGGTGCTCGCCCAGCGCGCGCCCGAGCGCGGTGCGCTCCTCCTCCCTGCCGACGAAGATGGTGAGGGGAGTCGGCAGCGCGCTGAGGGTCTGTCGGGTGGCTCCGCCCGAGGCGAGCAGCCGTGGCGCCGTCTGCGCGAGCTCGCGTCGGTCGGTCACCCCGAGCTTGCGCAGGAGTGAGGAGACGTGGCTCTCCACGGTCCGCACCGAGATGAACAACCGCTCGGCGATCTCGGCGTTCGTGAGGTGCTCCGAGAGGGCCGCGAGAACTTCGGCCTCACGGGCAGACACAGCCTCGGACGAGGCCCGAGGCGACACCACACGGTGATTGTGCACCCCGGGACCCCGTGGGGTGGCCGGCGTACCGCGCGCCGTCGCGGCGCGGGCCGGGGCGACCGGCAGACTGAGTCGCGCCATGCCTTCCGCCGCATCACATCCCGCCGACGTCCCGGGCGGCGAGCGCGACGTCCGCGAGGTCACCGCCGCGATCAACCTGGCGCTGCGGATCGGCGAGGTGCTGCTGTCGTCGGGTGCCGGGGCGAGCGACGTGAGCGCCGCGATGCGCAACGTCGCCTGGGCCTGCGGGCTGCGCGGCTACACCGCGGACGTGATGTTCACCGAGCTGACGATGAGCCAGCAGTCGTCGCCGGACGAGCCGGCGCTCATCCAGATCAGGCACGTGCGCTACCGCGAGGTGGACTACGGCGACCTGACCGAGGTCGACCACCTGATCCGAGCCCTGGTCGAGGGCGAGATCGACCGTGCCGAGGCGACGGCTCGGCTCAACAGGATCATCTCCACGGGGCACTCGCGTCCCCGGTGGGCCGTCACCACCGCGCTCGGGGTCATGGGTGGCGGCGTCGGGATGGTGCTCGGCGGCGACGCTCTCGTGGTGCTGGTGTCGGCCGTTGCCGCGATGCTGGTCGACCTCATGCAACGGCGGATGAGCCGGCGTCGACTGCCGAACTTCTACCAGCAGGTCGCTGGCGGCCTGCTCGCCACGCTGATCGCCGTCGGGGTCGACTCGACGGCGGCAAACGTCTCGCCGAGCCTTCTGATCTCGACCAGCATCATCATGCTGCTGGCCGGCGTGAACTTCCTGGGCGCGATCCAGGACGCCCTGACCGGCTTCCCGGTGACAGCGGGCGCGCGCATCCTCGAGGCCTTCCTCGCGACGGCAGGAGTGGTGGCGGGCGTCAGCGGAGGACTCCGCGTCGCCGACGTGATCGGGGTCGACCTCGGCCGGCTGAACCCGGGCGCGTACGCCCTCGCCGACGCGCCGCTGATGGTCATCGGCGGTGCGATCGCGGCCGCGGCGTACGCGTTCGCGGCGTACGCACCCGATCGTGCGCTGCTCCCGATTGGCGCCGTCGCAGCCGTCGCAGTCGCGTTGTACGCCGGCGCGTACGACCGGGGGCTCGGGATCGCGTGGTCGTCCGCGCTCGCCGCACTGCTGCTGGGCCTGGTCGCCTACCCGGTCGCCGCGCGCACGCGCATCCCGACACTGGTCGTCGTGGCCGCGGGGATCACGCCGTTCCTGCCCGGTCTGTCGATCTACCGGGGGCTCACCCTGCTGTCGACCGACTCGAGCAAGGCGCTGGTCGCGATGGTGACGGCCGCCGCGATCGCCATCGCGCTCAGCTCGGGCGCCATCCTCGGCGAGTATCTGGCGCAGCCGATCCGCCGCGAGGCCCGACGGCTCGAGTCGAAGCTCGCCGGTCCGCGGATGGTCGGCCCACACCTCGGTGCCGGGCTCCGACGTCGCCGCAGGGCTCGCAAGGCCGCCCAGGTCGACCGGTCCTGAGCCGCCGGCAGGACGAGCGGGGCGCCCCGCGATCGGAAGACCGGGGGGATGACCGCGGGACGCCGCTCCGGCACGGGGGACACCTCGCCTGAGGGGCCCTCACCCTGCGAGGCGTCGAGCTGTGTTTCGAACTCCCGTGGGTGTCCACGCTAGGTCGCGAATCGGACCAGACAAACCATCCCGATGGATGGAGCGGCGGCCGGGGAACCCCCGTAGCCTCCAGGTGTCAGGGTCGCTCGCCGTGCCCGGGGGGGATGGACGGCGGGCGACCCGGATCTCATCCCTCCAGAAGTCGCACCAGCTTCTGCGGCGCACAGATCCGGTAGCTCTCTGTCACCAGGTCGGCCACCTCCGCCCAGTCGGTGTCGTCGTCCAGCGCCATGCCGACGATCGTCGGCGACCACGGCGGTTTGTAGAACGGCGGGCCCGCGTGCACCAACGCGAGTAGCTCATCGCCGGTGGCTCGGAAGGTCAGGACCGTGGTCGGCTCGGCGATGCCGGTGATGTCGCGGTACGACGACTCGTAGCCCTCCTGCGCGACCATGACGTGCGCGAACGTCATGGTCCGGATCCGCCACCGGACGCCGGTCCAGGCGTCCTCCTCGTAGGCCTCAGGGAGCGCCAGCGCGGTCGCGGCGATCCGCGCCACCACCTCGCCGTCGGGCTCGATCCGCTGCTGACGAGACGTGGGTCGAGCCATGTCTCGACCCTGCCACAGGGAAGTCTCTCCTCGTTCCTGGGAGCACCTCCCCTCGACTGACCCCTGGCCCGACACCAGACTCGGCGACATGGCCATCGACCTGAGTGCGCAGAAGTTCCAGCAGCTGGCGGAGCTGAGGTACGTCGCGACCTCCAAGCGGATCAGGGCGGCGTTGGACGGCGAGACCGTGGTCGACACCACCTCGGCGTACCTGGTGTGGGAGCCGAAGCGGGTCGTCCCGATGTACGCCGTACCCGAGTCGGAGCTGGCGCTGGAGCTCTCGGAGCACGATCCGCTCGCCCCGCCGGAGGGCGTGGGACCGGTGATCCCGCCGTACCACCTCGACTGGCACATCTTCCCCGGGCGCTCGCTCCATCTCGGGGACCAAGGGGAGGTCGCGTTCCGTCCCGACGAGCCGGAGCTCGGAGGGCGCGTCGTCCTGCACTGGGACCCGTTCGAGTGGACCGAGGAGGAGGAGCCGGTCGTCGTCCACCCCCACGACCCGTTCGCCCGGATCGACGTGCTGCGGGCGAGCCGGCACGTGCGGGTCGAGGTCGGTGGCGTGACCATCGCCGAGTCGACACGACCGACGGCGCTGTACGAGACCGGACTTCCGACCCGCTGGTACCTGCCCCCCGAGGATGTCCGGATGGACCTGCTCTCGCCCTCCGAGCGCCGGACCGGCTGCGCCTACAAAGGATTCGCGACCTACTTCGACTTCGAGGACGCTCCCGCTGTCGCGTGGACCTACCTCGACCCGCTCCACGAGGCGATGGGGGTCAAGCGCATGCTCAGCTTCTGGCACGACGCCGCCGTTTACGTCGACGGCGTCGCGGTCCCGACCGGCATGCCTGGGGAGGGCTGAGCGTCGGCCACCACCTCGATGGCTGAGGAGCGACCTCTGTTCTTCTCGGTGGTTGAGGAGCGAGCTCTGGGACACCGGTGGTTGAGGAGCGAGCTCTGGGACACCGGTGGTTGAGGAGCGAGCTCTGCGAGCGTCACGAAACCACCGCTCCGTCGGTTGAGTCTGTGCCGAGGCCGCGGCGCTGCTCGTCCGGTGGACTTGACTGGATTTCGACGCGCTCGCGCGACTTCGTTCCTCAGTCGCGTCGCTTGCTCAATCTGCGCTCGCCCACGCAGTCCGCTCGTTCCTCGCGGCCTGCTGCTCGCTTGAGGAGCGAGCTCTGCGAGCGTCACGAAACCCCCCTGCCTGTGACGGGCCGTAGCCGTTGTGGTCTTGGGCTGAAGAGAGAGCGAGGGTTCCTGGTGCCCCGGCCGCCGACGCGAGCTTCGACGAGTAGCCTCAAAGAATTCTCGAAAAAACTTCGGCCGGTTGTGGATTACCCCGGTTCTCGGGGTGGGACTGTCGGTGCCCCCTGATCTAATACTCGTATGGCCAAGCAGACCGCACTCGAATCCCAGCCGGACACCGTTCCGGACTCGGCTGCCGGCGTGCTGACTGCCGCCCGGGACCGGCGTCGTGCCGCGGATCTGGCGGAGGCCGACCTGTGTGAGCTGGCGGTGGCGTGGGCGATCATGCATCCGGCGGACTCGATCCACGACGCGGCGGTCTACTACGACCGGGGTGGGAACCAGACCGATGTCGAGCTGGCCGGCCCGGGTGCGCCGAGCATCGCGGAGTACGCGGTGGCCGAGTTCGCCACCGCGGTCGGCCTGTCCGAGGGTGCGGGGCGTGGGTTCCTGGGCGAGTGTCTGGAGCTGCGCTACCGCCTGCCCCGCCTGTGGAAGCGGGTGGTCAACGGGTCCTTGCCGGCGTGGAAGGCGCGGCTCGTCGCCCGGGCGACGATCCGCCTCACCCCGGAGGCCGCCGGGTTCGTCGACCAGCACGTCGCTCCGGTCGCGCACAAGGTCCGTCCGGCGCAGCTGGACCGGCTGGTCAACGAGGCGATCGGCCGGTTCATGCCCGAGGAGGTCGAACGCCTGGCCGTGGAGTCGTGGGACAAACGCCACGTGACCGTGTTCGACCAGCTGGTCTCCTTCACCGGCACCATGCTGGTCGAGGCCGAGCTCGACATCGCCGACGCCCTCGACCTGGACGCCGCCGTCGCCGCCGGTGCCGCCCAACGCGCCGACCTCGGCTCACACGAGTCCCTGGACGTGCGCCGGGCCCAGGCCCTGGGTGACCTCGCCCGCGGCCAGCTCCCCCTCGACCTCCTCCCCGGACACACCGACTCACCTCACACAGCGCCGGCCGATCCGACAACGCCCGACCCGACAGGCCCCGACCCGACAGGCCCCGACCAGACAGCGCTGCCGGCGGTGCCGCGGAAGGCGCCACCGCGGCAGGTGGTCCTCTACGTCCACCTCTCCCACGCCGCGGTGGACGGGGTGGACGGGGTGGACGGGCTGGACTCGGTCGCACGCCTCGAACGCGGCAACAGCCTGGTCTCTGTCGAGCAGGTCCGCACCTGGTGCGGCAACCCCGACACCCAGATCACCGTGAAGCCGGTCATCGACCTCGAGGCCTGCACCTGGTCCGACACCGACACCGTGCCCGACCAGATCAAGGAGAAGGTCGCCCTGCGCGACCGCACCTGCGTCTTCCCCTGGTGCACCCGACCCGCCCGGACATGCCACCCCCACGCCCCCACCGGCGCGGACGACCCCGGTGAGCATCCGTGCGACAACGACCACGTCATCGCCCGCGGACGCAACGGCGCTACCTGCTCATGCAACATCGCACCCCTGTGCAGACGACATCACCGACTCAAGACCCACTCGCCGTGGACCTACACCGTCCTCGACCCCGGCACCTACCTGTGGACCAGCCCTCACGGCTACCAGTTCCTCCGCGACCCCGACGGCACCACCGACGTCACCCCCGACCTCACCCCCGACCGGCGACCAGTGCCTACTCCGCCCATCCCACACCAACCACCCGACACCTGAGCACCCCGCCCCACACCCGGCCACCCCAGGCCGGGCTACAGGCATGCCCGGACGCGTCCAGACCGGGGGAAGGACTCGTTGAACGGGGAGGTTTTCGAGACGGCCACAGAGCGACCTCCTCAACCACCGACTGACTCGGTCACTCCTTCCGACCGGTCGCGCGGCACCAGGTGAAGGCGGCGTACGACGTGGGCGCCTCTGCCCACTCCAGCCACGCATCATGCATCTGCTCGACCTCCTCGGCGGTGGCGAGCCCGGCGTCGACGGCGGACGTCACGTACCACTCGTCCTGACAGTCCTCGGCGCGTCCGCGGCCGAAGGATTCCACCAGCTCCGTGGTGCCGTAAGGGATCGCCTTCGTGGTGGCCTCGACGTCGACGAAGCCGCTCTCGGTGAGCAGGCCGCGAAGACGGCGCCCGAGGTAGGGGTCGGCGTCCTCACGGATCCACAGCTGCTCGCGAATGGAGTAGAAGCGCCGGAGCAGCTCCTCGTGCGGGCCGGCCAGGATCAGACCGTCGTACTCGACACTCGCCACCGCGACGACACCACCGGGCCGCAGCACGCGGTGCATCTCGGCCAGGGCCCGGAGCGGGTGCTCGAGCGCCTCCAGGACCGAGTGGGCGAGCACCGCGTCGGCCACGGCGTCGCCGAGCCCCAGCGCGTAGGCGTCGGCTGCCTCGAAGGTCGCGTTGGCGACGCCCTCACGCGCGGCCCGCTCCCGCGCCTCAGCCAGATCCTGCGTGTCCACGTCGATGCCGACGACAGCACGGACGTGTCGCGCCAGGTCGACGGTCAGCTCACCGTCGCCACATCCGACGTCGACGAGGTCCGTCTGCGCGTCGAGGTGTGGCAGCAGGAAGTCGGCGTACACCGAGGCGGCCCGCTGCGACGTGCTCATCGCGAGATCGACTCCCGCCACGTGCGCTCGCTGATCGACTCGCTGTCGAGGACGGCCTGGGTCCAGATCGACACGTCGTACGTCGAGGGCGTGACGTCGAGCGTCATGATCGAGCGCACGGCCACCTCGATGCCGGGCCAGCTCAGCTCGTAGACCGTGTTGGCGTGGGCGCGTTGCGCGAAGGTGCGGGTGTCGACGGAGACCTCGCCGAGGTACAGCTCGTGCGCCGTCCCGTCGTACGGCGTGGGGTAGCGCGAGTCGATCCGGGTCGTCGCCGATGTGGTGCGGGCGAGGACGTCATGGTGGATCGACCAGCCGACGCCGTCGGTGCTCTCCGACGAGTGCTCGTCACCAGGGGTGAACGACGGCTCGGGAAAGTCCTCGCCGTCGAGGAACGGCAGGGTCAGCGACGCCGTCCGCAGGGTCATCGTCACCGGGGCCGGCGGAGCGACCGTGTTCGGCCAGTCGGCGCCGGCCACCGACACGCGGAGCGTGTTGCCCGGCGTCCACTGGTAGGCGCACGCGTCGAGCACCACCTCGACCTGCACCTCACGTCCCGGCACCAGTGGCGACGGCTCGCCGTGCACGCCGTCCCGGTAGGCCAGGTCGAGTGTCCCCCGCGTGACCAGCGCCGAGGTCCCGTCGGGGAAGACGTCGCACAGCTTCACCGAGATCGACGCTGCCGGCTCGGTGGTCCAGAGCCGCGCCCGGAACACCGGATGGCCGACGATCGGGTTCGGCGGCGGTTCGACCTCCCACGTCAGCGACCGCTCGTCGTCGAGCCGCTGGTCGCCCGAGAGCCCCCACGGCAGGTGCCCGGCGCAGTCGATCCAGGCGGCGATCCCGACGTCCGGCTTCACCTCGAGCGTGGCGGGCGCCGAGAGGTCGAGGGTCGCCTCGTTGACCGGTGGCACCGACGGCAGGGTCACCCAGTGCCCCTCGTGGAGGTCGAGGTCGACCTCCGGCTTGGTCGACTCGCGCACGAACACGTCGCACCGGTCCTCGTGCTCGCCGGTGCCGCGCAGCCAGTGGTCGAACCACGCGGCGAGCTCGACGTCGAGGTCGATCCGGGGCCCGGGCATCGCGGTCTTCGGGTCGGCGTGCGCCCAGGGCCCGGCCAGTAGCCGATGAGGGACGCCGTGCCGGGCGAGCTCGGCGACGGTCCGGAAGGAGTTGTTGCGGTAGCCGTCCGCCCAGCCGGCCACGATCATCACCGGGCACCCGATCCGCTCGTAACCGGAGGTGGTGCCGCCCTGCCGCACCGACCCGTGGTCCCAGTACGGGCCGTGCCGGTTCTCCCGGAGCCAGGTCAGCAGCCACGGCTCGTTGGTCTCGAGCCGGCGCCGCCATTCCTCCTGCCAGTCGTCGCCCCAGACCGCCGGCACCGGCGGGAGCACGCACATCGCGGACATGTAGTGGTCGTAGTCGACGAGGTCCACCAGCCGGAGCGCGCCGCCGCGCCAGTGCACGTCGTCGGTCCAGCGGTCGTCGGTCGCGAAGATCGCGCAGATCGCCTTCAGCTCCGGCGGCCGCTCCATGGCGATCTGGAGCGAGTTGAAGCCCGAGTACGACGTCCCCCACATCCCGATCTGACCGTCGCACCAGTCCTGCGCGGCGATCCATGTGAACGCGTCGGGCAGGTCCCGCTGCTCGGCCTCCTGGTACTCGTCGACCGCGTCGCCCGGCGACGAGCCCGTGCCGCGCACGTCGATCCGGGCCACGGCGTACCCGTAGTTCTCGCACAGGCTGCGATACCCGTCGGCGTACGACGACGTGAGGTCGTCCTTGCGGTAGGGGAGCGCCTCGACCAGGCACGGCTGCGGGCCGGCGGCTTCGTCCGGGAGATACAGCGTGGCCGCCAGCCACAAGCCGTCCCGGACGGGGATCCGGACCTCCTCCTCCCTCATCCGAGGAGTTCCAGCACCCGGTCGTTGTACGCCGACTCGCTGGTGTTGCCGTCGCGCCCGGTGACGGTCGGAGCGGTGAACATCGAGTTCAGCACCGCCTCCTCGGAGGCCTCGACGACGGCCGCGAACAGCGGGTCCAGCGCACGCCCGGTCATCACCGGCGTGCCGTCGGGCTTGCCGTCGCGGTCCATCCGCATCCCGGTGCCGAACGCCATGAAGATCTCCCCGCTCCCGTGGTGGGCCACAGACCCGGCGCGCGCGAGACCCAGCCCGACCCGGCGGGCGAGCCGGGCGCACGACGCGCCGTCCACCGGCGCGTCGGTCACCACGATGCCGATGCACGACCCGGCGGGTTTCCTCTCGTCGGTCGGGTCGGGCGAGACCCGTTGCGGATCCGGCCCCAGCACCTTCCCGACGTGGACGCCGTTCACGACCAGCTCCTCGCGGGCGCCGAAGTTCGTCATCAGCAGCACGGCAACGGTGTGGTCACCCACGACCCGCGACGACGTCCCGATCCCGCCCTTGAAGCCCAGGCACGACATGCCGGTGCCCGAGCCGACGGCCCCTTCGTCGGGCGGCGTCGAGGAGCCGCGGGAGGCGAGTGCCGCCTGGTACGCCGCCACCACGTCCTCGTGCTCCACCTGCATCCGCCGGGCGTCGTTCAGCCACGAGTCGTCGCACTCGCCGACCACCGGGATGATGAAGTCGACGGCGCTCGACGGGTTGACCTCGAGCTCGATCCGGCAGGCCGAGTCGTACACACGGCCCAGCTGGAGGGTCGAGGTCAGGTAGACCGGGGTCTCGGCCGAGCCCCACTCGGCGGCGGTGATGAAACCTGTGCACTCACCCGCACCGTTGAGCACGGCGCCCCCGGCCGGGAGCATCCGGGTGAACGCGTCCTCGGCCAGCACCAGGCAGGTGACGCCGGTGCGGGCGATGCCGCGGCCCTCCGGGGGAGCGGCCTCGTCACGGACGATCGTGGTGTGCCCGAGCCCCACGCCGGGGACGTCGAGCACGGAGTTGGTCGGTCCGGTCGGGAGGGCACCGATCTCGATCCCCAGGTCACGGGCGCGCGGCATGACGTCATCCAACCAGGACTGAACAGTCGTACAGAACCCTCTGCCATGCTGCACCCATGCCGATCCCCGTCGTCTGGTCGCCGGAGACGCGTCGCCACGAGCCCATGCGCGAGGTCTGGGTAGGGGTGCCGACCGAGGGCACCGAGGTCCCGGAACGGGTCGACCGGATCCTGGAGGCTCTCGGCGGCCGCACGCTCGTGGAGGCGGAGCCCCACGACGACGACATGCTGCGCCGGGTGCACGCACCGGAGTTCGTCGACCACCTCGCGTCCATCCACGCGGAGTGGCTGGAGGGGCCGTACGTCGACCTGGTCGGCCAGGACCGGGTGGTGCCCTACGTCTTCCCGACACCCGCGATGACGCAGGGGATGCCCCCGACGAGGGCGGCCGCGACGCACGGCCGAGCCGGGCAGTTCGGCTACGACACGATGACGCTGGTCGGCCCGGGCACGTGGGAGGCGGCGCGCGCGGCCGTCGACTGCGCCCAGACCGCTGCCGACCTGGTCATCGGTGGCGAGCGCGCGGCGTACGCGCTGTGCCGGCCGCCGGGGCACCACGCGACCCGCGACGGCTATGGCGGCTCCTGCTACCTCAACAACTCGGCGATCGCGGCGCAGGCCCTGCGCGACGCCGGCCATGCCACCGTCGCCGTCGTCGACCTCGACGCCCATCACGGCAACGGCACGCAGGCGATCTTCTGGGACCGCGGCGACGTCCGCTACGGCTCCCTACACGTCGACCCGGCAGCGGGGTGGTTCCCGCACTTCTTCGGGCACGCGTCCGAGACCGGCATCGGCGAGGGGGAGGGCGCCACCCGGAACCTGCCCCTGGCGGAGGGCACCGGCGACGGCCCGTGGCTGGACGCCGTGCGGCAGCTGGCGGAGTTCGCCTCCGGCGCGGACGCGCTCGTCGTCTCACTGGGCGTCGACGCGGCGGCCGACGACCCGGAGAGCCCGCTCCAGGTCACCGCCGACGGGTACGCCGGCGCCGGACGCGTGCTCGGATCACTCGGCGTCCCCGCGGTCGTCGTCCAGGAGGGCGGCTACCACCTCGACACCATCGGCGGCCTGGTCGCGGCGTACCTCGCCGGTCACGAGAACTGACCGTTCCCAACGGCGGGTGCCCTGGGACATGCTGACGCTCATGCACCCGCGGCTCCTTGTCCCGCTCACGGTCGGGGCGGTCGCCCTCGGTCTCGCCCCGTCCGCCTCGGCCGACCCTGGTCCGACTCCCTACGCCCACCGGCTCACAGAGGCGAGAGCGAGCTCCCAGGCCCGCCAGCCGATCACGGTCGGCTCGCTCACCCTGAAGCCGTGCCAGGTGGTGGCGCATGCGTACTGCGGGCACATCGACCGCAGCTGGGAGCCGGGCAACCCGGCGGCCGGCCAGGTCCACGTCGGGTTCGCGTTCGTCCCGGCGCACGACGACAGCCGACCGGCGCGGGGGACCTATGTCCCGCACGAGGGCGGCCCGGGCTACTCGACGACCGGCAGCGGTGCGTCGTACGCCGCGATGTACGGGCCGCTGCTCGAGCGGCACAACCTGCTGCTGGTCGACCAGCGGGGGACCGGCCGGTCGGAGGCGCTCGACTGCCCGGACCTCCAGAACCTGAAGATCGCCTACTCGGTCGCCGCGGGACGCTGCGGCCGGAGCCTCGGCGACCGGAGCGACGACTACACCACCGCTCGGTCGGCCGACGACCTCGCGGCGGTGATCCGCCGGCTCGACCTCGGCAAGGTCGACCTGTACGGCGACTCCTACGGCACGTTCTTCGCGCAGGTGTTCGCCGGTCGGCACGGCGACCAGCTCCGCAGCATCGTGCTCGACAGCGCCTACCCGACGTACGGCGAGAGCGGCTGGTATCCCACGCAGGGCCCGGCGATGCGCAGCTCCTTCGCCAAGGCGTGCCGGCGCTCGCCGGTCTGCCGCGGTCACGGGCCGAGCTTCGCCCGCGCCATGGGACGTGTGCTGAAGGCGGTCCGGAAGCACCCGTGGCGTGGCACGTCGTACGACGGCGACGGACGCCGCGCGAAGGTGGCGGTGACGCCCGAGACGCTGGCCATGGTCTCGTTCAGCGCGACCTACGGACCGTACTTCTACCGCGGGATGACGGCTGCCCTGCGGTCGGCGCTGCGCGGCGACCGGGTGCCACTGCTGAAGCTGGTCGCGGAGGCCGAGGGCGGGGGCACGAACGCCGGTCCCGTGCGGGCCTACAGCGAGGGTCTCGACGCCGCGGTCGCCTGCCACGACTACCCGCAGGTCTACGACATGAAGAGGTCGCCGAAGGTCCGGCTGCGCCAGTACGACCGCGCGCTGACCCGGCGTACCCATCGGCACCCCCGCACCTACGCACCGTTCACGGTCCGCGAGTACGCCCGCTCCGACTGGCAGTACCTCGACTGGTGCACCCGCTGGCCGACAGCCTCCGCCGACAACCGCGCCCACCCACCCCGGCCGCGCGGTGGGCACTACCCACGCGTCCCGACGCTGATCCTGAGTGGTGAGCTCGACTCGATCACCACTCCGGCCGAGGGGGCGATGGTGGCGCGCCAGTTCCCCCGGGCCAAGCAGATCCACGTCGCCAACAGCTTCCACGTGACCGCGGTGGGAGACACGGACGACTGTGCGGTGCGGATCCTGCGCCGGTTCGTGCGCACGCCCACACAGTGGCCGGCGCACCGGTGCGCCTCACGGGTGCCGCCGACGCGGGCGCTCGGCAGGTACGCCCGGACCCTCGCCGGCGTGCCCGCCGCGCCGGGTCGCGGGTCGGTCCTCGCCCGTCGCGTCGCACCGGCGGCGGCCCTCACCGCTGCTGACCTGATGGACGCGTGGTGGAACAACTACTCCGGGGGCTCGCACGGGCTGCGGGGCGGCACGTGGACCTACAGCGGTGACCGGACGACGGTCTTCCACCTGAGGAGCGTGCGCTACACCCGCGACCTCGCCGTCAGCGGGACGGCGACGTGGAAGCGCTACGCGCGCACCATGAAGGTCGATCTCCAGGTCTCCGGCCACGGTCGCCACGGTCGGCTGGTCGGGCGCTGGGACACGCGTCGGGAGGGTGCGCGGGCGACGATGCGCGGCACGTTCGCGGGGCACGCGGTGCGGGTCACGTTCCGGGCGCCGTGACCTCACTGTGAGGATGAGGGCGTGAGCCGTCGTCTGGTGGGGGTCGTGCTGGTCGACGAGCGCGGGTGGATGTTGCTCCAGGAGCGTGACGAGAACGCCCCGGTCAACCCCGACCGGTGGTCGCTCGTGGGCGGCGGCGTCGAGGACGGTGAGTCCGCCGACGACGCGGCCCTGCGCGAGCTCGCCGAGGAGACCGAGGTCACCGGCGTCGCACTCACCCGCGTCGACACCTACGCGTACCCCTGCGAGGGCTGTGACGACGAGAGTCACGAGACGTCGCTCTACCTTGCGCTGACCGACCTCACCGACGCCGACGTCGTGTGCCACGAGGGGCGCCGGATCGTGTTCGTCGACCCGCGCACCGTCGCCACCCTGCCGTGGAGCCGCAGCCTGGTGCACGCGCTCCCGCGCGTCGCGAGCCACCCGGCGTACGTCGAGCGGTTCGGGCGCCCCGAGCCGCACGCCTTCGGCTGCGTGATCCTGGTCGACGCCCAGGGACGGATCCTGCTCCAGGAGCGCGACGAGCACGCCCCGATCGACCCCGAGCGCTGGGGTCTGTCCGGCGGCCACCTCGAGCCGGGCGAGGACCCCTTGGACGGCGCCTACCGCGAGGTCGAGGAGGAGACCGGCGTGCGCCTGCCACCCGGCACGCTGGAGCACTTCGAGACCTTCGAGGTCTTCCACCCGGCGTACGGCTCCGTCGACCAGGTGCACGTGTACGTCGCGCGGGTCGACCTCACCGACGGCGACATCGACTGCCGCGAGGGACGCCAGATCGTGTTCGTCGAGGCCACCCGGGCTCGCACCCTCGACCTGACGATGACCGGGGTCCTCGCCGTCCCGGCGTTCCTCGACTCGGACGCCTACGCACGTCTCACCGCCGGGCGGTGACCCAGCCACATTCTGGTGGCCGAAAATGTGGCTGGCTCACCGCTCGGGCGGGCCGGGCCGCGCCACAGCGGGATTCGCGCCGAGTCGGGTTCCTGAGGCCCCCGTCGATACACTCGACGGACGGCCGGAACCGACCGAAGGGACGTCGATGGGACTGCTGGAGCAGGTCACCTCGCCTGCCGATCTCCGCGACCTCACCGACGACCAGCTCGAGACCCTCGCCAGCGAGATCCGCGACGAGCTCGTGCGCACGTGCGCACCGCGGGGCGGGCACCTCGGCCCCAACCTCGGGGTCGTCGAGCTGACCCTGGCGATCCACCGCACCTTCGACTCGCCGCGCGACCGGGTGGTCTGGGACACCGGCCACCAGGCCTACGTCCACAAGATGCTGACCGGCCGGTCGACGCAGTTCGACACCCTGCGCACCGAGGGCGGCCTGTCCGGCTACCCCAGCCAGGCCGAGTCCGCCCACGACATCGTCGAGAACTCCCACGCCTCCACCTCCCTGTCCTACGCCGACGGGTTGGCCAAGGCCTACGCGCTTCGCGGTGAGGACCGCTACGTCGTGGCGGTCATCGGCGACGGCGCGCTCACCGGCGGCATGGCCTGGGAGGCGCTCAACAACATCGCGATGGGCCAGGACCGCCGACTGGTCATGGTCGTCAACGACAACGGCCGCTCCTACCAGCCGACCGTCGGCGGGCTCGCGACCCATCTGGCGACCTTGCGCACCAACCCGCGCTACGAGGAGATGCTCGACCTGGTCAAGAAGCGGCTGAACAAGGTCAAGGGCGTCGGCCCGGCCGTGTACGACGCCCTGCACGCGATGAAGAAGGGCATGAAGGACGCCCTCGCCCCGCAGGGGATGTTCGAGGACCTCGGCCTGAAGTACGTCGGCCCCATCGACGGCCACGACCGCCACGCGGTCGAGCAGGCGTTGACCCAGGCCAAGCGCTTCGGCGGGCCGGTGATCGTCCACGTGATCACCCACAAGGGTTTCGGCTACAACCCCGCCGAGCGCAACGAGACCGACCAGTTCCACCAGGTCGGCGCGTTCGACGTCGAGACCGGCGAGCCCCGCCCGGCCGGCCGCATCTGGACCGACTTCTTCTCCGAGGAGATGGTCTCGCTCGGCGAGGAGCGACCCGACATCGTCGGCATCACCGCCGCCATGCTGTACCCCGTCGGACTCGACCGCTTCGCAGCGGCGTACCCCGACCGGATCTTCGACGTCGGCATCGCCGAGCAGCACGCCGTCACCAGCGCGGCCGGGCTGGCCCTCGGCGGCATGCACCCGGTGGTGGCGATCTACGCCACGTTCCTCAACCGCGCCTTCGACCAGGTGCTGATGGACGTCGCCCTGCACCGCTGTGGGGTCACGTTCGTGCTCGACCGGTCGGGTGTGACCGGCACCGACGGCGCCAGCCACAACGGCATGTGGGACATGTCGATCCTCCAGGTCGTGCCGGGTCTGCGGATCGCGACGCCGCGCGACGGCGCGCGAGTGCGCGAGCTGCTCCGCGAGGCGGTCGAGGTGGACGACGCACCGACGGTCGTCAGGCTCCCCAAGGGTTCACCCCCCGACGACATCCCGGCCGTCGACCGGGTCGGCGGCTGCGATGTCCTCGTCCGGCGCGGCAAGAAGGACGTCCTCGTGGTCGGCATCGGGTCGATGGCCGAGGTCGCGGTCGAGGTGGCCGGGCGCCTCGAGGCACAGGGCATCGGGGTCACCGTCGTCGACCCGCGGTGGGTCAAGCCGGTCGACCCGGCCCTGGTCGACCTGGCCCGTGACCACCGGCTCGTGGTCAGCATCGAGGACAACGGCCGGGTCGGCGGGGCCGGCGCCGCACTCCTCCAGGTGCTCACCGCCGAGGGCGTCACCACGCCGTTCTCACTGCACGGCATCCCGCAGGAGTTCCTCCAGCACGCCGAGCGGCAGGCGATCCTCGACCGGATCGGCCTCAATGCCCAGACCATCGCCCGCGGCATCGTGGAGCGACTAGCCGCCGAAGGCCACGAGCCGCTCCCGATCACCGAGCAGGCCGGTCGCGACTAGCTCGCGACCAGCTCCGAGGGACCCCCTACTTCAGCTTGAACAGCGCCTTCAGGCTCGAGCCGTCGGCTGCCGTCATCGACACGGAGTAGCAGGTGCCCGCCTTCTTCGGCGTCTGCCAGTTCTGGATGAACTGACCGGCGGAGCTGTCGTACCTCAGCGTCGTGCCGCCCGTCGTCGTCATCTCGATGGCGTCCGCCTCGGCATGCGAGTCGCAGGCCACACCCCTGACCGCGAACGTCGCACCCAGGGTGGCGACGTCGGTGATCTCGGAGGACCCGACGAAGGCCTCGAACTTCAACGGCACCGTCGAACCGCCCTTGACCGTGTTCCAGACACCGCCCATGTCGACCGGCTGGTAGAAGCCCTTCAGCGTCCAGGCCAGCACGTCGTACGACGACGTCAGGGTCGTTTCGTTTCCAGCCATGTCTGACGCGCTCGCGGACAGCGTGTGGTGCCCAACCGCCGTCGAGTAGCCGGAGACCGAGCAGTCGCCAGTCACGCCGGAGAGGGCGTCCGTGGCCGAGCACGACGGCGCGCTCGGCACCTGCCCGAAGTAGTACTTCGCGTCGTTGGGGATGGCGCTGTTCCAGGACACCGCGGGTGCGGTCTTGTCGATGTCGACGTTCTCCACCGTGTCGGTGCTGGCGTTGCCGGCGCGGTCGGTGCAGGTGCCGATCGCGGACTGGTTCTCCGCCTCGTCGCTCAGCAGGACGCTCCCACCGGTGGTGGTCACCCCGGACAGCTGGTCCTCACAGGTCCAGCTGACCGTGACGTCGGTGTTGTTCCAACCCGCCGAGTTGGCGGCCGGGGACTTGCTGATGTGGATCGTGGGTGCGGTCTTGTCGATGCGGATCCCCGTCTCCGAGGCGCTGACGCTGTTGCCGGCCAGGTCCGTGCACGTTCCTTCGACCGACTGCCCGGCCCCTTCGCCATCCAGGCTCGTGCTGCCGCCGTCGTCCGCCGGGCCCGACCCGTCGTCGGTGCACGTCCACGTCACCGTGACGTCGGTGTTGTTCCAGCCGTCGGCGTTGGGGCCGGGGTCGCGTGTGATGTGGATGGTCGGTGCGGTCTTGTCGATGTTGATGTCGGAGACGGTGTCCTCGGCGGTGTTGCCGGCGAGGTCGGTGCAGGTCCGGGTGACCTTCTGGTCTGCTCCCTCGTCGGTGAGAGTGACGCTGCCGCCACCGTCGGTCGTGCCCGACCCCGAGTCCGCACAGGTCCAGGTCACCGTGACGTCGGTGTTGTTCCAGCCGTCGGCGTTGGGGCCGGGGTCGCGTGTGATGTGGATGGTCGGTGCGGTCTTGTCGATGTTGATGTCGGAGACGGTGTCCTCGGCGGTGTTGCCGGCGAGGTCGGTGCAGGTGCGCGTGACCGACTGGCCGGCTCCGTCGTCGGAGAGGGTGACGCTGCCACCGTCGTCCGCCGCGCCGGAGCCGCCGTCGGTGCAGGTCCAGGACACCGTGACCGGGCCGTCGTTCCAGCCGTTGGAGTTGGCCGCGGGCGCCCGGGACATCTGGATCGTCGGGGCCGTCTTGTCGATGCTCACCGGGTCGGAACTGCCGGTCACGCTGTTGCCGGCCAGGTCGGCGCAGGTCTGGGTGACCTTCTGGTCGGCACCCTCGTCCGAGAGGGTGACGCTGCCGCCGCCGGTGGCACCCGACAGTTCGTCGTCGCACGTCCAGGAGACGGTGACGTCGTCCTGGTTCCACCCGCTCGCGTTGGCGGCCGGCGAGATCAGGAAGGAGATCGTCGGGTCGACGGTGTCGACGTTGATCCCGTCGCGCGAGGCGGCAGCGACGTTACCCGCGTGGTCCTCGCACGACGCAGCAGCGGACTGGCCGGCACCGTCGGTGTCGACGGTGTCCGAGACCTCGGACTGCACGACGCCGGAGCCGGTGTCCGTGCACGTCCACGTGACGGTGACCGGGCTGTTGTTCCAGGCGTCGGCGTTGGCTGCCGGCGTACGGCTCTTGAAGGTGATCGTGGGCTTGATGGTGTCCACCACGGTGTACGTCGCGGACGACGTGGCCGTCAGTCCGCCGGCGTCGGTGTAGGAGCACTCGACCTCGACCGTGCCGAGTCCCCACTCGTCCCGGTTGGCGGTGACCGTGGGCGCGGGATGCTTGGTGCCGTCCTCGTCGTCGGTGGCCAGGCAGCCGGGCGTCGGCAGCGTGTCGACCCCGAGCTCGTACGAGGTCTTCGAGACTCCGGTGACCGAGACGCTCGGAGCGTGGTTGCTGGCCGCCGTGACGTTCACGGTGAAGGTCGCCGGGGCCAGGTTGAAGCTTCCACCCGAGTTGTTCGAGACCAGGCTGAGGCTGATCGTGGTAGAGCCCGCCGCCTGGGGCGTCACGGTCAACATTCGCGTGGCACCGCAGCTGTCGAAGGTGACCGAGCTCGGGCTGACGGTGGCGACACCGGCGTTCGACGAGTTCACCGCCACGACGAGCGTCGTCGACCCGGTCAGGTTGCACCCGTTCTTGCCGTCGAGGTTCATCGGATCGACCCTCAAGGTGGTCGTCCCGTTCGGCCCGCCGACGTTCAGCGCCATGACTTCGGCATCGGCATCGACGGTTGCGTCGAGGTTGTTGATGATGTCATCCGCGAGCGCCGGTGCAGCAACGACGGATAAGCCGATCGACATGGCGAAGAGCACGGCGAGGCGACGCCCCAGAGATGTGATCACGGTTCCCCCCGGATTGTGAGATGCAGGGAAGGTACGTCGCGCGCGGCTGGGTGTCTGCTCGTCGGTCGAAGACTTTGCCTTGGCCGGGACCATCCGGGCCGAACGTCCCGTCCGAGGGGCCGGCCTCTGGTGCGGTTGGGCCACGGGGCGCTCAGGCCGGCTCACCCGTCCGGGTGAGGTGGTTCGGTGACAGGTGCGCGACCGGGGTGGGACGCTGCCCGGATGGTTGAAGACGCAGCCCCGACAGTGCTCTGGATGATCCGCGGTGCGTGGGTGACGATGGCGCTGCGCGGCGCCTGCGTGCTCGGGGTGTTCGACGCCCTGCGCGAGCCGCTGTCGGTGGACGAGCTCGCCGCGCAGACGGAGTCCGACCCACCCTCCCTGGGTCGCCTGCTCCAGCTCCTGGCGGACCTCGGACTGGTCGAGCGCGACGGTGACGCGACCTACCGCACCACCCCGCTCGGTGAGGTGCTCCGCGACGGCCACCCGAGCCGGATGCGCGACCTGGCCCTGATGCAGGCGACCATCCCGAACCTGTCCGCGTGGGGTGCCCTCGAGGACGCCGTGCGCACCGGCTCCGGCGTGTACGAACAGGTGAACGGCGCATCCTCCTGGGAGGCCCTGGCCGCCGACCCCGAGGCGCAGCGGAGGTTCAACGCCTCGATGGCGCGTCGGGCCTCGGGGCAGGTCGCCGCCGTGCTGGCAGCCACAGAGCTGTCCGACGCCACAACCCTGGTCGACGTCGGGGGAGGGCGTGGAGCGATGCTCACCGGGCTGCTCGACGCCCTGCCTCACCTCCGCGGCGTGCTCGCCGACCAGCCCGTGGTGGCGGCCGAGGCGGAGGAGGCCTTCGGGGCCGCAGGGCTCGGTGACCGCGCGACAGCCGTCGCCTGCGACTTCTTCGTATCGGTTCCCGAGGGCGGAGACGTCTACACGATCTCCAACGTCATCCACGACTGGAACGACGCCGACGCCGTCGCGATCCTGCGCACGATGCGGAAGGCCATGCCCGCCGACTCCCGGCTGCTCGTCGTCGAGCACGTCTTGGACGCCCCCGGCCGGTCGTTCGAGGAGCTCCGCGACGTCCACCTGGTCGACCTCCACATGCTGGTGATGTTCGGCGCGCGCGAGCGCACCCAGGCGGAGTACGACGCGCTGCTCACCGCCGCCGGTTTCACCACCAGTCGCCTCGCCGAGCCGGTGTCGGAGTGGAACGTGCTCGAGGCCTTGCCGGTCGGGTGACGGTCACCGCCCCAGGCACCGTCACCGGGTCTCGTGACGCGTCGCTCCCCGACCGGCGGCGGGGATGGAGTCGTCGGTGGGGCTCGCCGAGACCCTGGGCTGGTGACCAGGGGACCGTGACTGGGTCTCGTGACGCGTCGCTGAGCCCCTCGTTCCTCGGGTCTCAGCCGACGCTCCTCGACCCTCGCCCTTCTTCGGAGTCCTCGCGAGCTCGGACTCCGAGGGCTCGGAATAGTCTTGAGGGGGAGGACGCTCCACCAAGTCCCCGATCCGAGAGGTTCCCGTGCCCGATCCCGAACGGCTGGTCCACATCGTCGACGACGTGCCCGAGCTCGAGGGTGTGCCCGAGGTCGCGATGGTGCTCGTCCTCGACGGGTTCCTGGATGCGGGGAACTCGTCGGCGATCGCCGCGCGCCACCTCGTCAACGAGTCGGGCGGCGGGCGGGTCGTGGCGACGTTCGAGGTCGACGAGTTCCACGACTACCGGGCACGCCGGCCGGCGATGTCGTTCGTGCGCGACCACTACGAGCAGTACGACGCACCGCGGCTCGTCGTGCGGTTGCTGACCGACGACGCGGGGACGCCATACCTCCTCATGCACGGACCCGAGCCGGACAACCGGTGGGAGGCGTTCGCCGCGGCCGTCCGCCACGTGGTCGAGCGGCTGCACGTCAGCCGCGTCATCGGGCTGGGCGCGGTGCCGATGGCCGTCCCGCACACGCGGCCGATCGCGATCACCCACCACGCCAACCGGCCCGAGCTGCTGGCAGCCGACAGCCCCTGGCGCGGCGAGCTGCGCATCCCGTCGAGTGCCCAGGCGCTGCTCGAGCTCCGGCTCGGCGAGACCGGGCACGACGCGATGGGGTACGTCGCGCACATCCCGCACTACCTCGCCCAGCTCGACTTCCCCGAGGCGTCGGTCTCGCTGCTCGAGCACGTCGAGCGCGGCGCCGGCATCGCCGTCGACCTCACCGCGCTCCGGGCCGCCGCCCGCGAGCGCGACGACGAGATCACGACGTACCTCGCGTCCAACCCCGAGGTGCTCGAGGTGGTCCAGGCGCTCGAGCAGCAGTACGACGCGTTCGCACGCGCCGAGCAGGAGGGCAGCAGCCTCCTCGCCGAGGACGAGCCCATTCCGACGGGGGAGGAGATCGGCCGGCAGTTCGAGCAGTTCCTGGCCGGGCTCGACGGACCCGAGAGCGACCCCACCTGATGTCGTCCTCGGCCGAGGAGCTGGTCAAGCTCCTCGACATCGAGACCCTCGACACCAACCTGTTCCGGGGCAGCAGCCCGGACACCGACCGGCAGCGTGTCTTCGGCGGCCAGGTCGCCGCCCAGGCGTTGATCGCCGCCATCCGCACGGTGGACGAAGGCCTGCAGGTGCACTCGCTGCACGCGTACTTCCTGCGTCCCGGCGACACGACGGTCCCGATCATCTACGACGCCGAGCGCATCCGCGACGGCCGGTCTTTCGAGACCCGTCGGGTCGTGGCACGGCAGCACGGCCGCGGGATCTTCTACCTGACGGCCAACTTCCAGCGACCCGAGGACGGGTTCGACCACCAGGACGCGATGCCCGAGGTCCCCGGCCCGGACGAGGGACTGACGTTCGCCCAGCTCCACGAGCTCAGGTCGGGCGACAAGCGCTCGGCCTCGGAGTTCGCCAAGGAGTGGGCGGCGCTCGACACGCGCTACCTCGGCAACTCGGCGTACCCCGGTCACACGCGCCTCGCCGAGGACACCGACCGCCCCGCCCGGGCCCAGGTCTGGGTGCGCGTCAACGGCGACATCGGCGACGACCCCGTGCTGCACACCGCCACGTTCACCTACGCCAGCGACCTCACCCTGCTGGGTGCGACCCTCGTGCCCCACGGCGTGGAGATCGGCTCGCCGCGCCTGATGCCCGCGTCGCTGGACCACGCCATCTGGTTCCACCGCCCGTTCCGGGCGGACCGCTGGTGGCTCTACGACCAGTGGTCGCCGTCGGCCCAGGGTGGCCGCGGCCTGTCGCTGGCGCGCGTGTTCACCGAGGACGGCGCACTGGTGGCCACGGTGGCGCAGGAAGGGCTGATCCGGCAGCGCCGTCCCTAAACGGCTCGCTGCCTCCGGACGAGGCCGCCTAGCATCGCGACGGTGAGCGCTCCCGACACCCGGGGCACCGTCGAGGTGGCCTGCGACGAGTCGGGCTTCGTGGGCGGCTCGCTCTTCGGAGGTGCGCGGGTGTTCGCGCACGCCAGCGTCCACCTGGACCCGGACGACGCCGTCGCGCTGGTCGACGAGGTACGCCGACGCACCGGCGCCGGCAGCCAGGAGCTCAAGGCCTCGCGCCTCAACCGGCCGTGGGCGCACCCGGTCGCGTCCTGGCTCTGTGCTCCCGACGGCCCTCTCGAGGGTCGCGCCGTCGTCCACCTCACCGACACCCGGGTGTTCGGCCTGGCGCGACTGGCTCAGGTGCTGCGCGCCGACTCCGCCCCTCAGGGCTGGTGGAGCCCGCGCGAGGAGCCGGGCAGCTGGGACGAGGCGCTGCGTCTCGACGCGTTGCTCGCGGGGCTGCCGGCGCGGTCGGAGCGCGAGGTGCTGGTCGCCGGGCGCAACCTCCTGTGGATCAGGCGCCGACGACGCCACGAGCGGCCGGTGGAGGCCTGGGTGGACGCGGTGCACCGCGCCGCCGCGCAGCACCCCGACGACGACAGCCGTCGGGCGCTCTCCGGATGGGCCTCCGCCCAGGTGGTGCAGCGCGCTCGCGCTCATCTGGTCGACCCACCTGCCTCGCCCTTGTCGGAGCCCTTGCTCTCGGCGCTGCGGTGGACGGTCGGCCATTGGAGCGCCTGCGGCGACGTCTCGGTGGTGCACGACGAACAGTCCGTGCTCACCCCGGCCCGGGTCGCCGCCATCGCCGACGAGCTCGCGGCCTCGCATCCCGGCCGGCGGATGGTCGGCTTCTCCCGGGTCGACTCACGCGACGACGCCCGGGTCCAGCTCGCCGACCTGCTCGCCGGCGTCGTACGCCGAAGCGCCGAGGACGCGTACGCCGGGGTCGAGACCGAGCCGCGACCGGACGTCGACCACCTCGTGGCAGCGGAGTCGTTCCTCGCCTCCGAGGACGAAGCTCAGAGATCCCGGCCGAAGAACGAGAGCCAGCCGAGCATCGCCTCCGGGACGTCGTAGTAGGGCTCGACCTCCTCGAACCCGAGGTCGCGGTACAGGGCGATCGCCTCGACCTGCCGGATGCTGGTGTCGAGGTACATCCGCCGGTAGCCCCTCGCGCGGGCGCGAACGACCAGCTCCGTGGCCAGGGCCCGTCCGCCTCCACCCCGACGTGCGGTGGGCGCCACGTACATCCGCTTCATCTCGCAGGAGTGCCCGTCGAGGCGACGGAAGGCGCCGCAGCCGACCGCCAGGCCGCCGTGGTGGCAGACGAGCAGGTCGCCGTCCGGTGGGGCGTACTCGCCGGGGAGCCCCTTGATCTCGCGCTCGTAGGCCTCGTCGTCGAAGTAGGCGTCGATCAGGTGGAGGTCCTCGACGTGACGCTGCCGATGCCAGGCGAGGAACGAGTGGAACAGGCGCCGGACGGCGTCGAGGTCGGCGTCGGTCTCGGCGCGTCGGACTTCCATGCGACATGCTCCCGCAGCCGGGAAGAGCCGGACAGGTCCCGACGGACTACGAGACGGCCCGGGTGCGGCCGACGAGATGAGGTGCCCCGGTCGACGGGGACGTGAGCGCGAAGCCGATGCCGTCCTCGGTGGCGTTCTGCCCGAACGCGACGGTGCCGGGCAGAAGGATCGGCTTCTTGAACGCCGCCTCGACGGTCACCGCATCCGGCAGCCGATTCTCCAGGGTCGCCACGCATCTGGCCAGGCTCCACATCCCGTGCGCGATCTGGCGCGGGAAGCCCAGCGCCTTCGCGGTCAGCGCATAGAGGTGGATCGGGTTGCGGTCGCCGGACACCGCGGCGTACCGACGGCCGACGTCGCCGGCGAGCCGCCAGCTGACCCGGCCGGGCACCACAGGGAGGTCCTCGATCGGGCTCCGCTCGTCGGACTCATCGCCGTGGCCCCTCCTCAGGTACGTCGACGTGCTCTCCCAGACGGTCTCGTCGCCGGACCGCACGGTGGCCAGGAAGTCGACGACCCGACCCTTCGGGTGGGATCGCACCGGCGACGTGTGGACCTCGATCCGCAGGGTCTCGCCGACCTCAACCGGTCGGTGCTGGGTGATGACGTTCGCGAGGTGCAGCGTGCCGATCGCCGGGAAGGGGAACTCCGGCGAGGTCATCACCGCCACGTGCAGCGGGAACGCGAGCACGTGCGGGAACGTCAGCGGCGCGGTGTCCTTGACCGGGAAGCCGCAGGCGCGCGCGTACGCCGCGGCGTGCTCGCGCGTGACCGTGGCCGTGCGCTCCTCACGCAGCGACGCGGGGTCGCCCCCGGTCTTGCGGACGCCCGGCAGCTGGTTGACGACCGGGATCGACGGGAGCGCCACCTTGAGCAGCGTGATGTCCACGTCAGGCTCCCAGCATCATCTGACCGCACACCCGGACGACGTTGCCGTTCACCGCGGTCGACGCGGGGTCGGCCATCCAGGCGATGGTCTCGGCGACGTCGACCGGCTGGCCGCCCTGGCTCAGCGAGTTCATCCGGCGGCCCACCTCACGGGTGGCGAACGGCACCGCGGCGGTCATCTTGGTCTCGATGAAGCCGGGCGCGACGGCATTGACCGTGACACCGTTGCCGAGCTCGTCCTTCAGCGCCTCGACCAGGCCGATCACGCCGGCCTTCGAGGCCGCGTAGTTGGTCTGGCCGACGTTGCCGGCGATGCCGGCGATGGATGCGACGCCGACGATCCGGCCGTTGTCGCGGATCAGGTTCTGCGCGAGCAGCTCGTCGGTGATCCGTTGCGGCGCGACGAGGTTGACGGCGAGGACGGCGTTCCAGCGGTCCTGGTCCATGTTGGCGAGCCGCTTGTCGCGGGTGATGCCGGCGTTGTGCACCACCACGTCGACGCCGCCGTGGGTCTGCGTGAGGTGCTGCGCGATCCGCTTGGGCGCGTCCTTGGCCGTGATGTCGAGGGTCAGGTAGTCGCCTTCGAGCTCCCTGGTCAGCCGGATCAGGTCGTCGGCCGCCTGTGGGACGTCGACACCGATCACCGTCGCGCCGTCACGCGCGAGCACCCGGGCGATCTGCTCGCCGATCCCGCGTGCAGCGCCGGTGACCAGCGCGACCTTCCCGGCGAGGGGCTGCTCCCACCCCGGGGTCTCGGCCGGCTCCTTGGCGTGCGTCCCGACCCGGATCACCTGCCCGGAGACGTACGCCGACTTCGGGGACAGCAGGAAGCCCAGCGTGGAGCCGACGGCCCCCTCCGCGCCCGGGGCGACGTACACGAGCTGGGACGTGCCGCCGCGGCCGACCTCCTTGCCGAGGCTGCGGGTGAACCCCTCGAGCGCTCGCTGCGCGATCCGCTCCTCGCCCGACGTGAGCTCCGGAGGAGTGCCGAGCACCACCAGGCGCGCACACGTCCTCAGGCTCCGCATGAGCGGGCCGAAGAAGTCACGCAGGGCCACGAGGGCGCCCGGGTCGGCCAGGTCGGTCGCGTCGAGCACGAGACCGCGGTAGCGGGTGGCCGGGTCGGGCGTGGTCACCGTCTCGATGCCGAGGGTGTCGAGCAGCTTCGGCAGGTCGCCGGCCAGCCGTCCCGAACCACCGATCGCGACGACGCCGTCGACAAGCGGCGACCCCGCGACGTACCGGTCGAGCTTGACGGGGTTGGGCAGGCCGAGGTTCTTGACCAACACCTTGCCCAGCGAGGAGGACGCGAAGTCCTGGTAGCGGTCGCTCATGGCGTCCCTTCGTCGGTCGAGCCTGTCGAGACCAGATGTAACTCGGTGTGTAACCCAGAGTCCACTTTTCGTGATGTGGCGCTCATTCCATTGGGCCGAGCGTCCTGTCCGGCCAGGATAGGAGCATGAACAGCGAGACCAGGAGGGTCGCCGTCCTCGGCGGCAACCGCATCCCCTTCGCCCGCTCGAACACCGCGTACGCCGACGCCTCCAACCAGGAGATGCTGACGGCCGCGCTGGACGGGCTGGTCACCCGCTTCGGGCTCGAGGGCGAGGCCGTCGGCGAGGTGGTGGCCGGCGCCGTGCTCAAGCACTCGCGCGACTTCAACCTGGTCCGCGAGTCTGTGCTGGGTTCGAAGCTGGCCCCCGAGACGCCGGGTATCGACCTCCAGCAGGCGTGCGGCACGGGCCTGCAGGCGGCGCTCCACGTCGCCGACAAGATCGCGCTCGGCGTGATCGACTCGGGCATCGGCGGCGGCGCCGACACGACGTCGGACGCGCCGGTCGCGATCAGCGACAAGCTCCGCCGGAAGCTGATGAAGGTCAACGCCGCCCGCGACACGAAGTCGCGGCTGACGGCGCTGGCGCAGATCCGGCCGACCGACATCGGTCTGTCCATCCCGCAGAACGGCGAGCCGCGGACGAAGCTCTCGATGGGCGAGCATGCCGCGCTGACCGCGCTGGAGTGGCGGGTCGGGCGCGAGGAGCAGGACGAGCTGGCGGCCGCGTCGCACCAGCACCTGGCGGCGGCGTACGACGCGGGGTTCTTCGACGACCAGATCACGCCGTTCCGCGGACTCGACCGCGACTCGAACCTGCGACCCGACTCCACGGTCGAGTCGCTGGCCAAGCTCAAGCCGGTGTTCGGCAAGGGCGAGGGCGCGACCATGACCGCCGGCAACTCGACCCCGCTGACCGACGGCGCCTCGGCCGTGCTGCTCGGCTCCGAGGCGTGGGCGACCGACCACGGCCTCGAGCCGCTGGCGTTCCTGGTCGACCACGAGACCGCGGCCGTCGACTTCGTGCACGGGAACGAGGGGTTGCTGATGGCTCCGGCGTACGCCGTCCCGAGGATGCTCGAGCGCCAGGGACTGACGCTCCAGGACTTCGACTTCTACGAGATCCACGAGGCCTTCGCCTCGCAGGTGCTGGCGACCCTCGAGGCATGGGACGACCCGGTGTTCTGCAAGGAGCGGCTGGGTCTCGACACGGTGCTCGGCGAGATCGACCGGTCGAGGCTGAACGTCAACGGCTCCTCGCTCGCCGCGGGTCACCCGTTCGCGGCCACCGGAGGGCGGATCCTCAACGTCGCCGCCAAGCTGCTCGCACAGAAGGGCTCCGGCCGCGTGCTGATCTCCATCTGCGCCGCCGGCGGCCAGGGCGTGACGGCCATCCTCGAGCGCTGAGGTCGGCGGTCGGCGGGGCGTGTAACCGACCTCTCGCGGGGTGACACGCCGACGACGGCTCGGCGTGTCGGCCCCGGAACGGTCGGTTACACGTCTCCGGATCAGCCGTTGGCCATTCCGAGGGCCGAGGTGAGCAGGAGCGACTTCACCTGGTCGGCGCCGACCTTGCCGACCTGAGGTACGCCGGGGGCGGCCTCGTCGATGACCAGGCCGACGCGGGCGAGCTGGAGGCCGCCGAGCCCTGTGGCGTAGAGCGTGTTCGCGAGCAGGACGGGGTCGCTGACGGTGAAGTCCCCGCTCTCGACGCCGGCCTCGAGGGTGTGCCGCAGCACGGCCAGGCACGACGCGATGGCGCGGCCCAGGCGGAGCATCGCGGACTCGGAGATCTCGTCGAACAGCTCGGTGCCGGTGCGGCGCATCAGGCCGTGGGCGCAGTCGACGAACGCCGGGTGCGCGACGCCGTAGTCGACGAACGCCGACACCAGGGCGGCGAGCTGGTCGCGGGGCTTCTGGTCCTGCGCGGCCGCCTCGGTGAGCGCGGCACCGAGCTCGTCGAGATACCCGACGAGAGCCAGGGCGAAGAGCTCCTCCTTGCCGGTGAAGTGCCGGTACACGATCGCGCGGTTGATCCCGACGGCTCTGGCGATGTCCTCGATCTGGGCCTCCGCGACCCCGCGCTGGTCGAACAGCGAGCGGGTCGCCGCCAGGATCGCCGTCTCCCGGGCCCGTCGGCGCGCGGCGGTCGACGTACGACGGGTCTCCGGCGGGTCGCTGCGTGTGCTCCGAGCCATGGCCGCATGGTACGACGTCTGCAACACCGAGTTGCACACCTGTGACGACCACCGCTCGGGGTGGCGCCACGGCTGGGTAGGTGCGACCGGGAAGACTGGCGGCATGAGGATCCTCCAGTACGTCGTGATCGCCCTGCTCGGGGTGGGGCTCGTCGTGACGAGCATCGGTTGGTACCTCAGCGCGCACCCGGGCGGTGAGCGGTTCGAGTCGTGCCACTGGGAGGGCGAGGTGCTCGTGCTCGGCTACAGCTACGGCTCGGGCGACACCGTGAGCACGTGGGTCCGACCCGAGGGCGACCAGGTGAGAGCGCAGCTCCGCATCGACCGCGCGGACGACTCCCAGACCTCGCTCGAGGGCGAGGCGCGCTACCCGGTCTCCGGCGGCCCGTTGCCGGTGAAGTACGCGAACGGCAAGGAGCTCAACTGCCCCGCCCGCACCTGACGTGAGCCGCGCGACCGAGGCTGTCGAAGCTCTGGCGGAACGCCTGCGCGCCCTCGATTGGAGCCGCGACCTCTGGGTCGCGGGCTCACTGGCGACCGGCGACCACGTCCCCGGCGTGAGCGATCTGGACCTGGTCGCCGTCGTCGACGGCGAGATCACCTCTGAGCGCCGGCACGAGGTCGAGGGGCTCCACCGCGCCCTGGACGCCGGACCTGCGGCCGGCACGGACCTGGGGTGCCAGTACGTCGAGGCCGCGCGCGTCCTCGACCGCGACGCTGTGCACCCGACGTGGACGCACGGCTCGATGGTCGACCGCATCGTCTCCGGCATCACCCGGGCCGAGCTCGTGCGGCACGGGTACGCCGTCCTGGGCCGGGCCCCGACCGAGGTGCTGCCACCGATGACCGACGACGACGTGCGCGCGGCCGCGCGCGCCGAGCTCCTCGGCTACTGGGCATGGGCCGCGCGTCGCCCGCAGATGTGGTGGAGCCCGGTGATCGCCGACCTCGGGCTCACCGCCATGGCACGCGGGCGGCATGCGCTCGCGACCGGACAGCTCCTCACGAAGAGCGAGGCGATCGAGCAGGCAGCGGCGCCGCGCTGGCTCGTCGGGCAGCTGCTCGCACGCCGCCGCGGCGAAGCCGTCACGTCCCCGCGGGCGCGCACGGCGTGGATCGCGTGGCGTGACGCCCGACGTACGGTCGGGGCGGCACGGCGCCGTTGGTCAGACGAAGCGCTGGAGGACGTCGAGTGACTCGGTCGGGACGCTGACGGGGATGCCCTGGCCGATCGCCCTGAGCTTCCAGCCGTCACGGTCGCGGAACATCTTGGCGAGCATGAAGCCGGTGCGCGGAACGCCCTGGGTGAGGGTGAAGCGGGCGATCTCCACGTCGTCCTCGTCGACCAGGCGGCAGTAGGCGTTGCGGACGAACTCCAGGCTGTGGCCGTGGTAGCTGCTGACGAGGAACAGCATGGTGTCGACCCGCGGGTAGACCTTCGACAGCTCGATCGTGATCTGCTCGTCGTCACCCTCGCCGCGACCGCTGATGTTGTCGCCGAGGTGCTTCACCGACCCGTCGCGGGTCTCGAGATGGTTGAAGAAGGCGAGGTCGAAGAGCTGGTCGCCGGCGTACTGGATCGCGGACGCGTCGAGGTCGACGTCGGGTCGGTTGGATCCCGACAGCGCGCCGGCGCCGGCCTGCTTGTCCCAGCCCAGCCCCATCGTCAGCAGCCCGTACGGGGTGCCGTCCTCGCGGGCCAGCGTCATCTCGTCGCCGCGGTTGAGCTCGATCACCCCTCGAACCTACCGACCGGCCAAGGAGCGCACCGTCTCGATCGTGTCGGCCTCGTCGACTGACTTGTCGTCGCGGTAGCGGACGACGCGGGCGAACCGCAACGCCAGGCCTCCGGGGTAGCGGCTCGACCGCTGGAGGCCGTCGAAGGCGATCTCGACGACCTGCTCGGGGCGGAGCTCGACGACGTAGTGGTCGCGGATGGTCTCGGGGGAGACGGCCAGCTCGGTGAACCGCTCGGTCTGCCAGGCGAGCATCTCGTCGGTCATCCCCTTGAACGTCTTGCCGAGCATGACGAAGCCGCCGGACTCCGGGTCGCGCGCGCCCAGGTGGATGTTGGACAGGAACCCCTTGCGCCGGCCCGAGCCCCACTCGACGGCAAGGACCACTAGGTCGAGCGTGTGCACCGGCTTCACCTTCAGCCAGCCGGCGCCGCGCCGGCCGGCTTCGTACGGCGCGGTGAGCGACTTGGCCATCACCCCCTCGTGCCCGCTCCCAAGCGTTCGGGACAGAAACCCTTGTGCCGCAGCGGGATCCGAGGTGATCAGCCGGGCGACTCGTGCGCTCACCGGTACGACCCCGTCGAGCGCGGCAAGCCGCTCGGTGGCCGGCGCGTCGAGCAGGTCGGCGCCGTCCAGGTGCAGCACGTCGAACAGGAACGCCTGCAGCGGAAGGGCTTCGCGCGCCGCCGCCACATCCACGCGGCGGCCGAAGCGCGAGGCGGTCACCTGGAACGGGTGCGGCCGTCCGTCCGGCCGCAGGGCGATCGCCTCGCCGTCGGCGACCAGGGTGCGCACCGGCAGCGCGCGGACCGCCTCGACAACTTCGGGCAGCCGGTCGGTGATCTCCTCCAGCGTCCGGGTGAAGATGGCGACGTCGGCACCGTCGCGGTGCACCTGGACGCGCGCGCCGTCGAGCTTGGACTCGAACAGCGCCTCGCCACCGAGCCGGGCCAACGCGTCGTCGACGGATGTCGCCGTCTGCGCCAGCATCGGCCCGACC
>DASSTL010000046.1:0-33499 GCA_035707985.1 Nocardioides sp. | reverse complement strand
CCGCTGCTCGAGCAGTTCCTGCGGGGGTCCCTCGCTCGCTGATCTGCTGGCGGCTCGCCCGCGATGGGCGGATCATGCGGTCATGAGCGGATGGCGGACGGGCATCGAGCTGCTGGCGTGCGCGCTCGTGCTCGGTGGCTGCGGGCACTCGTCGGGCGCGACCGCTCCGACCGTGCCGAAGACCGACAACGTGCGGGCGGCGTACAACGCCGCGGTCGCGGGGCTCGACGGTCAGTACTTCGATTCGATGTCGATGAGTGCACCCACGCAGATGCGGCAGGTGCTCCTGCTGCCGGGAGGCCGGGCCGGTCAGTTCGTCGCGGAGTGGGAGGGCGCGCTGGCAGCGGGCGGGACCGCAGCCCGGCTCACCCGTTCACGGCAGCTGACCTTCGTCGACGTCTTCGAGCACACCGCCGGCGACGCCATCCCGCCGGAGGAGGAGTTCGGCTTCAGCATCGACGGGCCCGCGCTGCGGCCCGCACGCGTCTCCGACTCCGAGCTCGAGGCGCACGCTGCGTCGGTGCTCCGCGAGTTCCACCTCACGGCGGTGTCGGTCCGGGTGCTCCACCCGTATGGTCCGGCCCTGTTCGTCCACGCTCGCACCGACGACCCGGTCACGGTCTCCGGGCGGATGGGCGACCTGGAGACGGCACTCGACTCCGGGCACGAGGGGCTCGAGGGGCTGTACGTGGCGGTCGACGGCCCGGACGGGCCCCTGTTCCGCGGCCAGTCGGCTCGCCGGATCTCCGAGGGTGGCCAGTGGTTCGCGAAGGGCTTCGACTCCGGCATCCCGCACGGGTGACCTCATCCGTCCCACGGTCACCACCGTTCGGGCACTCCTGTCGCTTCTCGGGGGTTGCAAAGCCTGAGAAGCGCAGGGATACCCGGCTCACCGGGTATCCCGACGGGACCTACCGCTCCCGCGCCGGGATGCTCCGCGCGACGTCCTCGGGCATCGGCTCGTAGTGGCCGAACGAGCGGGTGAACGAGCCGGCGCCGTGAGTCGCGGAGCGGAGGTCGACGGCGTACCGGACGAGCTCGGTCTGCGGCACCTCGGCGTTGATCACGGTGCGGTCGTCACCGACCTTGTCGGTGCCGAGCAGCCGCGCACGCCGAGCCGAGAGGTCGCTCATCGTGGCGCCCACGTGGTCGTCCGGCACGACGACGGCGACGACGTCGTACGGCTCGAGCAGGGTGATCGTGGTGGACGCCGCGGCCTCGCGCAAGGCGAGGGCGCCGGCCATCTGGAAGGCCATGTCCGAGGAGTCGACGGTGTGGGCCTTGCCGTCGGTGAGGGTGACCCGCAGGTCGACCATCGGGTAGCCGGCGCGGACGCCCTTCTCCATCTGGGCGCGCACGCCCTTCTCGACCGACGGGATGAAGTTGCGCGGGATGGCGCCGCCGACCACCTTGTCGACGAACTCGAAGCCCCCGCCCTCCGGGAGCGGCTCGACCTCGATGTGGCACACGGCGTACTGCCCATGGCCTCCGGACTGCTTGACGTGCCGGCCCAGTCCCTTCCCGGGCCCGGCGAACGTCTCGCGCAGCGACACCAGGAACGGCTCGGTCTCGACGTTGACGGAGTACCGGTCGGCGAGACGGGTGATCAGGACGTCGGCATGTGCTTCGCCCATGCACCAGAGCACCAGCTGGTGGGTCTCGGGGTTGTTCTCGACGCGCAGGCTCGGGTCTTCGGCGGCGAGGCGGCCGAGCGCCTGGGACAGCTTGTCCTCGTCGGCCTTGCTCACGGCCCGGATCGCGACCGGCAGCAGCGGCTCCGGCATCGACCACGGACGAAGGACGCGCGGCTCGCCGATCGACGAGAGCGTGTCGCCGGTCTCGGCGCGGGTGAGCTTGCCGATCGCGCACAGGTCGCCCGCGACGACCGCGGTCGCCGGGACGTGGCTGCCGCCGAACGGGTAGGAGAGCGAGCCGATCTTCTCGTCCTCGTCGTGGTCCTCGTGACCGCTCGCCTCGGAGAAGAACGACGTGAAGTGACCCGACACGTGCACCGGGTCGTCGGCGGTGAGGGTGCCCGAGAAGACCCGGACCAGGCTCACCCGCCCGACGTAGGGGTCGCTCGCCGTCTTGACGACCTCGGCGACGAGGACGCCGTTCGGGTCGCCGGCGATCGGCTCGGCCTCCTTGCCGGCCGGGGTGAACACCTCCGGGGCGGGGTGCTCGAGCGGCGACGGGAAGCCGTCGACGGCGAGGTCGAGCAGCTCGGCGCAGCCGACGCCGCTCATCGAGCACACGGGTACGACCGGGTGGAAGCTGCCGCGGGCGACGGCCTTCTCCAGGTCCTCGGTCAACGACTCGTGGGAGATCTCCTCGCCACCGAGGTAGCGGTCCATCAGGGTCTCGTCCTCGGACTCCTCGATGATCCCCTCGATCAGGGCGCCGCGGAGGTCCTCGTGCTCGCCGTCGTCGTTCATCAGGTCGATCAGGCCGGTGACCTCCTCACCGTCGCGGACCGGTACGTAGAGCGGCAGCACCCTGTCGCCGAAGGCGGCCTGGGCAGCCGCCAGTACGCCGTCGTAGTCGGCGCGCGCCTGGTCGAGCTTGGTGATCACGACCGCGCGCGGCATCCCGACCTCCGCGCACTCGCGCCACAGCGCTGCGGTCGCGTCGTCGACCGCCTCGCTGGCGGCGATCACGAAGAGCGCGCAGTCGGCCGCGCGCAGCCCGGCGCGCACCTCGCCCACGAAGTCGGCGTACCCCGGAGTGTCGATGAAGTTGATCTTGGTGTCGCGGTGGACGACCGGCGCGATGGCCAACGAGGTCGAGCGCCCGTGGGCCTTCTCGGAGTCCTCGAAGTCGCAGACCGTCGAGCCCTCCTGGATGGTGCCGGCGCGTGGGATGGCTCCGGCGGAGGCGAGCAGCGTCTCGACCAAGGTGGTCTTGCCGGACCCGCCGGGTCCGATCAGTACGACGTTCCGGATCCGGTCGGGGCTGCTCGCCCCGAGATCTTGGCCCGCTGGTCTACGCCCGCCCGCCTTGTCCGCCATGCTCACCCTCCAGGGTCCGTGCGGCGGACCAGCCAGGTGACGCAGACCGCCGCGTCGAAACGATGGACTCCAACCAACTCCTGTCGCGCGCGGAAGACAAGGGGTACGCGGATCGAGGGGCCGTCGAGGACCGGTCCGCGAGGACCGCCGGCCGATCCGGGGACGCAGGGCCCAGTCGCCGACCCCGCCGTCGGACCTTCGATGATCCGGGTTCCTTCCTTTCTGTACGAGCTCGCGCCGCGAGCGGCGCGAGGTCGTACAGAAAGGGGCGAGCCCCTCGCAGCATGGGGTCAGCGAGGGGCTCGATATCGTTCCGGGTGCTAGCCCCCAGGCCGACAAGGCCAAGGGTGTCAGAGTCGCGACGAGCGCGTGAACACTTTCGACAAATCCACCCCGAGTGACAGGCTGAATCCATGACTGGACTAGACCTCTTGGCAAAGACCGGCTCTCGGGGTCTGTTCATCGGGGGGCAGTGGCGGGAGTCGAGCACCGGCTCGAGGTTCCAGGTGTACGACCCGGCCGACGAGTCGGTGATCACCGACGTGGCCGACGGCAGCACGGACGACGCGGTGGCTGCGTTGGACGCCGCCGTGGCCGCCCAGGCTGACTGGGCCGCAACCGCCCCGCGGGAGCGCGGGGAGATCCTGCGCCGGTCGTTCGAGGCCATCATGGACCAGGCCGACGACTTCGCCGAGCTGATCAGCCTGGAGATGGGCAAGACGCTCGCCGAGGCCAAGGGCGAGGTGGCGTACGGCGCCGAGTTCTTCCGCTGGTTCTCCGAGGAGGCCGTCCGCATCCACGGCCGCTGGATGCAGGCTCCGGCCGGCGGCTCCCGTCTGCTCACGATCCGCAAGCCGGTCGGCCCCTGCCTGTTCATCACGCCGTGGAACTTCCCGCTCGCGATGGGCACCCGCAAGATCGGGCCCGCGATCGCGGCGGGCTGCACCATGATCGTGAAGCCGGCCGAGCTGACGCCGCTGACGATGCTCGCCCTGGCCCACGTGCTCACCGAGGCCGGGCTGCCCGGGGGCGTCCTCAACATCGTCACCACCCACAACTCCAAGGCGCTGAGCGCGACGCTGATGGCCGACGAGCGGCTGCGCAAGGTGAGCTTCACCGGGTCGACCCCGGTCGGGAAGGTGATCGTGCGGCAGTCGGCCGACCAGCTGCAGCGGATCTCGATGGAGCTGGGGGGCAACGCGCCGTTCATCGTGTTCGAGGACGCCGACGTCGCGGCCGCGGTCGACGGCGCGATGGTCGCGAAGATGCGCAACATGGGCGAGGCGTGCACCGCCGCCAACCGCTTCCTGGTCCACGAGTCGGTGGCACGCGAGTTCGCCGACCTCCTCGGGCAGCGCATGGGTGCGCTCAGGACCGGCCGCGGCCAGACCGCGGGCACCGACGTCGGGCCGCTGATCAACGCCGACGCCGTCGAGTCGGTCGGTCAGCTGGTCACCGAGGCGATGAGCGCCGGCGCCGAGCTGGTGACCGGAGGGAGCGCGCCCGAGGGCCCCGGACACTTCTACTCGCCGACCGTGCTGCTCGGCGTCCCGGGTGACGCGCGCATCGTCAACGAGGAGATCTTCGGCCCCGTCGCACCGATCACGACGTTCACCTCCGACGACGAGGCGATCGCGATGGCCAACGCCACCGAGTACGGCCTCGCGTCGTACGTCTACACCCGCGACCTCGCCCGCACCGTGAAGGTCGCGGAGTCGCTCCAGTTCGGCATGGTCGGCTTCAACACCGGGCTCCTCTCCAACCCGGCCGCGCCGTTCGGCGGGGTCAAGGCCAGCGGCTTCGGCCGTGAGGGCGGCTTCGAGGGGATCGACGAGTACCTCGACACGACGTACGTCGCGATCCCGGTCTGACCGTCGGGGGTACTCGACCCGCTAGCGCGCCTGGCGAGGCTGCGCCAGTGCGCCCGCGAGCTCGGTGCGTGAGGTGATCGAGAGCTTGCGCAGGATGTGGGAGACGTGCCACTCGACCGACTTCACGCTCACGCCGAGCTCGGCGGCGATCTCGCGGTTGCGCTTGCCGGTGACCACGAGCTGCGCGACGCGACGCTCGGCCTGGCTCAGCTCGGCGAGCCGGCCCGGCAGCTCGCCGTCCGGCGCCTCACCCAGCCGCTCGAGTAGCCAGCGCACCCGCGACAGCAGGGGACCGAGCTCCTCCTGGCGGGCGTACTTCTCGGCGGCCCGCAGCAGGTCGACCGCCCGCGCCGAGTCGTCGGGCTGGAGCAGCAGGATCCAGCCCGCCAGGTCGGTACGGATCTGCGCCTCGAGCCGTGCGGCGCCCGTCCCGTGCAGGACAGCGAGAGCCTCGTCGAGGAGGGCCAACCGGTCACCGGTGGCCGAGATGGCGGCCTTGGTGCGCAGCGCGTACGCGACGGCGTACGACGAGTCCTGGCGGCGGGCCTCGCCGAGCTCGTCGTCGATCAGCTGCGTCGCCTTCGCGATCTCACCACGACCGGCCACGACGCGGGCCAGCCCACTGCGCCACGGGAGCCAGACCTGCTCCTTGCTCGCGGCGAGGTCCTCGCCCGCCCGCTCGTAGTACGACACCGCCTGGTCGTCCTGGCCGCGCGCTGCCGCGAACTCGCCGAGCCCGAACGACGCGGTCGCGCCGACGGACCCGCGCACGCGCATGAGGTTGGTCAGGTCGCGGGAGTACGAAGCCGCCCCGCGCAGGTCGCCGAGCGCCAGCTTCGCGAGCAGCCCGGTCAGCGCGAGCGACACCTGCGCAGCCTCGTCGAGCAGGTCGTCGTGTCGACCGCGGTCGACCGCTTCGAGGGCGTCGGCGATGCGCCCGTGCGACAAGGCGTCGCGGGCGTGGTTCACAAAACGGGCGGAGTCGTCCGTTGCCGATTCGAACATGCTTGAGTCCGCCCCCCTGGGCTCGAGCATGAATAGAAGGTAGGGCCTCGCGGACCGCTTGGGGAGTGCCCTAGGGGCAATTTAACGAATGGTTGCCTTCGCGAGGTCCAGCGCACGTCTCGCGGCCGGTTCGGATTTTGCCCGGTCGGAGGTCACCAGGCCGATGCGGGTGCGTCGGTCGAGCAGGTCGTCGACATCGTGAGCGCCTTCGTGGGTGACTCCGAACACCAGCTCCGCGAGGGTAGCCGGCACCCCTTCGGCGATCGGCGCGAGCAGCTCGGCATCGGTGAGCCCGGACGCGCGCCGGGCCTCGTCGACCACCATGGAAGCGTCGGTGCCGTAGCGCCGGACCAGCCGGGCCGACGGCGCCTCGAGCGCGAGTCGGGTCAAGACCTGACGCGGCGCAGCACCGAGCAACGGGAGCCGAGAGGTCCTGCACGGCCCGGCGTCGAGCCTCGCGATCCCCACCGCCGCGTCAACCGCGTCCTGCGCCATCCGCCGGTAGGTCGTGAGCTTGCCGCCGACGATCGTCACGACGCCGGAGCGCGAGGTGAAGACCGCGTGGCGGCGCGAGAGGTCCGCGGTGCGTCCGGCGGCCCGGAGCAGCGGCCGGAGCCCGGCGTAGGCACCGGCCACGTCGTCGCGGCCGAGCGGGTGCGCCAGCGCCGACGAGGCAGTGGCGAGCAGGAACTCGATCTCCGCCTCGGTCGGCTCCGGGACGTGGGGCACGGGCCCTTCGACGGGCACGTCGGTGAGGCCGACGTACACCAGACCGTCCGGCTGGGGGACCACGGTGACGAAGCTGCGGCGATCGCCGGGCACCGGCAGCGTCAGCGCCACCCTGAGGCCGGGCAGCGCCTCGGCGCGCAGGACCAGATGGGTGCCGCGGCTCGGACTGAGCTCGACCTCGTCGACGAGGTCGCCCGCCCAGACTCCGGCGGCGTTGACGACGCCTCGTGCCGAGACGGAACGCGACCCACCGGTGAGCTCGTCACGCAGCACGGCTCCGGTGCCGTGCAGCTCGACGACCCTGGCGCGGGTGCGGACCTCGGCGCCGAGGCTCGCGGCCGTCCGCGCGATCGTGGTCACGAGCCGGGCGTCGTCCTCGAGCTGGCCGTCCCACGACAGGATGCCTCCGCGGAAGCTGTCCCCGAGTACCGGCGCGAGGTGGTGACTCTCCGTGGCCGAGATGCGACGCGGCCGAGGCAAGGTCTCCGACGAGGTGCGGGCCGCGACCCGCAGCAGGTCGCCGGCGCCGATGCCGGCCCGGAGGAAGGCCGCAGTCCCGCGACCTGCTGACCGGTCGAGGGGCAGCAGCATCGGAAGGGCATGGGTGAGGTGAGGGGCTGTGACCTCCATCAGGATCCCGCGCTCGACGGCGCTCTCGTGGGCCACGCCGACCTGGCCGTGGGCCAGGTAGCGCAGGCCGCCGTGCACGAGCTTGCTGGACCAGCGCGACGTACCGAACGCGAGGTCGTGGGCGTCAACGGCGAGCACCGACAGGCCACGTGCGGCGGCGTCGAGCGCGCAGCCGGCTCCGGTGACGCCGAGCCCAACGACGAGGACGTCGACGTCGGAAGACGCGTCGTCCAGGCCGGCTCGGATGACGGTCATCGGGCGACCATGCTCCGCACGAGGTGGGCGAGCTCGAGGTCGAGGTCGTCCTCGCCGACCTCGTCGTCGACCATGGTGTGGGCGCTCAGCACGAAGCCGTGGGTGGCCAGCAGGAGCGCCCGCGCGATCGTCACCGGGTCGCCGTCGCGGATGCTGCCGTCGCGCTGACCCTCGCGCAGGCGGCCGGCGGTGTGTGTCGCGATCGCCTCCTGGCTGCGGCCGCGCCGGGTCAGCAGGTAGGGGAGGAGCAGCTCGGGGTCGAGCTCGACGATCCGCAGGAACAGCTCGTTGTCGCGAAGGGCGCGCACGGTCGCCACCACCTCGGCCACGATCCGGTCGGCCGCCGACGCGTCGGCGCCGGCGGAGGCGTCGGCCTCGGCGACCGCCTGCGCCACGACCTGGCGCCACTCGCGGGTCATCAGGTCGCCGAGGACCGACGGCATGTCCGGCCACCTGCGGTAGATCGTCATCCGGCTGACACCGGCTCTCCGCGCGACCTCGGTGAGCGTCGTACGCCGCCAGCCGACGTCGAGGATGCACGCCCGGGCGGCGTCGAGGTACGCCGACTGCGGGTCGTCGGCGTTGTGACGAAGTGACGCCATGTGTCACACTGTAACACGTGAGCCGTGACATGCACCCGACCCGATGGGGTGACCCGGCCCGGGCCACAGCTCTCCCCGAGACCACGCGCGCGCTCGTCGAGCTGGTGTTCCCGGTCAGCGACCGCACCGTGCCGGACGAGGCGTCGGTCGCGCTGCCGCCCGCCGCCCTCGGCGCCGAGATCCTCGAGGCCCTGGCGGCGGTGGTGGGCGGCGAGCACGTGCTCACCGACGACGAGTCACGCAGGCTGCGCACCCGTGGGAAGTCGACGCCCGACCTGCTGCGGGCCCGGGCGGGCGACCTCGCGGACGCGCCCGATGCGGTCGTCCGGCCTGGCGACCACGACCAGGTCCAGGCGCTGCTCGACGTGGCGGGTCGGCATCGCGTCGCCGTCGTGCCGTTCGGCGGCGGCACGTCCGTGGTCGGTGGTCTGGTGGCCCGGCGTCAGGGGTACGCCGGGGTGGTCAGCCTCGACCTCGCGCGGCTGAACCGACTGCTCGCGGTCGACCCGACGTCGATGACCGCGACGCTCGAAGCGGGCCTGCGAGGTCCCGAGGCGGAGGCGCTCCTGGTCGAGCACGGCCTGACCCTGGGCCACTACCCCCAGTCCTTCGAGTTCGCCACGATCGGCGGGTTCGCCGCGACCCGGTCGAGCGGTCAGTCGTCGGCCGGGTACGGGCGGTTCGACGCCCTCGTGGTCGGGCTCCGCGTCGCGACACCGCACGGGCCGTTGGAGCTCGGGCACGCGCCGGCCAGCGCCGCGGGCCCCGACCTGCGCCAGCTGTTCCTGGGTTCGGAGGGAGCCCTCGGAGTCATCACCGCGGTCACCGTGCGGGTGCGGAGGCTCCCGGAGGCGACGTCCTACGAAGGGTGGCGGTGGCCGAGCTTCGACGCCGGCGCCGCGGCGATGCGGTCGCTGGCGCAGTCGCAGCTCCTGCCGACGGTGCTCCGGCTGTCCGACGAGACCGAGACCTCCCTCAACCTGGCCGATCCCGCCTCGATCGGGGGATCGTCTGAGGGCGGGTGCCTGATGGTGGTCGGCTTCGAGGGGACGCCGTCGGGGGTCGACGCCCGGCGCGGAGCGGTCACGTCGCTGCTGACCGCGCTCGGCGGAGTACCGGTCGGGGAGGAGCCGGGCCAGAAGTGGGTGGCGGGTCGCTTCGACGCGCCGTACTTCCGCGACTCGCTGCTCGACCTGGGCGTGCTGGTCGAGACGCTGGAGACCGCGGCGTACTGGTCGGGCCTGCGGCGCACCTACGACGCCGTCTCGACCGCGCTGCGGGAGTCGCTGGGCGAGCCCACGCTCGTGCTGTGCCACGTGTCGCACGTCTACGAGACGGGGGCCTCTCTGTACTTCACGGTCGCGGCGGCCGAGGGCGACGACCCGCTGGGTCGCTGGACGGACGCCAAGCGAGCCGCGATGGAGGCGATCGTCGGGTCCGGCGCGACGATCACCCACCACCACGCCGTCGGCACGGACCACCGGCCGTGGCTCGAGGACGAGATCGGCCGGGTCGGTGTCGACGTGCTGCGTGCGGTCAAAGGGGCCGTCGACCCCGACGGCATCCTCAACCCCGGCGTGCTGGTCCCCTGAGACCCGTCCTGTGGCTCACTCCGCGAACGACCACACCAGCAGCTGGGTCGGCACGGCCGCGGTCACGGTGACCTCGTGGTCGCCGGTGATCTCGAACGCGTCGCCGGCCGACAGCGGCTCGGCCAGGCTCGACCGGGTCAGCGCCCCGGTCGCGACGAAGACGTAGCGCAGCGGAGCGACCGGCACCGTCACCGTCGCTCCGGCCGCGACGTCGCCGATGAGGTACGCCGCTCCCGGGATGCCGAGGTCGTGCTCGTCCGCGACGACGACGAGGTCGTCGGCGCCGAGGTCGGGTCGCGACGTACGCCGGCTCGGCTCGCCGTCGTGCCCGCTCGCGCCCTGGTCGCCCGGCCGCAGCCAGGCCTGGACGAAGCGGGTCGCCCGGCCACCAGCGCGCTCGTTGTGGGTGATCCCGCTGCCGGCCCGGGTGATGGCCAGCTCACCGACCGGTTGGCGGACGACACCGTCGGCGTCCTCGTGCACCAGCTCGCCGGTGAGCACCCAGGTCACGAGCACCACGGCGCGGTGCTCGTGGGCGTCGTATCCGGCGCCCGCGGCCAGCAGGTCGTCGTTGAGGGCGATGAGCGGCCCGAACGAGACGCGGTCGGGGTCGTAGGAGGATCCGAACGAGAAGGAGTGACGCGTCTGACGACCCGCCTCCCGGGTCGTGAACCGGTCCATTCCCCTTCGAACCACTACCGTCACGACCACAATGATCCCTGTGGAACCCCCTCTGCTCCCGCCGGGCTTCCGGTTCGGCGCCAGCACCGCGGCGTACCAGATCGAGGGCGGCGCCCACGACGACGGCAAGGGTCCCAGCATCTGGGACACGTTCACGCACCTGCCGTCCACGATCGCCGACGGCTCCACGGGCGACGTGGCGTGCGACCACTACCACCGCCTGGACGAGGACCTCGACCTCATGCAGCGCCTCGGGCTGGGGGGCTACCGGTTCTCGATCTCCTGGCCGCGGGTCCTGCCGACGGGGTGGGGTGACGCCAACGCGGCCGGGCTGGACTTCTACGACCGTCTGGTCGACGGGCTGCTCCAGCGCGACATCCAGCCGATGGTGACGCTGTACCACTGGGACCTGCCGCAGGCTCTCGAGGACGAGGGCGGCTGGCTGAACCGCGACACCGTCGACCACTTCGCGGAGTACGCCGCGCTGGTCGGCGAGCGGCTCTCGGACCGGGTCGAGCACTGGGTCCCGGTCAACGAGCCCAACATCGTGACCATGCTCGGCTACGGCAACGGCATCCACGCGCCCGGCAAGGCCCTGATGTTCGACTCGCTGCCCGTGGCCCACCACCTGCTGCTCGCCCACGGCCGCGCGGCGATCGCGCTCCGGGCGGCCGGCGCGTCGAGCATCGGGTGCGCCAACAACCACGCCCCGATGTGGCCGGCCAGCGACGACGAGGCGGACGTCGGCGCCTCCAAGCTCTTCGACGCGCTGTGGAACGGCATGTTCTCCGAGCCGATGCTGTTCGGCCGCTATCCCTTCGACCTGGCCCCGCTGGTCGAGCCCGTGGTCCAGGCCGGTGACCTGGCGACCATCCGGCAACCTCTCGACTTCTACGGCGTGAACTACTACAACCCGATGCGCATCGCGGCCGCCGACGAGGACGCGCCGATGCCCTTCGAGCCGTTGGAGATCCTGGGCTACCCGACCACGAACTCCGGCTGGCCCGTCGTACCCGATGCCCTGCGGGAGTGGCTGATCACGCTGCGCGCCCGGTACCGCGCCGCCCTCCCGCCGATCATCATCACCGAGTCGGGCTGCTCCTACGCCGACAAGCCCGACGCCGACGGGGTCGTCGACGACCAGGACCGGATCGAGTACCTTGACGCCCACCTCCGCGCCGTCGCGGTCGCGGTGCGTGCGGGTGTGGACGTGCGCGGGTTCTACACGTGGTCTCTCCTCGACAACTTCGAGTGGGCCGAGGGGTACACCCAGCGGTTCGGCCTGGTGTACGTCGACTACGAGACGCAGGAGCGGACCCCGAAGAAGTCGTTCGAGTGGTACGCCGAGACGATCAGGGCCCAGCCCCCGGACAACTGATACCCGGAGAGGAGGCCCCAGGCACCGTCACCGGGTCTCGTGACGCTCGCAGAGCTCGCTCCTCGACCGTCGGTCGGGAAAGTGGGTCTCACCACTGCCGGTCGAGGAGCGTCGGCTCGGGGCCGAGGGACGAGGTCCCGAACGGCGCGTCACGAGACCTCGTGACGGTGCCTGGGGCCAGGATCGAAGGCACTGTCACGGGGTCTCGTGAGGCTCGCAGGGCTCGCTCCTCGACCGCCGTGGACGCAACGCGGGCTTCTCGACCGGCGGGCCCTACCGGCGACCCAGCGCGCGGGCCTTCCAGCCGGCGGCGCGCCAGACCTCGAGGTCGAGCACGTTACGACCGTCGAAGAGACGCGGCTGGGCGACGACACCGTCGAGATCGGCGGGGCCGATCTCGCGGAACTCCGGCCACTCGGTGAGGTGCAGCACCACGTCGGCGTCTCGGCAGGCCTCGATGGCGGAGTCGGCGTAGGTGAGCGTGGGGAAGCGGACCCGCGCGGTCGCGGCGGCCCGTGGGTCGTAGACACGGACGTCGGCACCCTTGAGCTGGAGCTGGCCGGAGATCCAGAGCGCGGGGCTGTCGCGGACGTCGTCGCTGTCGGGCTTGAACGCGGCACCCCAGACCGCGATCCGCTTGCCTGGCAACCGGCCGCCGGCCATCGCGGTCGCGATCTCGACCGCCCGTTCGCGTTGGCGGAGGTTGAGGTCGTCGATGTGGCGCAGGAACGACATGGCGTCCTCGACCCCGAGCTCGCCCGCGCGATGGAGGAACGCCCGGATGTCCTTCGGCAGGCAGCCGCCGCCGAAGCCGATGCCCGCGTTGAGGAAGCGGCGCCCGATCCGCGCGTCGTGCCCCAACGCGTCGGCGAGGTCGGCGACGTCGGCGCCGGTCGCCTCACATACCTCGGCCATCGCGTTGATGAACGAGATCTTGGTGGCCAGGAAGGCGTTGGCCGCCACCTTCACCAGCTCGGCCGTCGCGAAGTCGGTGACCACGAGGGGTGACCCGGCGTCGACCATGGGCGTGTAGAAGTCGCGCATCTGCTTCTCTGCACGCGGGTCCTCGACGCCGATCACGATGCGGTCCGGCCGGAGCGTGTCCTGGACGGCGAAGCCCTCGCGCAGGAACTCCGGGTTCCAGGCCAGCAGCGCGTCACCGCCGGCGGGCGCGAGCTCGGCGATCCGGGCCGCCATCCGGTGGGCGGTCCCGACAGGGACGGTGGACTTGCCGACCACGAGCGTCGGCCGGTCCAGGTACGGCGCGAGGCCGGCCACGGCGGCCTCCACCTGGCTGATGTCGGCAGCCAGGCGCTCCGCCTGCTGCGGCGTCCCGACGCACAGGAAGTGCAGGTCGCCGAACGCCGCGGCCTCGACGTACGAGTCGGTGAAGCGCAGCCGCCCCGACTCGACAGTCCGGCGGAGCAGGGCGTCCAGGCCGGGCTCGTACATGGGCGGCTTGGCCTGCGAGAGCGCCTCACGCTTCGCCGGATCGATCTCCACGCCGAGCACGTCGTGGCCCAGGTCGGCCATGGCAGCGGCATGGGTGGCGCCGAGATAGCCACATCCGATGACGGTGATCCGCATGGGCGGAGTCTAGGGAGAAAGGGTCCCATGCCTTGCCACATATACCCCTAGGGGGTATAAAGATCCTATGACCGACAGCTGGCGGATGGCGATCACGGCGACCCTGCACTGCCTGACCGGCTGTGCCATCGGCGAGGTCACCGGAATGGTGCTCAGCACCTGGTGGGGTTGGGGCAACACCGCCAACATCGTGCTCTCGATCGGTCTGGCCTTCGTGTTCGGGTACCTGCTCACCTACACCGGCGTACGCCGAGCCGGAGCCGACCACCGGACCGCCTTCCAGGCGGCCATCGCCAGCGACACCGTCTCGATCGCCACCATGGAGCTGGTCGACACCCTGTTCCTGCTGGTGGTCCCGGGCGCGATGGACGCCACCTTGGACGCCGCGCTCTTCTGGTGGTCGCTGGCGCTCGCGCTCGCGGTCGCGTTCGTGGCGGCCGTGCCGGTCAACCACTGGTTGATGGAGCGCGGGAAGGGGCATGCCGTCGTCCACCGGTTCCACGAGGAGCACGCCCACCACCACTAGTGGAGTGGAGTGGTTAGCATTCCCGGCATGCGCACGCCTCGAACGGCTGCCGTCCTCGTTCCACTGATGATCGTCGCGCTCGGGTGCGCCCCTCAGGACAGCTCGACGGCCACCGACACCACGAACACCCCGGCCACCTCGGACGCCACCCAGACCCCCGCCGACTGCGCCCAGGGCAAGACCATGACCGACGGCACGTTGACCATCGCGACGGACTCGCCGGCGTACGACCCGTGGTTCCGCAACAACGACCCGTCCAACGGCAAGGGTTACGAGTCGGCCGTGGCGTACGCCGTCGCCGACCAGCTCGGCTTCGACAACGCGAGCGTGAAGTGGGTCAAGGAGCCGTTCAACAAGTCCTTCGCGCCCGGGCCGAAGGACTTCGACTTCGACATCAACCAGATCTCGATCACCCCCGCCCGGGCGAAGGTGGTGACGTTCTCCGACGGGTACTACACCGCGGCCCAGGCGCTGATCGCGCTCAAGGACTCTCCGGTCGCCGACGCGACCTCGGTCGCCGACCTGAAGAAGTACAAGCTCGGCGCGCAGACCGGAACGACGTCGCTGACGGCGATCCGCGACGACATCGACCCGTCCACCGAGCCCCTGGTCTTCCAGAACACCAACGTCGCCAAGCAGGCGCTGCTCAACCACCAGGTCGACGCGATCGTCGCCGACCTGCCGACGGCGTTCTACATCACGGCCGTCGAGATCCCAGCCGCCACGATCGTGGGCCAGTTCCAGCAGCAGAGCGGAGAGCCGGAGCAGTTCGGGATGCTGTTCGAGCAGGGCAACCCGCTCGTCGACTGCGTCAACCAGGCGCTGGCGAACATCAAGAGTGACGGCACGCTCGACCAGATCGAGCAGAAGTGGCTCAGCCAGACCGTGAGCGTGCCCGTCCTCCAGTGAGCTCCCCGGAGGACGTCTGGCAGCCCAGCCCGCGGGAGCGCGAGCGCCAAGCGGTACGCCGGAGCATGCGGCGCCGCTCGATCCTCGTCGCGAGCGTCGCCACGGTCGTGTTCTTCGGGGCCGTCGTGCTCGGGACGACCACGTCACCGGGCTGGTCGCGGGTGAAGGAGACGTTCTTCTCCGTCCACGACGCGAAGGCGGCGTTCCCGTCCATCTGGCACGCGTTCTGGACCTACAACGTCAAGCTCTTCCTGATCGGCGAGGTCCTGATCCTGGCGCTGGCACTGGCGGTCGCGCTCGTGCGTCAGTCGCGGGCGCCCGCGCTGCTCCCGCTGCGGATCGTCGCGGTGATCTACACCGACCTCTTCCGCGGGATCCCGACGATCCTGCTGGTCTTCATGCTGGCCTTCGGTGTCCCGGCCCTGAACCTCCAGGGTCTGACCAACTCGTTGTTCTTCTGGGGCCTGGTCGCGCTGGTCCTGTCGTACGGCGCCTACGTCGCGGAGGTGATCCGGGCCGGCATCGAGTCGGTGCACCCGTCGCAGATCGCCAGCGCCGACGCGCTCGGTCTCTCGCGCTTCCAGGCCATGCGCTACGTCGTCGTCCCCCAGGGGATCCGACGGGTCATCCCTCCCCTGCTCAACGACTTCGTCAGCCTCCAGAAGGACACCGCCCTGGTCGGGGCCGCCGGCGTCTTCGACGCCCTCTTCGCCGCCCAGGACTACGCCAACTACCAGTTCAACTTCACGCCGTACACGGTGGTGGCGGGCTACTTCATCGTCCTCACGATCCCCCTGGCGAGGCTGACCGACCACCTCCAGCACCGGGCGATGGAGCGCGAGCGGCAGGGCGCGCTGTGAACGAGGCCCTCCTCCAGCTGACCGGCGTCCGCAAGTGCTACGGCGACAAGGTCGTGCTGCACGACATCGACCTGACCGTGAACGCGCACGACGTGATCTGCTTGATCGGGTCCTCGGGGTCGGGCAAGTCCACGCTGCTGCGGTGCCTGAACCTGCTCGAGGACATCGACGACGGCGTCATCGCGTTCGAGGGCCGCGAGATCTCGGACCCGCGGGTGGACCGACGGGACGTACGCCGGCACATCGGGATGGTCTTCCAGTCCTACAACCTGTTCCCGCACCTCACGGTCCTCGACAACTGCACCCTGGCGCCGCGCCGCGTGCACGGCGTACCCAAGGCCGAGGCTGAGCAGCGGGCCCGCGACCTGCTCGCCCGCTTCGGGCTCGCCGACCAGGCGGACAAGCATCCGGACCGGATGTCCGGCGGGCAGCAGCAGCGCGCCGCCCTCGTGCGCGCGCTCTGCACGCAGCCCACGCTCCTGCTCCTCGACGAGATCACCGCCGCCCTCGACCCGGAGCTGGTCGGCGACGTGCTCACGATCGTCCGCGAGCTCGCCGAGCAGGGGACCACGATGATCCTGGCCACCCACGAGATGGCGTTCGCCCGCGACGTCGCCACCCAGGTCTGCTTCCTCGACCGCGGCAGGATCCTCGAGCAGGGGCCACCGGCGGAGATCTTCAGCGCCCCGCGGGAGGAACGGACCCGGCAGTTCCTGGCCCGGGTCCTGCCGAGGGCGTGAGCCCGGGCATGATCGGGTCATGCAGCTCGGCGACGGTACCGGCCCTCTGCGCGGGCTGAAGGTCGTCGAGCTCGCAGGGATCGGACCCGGGCCGCACGCCTGCATGATCCTGGCCGACCTCGGCGCCGACGTGATCCGCATCGACCGGCCGGGCGGGCAGCTGCTCACCGGCGGGGCGCACGACCTCCTCAACCGCGGGCGGCCCAGTGTCGCCCTCGACCTCAAGCACCCCGACGCCGTCGCGACCGTGCTCGACCTGGTCGAGGCGGCCGACGTGCTCGTCGAGGGGCTGCGCCCTGGTACGACGGAGCGACTCGGGCTCGGCCCCGACGCGTGCCTGGCCCGCAACCCGCGCCTGGTCTACGGGCGGATGACCGGCTGGGGCCAGGACGGCCCGCTGGCGCGCACCGCCGGCCACGACCTGGGCTACATCGCGATCACCGGCGCGCTCTTCGGTCTCGGCCAGGACCAGGCCCGCCCGCACTTCCCGTCCAACCTGGTCGGCGACTTCGGCGGTGGGTCGACGTACCTCGTGATCGGGATCCTGGCCGCCCTCCTCGAGTCGCGGATCTCGGGCGAGGGGCAGGTCGTCGACGCCGCGATCGTCGACGGCACCGCCCACCTGAACTCCATGGCCACGGCGTTCCTGGCCGGCGGGCTGCTGCGCGAGCAGCGGGCGAGCAACCTGCTGGACGGCGGCGCCCCCTTCTACGACCTCTACGAGACCGCCGACGGGAAGCACCTCGCGATCGGCGCGCTCGAGCCCCAGTTCTACGACGAGCTCGTCGTCGGTCTCGGCATCGCGGAGGTGGCGCCCGACCGCGACGACCCCGGGAACCACCCGGAGCTCCGGCGGGTGATCGCCGACGCCGTCCGCGGTCGGACGCAGGCCGAGTGGGTGGAGGTCTTCGAGGGCACGGACGCCTGCGTCGCGCCGGTGCTCCCGATGACCGAGGCCTTCCGCCATCCGCACCTGGTCGCGCGCGGCACGTTCGTCGAGCGCGACGGCGTGACCGAGCCGGCGCCCGCACCCCGCTTCTCCCGCACAGCGCCGTCGCTGACGACCCCGCCGCCGGCGACGCCCGGCCAGGACACCACCGACGCGCTGACCGCCTGGGGCATCGGCGACGTCGAGCGGCTGCTCGAGTCCGGGGCGGCGGTCCAGGCATGACGACCGACCCGACGACCGAGCACGTAGACGTCCTGATCATCGGCGCCGGGCTGTCCGGCATCGGGGCGGCGGCGCACCTGACCCGCGAGCTCCCGCACACGTCGTACGTCGTGCTCGAGGCGCGCGAGGTCAGCGGCGGCACGTGGGACCTGTTCCGCTATCCCGGCATCCGCTCCGACTCGGACATGTACACGATGGGCTACCGCTTCCGGCCGTGGGGGCACGAGGAGGCGCTCGGGTCCGGCGAGCGGATCCTCGAGTACGTCCGCGACACCGCGCGGGAGTTCGAGGTCGACCGGCACATCCGCTACCGCCACCGCGTCGTCCGCGCCACGTGGGACAGCGACGAGGCGCTGTGGACGGTCGAGGCCGAGCACGACGGGGCGGTCGTCACGTTCACCGCCGGCCTGGTGTGGTCGTGCCGCGGCTACTACGACTACGACCACGGCTACCAGCCGGAGTTCCCGGGCGCCGAGGACTTCCGCGGGCCGATCGTGCACCCCCAGCACTGGCCGCCCGACCTCGACTACGAGGGGAAGGACGTCGTGGTGATCGGCAGCGGCGCGACGGCAGTGACGTTGGTGCCCGCCATGGCGCGCGACGCAGCGCACGTGACGATGTTGCAGCGGTCGCCGTCGTACATCATGAGCCTGCCGCGACGCGACCCGTTCGCGGTGCGTGCGCGGCGCTGGCTGCCGGACCGGCTCGCCCACCCGGTGATCCGCTGGAAGAGCATCCTGGTGACGGCGTTCTTCTACCGCCTGTCGCGCCGCCGGCCCGAGACCGTCAGGCGGATGGTGCGCAAGCAGAACGCCGCGCTGCTGCCCGAGGGGTACGACGTCGACACCCACTTCACCCCGCGCTACGACCCGTGGGACCAGCGGATGTGCTTCGTCCCGGACGCCGACCTGTTCACGGCCGTACGCCACGGCGACGCCGAGGTGGTCACCTCGACGATCGAGAGGTTCGACGAGGACGGGGTCGTGCTGACCGGCGGGCGCCACCTGCACGCCGACGTGATCGTCACCGCCACCGGGCTCACGCTGTCGCCGTTCGGTGGCATCGACCTGGTCGTCGACGGAGAGAAGCTCGACCCGACCACGGCCATGACGTACCGGGCGCTGATGCTCAGCGGCGTGCCGAACTTCGTGTTCACCGTCGGCTACACCAACGCCTCGTGGACGCTCAAGGTCGACCTCGTCGCGGAGTTCACCTGCCGGCTCCTCGCCCACATGGCGGCGCACGGCTACCGCAGGGTCGTCCCCGTGCGTGATCCCGCGGTCGCTGAGACGCCGCTGATGGACTTCACGTCCGGCTACATCCTGCGGGCGCTCGACCAGCTACCCCACCAGGGCGACCGCGAGCCGTGGCGGCTGCGGCAGAGCTACCTGCGCGACCGGCGTACTCTCCGGCGCGCCCCGCTGGAGGACGGCGTCCTCGCGTTCTCCTGACCGGGTGCATGCCGCCGCGACGCCCGGGTACGTCGTGGAGGTACGGCGAGACACGACCGACGAAGGGAGCCAGCCGTGGGACTCGACGACAAGCTGCAGCACCAGGCCGAGGACGCCAAGGGCAGGGCCAAGGAGGCCGCCGGCGCCGCGACGGGGAACGAGAGCCTCAAGGCCGAGGGCAAGGACGACCAGGGTCAGGCCAAGGCCAAGGAGGCCGGTCGCCACGTCAAGGAGGCCGCGAAGGACGCGAAGGACACGATCACACCGTCCTGAGCAACTGCCGAACGACCCGTGCGAGGGGCCCCGCGATGCTCGCGGGGCCCCTCGCCGTGTCCGAGTGCAGGTAGGGCGTGCGTAGGGTGGCGACCGTGCTGGCCGGCGTCCGTGGGATGGTGCGGCGCACCCTGTGGGAGCAGGTCCCGCGCGACCATCGCGAGTCCGACCTCGATCTGCGGCGTCGGCAGTGGGTGACGGCGTTCGTCCTGGTCGTGGGCGCCGTCGTCCTGGCGCTGTCGCTGCGGATCGGGCCGGGCAGCGCGTGGTTCTACGCCGCGACCCTGGCCCTTGCGGTGGTCTGGACGGTCGGCGCGTTCGCCTCGGGGCCGCTGCATCTGGGACGGACGCTGCGCGGGGCGGACCCCGGACCCCGGCCGGTGCTGGTCCCGCTCGGGTACGGCGTGCTGCTGGCCGCGCTCTTCGTCGTCGGTGCACTCGTGGTGCGACAGGTGCCGTGGCTGGACGACCAGGTGCAGCACGTCCTCGACCACGCGGACCAGGGGTCGCTCCCGCTGCTGGTGCTGGTCACGGCGCTGAACGGGGTCGCCGAGGAGCTGTTCTTCCGCGGTGCGCTGTACGCCGCCGTGCCTCGCCGTCCGGTCGCCGTCACCACCGCGGCGTACGTCCTCGCGGTGCTCGCGACGGGGAACCTCATGCTCGCCTTCGCCGCCGTCCTCCTCGGCGCGCTCGTCGGCCTCGAGCGCCGCGCCACCGGAGGCGTCCAGGCACCGATCATCACCCACGTCGTGTGGTCCCTGACGATGCTGCTCGCACTCCCGGCGATCTTCGGCTGAGGGGGTAGTCCCTGACAAAACGGCCCCTCCGCGGGCCGGACGGGGACCGTTCTGTCAGGGACTACCCGTCCGTCAGCGAGCGTCCTCGGTGTCCTCCAGCGCGCGGCGCACGGCTTCGGAGTAGGGGACCGGGTCGACCGGGACGAGCCCGCGGATGGAGTGGTCGGTGACGACCACCTCGGTGCCCATGGACTCGATCAGGTTGCGGCCGGTGGTGACGTCGACGTCGGTGACCAGCGACAGCCAGTACGACGAGAGCCGCGGGGTCAGGACCGGCACGCGCACGATCGGCGTGCGGTGCCCTCGGGCGACCTCCGAGGCGACCTCGAGCATCTCGACGTAGGTCATCGTCTCCGGCCCGCCGATCTCGAAGACGCGCCCGAGCGCGCGGGGCTCGTCGGCGACGCCGACCAGGTAGCGGATCACGTCGTCGACCGCGATGGGCTGGGTGCGGGTGGCGGCCCAGCGGGGCACGACCATCGCCGGCAGGTTCTTCACCAGCTGCCGGGTCAGCTCCCACGACACCCCGCCTCGGCCGACGACGATGCCGGCCCGCAGGACCGTCACGGGTACGCCGCCCGCCCCGAGCAGCCCCTCGACCTCGCGCCGCGACCGCAGGTGCGCCGACAGGTCCTCGTCGTCGGCGCCGAGCCCTCCGAGGTAGACGATCTGGCGGACGCCCGCGTCGGCCGCCGCCTCGCCGAACGCGTGTGCGGCGGCCGCGTCACGCGCCTCGAAGTCGTCGGCGTCGAGTGAGTGCACCAGGTAGTAGGCGACGTCCACACCCTCGAGCGCGGGCGCCAGCGTCGAGGCGTCGTGCACGTCGCCACCCACGGCCTCGCCGGGTCCGTCGTACGCCTCGGGGCGCCGCGTCATCGCGCGTACGCCGTGCCCGGCGTCGAGCAGGGCCGGCACCAGCCGCCGCCCGATGAAACCGGTGGCACCGGTGACCAGGATCGAGGACGTCACGGCACCGACGTACCCACGCCACCGGCGGCGACACAGAGGCCCACGTCAGCGGGCCCGTTTGGCGATGTTCGCGCGCTTCAGGTCGTCCATGCCCGCCTCGTAGGCCTGCACCAGCGACGCGATCGAGAGCGGCTTGAGCCGCTCGACGACCTCCTGGATCTTCTCCGGCGAGACGCCCTGCTCCTTGTAGACCGGCCAGACCTTCGTCCGGAACAGCTCGTAGAGCTCCTCGGCGATCGCGCGGCCGTGGGCGGCGTACACCTCGGCGGCGGCGCGGGCCGCCTCGATCGGGTAGCCGAGGTCGAGCAGACCCAGGCCGACACCGAGCTGCGACATCGAGGCCCGGAAGCGCCCGCGGCCGGCGGCCTCGACGACGCCGAGCGCCTCCAGGACGTCGAGGTCGTGGGCCGACAGCGGGCGGCCCGCCCGCTGCTCGAGCTCGGCGCGTGAGAGCTCCTCCCAGGAGTCGGCCATCCAGGGCGCCAGCATCGTGCGGTGGAGTGCGATGTCCTCGGGTGAGGCGTCGACGGGGATGCCCGCGACGTACCTCTCGATCGCGGAGAGCGTGAAGCCGTGGCCCTGGAGCTCCTGCACGAGCTGGAGCCGGGCCACGTGGTCCGCCGAGTAGTAGCCGTTGCGCCCGCGCCGGATCGGCGGCGGCACCAGCCCCTTCGCCGTGTAGAAGCGGACGTTGCGGACGCTCATCCCCACGCGCTCGGTGAGCTCGTCCAGGGTCAGCAGCGTGACCGTCCCCACAGCGGCCTCGTCTTCCTTGACGACCATGACAGTAAGAGTGTCACAATCGTGAGCATGGCTCCATCCCCCGAGCGGGCACCCCAGGAAGCATTCGTCTACGACCATCTGCGTACGCCGCGCGGCAAGGGGAAGGCGGTCGGGTCGCTCCACGAGGTCAAGCCGGTCGACCTGATGGTCGGGCTGCTCGACGAGATCCGGAAGCGCAACCCGTCCCTCGACCCCGACCGCGTCGACGACGTCGTGCTGGGCGTCGTCACGCCGATCGGCGAGCAGGGCGGCGACATCGCGAAGACGGCGGCCCTCGCCGCGGGCTATCCCGAGACCGTGGCCGGCGTGCAGCTCAACCGCTTCTGCGCCTCGGGTCTCGAGGCCGTCAACCAGGCGGCGGCCCGCATCCGCAGCGGCTTCGAGGACCTGATCCTGGCCGGCGGCGTCGAGTCGATGAGCCGAGTCCCGATGGGCTCCGACGGAGGCGCTTGGGCGGCCGACCCCGCCACCGCGCTCACCACCGGCTTCGTCCCGCAGGGCATCGGCGCCGACCTCATCGCCACCCTCGAGGGCTGGGGTCGCGGGGACGTCGACGCGTACGCCGCGGAGTCCCACCACCGGGCCGCCAAGGCCTGGGCCAACGGCTACTTCGCCGACGCGGTCGTCCCGGTCAAGGACGCCAACGGCCTCACCGTGCTCGAGCACGACGAGATGATCCGCCCCGACACCTCGGTCGAAGGTCTCGCCGGGCTCAAGCCGAGCTTCGCCTCGATCGGGAAGGACGCCGGCTTCGACGACGTGGCCCTGGAGAAGTACCACTGGGTCGAGCGGATCGACCACGTCCACCACGCGGGCAACTCCTCCGGCATCGTCGACGGCGCCTCCCTCGTGGCCATCGGCTCCGAGCAGGTCGGCCGTGAGCTGGGCCTCACGCCGCGCGCCCGGATCGTGATGACCGCCGTCTCCGGTGCCGACCCGACGATCATGCTCACCGGCCCGGCACCGGCGGCGCGCAAGGCGCTGGCCAAGGCGGGCCTCGAGGTCGCCGACATCGACCTGTGGGAGATGAACGAGGCGTTCGCCGCCGTCGCCATGCGCTTCATGAAGGACATGGGGATCACCCACGAGGTCACCAACGTCAACGGCGGCGCCATCGCGATGGGCCACCCGCTCGGCGCGACCGGCGCGATGCTCCTCGGCACCCTCGTCGACGAGCTCGAGCGCCGCGACCTGCGCCGTGGTCTCGCCACGCTCTGCATCGGTGGCGGGATGGGCATCGCCACGATCGTTGAGCTCGTCTGAGCCCGTCCCCGACGCCGTACGACCATCCACTGGAAGAGATCAGATGAGCCAGACCAGCACCGAGGCGACCGCCGTCCGCTACGAGACGGACGGCGACGGCATCGTCACCCTGACCCTCGACGACCCGACCGCGAGCGCGAACACGATGAACGAGCTCTACCAGCGCTCGATGCACGCCGCGGTCGAGCGGTTGTACGACGAGCGCGACGACGTCGTCGGCGTGGTCGTCACGAGCGCCAAGAAGACGTTCTTCGCCGGCGGCAACCTGAGCCTGATGATGCAGGCGACGCCGGACGACGCGCCGCGGTTGTTCGCCGAGGTCGAGGCGATCAAGGCCGACCTGCGTCGGCTCGAGAAGCTCGGCCGCCCCGTCGTCGCCGCGATCAACGGTGCCGCGCTCGGCGGCGGCTACGAGATCGCGCTGGCCTGCCACCACCGGATCGTGGTCGACGACCCCGCGGCCGTGGTCGGTCTGCCCGAGGCCTCGCTCGGGCTGCTGCCGGGAGGCGGTGGCGTCACCCGGGTCACCCGGATGCTCGGCCTCCAGTCCGCGCTGATGGACGTGCTGCTCCAGGGCACTCGCTTCAAGCCGGCCGACGCGAGGGCCAAGGGCCTCGTGCACGACCTCGTCGCCACGTCGGAGGAGCTGGTCCCGGCGGCCAAGCGCTGGGTGCTCGAGCACCGCGATGACCCCGAGGCCGCATCGAACCCCTGGGACCGCGACGGCTACCGGATGCCCGGCGGCACGCCGCAGTCGCCGAAGCTGGCGGCGTTCCTCCCGGCGTTCCCCGCTCTTCTCCGGCAGCAGACGAAGGGCGCCGTCTACCCCGCCCAGCGGGCGATCCTCTCCGCCGCCGTCGAGGGGGCCGGCGTCGACTTCGACACTGCGAGCCGGATCGAGAGCCGCTACCTGACCAAGCTGGTCGTCGGCCAGAACTTCAAGAACATGACGCAGGCGTTCTTCTTCGACCTGCAGGCCATCAACGCCGGCAAGTTCCGCCCCGAGGGCTACGACAGGTTCGTCGGCACCCGGGTCGGTGTCCTCGGCGCCGGGATGATGGGCGCCGGGATCGCCTATGCCTGCGCGCGGGCCGGCATGCAGGTCGTGCTCAAGGACGTCTCGCTCGAGGCGGCCGAGCGTGGCAAGGGCTACAGCGAAAAGCTCAACGCCAAGGGCATCGAGCGCGGCAGGCTGACGCCGGAGAAGTCCGAGGAGATGCTCGCGCGGATCACCCCGACGGCGGACGCCGCCGACCTGGCCGGCTGTGACCTCGTGATCGAGGCGGTCTTCGAGGACCCGAACCTCAAGCACCAGGTGTTCGCCGAGGTCCTGCCGCACGTGAACCCCGACGCGCTGCTGTGCTCCAACACCTCGACCCTGCCGATCACCGAGCTGGCGACGGGTGTCGACCGCCCCGAGGACTTCATCGGGCTGCACTTCTTCAGCCCCGTGGACAAGATGCCGCTGGTCGAGATCATCAAGGGGGCGAAGACCTCGGACGCCGCCCTCGCGAAGGCCTACGACGTCGTCCTGCAGATCAAGAAGACGCCGATCGTCGTCAACGACAGTCGCGGCTTCTACACCTCGCGGGTGATCGGCACGATGGTCAACGAGGGTCTGGCGATGCTGGCCGAGGGCGTCCCGCCGATGTCCCTGGAGCGGGCGGCGCTGCAGGACGGCTACCCGGTCGGTCCCCTCCAGCTCACCGACGAGCTGAACATGGAGCTGATGGCCAAGATCGCGAAGGCGACGAAGGACGCCGCCGAGCGCGACGGCACGCCGTACGACGAGCACCCCGGCACCGCGGTCGTGCGTCGGATGATCGAGCTCGGCCGCCCCTCGCGTCTGAAGGGCGCCGGCTTCTACGACTACGAGGACGGACGACGCACCCGGCTGTGGCCCGGCCTGGGCGAGGAGTTCCCGGTCGCGGACGAGCAGATCCCGTTCGCCGACGTGAAGGACCGGCTGATGTTCATCGAGGCGCTCGAGACCGCGAAGTGCTTCGAGGAGGGCGTGATCGAGTCGGCGGCGGCGGCCAACATCGGCTCGATCATGGGCATCGGCTTCCCGGCCAACTCCGGCGGAGCGGCGCAGTTCATGACCGGCTACCAGGCCGTCGACGAGCACGGCGAGGGTGTGGGGCCGATCGGTCTCGAGGCGTTCCTGGCTCGCGCCGACGAGCTCGCCGACCGGTACGGCGAGCGGTTCCGCCCGACGGCGTACCTCCGCGAGCTCGCGGCGAAGGGGGAGCGCTTCCCCGCGTGATCCCGGACCATCCGCTGGAGTGATGCGCCGGGGGAGCCCGGGACGCCATCATCGGGGGATGGACACACGCACGATGCTCGCGGCGGCCGGAGCTGCCGTCTCGCTGACCCTGGTGGTGGGGTCGAGCACCCTGGCGGATGCTTCGACCTCCAAGGCTCGGGCCACCACGACCGTCACGATCAAGGCCGAGGGGACCGACCTCTCGGGCAAGGTCAAGAGCCCGCGCCAGGCGTGCATCACCGACCGCAAGGTGCTGCTCATCAAGCAGATCGGGTCGCGCGGCGGCGGTGACGACATCAAGTTCGCCTCCGACAACGCCTCGTCCGACGGCTCCTGGAGCACGGGCAACACCGGGACGCCAGGGAAGTTCTACGCAAAGGTCAAGCGCACGGCGAAGTGCCAGCGCGACACCAGCCCGACCGTCCGCGCCCAGCGCTGACGTCAGGACACGTCGCGGCGGTGCTGCGGCGTGTGGGTGGCTCCGGCGCCGACCGGCTCCTCGCTCCCGCCGAGGTCGGCCGTGGGCACGGAGTGGAACAGGTACACCCCGCACAGCCGCTCGCCCGCCTCCGCGTGCCGGGCTCGCGGCTCGGCCGCGGTGTGCCCCTCGGTGCCCTCGTGCCACCAGGAGACGTGCTCGAGGTGCCACCCGAGCTCCTCGATCTGGCCGAGCAGGTCGCAGGTGCGGCGCACCCGCCGCCCGCCTGCGGTCCTCGCGGTCTCGGCGTAGTCGGTGAGGGTCGCGTCGTCCAGCTCGATCTGGAAGAAGCGGTCACCGCGCAGCTTCGCGCGGGCGGCCTGCCCCACCGGTGAGGCCCAGAAGGCCGCGTCCCCGACCGGCTCGCCGCCGTCGGACACACGTTGCTCGCGATCGCTGATCAGACGCCACTTCATGCCGACCTCCCCCCAGTGCACACGGGCCAGCCCCAGCACGATAAGTCGCGGCATACGGCGGAGTCAGGAGGCGCGACAATAGTTTTACGTTCCCCAGTCAGATCGCCGCGGCGCTGAGAGACTTCTCTGCGTGAACCAAGCCCCTGTCGTCGACGTGCGTGGACTGCACGTGCGCTTCGGTGAGGTCGAGGCCGTGGCCGGCATCGATCTCGAGGCGTACGCCGGTCAGGCGACCGCGCTGCTCGGGCGCAACGGCGCCGGCAAGTCGACCACGATGCGCGTGCTCGCCGGCGTGGTGCCGCCGAGCGCCGGAACCGTGACGATCGCCGGCCTCGACATCCGCAAGGAGACCCTCGCGGTCAAGCAGGTCACCGGCTACTGCCCCGACGTGGGCGGTCTCGTGCCACGGGCGACGCCCTGGGAGCACCTCCAGCTGAGCGCCAAGCTGCGCCGGCTCATCGGCTGGGAGGAGCGGGCGCGCGACCTCCTCGAGCGGTTCGAGCTCGGCGACGTGATGAACCGCGTGACGGGTGGGTTCTCCCACGGCATGGGCCGTCGCCTCTCGGTGGTGCTCGCCGCCATGCACGAGCCCCAGGTGCTGCTGCTCGACGAGCCGTTCGACGGGGTCGACCCGATCGGCGTGGAGGCGACGTTCGAGGTCATCGCCGACGCGCGCGCCCGGGGAGCCACGATCCTGCTCTCGACCCACCTGCGCGACCTGGCCGTCCAGGCCTGCGGGACCGCGCTGGTCCTGCGTGGGGGCGCCCGGGTGGCGGCGGTCGATGCCGACGAGATGGCGGGCGAGGAGGGGGCACGTGCCTACCGCGCTCTCCTCGACTGAGACCGCCACCACGTGCCACCGCGCGGGACGCGTGGCGGCCGCGCGCCGTGCCGTCGCCGACGTCGCCATCCTGTTCCAGTTCCGGCGTCAGGCGGTACGCCGGCGACACCTCGCGCGGGCCCTGTCGGTGGCGTTCGTCGCCGTCACGGTGGGCGCCGCGACCGTCCCGGCGTTCCTTCCCGGCGCGGCCGGCCCCGACCAGGCCTTCCAGATCCTGATCGCTGTGCCGTCGGCCATGGCCGGTCTCCTCGCGCTCACGGTCGCGTCGGCGATCGCGTCCGGCGGTGGTCGTGAGCTCATCTCCCGTGACCAGGCCGCGCCCCACCCGATCAGCCCGACGACCGACCATCTCGGCGCACTTGTGCTGGCCCCGCTGAACATCGCCTGGCTGGTGCAGACGTGGACCCTCCTCGGCGGTGTCGCCTACGCCACACCTGGCCACCAGCTGCCGTTCACCCAGGTCGTGATGGTGCTGTGGATCCTCTTCAGCACCGCGGTCGGCCAGGTCCTGGCCTGGAGCGTGGAGGCCGTGCGGCGCGGCCCCTTCGGCATCGCGATCACCCGCAGCCTGATGGTGGTGCTGGGTCTCGCCGCCGGCGCGGTCCAGGTGACCGGGCACACCTCGTCGCTGCTGGACCGGGTCCCGACCCTGTGGTTCCTGGTCAGCGGCCTCGAGGGCTGGTCGTGGCGTTGGGCGCTGGCCGTGGGCGTGCTCGCGCTCGCGACCCTGGTCGCGATCGCGATCGGTGCCGTGCCGGCCCACTGGGCGGCCCGCCGCATGCCACGCGACGAGACGCGCATGGAGACCAACCAGTACCAGCCGCGACCGGCGCCCCGGACCGTCCTCGGCATCCTCGTGCGCACCGACCGTGGCTCCGTGTGGCGCTCGGTGCCGATGCGCCGCGGCATCATGGTGCTCGCCCTGGGTCCCGGCATCGTCGCGCTGTTCGGTGACCTGAAGTGGGAGCAGATGGTGATCCTGCCGGGGTTGGTCGCCTCGGGTGGAGCGTTGCTGTTCGGTGTCAACGCCTGGTGCCTCGACGGACGCGGCGCGCTCTGGCGGGAGAACCTGCCCGCCTCGCCGACCACGCTGTTCGACGCCCGGGCGTGGGTGCTGACCGAGTTCCTCGGCGTCGCGTCGGTGATCACGGTGCTCATCGGCGCCCTGCGGGCGGGGATCCCGAACAGCCAGCAGCTCGCCGCGCTCGTCTGCACGCTCCTCGTGGTGACGATGCAGGTGGTCGGTGCCTCGCTGCGCTGGTCGCTGAAGACCCCCTACCCGGTCGACCTCCGCTCCGCGCGCGCCACGCCTGCCCCGCCGGTCGCCATGGTCGGCTACTCGGCCCGGCTCGCCACCAGCACGACGATCACCGGGATGATCTTCATGGGCTGCGCCCAGGTGCCGAACTGGCGGCTGTCGCTGCTGGTCGCGATGCCGTGCCTCCTGTGGTCGGCCTCCCGGCTCGTGCGCACCCGGAGCCGGTGGGAGGACCCGGTCGTCCGCGCCCGCGTCGTCAGCACGGTCGCGGCATAGGCACAAGGGCCGCGGGGCCACACCCCTAGGCTCGGGCCATGGAGTTCGCGCCGTCACCTCGCGCCGCCGATCTCACCGCTCGCGTCGGCGAGTTCATGGCCGCGGAGATCACGCCCGTGGAGGCGGCGTACCACCGAGACCTCGCGGAGGCACGGCGGAGCGGGGACCCCTGGACGCCGCTCCCGGTGCTCGCCGAGCTCCAGGCCAAGGCGCGCGCGCAGGGGCTGTGGAACCTGTTCCTGCCGAGGGAGCACGCCGGGGAGTACGCCGCGCGCTTCGGCACCGACGGCGGTGAGGGGCTGACCAACGTCGACTACGCACCGCTGGCCGAGCAGATGGGCCGGTCGGCGATCGCGCCGCTGGTCTTCAACTGCAACGCGCCCGACACCGGCAACATGGAGGTGCTGCTGCGCTACGGCTCCGCGGACCAGCGCCGGGACTGGCTCGAACCCTTGCTCGACGGGCGGATCCGGTCGGCGTTCACGATGACCGAGCCGGACGTCGCCTCGTCCGACGCGACGAACATGGCCGCCACGTGCGCCGTCGAGGGCGACGAGGTCGTGATCAACGGGCGCAAGTGGTGGTCGACCGGGGTGGGCAACACCGACTGCAAGATCCTGGTGTTCATGGGCGTCACCGACCCCGAGGCCGACCGCCATCGCCGGCACTCGATGGTGCTGGTGCCGATGGACACACCCGGGGTGAAGGTCGAGCGGATGCTCAACACGATGGGGCTGTACGACGAGCCGCTCGGCCACGGCGAGGTGTCGTTCACCGACGTCCGGGTGCCCCTGAGCAACGTGATCGCCGGGCCGGGCGAGGGGTTCGCGATCGCCCAGGGACGGCTCGGCCCCGGCCGCATCCACCACTGCATGCGCCTGATCGGTCTGGCCGAGCTCGCCCTCGAGCTGGCCTGCCGCCGAGGGCTCGAGCGGACGGCGTTCGGCAAGCCGCTGGTCGACCTCGGCGGCAACCGCGAGCGCATCGCCGACGCGCGGATCGCGATCGACCAGGCCCGGCTGCTCGTGCTCAACGCCGCCTGGAAGCTCGACCAGGGCGGTCCGGCGAACGCGCTCGGCGAGGTCTCCGCGATCAAGGTGGCGGTGCCGCGGATGGCGCAGGACGTCATCGACATGGCGCTGCAGCTCCACGGAGGCGGTGGCATGTCCGACGACTTCCCGCTCGCCGCGGCGTTCGTCAACGCCCGGTCTCTCCGGCTCGCCGACGGGCCCGACGAGGTGCACCGCGGGATGGTCGCCCGGCTCGAGCTCGCGAGGTACCGATGATCACCCCACGACGTACGTCTCCTCCCCCGCAACGCTTCACCCCACGAGCTCCTGGCCTCCCCCGCTCCGCTCCTCCGGCCACGACCCCGCGGCGACCCCGAAGCCGCTGCTCCGTCGGACAACGCCGCGGGGACCCTGATCCGTGTGGTGGAGCACTCCTGTGAAGGTCTTGGTCACCGGCGCGGCGTCGGGGCTCGGAGAGGCGCTGACGCGAGCGTTCCGCGACCGCGGCGACGAGGTGCTGGCGACCGACGTGGCCGAAGGCGCCGACCTCCGGCTCGACATCACCTCGGACGACGACTGGCTCCGTGCCCTGGCGCACGTCGAGGAGCGTTGGGGCGGGCTGGACGTGCTGGTGAACAACGCCGGCATCGCCGGAGGCGGACGCATCGACGTCGCGGGTCTCGACGAGTGGGAGTCGCTGGTCGAGGTCAACCTGCTGGGCGTGGTGCGCGGCTGCCGGACGTTCACGCCCGTCCTCAAGCGGCAGCGCTCCGGCCACATCGTCAACGTGGCGTCGGTCGCGGGCCTGGTGCACCCGGCCGGGATGTCGGCGTACAACGCCACGAAGGCCGCGGTCGTCGCGCTCACCGAGACGCTCGGGCACGAGCTCGCGGCGTACGGCGTGACCGCACACGTCGTCTGCCCGTCGTACTTCCGGACCAACCTGCTCGCCTCCATGCGCGGCGCGGACCGGGCGCTGGCGGGCGTCGTGCGGCAGCTCGTCGAGACCTCGCCGTCCACCGCCGACGACATCGCGGCGGCGGTGCTGGCGGGGCTCGACGCCGGTGACGAGCTGATCCTTCCTGACCCGATGGCGCGCGCGGCGTACCACCAGAAGCTGACCGACCGCCCGGCGTACGACGCGCAGCTGCGCCGGCAGGCGGTCCGTCTCGACGAGCTCGGTGGGGGCGCGGCGGCGGGCGCTGCCGAGTAGCGATCCGGCCACAAACGGCCCCAACCGCGCGATCCTGCGGCATCGTGGAACCATGACCGGCGGGTTCGACGAGTGGGCGGCGGCTCGGACACCGCCCCTGCTCGCGCTCGCGTCGGCGATCGTGGGTGACCCCGACCGGGCGGATGCCGTCGTGACGCGCACCCTCTCGCGGATCCACGCCACCTGGGACCGCGTGCAGCGCGGCGACCCCGACCTCGAGGCCCGACGCCACCTGGCGCGCGCCTGTGCGACACCTCGCCGGACGGCGGTGGTGCTGCGGGAGCTGGAGGACCGCTCGGACGACGAGATCGCCGAGATCCTCGGCTGCTCGGCCTCGGCCGTGCGACGGCACCTCCAGCGGGGGCTCGCCGAGGACGGCGCCGCGGACCGTCCGGTGTCCGTGCGCGAGGAGCTGGTCGCGCGGGCCGGCTCGGCGCCGACCCAGCTGCTCACCCGGCCGGTCGCCACCGCCGACGTCCGTCCTCCGCGCCGGCGTCGCACCGGCCGTCTGGCGGCGCTGGCCGTCGTGCTGCTGGTCGGGGGTGTCGCCTACGTCAGTCACGAGACCCGGACCCCCGACGGCGTCATCACCTACCCGCACGTCGACGTGCCCCGGACCTGGCGCACCGAGTCGTACGCCGGCGTGCAGCTGCAGGTCCCGGAGGCGTGGGGATGGGGCGCCTCGCCGGTGACCTCGGACCACTTCGCCGGTCCCCGGCACCTCGGCGCCTGCGGCACCAACCAGGCCTCGGTGCTCTCCCCGGACGACGACCGGACGTACGTGTCGGTGCTCAGCGGCTTCGTCGGTCGCCCCGCGATCACGAACGAACGTTGCGTCGGCTGGGGCGCCGACGGCAGCTATCCCGAGGGCGACGCCGTGTGGTTCGACTCGCCGCTCGCGGTCGGCGTGAGACCCGTGGGGCCCGTCGTGGCCGAGACCCGGCAGGTGGGCGACCAGCACGTCACCGTGTTCTCCGACGATCGCGACCTGCGTCGCCAGATCCTGGGCAGCGCGGAGACGGTCGACGTGGACGACAACGGCTGCCCGACGCAGGCGGTCACCCGCCCAGCGGCCGGGTCCGGCGACTCCGCTGCCCCGACGTCGCTGTCCGTGTGCGTCTACTCCCAGGACACCGGCGTCACGACCCTGATGTGGTCCGGCACCGTGCCGGGGTCCGGCGCCCGGGCCTACACCGGCGCGGTCGAGGCGGCAGCGGACGACGCCGCCACCACGTGCTCGACGCCCTCGGGACGTTGGGCGGCCGTGGGGGTGCGTTCGGACGACGATGTCCGCTGGGACCTGGTCGACCTGGGGTGCCGACGCATCCGTCTGGCCGGCGGTGCCAGTGCTCCGCTCACCCCCGACACGGTGAAGGCGTGGGCCTACGGCGGCGCCACGGCATACCTCAGTGCACCGCGCGGGACGCGTGCCCTGGACACCTTCTTCATCGCACCGTCGGGCTGAGGGGCGTCCGCGCGGCCCCGACATACTGGGCCGGTGAGTACCGCCGACGAGTCGCGCCCGGTCCGCGACGAGGACGCGTTCGACGTCGCGGCGGTGGTCGAGTGGCTCGCCGAGCACGGCAGGGTCGCGCTCCCCGACGGACTCCCGGAGGTCCGTCAGTTCCCCGGCGGCGCCTCGAACCTGACCTACCTCCTGCGGTGGACGCAGCCCGGCTCGGACGGCGTACGCGACCTGATCCTGCGGCGACCGCCGGCGGGGCCCAAGGCGCGCAGCGCCCACGACATGACCCGGGAGTACCGCATCCAGCACGCGCTCGCGCCGGTGTTCCCGTACGTCGCCCGCATGGTCGGGCTGTGCACGGACGCGTCGATCCTGGGCGCGGACTTCTACGTGATGGAGCGCCTCGAGGGGGTCATCCTCCGCAAGGACCTGCCGTTCGAGCTCGCGCCGGACCAGGTCGGGGCCCTGTGCGAGCACGCCTGGGGGGCGCTCGCCGAGCTGCACGAGGTCGACGTCTCCTCCGTCCCGCAGCTCGCGGCGCTCGGCCGGGGCGAGGGGTACGTCGCCCGCCAGGTCGCGGGCTGGACGGACCGGCTGGCCCACGCCGCGACCGAGGACCTCGGCGACTGGAGCGACGTGACGGCGTGGCTCGAGGCGAACCGTCCCGAGGACGCCGGACAGTGCCTGATCCACAACGACTGGCGCTTCGACAACCTGGTGCTCGACCCGGACGACGGCCTGCGGGTCACCGGCGTGCTCGACTGGGAGATGGCGACCTTGGGCGATCCGCTGATGGACCTCGGCGGAGCCCTCGCCTACTGGATCCAGGCCGATGACGACGCGTTCTTCCGCGACTTCCGACGCCAACCCACGACGGTGCCGGGGATGTGGACGCGGTCGCAGGTCGTGGACTGGTACGGCGAGCGCCGTGGCCTCGTGACGGCCCCCGAGCGCTGGCGGTTCTACGAGGCGTTCGGGCTGTTCCGGCTCGCGGTGATCATCCAGCAGATCTGGTACCGGTACGTCCACGGTCAGACGCACAACCCGGCGTACGCGGGCTTCGGCGACGCGGTCGCCTACCTGGAGCAGCGGACGCGCCGCGTGCTGAGCGCGTGAGGAGCGACTGATGGGCGTCGTCGTGCTGGTCCGGCACGGGCAGGCGTCGTTCGGGGCCGAGGACTACGACGTGCTCAGCG
>DASSTL010000045.1:0-11262 GCA_035707985.1 Nocardioides sp. | reverse complement strand
TGACCGTGACGCCGGGCACCGACACCGGTAGCCCGGCCAGCAGGACGGCCATCCGGCCGACGTTGCGGTTGTCCTCTCCGGCGCCGTTGGCGCAGCCCAGGATCACGTCGTCGACGTCGGCCGGGTCGAGGCTCGGCGCGCGGTCCACGACGGCCCGGACCACCGTGGCCGCGAGGTCGTCCGGACGGGTGCCGGACAGCGCTCCGGCGTACCGCCCGAACGGCGTACGGACACCCGCGTAGAGGAAGGCATCGGTCACGTAGGCCCTGTGGGACTCGAACCCACAACCCATGGATTAAAAGTCCACTGCTCTGCCAATTGAGCTAAGGGCCCGGAATCGGGACTGCGCTCGGGACCACCGTGGTCTCGCCGTGGGGGTCCTCCTCCACAGTCGCCGCCATCATCGCAGGTGAGCCTCCTCGCCGACGCGAGGTGGTGCGTAGCGATCCGGAGCAGCCAGTCCTCGACGGGCGCCGAGCACGCGAAGACGTCCAGAAGCGCGTCCCGAGAACTCAACGGGAAGCAGGGTGCTCGCGGCAGTCTTCGTCCGTCTCATGGCCCAGCGCGCGACCCGGGTGGCGGTGGCGCTCGCCTGGGTGGGCTGGCACTTCCTCGTGACCCACCTGGGTGAAATCCGTCCCGAGCGCCGTCACGGCACCGGATCTCCCTCGTTTCACCCTCGCAGACTGAGCTCAAGGGGGGAGAGCATGGCTGTGACGGATAGTCGCGTGCGCGCGATCGGCGGTCCTCGCCGTCTCGTGCTTGTGACATCGGAAGGGGGGACGCACGAGGACGCTCACGTCGATCTTGTCATCGACCGGTTCTTCGCTGCGTTGAGGCACACCTACGGCGTTGTCGGTGTGGCTCCTGCCGACGCCGGCTGACTTTGCCGGCGCCCGCTGCTCCACGGCGGTGTCGGCCACCGACCGACCAGGTGGCCGGCATCGCCGTCTCGGATCCGCGCCACCTCGATCACCTCGGGGGATGTTGATCGCCGCGGGATGTTCCCTTGGCCCGACTGGTTGATAGGGTCAGCAACGCAGCAGGTGCAGGTTCCAGCAGGTTTACGCCAGCGGAGTTTGTGATCCAACGGCGTTCTCTTCGTGGGTGCCACCCATGCAAGTCGGAGCGACGTGTCACCGCATCTGGTGCAGGGCCGTCGAGGTGACGGCCCGTCGTTCCGAAAACAGGAGTAACGAGCAGATGGCTCAAGGCACCGTGAAGTGGTTCAACGCCGAGAAGGGTTTCGGCTTCATCGCACAGGAGGACGGCGGCGACGACGTCTTCGTGCACTACTCGGCGATCCAGACCCAGGGCTACAAGTCCCTGGACGAGAACCAGAAGGTCGAGTTCGACGTCACCCAGGGCCCCAAGGGCCCGCAGGCGGAGAACGTTCGCCCGCTCTGACGGGCTGGGACGGCCGCCCTGCTGCGGTCTGACCACGACTCACGAAAGGACTCCACCAGGCCCGGTGGGGTCCTTTCGGTTTGTCCGGGCGACGGGCTATTTTCTGGTTTGAGGATGCGCGGGGCGGGGAACCCTGGATGGTGGACCCGTGGCCAGATCCGCGACGCCTGACGGTTCGCAAGGAGTGTTCGTGCCCGACCAGTTCGACGTGTCGCTGGAGGACAGCGACCTCTTGGGCGAGGTCGAGCTGACCACGAACCTCATCATCGCCGCGAGCGAGACGGACGAGCACCTCACCGACGCCGAGATCGACGAGATCCTGGGCGTCGTCCGCGCCGAGCCGTCCTGACCGGCGTACGCCGCTCGCCTCAGCAGGTCGCGAACAGGACCGGCCCGGTGCTGAGGTCCGAGATCACCGACGCGCCCCGTCGCGGGGCCAGCTGCATGACCACGAGCGACCCGTCGGCCGTCACCGAGGTCACTCGGAAGCGGTCGGCGAAGGTGCCTCCCTGCCCGGGTGCGGGACCGCGCGCCAGGGTCGCCCGGGTGTCGGCGTTCGTCCGGGCGGATGCCTCGTCGGCGAACTCGAAGGCGACCCGCACGCTCCCGTCGGGCTGGTCGGACATCGCGAAAGCGGAGTAGGGATTGACCTCGCCGGCGTCCGAGAGCAGCTGCCGCGCCTGAGCGCGGTCAGCGCCGCCGGCGTGCGCCATCGCCAGTGCCTCGCAGGCGTAGTCACCGTCGTAGACGACCGACGACAGCGGAGTACCGGCGTCGCTCACCACGGCGTCGAACCCCGTGGCACGCGGACCCTGACCGGTGACGGCGTCCATCGCGAGCGCGAGGTACGCCGACGAGTCGGAGGTGAGGACGAGCGAGTCCTCGCGGTCGAGCGCGACGTACTGCAGCTCGGGGGTGAGCGACGAGGACACCGAGGCCACGAGGTTCTCGCCGCCCTGCCACACCCCGTCGTCGGAAGACGGCTCGCGGTAGCCGAGCTCGCGGAGGTGGTCGGCGACGTGGTCGACGTCGACGTCGTCACCGACCCGCACCATGACCACAGCGCCCTGCTCGGACTGGCTGAAGAGCTCCCAGTCCGCACTGGCCGGAGAGAAGCCGAACCGCTCCTGGAGCACCGGCGCCGAGGTCACGAGGGCCGACGTGGAGCTCAGGTCGTCGTCGTAGGCACGATCGAGGAACCGGGCGAGCTCGTGGGTCGACGAGCGCGACGAGAGGTGGACGTGCTCGTGGGCACGGATCGCCGACCAGTCGGTCCAGGACAGGCGCTGCGACCCCGCGGGCGCATGGTCCACGGCCCACGCGAGCGAGCTCTCCTCGCCCCGCTGCCACCAGAACCCGAGCCCGGTGACGGCCGCCAACGCGACCACGGCCGCCACGACGATCCAGCGTCGTCTCGGCACCTGCACTCCGTTCGTCTGCCGGCGCTGCATACCCTAGCGACATGCCCTCGAGGTCGAGGTCCGGCGAGGTGCGCGCCGCCGGCGCCGTCGTGCTCCGTCGTGACCGGGTGCTCCTCGTGCATCGGCCGGCGTACGACGACTGGTCCTTTCCCAAGGGCAAGCTCGACCGGAGTGAGCTGGCACCCGTGGCCGCGGTGCGCGAGGTGGGCGAGGAGACCGGCGTCCTCATCCGGCTCGGGGTCCCGCTCGCCAGGCAGTCGTACCCGAACGGCCGCTCGACCAAGGTCGTCGACTACTGGGTGGGGCGCGTCGTCGGCGACCCGGACGTGTCGGGCTACGTCGTGAACGCCGAGATCGACGAGGTCGACTGGGTGCCGGTCGACAAGGCCGAGAAGCGGCTCAGCTACAAGCGCGACCGGGTCACCCTGCGCGAAGCGCTCGCCGTCGGGAAGAAGACGCGTGCGCTGGTGGTGCTCCGCCACGGCAAGGCGAGGTCGCGCAAGCGGTGGCGCCGCGACGACCGCGACCGGCCCCTTCTCGTGGACGGGGCCAAGCAGGCACGGGCGGCGGTGCCCGTGCTCGCGGCGTACGGCGTCACCCGGATCGTGAGCTCGTCGAGCACCCGCTGCGTCGACACCGTCGCGCCGTACGCCGAGCACAGCGGGTGGCCCGTCATCCGGACCGACGGCCTCTCCGAGGAGGACGCGACGGAGGCGACCGTGCTCGAGGTGGTGGACGACCTGCTCCACAGCGGAGAGGACGCGGTGCTGTGCACCCACCGACCCGTGCTCCCGGCCGTGTACGACGCGATCGGCATCCCCGCCGAGGAGCAGCGGACCGGCTCACTCGTGGTCGTGCACCATCGGCGGGGCCGGGTTCGCGCCGTCGAGCGACACCTGGCCTGACCTCACCGTCCGGGCCGCGCCCGGTCAGGGCAGCCGGACGTCCGCAGTGATCAGGTTGTGGTCCGTCGGGTAGGGCGCGCCGGTCAGCCACTGCTTGAACACGTCGGCGCCGGGCATCCCCAGCGTCATGATCGAGTCGATCATGCTGCCGAAGCCGTAGTTGGACGGCTTCTCGGGTGTCTTGTAGGCGTTGACGCTGTTGTACTCCAGGTTGATCTGTGTCTCGGCGGCCGAGGTGTTGTAGTAGCCGGCCTGAAGGAACGCGGAGTGCGGCGCGTCCTTGCCGTTGCTCGTCTGCGAGCTGTTGAGGTCGGCGCCGACCACGATCGGCAGGTGCTGCGTGTTGATGCTGCGCATCGCATCGACGACCGCCTGAGCCTGACGGCCGCGCACCTCGTCGGTCTTGGCGTCGTTGCCGGGGTTGAGGTGCGCCGACACGAACCAGAACTCCTGGCCCGAGGAGAGGTCCTGGAACCTCGCGTACGCGGCGAGCCGCACCCGGCCGTCCGGGTCGGGCATCTTGATCGCGCAGGTGTCCGCGTCCGGGTCGCAGCTGCTGGTCATCTGGACCTGGTTGGGGTCGTAGAGGATGCGTGAGTCGCCAGGGGAGTCCCCGTACGCCGAGTCACGCGTCAGCCGGTAGCGGCCCATGCCGGCGTTGCTCAACGCCGCCTTGAGGCCGATGCCGCCGGCACGGTTGTCCCACATGTTCGGGAGCATCTCCTGCAACGCGACGACGGCCGGGTTGGCTCTGGCCAGGTTCTCGGCGACCCAGGGTGTGCGGTCACGCCACGGGTGCCCGGGGACGTCCTTGGACGCGGTGTGGAGGTTGTAGCTGGCGAAGCGCAGGGGGCTGTTCGATCCGGGGGAGCTCTGGCCCGCCACGGTCGTGGAGCGCAGATGCTGGTAGGCCCGCACCGCGCGGTCCGCCTCACCGGCTCGCACGGCGGTGATGCGGAAGAAGAGGTGGTGACCCGTGTGGAGCGCAGCGCCGGCTGCGGCCGTCTGCTCCGGCGACAACGTGAGGCTGCGCTGGTCGCCGGACACCCGGAACGTCGTCGAGTGGCGACCCTCCTTCGGCGTGGAGGCGTTGCCGAACGGCGTCAGTGCGGTGGTGATGCGGAAGAAGTCGGTGTGCCCACCGTCCGACGTCCACTTGATCTTGGTGGTGCCGGGCGCGGGCCCCGGACCGCCGACGGCGCGGGTGATCCGGTCGGGCATCTTCGCCTTGGTGCCGACGCGCTCCGCGGAGGACCACGAGCTCTTGTGGGACCCAACGACCTTGCGCACGCGCACCCAGTAGTAGGTGGCGTCGCGCAGGCCCCCGACCACAGCGGTCTCGCGGCCGCCGGCCGGCCGCTTGTTGCTGTTGCGCTTCTTGCGTGCGGTGACGACCTTGGTGAAGTCGGCGTCCTTCGCCACCTGGATGCGGTAGCCCGAGGCCGCCCTGATCCAGTGCCAGCTCACACGGACGAACGAGGCGCCCGGTGTCGAGGCGTTGACGTCCATCTTGTCGCCTCGCGACGCGGTGCGATGGGTCGCCGAAGGCCGGCTGCTCTCCTGAGACGTGGACACCGAACGTGCCTCGGATGAGTGGGCGGGGGTCGTGGGCGCCGCGACAGCAACGAGCGCGAGTGCGGTGCCGATCGCCGGGGCGATCCGCATGGTGCGGGTCCTTCCTGAAACCAGCCCCCCACGACGGTCGTACCCCCGCTCCGCACCATAGGTGAGCCGTCGGTGAGCGGGAATCCGAATCCAGACTTTTTACCTTGCCGGTGAAGCGCCGCCGGCCCGGCGGGCCGGGCACTCAGAAAGGGACGTCCGGCGTTCATCCGGTCGTCGTCGGCCATCGGTCCAGATGTCGTCGATCCGGCGTTCCGAGTTCACCGGCCGTTCACCGGCTCCGCCACGGCCGTCCACCTCGCGTCCCTACGTTCCGAGGTGTCCGAGACGTAACGAGTCAGGAGCCAACTGACGTGAACACCTCATCCCTGCGCCCCCTGGCGCTTCCGGCCGTCGCAGCCCTCGCGCTGGGCCTGACGCTGACGGCCTGCGGGGACAAGAACACCAAGGACACCGCCGGCGCTGCCGGCGGTGGCACTCTCACCGGCGGCGGCGCGACCTCTCAGGCGACCGCCGAGCAGACGTGGCGCTCGAGCTACCAGAAGGAGAACGGCGGCACGATCAACTACGAGGAGGTCGGCTCCGGCACCGGGGTCGAGAACTTCTCGAGCGGCACCTACTCCTTCGCCGGGACGGACGCCTACCTGACCTCCGACCAGCTGAGCGCGGCCAAGAGCCAGTGCGGCAGTGACCCGATCGAGGTGCCGGCGTACGTCAGCCCGATCGCGGTCGCCTTCAACCTCGAGGGCGTCGACTCGCTCGACCTCGACGCCAAGACGATCGCTGACATCTTCGACGGCACGATCACCAAGTGGAACGACCCGGCGATCGCCTCGCAGAACCCCGGCAGGAGGCTGCCGGACACGACGATCTCGACCGTGCACCGCTCCGACGACTCCGGCACGACCTTCAACTTCACCGACTACCTCTCGAAGGCCGGCAAGGGTGCCTGGAGCGAGGATCCGAGTGTCACGTGGCCGGCCGGCATCAAGGGTGGGCAGGGATTCGAAGGCACGTCGGGTGTGATCGGTGGGATCAGCGACACCGACGGCGCGATCGGCTACGCCGACGACTCCGCGGTGAAGGCCGACGGCTCGCTCGGGGTGGTCTCGATCAGGGTCGGGAGTGACTACAACGCGCCCAGCGCGGACGGCGTCGCGCACGTCCTCGCGAGCTCGCCCACGGCGCCCGGCCGCCCCGCGACCGACATGGCGACCGACATCGACCGCACGGCGACCGCCAAGGGCGACTACCCGCTGATGCTGGTGTCGTACCTCCTCGCCTGCCAGTCGTACAACGACTCCGGGACCGCCGACATGGTCAAGGGCTTCTTGACCTACGTCGTCTCGACCGGCGGCCAGCAGGCCGCGGCCGACACCGCCGGGTCGGCGCCGCTGGACACGTCGCTGTCCGACAAGGCGACGTCGATCATCTCGAAGATCTCGGCCGGCAGCTGACCGGGCAACGGCGGGTACGACGGTCCTCCGGGAGCCGTCGTCCCCGCCGGCGACGGTCCTCGCCGCCCCGCGAGCCAGAGGAGCCCACGTGACCACGACCGCCTCTCCGGAGCGGACGGAGTCCGTCACCACACCGCGCCCGAGCCGGCGCGGTGATCGCGCGTTCGCGACGGTCGTCCGGGTCGCGGCCCTGACCATCCTGGTCGCCCTCGTCGCCGTGTTCGTGTTCCTGGCTGCCGAGGGGTGGAAGGGTCTCACGTCCGACTCCGCGACGTACGCGCCGTTCACGTCGTTCGCGGGCTACATCGCCCCGCTCATCGTGAGCACGCTGTTGGCCTCGGCGATCGCACTGGTCGTGTCCGTGCCGTTCGCGATCGCGGTGGCGCTCTTCATCTCGCACTACGCGCCGCGCCGGCTGGGCGCGGCTCTGGGTTACGTGATCGACCTGCTCGCGGCGGTGCCCTCGGTCGTGTTCGGGCTCTGGGGCGGCCGCTATCTCGCGGGCTACCTCCAGCCCGCCCACGTGTGGCTGCACGACCACCTGGGGTTCGTCCCGATCTTCGGTGAGCCGTCGCCCAACGGGCGGTCGCTGTTCACCGCCGCGATCGTCCTGGCGATCATGATCCTGCCCATCATGACCGCGATCTCCCGCGAGGTCTTCCTGCAGACGCCACGCCTGCACGAGGAGGCGGCGCTGGCCCTCGGTGCCACCCGCTGGGAGATGATCCGGTACGCCGTCTTCCCCCACGCGCGCTCCGGCATGGTCGCGGGGACCATGCTCGGTCTCGGCCGAGCTCTCGGCGAGACGATGGCGGTCGCGATGGTGCTCGCGACCACCCCGACGACCACCCTCGACGTGATCGGGACGGCGAGCCCGCCGACCATCGCCGCGAACATCGCCCTGAACTACAAGGAGGCGACGCCCGAGCGGCAGTCGCTCCTGATCGCCACCGGCCTGGTGCTGTTCGTGGTCACCTTCCTGGTCAACGTCGCGGCCCGCTGGGTGGCCGGCCGCAGCGCTCGGCGGCTGGCGCGATGACAACCGGGATCATGCACATCTCCCACGCCCGTCTGCCGCGGTGGGCGCCCGTCCTGGCGGGCGCCGTGGCGCTCGCGCTGGCCGGTCTCCCGGCCCTGCTCGCGGGCTGGGGCCCGCTGAAGTGGGTGGCGGCGGCCATGGTCGTGTTCCTGGTCGCGATGCCGGCCTGGTCCCGGGTCGTCGAGGGCCGGCGAGCCGCGGTCGACAGACTCGTCACCGGGCTGATCTGGACGGCGTTCGCGATCGCCGTGTCGCCGCTGGTCTGGCTGCTGTACGTCGTCGTCCGCAGCGGAGCACCCGCGATCAACACCGAGTTCCTGAGCATCTCGATGCTCAACGTCATCGGCGACGAACAGGGCGGCATCTACCACGCGCTGCTGGGGACGCTCCTGATCACCGTCGCCGCCGCGATCATCTCGGTGCCGATCGGGATCCTGACCGCCGTCTACCTCGTCGAGTACGGCAAGACGTCGCGCACGGCCCGGATCATCACCTTCCTCGTGGACGTGATGACCGGTATCCCGTCGATCGTGGCCGGCCTCTTCGCGCTGGCGCTCCTCGTGCTCCTGTTCGGCCCGGCGTTCCGGGCCGGCATCGGCGGCTCGATCGCGCTGTCGCTGCTGATGATCCCCACGGTGGTGCGGTCGTCGGAGGAGATGATGCGACTGGTTCCCGACGACCTCCGAGAGGCGTCGTACGCCCTCGGGGTGCCGAAGTGGCGCACGGTCACGCGCGTCGTGCTGCCCACCTCTCTCGCAGGCATCGTCACGGGGGTCGTCCTCGCGGTCTCTCGTGTGATCGGCGAGACGGCGCCGCTGCTGGTCGTCGCCGGCGCGACGGACGGCGTCAACACCAATCTCTTCGACGGACGGATGACCACGCTGCCCGTCTTCATCTTCTCCCAGTACGCCTCGTCGACGCCGGTCGGCTACCAGCGGGCGTGGGGAGGCGCACTCGTGCTGATCGCGCTGGTGATGGTGCTCAACCTCATCGCCCGCATCGTCGGCCGGATGTTCGCCCCAGCCCAGGGTCAGTGACCGGCCCCAGGAAGGAACCATGGCCAAGAGCATCGACGTCTCGGACCTCAACATCTACTACGGGGACTTCCTCGCGGTGGAGGGGGTCAACATGACCGTCAAGTCCAGGTCCGTCACCGCGTTGATCGGGCCGTCGGGCTGCGGAAAGTCGACCATGCTGCGGTCACTGAACCGCATGCACGAGGTGATCCCCGGCGCTCGCGTCGAGGGCAAGGTCGTCGTGGACGGCCAGTCGCTCTACGATTCGAGCGTCGACCCGGTCGCCGTACGCCGCCAGATCGGCATGGTCTTCCAGCGTCCGAACCCGTTCCCCACGATGTCGATCCACGACAATGTGCTGGCCGGCAGCCGGCTGAACGCGAAGCGGCTCACGAAGCCCGAGTCCGACGAGATCGTCGAGCGCTCGCTGACACACGCGAACCTCTGGAACGAGGTGAAGGACCGGCTGCACAAGCCGGGCATGAGCCTCTCGGGTGGCCAGCAGCAGCGGCTCTGCATCGCCCGCGCGATCGCGGTGGAGCCGGAGGTGCTGCTGATGGATGAGCCCTGCTCGGCGCTCGACCCGATCTCGACCTCCGCGATCGAGGACCTCATCCACGAGCTCAAGTCCGACTACACGATCGTGATCGTCACCCACAACATGCAGCAGGCCGCCCGGGTCTCCGACGACACGGCGTTCTTCAACCTGAAGGGCGCCGGACAGCCCGGCCACCTCGTCGAGTTCAACCCGACCAGGAAGATGTTCTCCACTCCGGACGAGCCGTCGACCGAGGCCTACATCTCCGGGCGGTTCGGCTGACCTCAGGTCAGGAAGGGCTTGAGGATTCCGAAGCAGATCGCCGCGGCGAGCCCGGCCGCGGGAAAGGTCAGCACCCAGGCGCCGACGATCGAGCGAGCCATGCCCCACCGCACCGCGGACACCCGGCGGGTGGCGCCGGAGCCCATGATCGCCGAGGTGATGATGTGGGTGGTCGAGACCGGGGCCTGCCACAGGAACGCCGTTGCGTAGAGCACCGAGGCGCCGACGGACTCCGCGGCGAAGGCGTGCGGCGGGTCGAGGTGGATGATCCTACGGCCGAGGGTGCGCATGATCCGCCACCCGCCGGAGTAGGTGCCGAGTGAGATGGCACCGGCGGCCGCGGCGATCACCCACAGCGGGAGGTCCTTCGTGTCCGGTGCGAGGTGGCCGCTCGTGATCAGGGCCAGGAAGATCACGCCCATCGTCTTCTGGGCGTCCTGGAGGCCGTGGCCCAGCGCCATCGCCGACGCGGACACCGTCTGCGCGAGCCGGAAGCCGCGCGTGACGCGTCCGGCGTTCCGGTTGCGGAAGACCCAGAGGATGGTCAGCATCACGACGAACGCGAGGGCGAAGCCGATGAGGGGGGAGACCACCATCGGGATCACGACCTTGTCGACGATCGTCGCCCAGTGGACGGAGGTGCCGGCGGCGATCGCGGCACCGACGAGGCCGCCGATCAGTGCGTGGGAGGACGACGAGGGCAGGCCGAAGTACCACGTGGTGAGGTTCCAGATGATCGCCCCGAGCAGCCCCGCCAGGACGACGACCAGGCCCTCACGTCCCGAGGGCGGGACGATCACGTCGGAGACGGTGTGGGCGACCTTCTGTCCGAGGAAGGCGCCGACGAAGTTCATCACCGCGGCGAGGATCAGCGCGACGCGCGGTGTCAGCGCCCGGGTCGACACCGACGTGGCGATGGCGTTGGCCGCATCGTGGAAGCCATTGGTGTAGTCGAAGGCGAGGGCGACGACCACGACCGTGATGACGATCGCGAGGTCCATGGAGGGGCCGCTGCCTCAGGATTCCTTGACGGCGATCTGCTCGACGATGTTCGCCACCCGCTCGAACGCGTCGATCGCACCCTCGAGGGACGTCACGATGTCCTTGAGCTTGAGGACCTCGATCGCCTTGAAGTCCCCGCTGAACAGCTTGGCGAGAGTGCGTCGGTAGCTCTTGTCGCCGCTGTTCTCGAGCCGGTTGATCTCGATCCAGTACTCGTCGAGGTCGGTCATGGTCCGGATCTTCGGCATCGCGTCCGCGGTGATCTCCGCGCACCGCTGGATGATGTCGACGGCCTTCACCACCTCGGACGGGAAGCTCTTGACCTCGTAGAGCAGGATCAGGTCGACGACCTCGTCCATGTCGTCCATGACGTCGTCGAGCCCGCTCGCGAGGGCGTAGATGTCCTCACGGTCGAACGGCGTCACGAAGCTGCTGTTCACCCGGCGCACGATGGCGTGGGTGTTCTCGTCGCACTCGTGCTCCTCCTCGCGCATGCGCTTGGCGACCGCCTCGCGGTCGGCATCCTCGGCGATCATCTCCGCGAGGATCCCGGCGCCGGTCACGAGGTGCTG
>DASSTL010000044.1:0-9655 GCA_035707985.1 Nocardioides sp. | reverse complement strand
TCCCGGCGGCCTGGTGCGAGGCTCATCATGCGACGAAACCGTGGGCCCACGGCGGCCTCACGAACATCGCCGACGGAGTCCTGCTGTGTGCCTGGCACCACCACCGAGCCCACGACCCCCGTTACGACGCCCGACGACTACCCGACGGCGACTACCGGTTCCACCGCCGCACGTGAGTGCGCGACGAGCCTGTGGGGTGGTTTCGAGACAGGCCTCAGGGTGCCTTCCTCAACCACCGGCGAGCAGTCCCCAGGGCCGGCTTCCTCAACCACGGGGGAAGGGCAGGTGCCGACGGCTGTGGCTCTGTTCGAGTTCAGGTCGATCTGGCAGGACTCCTTGGCGTCCGCGGAGACCTGTCTGCGGCGTCGCCGACGTGAGACCACCTGACGTGCGCGCGGAGCCATACTTCCACGTCTCCATCAAGCCCCAGGCGGCCGACCTTGCGCATGCGATCGTGTGCGCCGCCTGCGACGTCGGGGGCTGGGTCGCCGCTCGGCTGTGGTGGTTTCGAGACGGTCGCAGAACGACCTCCTCAACCACCTGCGAGGCCGCAAACCGACCTCCTCAATCACCGGGGAGGTGCCAGAAGGTGAGGGTGGCGCCGGGGTGGAGGGTCTGCGTGCTGGTGACGGTCTCCGTGGCCGTCCAGCGGTTGTCGCCCTTGCCGGGGTGGGGCACGAACTCCGGGAAGTCGCTGCTGAACACGGCGAGCACGAGGCGGTGGCCCTCGCGCACTCGGTAGCCGGTGTGTCCCAGGGAGATGGTCGCGGGGGCGGCCGTCCGTGCCTCGTGGAGGGTGGCCTGACCGCGGAGGATCATGTTGGCCGACCCATCCGGATGTACGTCGAGCAGCTTCGCGAAGACGTCGGTCGAGGGGGCGGTCGAGGTGACCGTCACCTGGAGGTCGACGGGTCCGGCCAGGTCGAGGGGAGTGGTCTGGGGGTCGGTCGAGAAGCCGATCACGTCTCCTCGTCGCAACAGCTCGCGCTCGTCGGGGTGGTCGTGCAGGAAGGCGAACGAGTTGGGAACTGAGGACGGGACGAGGTCTGAGGGGTCGTGGGTCCAGGTCGCGACGTCGTCCTCCTCGGAGGACGGGTCAGAGCCCAGCACCCCTGAGCCGGTGGCCGCGCCCCTCAGCCCGGACAGGTGGAGGGAGTCCTGCCGGGCCTCGGGCGGGGGCCAGCTCGATGAGGTCCGGTAGCCGACGTGCCCGAGGTGCCAGGCGACCTTGGGCAGCGAGTCTCGGGAGGCGCGGCGCTTGAGGAAGACGTCGAAGAACTCCAGCGCCGGGGTGGCGTAGAGCTCGAGCATCCGCGCCAAAGCAGCATCGTCGAGGAGGTGGTCGTCGGCGTCAGCGATGGGCGCCAGGCTGAGGTGGTAGTTCTCGTGGTCGACCGAGTCGGCGGACAGGTACTGGTTCTCCGCCCAGTCGGGCCGTCGCGAGAGGGTCTCGTAGTCGCGCATCGACGGGATCAAGAGGTTGTCGAACCACCCGACGACATGCAGCACCGGCACAGCGGGAGCGTCGAAGGGATGGCCGAAGGGGTGGAGCTCGCCCACGCGGTACTCCGGCACGGTGAGGTCGTAGAAGGCGGACCGTCCACCCACCAGCCGGAACGCGCGCTCGAAGATCTCCGTGAGCGGCCGCAGGCTGTAGTCCTGCTCGTACTCGTAGACGTCGTGGTCGACCCAGTAGTGCGAGAGGTAGTCGGCGTGGACCATCCAGGGGACGTCGGTGCAGCTCGACTCCGGGAGGTCCGCGCCGAGCTCGGCAGACGTGACGCGGGGGACGATCGCCTTCAGCGCCGGATGCGCCGCGCTCACCGCGGCCCACTGCGTGAAGCCGTAGTAGGAGTCACCGAACATCCCCACGACGCCGTTGCTCCAGGGCTGCCGGATGACCCACTCGATCGTGTCGTAGCCGTCGGCCGCCTCGCCGAGGAAGCCGACGGTCGCGCCCTCGGAGCGGAACTTGCCCCGCACGTCCTGGACGACCACGGCATACCCACGGGCGATGAAGAGCGCGGCCACCTTGTCGAAGAAGACGTAGCGGCTGTCCTTGTCGTAGGGCAGGCGCACCAGCACGGCCTCGGTCGGCTCGCCGCCCGGCGGCAGGTAGACGTCGGTCGCGAGCCGCGTGCCGTCCCGCATCGGCACCAGGTGCTCGGTCGCCGTGTCGGGCACGGGAGCCGCCTCGATCCGGAGCACCTCGTCTGACATGGGCGTGCCTCTCGAGTGGAGACGGAAGCGGCGCGGCGACTCTCGCAGCGTGCGTTTTGAAAGTCAACACTGACTAACAAAACCGCTGGCCCGGCCGTGCTTCGCTAGCCTGCACGCGTGGGACGCCCAAGCCTTGCCAAGGAGAGAACCGTCCAGATCCTGCAGGCGTACGCCGTCTGCATCGGCAGGTTCGGGCTCGAGGGCGCCACGTTGGAGCGGGTCTCGGAGGAGTCGGGCTTCAGCCGGGGCCACATCCGCCACTACGTGGGCAACCGCGACGAGATGCGTCGCAAGCTCGTCCAGTGGATCGTCGACGACTTCGGCGAGCAGGCCGTCGAGATGATGGCGGGGGCGCCGCCGGGGGAGCGCGCCAGGGCCCGGATGCACCACATGCTCGAGTCGGGTCTCGGGCCGGCGCCCGACAACGCGGCGATCGACGTCCTCCTCGGGGCCACGACGTACGACGCGGACCTGCGCGCGATGATGCGCGGGATCTACCTCGACCTGGAGCGCTCGATCGCGAGGTCGCTCCGCGACGACTACCCGGGCGCTCCGGCTGCGGTGTACCGCGAAGGCGCCTACCAGCTGCTCGCCATCGCCTTCGGCAACTGGTCGCTCTCGGAGCTGGAGTTTCCCGCCTCCCGGCAGCGCGCCGCGGTCGCGATCGGCGAGGCGGTCTTGGACCGCGTCCGGGACGCGGCCGAGCAGGCGCGGGCGGCCCGCTGAAGATCACCAGAGCGTGGTCCGAGACCATTCCTAGGCGTCCTTGACCAACTATCTGCGTCAGTGCCAGAGTTCCCGCACCGGAGTAGTCAGGCTCCACGACGGAGGACGGGCATGCACAACCGCGCCACGACTGCACAGCTCGGGTCCCGACGACTGGCTCTCGGCGCGGCGGCGACGATCGTGGCGCTGGTTCTGGCGGCCTGCTCGGGCTCCTCCTCGAGTGGCGGTGGGGGCGCGGCTCCCACCGGGTCGTCCAGCGGGGGATCCGACGTCGTGCTCACGACCCCGAAGGCCAGCGGGCCGATCGACACCCTCGACTGGGATCTCCCGTACGGCGAGCCGACGACGGTGGACTACGTCAAGGCCGCCGACTACGGCCCCGACATGGTGGTCTCCAACCTGTGCGACTCCCTGATCCGGCTCGAGCCCGACTACAGCATGAGCCCGAACCTGGCCACGTCGTGGAAGACCAGCAGCGACCACCTGACGACGACGTTCACGCTGCGCACCGACGTGAAGTTCTGGGACGGAAAGCCGTTGACCCCCGAGGACGTCGCGTACAGCCTCCTGCGCAACCTCGACCCGAAGAACGAGCCGGTCAACGGCGCGTTCTTCGACCACGTCAAGAGCATCACCCCCAAGGGGAACAACCAGGTCGTCGTCAGGTTCACCAAGCCCGACGAGCTGTTCCTCAAGGAGATGGCGACCGTGGCCGGCCAGGTCTCCGAGAAGGCCTACACCGAGTCCAAGGGCGAGAAGTACGGCAGCGCCGAGGGCGGTGTGATGTGCTCGGGCCCGTTCGAGCTGAAGAGCGGCGACTGGAAGCCCGGTCAGAGCATCACCCTGACCGCCAACCAGGACTACTGGAACCCCGACCTCCGACCTCTGGCCGGAAAAGTCGTGCTCCACTTCATCTCGGACACCTCCACCCTCGCCCAGGCCATCAAGTCCGGTGAGATCCAGGGTGCCTATGAGCTCCCGCCGGCCATCCTTCCTGCCGTCTCGCAGTCGGGGATGGGCACGGTGTACCAGGGCAAGAGCCTCCAGGTGTTCGAGCTCGGACCGACGCCGGGCCCCATGGCCGACCAGAAGCTGCGGCAGGCGCTGGGCATGGTGATCGACCGCAAGGCCCTGGCCGAGGTGGTCTTCCACGGAGCCGCGGATCCGAACTACACCCTCATCCCCCCGCCCGCTTGGGACCCGAGCGGTCTGGACATCTACCAGCAGGCGTACGACGCGATCCCTCATCCCGACGGCAAGGACATCGAGGCCGCGAAGCAGCTGATCGCCGGCGACCCCAACGCCTCGAAGACGATCGTGCTCGCGATCGGAGCCGGGAACCAGACGGATGTCGACTCGGCCACTCTGATCCAGCAGGAGGCGGCGCAGATCGGGCTGAAGATCCAGATCAAGCAGATGCAGCCGCTTCAGTTCTCCACCGCGTTCTTCGACGAGAACGCCCGTAAGGGCATCGACCTCATGCTGACCCAGGGCTGGGTGGACGTCCCCGACCCACTGGACTACCTGGGCCTGATCGTCCTGCCCGACTCCTACTTCAACTGGCTCGGGCTGAAGAACCAGACAGTGGCCCGTCTGGTGGACAAGGCCCGGTCGAACTACGACGACCAGCAGCGAGCCCGGCAGATCACCCAGGCCCAGAGCTCGTACGAGCCCACCCAGCCGGTGATCCCGATGCTGGCCCTCCACGAGCTGATGTACATGAGCAAGGACATCACCGGCGCGCCGGCGTCGTTCGCCTACATCTTCGAACCGTCCCTGGCCACCGTGGGATCGGCATCCTAGGACGGTGGTCCGGCTTCTGCTCCGCCCGGTTCTCGGGGGTGCCTTCACGATCGTCGTGGCGAGCATGGTCATCTTCGTGGCGCTCAGCTTCGCCCCGGGAGACCCGGCGGTCACCCTGGCCGGGCCGCACGCGACGCACGACCAGCTCGAGGCGCTCCGCGAGCAGCTCGGCGAGAACAAGCCGCTGCCCGAGCGGTACCTTTCATGGCTCGGTGGCGTCCTGCACGGTGACTTCGGCCAGTCCACCCAGTTCCGCCAGGGCGTCTCGTCGCTGCTCACGCCCAGGCTCGGTGTCACCGCCGAGCTGGTGGTCCTCGCGTTCCTGCTGATCCTGGTCTTCGGCATCGGCTTGGGAATGCTGCCGTCGGTGCACCGCTACCTGACCTGGCCGGTCGTCCTCGTGACCAGCCTCGGCGTCGCGGTGCCGACCTTCGTCGCGGCGCTGATCCTGATCGAGATCTTCGCGCTCAAGCTGGGCTGGTTCCCGGTGCTGGGCTCGTCGTCGGGCGGTCCTCTGGACCGGCTGCGCCACCTGACCCTTCCCGCCATCGCGCTGGCCCTGTCCTGGGCGGCGTTCGTCGCGCAGATCTCCCGGGCCAGCATCCGCGACGAGGAGGGCCGCGAGCACGTCGAGACGGCCCTCAGCCGCGGGCTCGGCCGGGGGCAGGTGTTCCGCAAGCACGTCCTGCGCAACGCCGCCGCGCCGATCGTGACCGTCGTCGGCCTGACCCTCGCCGGCCTGATCGCGGGCTCGATCGTCGTCGAGACGGCGTTCGGCATCGGCGGCATCGGGTCGTTGCTCGTGGTGTCGGTCTCGGCCAAGGACACCAACGTCGTGCTGGCGATCAGCATCATCTTCGTGGTCGCCTTCGTCGTCGCGACCACCGTCGCCGACATCGCCCAGATCCTCCTGGATCCGCGAGTCCGGGACCGGGTGGGCTCATGACCGCCTACGACGTCACTTCGACTCCCCGGTGGCGGCGCCTCGCGGGCGGCGACCCGCTCCTGCTCGCCGGTGCGTTCCTGCTGGTCCTGATGGTCCTGATCGCATGCCTGGCGCCGGTGCTCGCCCCCTACTCGCCGAGCCAGACCGACATCCTCGCCGCAAACCAGGGCCCGTCGGGCGCACACTGGCTCGGCACGGACTCCACGGGTCGCGACATCTACTCCCGGCTGCTGTTCGGTGCCCGCCTCACCCTGCTCGGCCCCACCCTCATCATCGCGATCGCCACCGTCGTCGGTGTGGCGCTGGCGATCAGTGCGGTGTGGTTCGGCGGCTGGTACGACGCCGCCGTGTCGCGCACCCTGAACGTGCTCTTCGCGCTGCCCGGGCTGCTGGTGGCGATCGTCGCCGTCGCCGTGATCGGGACCGGGCTGACCGCTCCGGTCGTGGCGCTCGCCCTCGCCTACATGCCCTACATCGCGCGCGTCCTGCGTTCGGTAGCGCTGCGAGAACGCAGCCTCGCCTACGTCGAGGCCGGCCAGCTCGTGGGTCTGTCCGGCTGGGCGGTCTGCCGACGCCACCTGCTGCCCAACGTGATGCCGATCATCCGAGCCCAGGCCACTCTCGCCTTCGGGTCGGCGCTGGTCGACCTGGCAGCCGTGTCCTACCTGGGGCTCGGCGTCCAGCCACCCACCGCGGAATGGGGCGTCATGGTCGCCAGCGGTCAGTCGTCCCTGCTGAACGGCTATCCCTGGGAGTCCCTGACAGCCGGCGTCGCGATCGTGATCGTGGTCGTCCTCGTCAACATGGTCGGCGAGAGGCTGGCGCTGAGAGCCGAGCGGACACCATGACCGCCGCGACGCCCGTGACGCCCGCGACTCCCGCGGCTGAGGCGCTGCTGGAGCTCACCCACGTCTCGCTCGACATCCCGGTGCGGGGAGAGCTCCGGCGCGTCATCCACGACGTGACCCTGACCATCACGGGCGGCGAGTCACTCGGTCTGGTCGGGGAGTCCGGCTCGGGCAAGTCGATGACGGCCCGAACCATCATGCGACTGATCCGACGAGGCTGGGTGGCGGGCGGGTCCGTGGTCTTCGACGGCGAGGACGTCTACCGGATGGACCCCCAGCGGTTGCGGCGGCTGCGCGGCTCGGACATCGCGATGATCTACCAGGACCCCCGAGCTCACACCAACCCGGTGCGCACCAACGGCGACTCCCTGATGGAGGGGATGCTGGCGCAGGGGATGTCCCGCGACGCGGCCCGTCAGCGGGCGCTCGAGCTCCTCGCCGAGGTGGGCATCCCGGACGGCGAGCGGCGGATGCGGCAGTACCCCCACGAGCTCTCCGGCGGGCTGCTCCAGCGGATCATGATCGCCGCGGCGGTCAGCCTCACCCCGCGCCTCCTCCTGGCGGACGAGCCGACGACGGCCCTTGACGTCACCACGCAGGAGGAGGTGATGGCGATCCTCGACGAGCAGCGGCAGGAGCGCGGCCTGGCGATGCTCGTGATCACCCACGACCTCGACCTGGCTGCGGCGGTCACCGACCGGATCGCGGTGATGTACGCCGGCGTCATCCTCGAGGTGGCACCTTCCGCGTCGCTCCACGGCGCCAGCCGCCATCCCTACACCGTCGGTCTGCTCGCGTCGCGGCCCGTGGTCGGCACCCGGTCGCGGCTGCGCACCATCCCCGGCCGGCCGCTGTCGGCGTTCGAGGCTGGTCCGGGATGCGTGTTCGCCTCGCGCTGCCCGTTCGTGGCCGAGGTCTGCACGGCGGAGCGACCCCAGCTCCGGCCGATGGGCGACCACCTCGTCGCCTGCCACCGCGTCGAGGAGATCGCGACCGAGCTCGCCGACTGGGCGGAGGCCGACCGATGACGGCCGCCGGTACTGGCACTGCGGTCGCTGCTCCGATGGCGCTGGAGGTCAGCAACCTGCGCAAGGTGTTCCGGGTGCGGCATGGCGCGCCCGGCCAGGACGAGCTGGTGGCCGTCGACGACGTCTCCTTCTCGGTTCCTCGCTCGGGGTCCCTGGCCGTGGTCGGCGAGTCCGGGTCGGGGAAGACCACGCTGGCGCGGATGATCGTCGGGCTCGAGACACCGACCAGCGGCGAGATCCTGCTCGAGGGCCAGGTGCGCCCTCCGTCGACGAGGCGTCGTGACCGCGCCGCGCGGGCCAGGCAGGTGCAGATGGTGTTCCAGGACCCCTACTCCTCGCTGGACCCGAAGCAGACCGTCCACCAGTGCCTCGACGAGGTCGTCCGGCTCCACTTCTCGCTCGACCGCGACGCTCGCGCGGCGCGGGTGCGCACCCTCCTCGACCAGGTCGGCCTCGACGACCGGCATGCCGGCGTACGCCCGTCGTCGTTGTCGGGGGGGCAGCGCCAGCGGGTCGCCATCGCGCGGGCCTTGGCCACCGAGCCGACGGTGCTGATCCTGGACGAGGCCGTCTCGGCGCTCGACGTGTCGGTGCAGGGTCAGGTGCTGAACCTCCTGGCCGACCTGCGCGAGCGGCTCGGCATCACCTACGTGTTCGTCTCGCACGACCTGGCCGTCGTCCAGCAGATCGCGGAGACCACGATCGTCATGCACCGCGGCCGGATCGTGGAGGAGGGTCCGACCGACACCATCCTGACGGAGCCGGACCAGGACTACACCCGGCGACTGCTCGCGGCTCTGCCCCGGCCCGGTTGGAAGCCCCGTCGTCGGCGGCGGGTCGGGACCGACGAGGGGGAGTGACGGGAGTGGTGGAGCTGGTTCCGGCGTCGGGCACGCCCGAGGAGCTGTCCCGGGTGGGGTACGACGGCACGACGTGGGACCACGCCGAGCACCTGGCGCGTGGTCAGCTCACCACGGCCGAGCGCATGCCGTCGGCGGAGCTGGACCCCGGCGGCGACCCGACGCCGTTCCCGCGCGGGCCCGCCCTCGACGTCGACGGACTGCGGCTCACCGACCCGCTCACCGGCCGGGCCATGGCTGGGAGCCTGTTCCTCGACCGGCGGTTGTTCTCGGACGGGCTCGCGGTGGTGCACGACGGGCAGCTCGTCCACGAGTCCTACCGCAACGGCATGGTCGAGACCGACCGGCACGTCGCCCACTCCTGCTCCAAGACGATGACCACGATGCTGGTCGGGATCGCGGTCGAGGAGGGTCGGATCGACCCGGCTCGTCCCATCGCGGAGTACGTGCCGGAGCTCGCAGCGCTACCGGCTTGGGCCCCGGTCACCGTGCAGCACGTCCTCGACATGGCGACCGGGCTCGACTTCGAGGAGGACTACGAGAACCGCGACTCGATGTACTGGCGCTACGCCTACGACGTCGGCTACTACACCGGACCGGCGGCGGCGACGGGTACGACGCTCGGGTTCGTGACGCGGGAGCTCACGCGTGCCGTGGAGCCACCGGGCACCCGGTTCGTCTACGGCTCCTACCTGACCAACCTGCTGCCCATCGCCGTGGCCAACGTGTACGGCGTACCCGCGGTCGAGCTGTACGAGGAGCGGATCTTCCGGCACCTCGGCGCCGAACGCCCGGCCCTGCTCAACCTCGACTCCGCCGGAAACCCGATCGTCGAGGGCCAGGTCAACCTCACCCTGCGCGACTTCGCGCGCTGGGGTGCGCTGCTGGCCGACGAGGGTCGGAGCCTCACCGGCGCCCAGGTGGTGCCGCAGCGGTGGGTCGACGAGACCTTCACCGGCTCCCCGGAGCGGGCGGCGGCGTTCGCCCGAGGTGAGGACGCCGCCTCCATGCCCGGCGCGGAGTACCACAACCAGACCTGGGTGCTCGAGCCCGGACGGGTCGTGGCCATGCTGGGGATCCACGGTCAGTTCTGCTGGGTCGACCGGCACACCCGGACCATGATCGTGGGCTTCTCCTCCTACCCGGTGCAGACCTCCGACCTGCTGACGGCCGTCCTGGGGGAGCTGTGGTCCACCGTTCGGGCGGCCCTGGGAGACTGACGCC
>DASSTL010000043.1:0-4851 GCA_035707985.1 Nocardioides sp. | reverse complement strand
GTGCACGCCGTGCCGGGTGGGGTCGACGCGTGGCGTGGAGACGCTCGACCGGATCATCGCCGGCCAGGACGTCGCCGCCAACCTCGTGCTCCTCGACGATCTCTGCGACACCATGGTCAAGGGATCGTTGTGCGCCATGGGTGGGCTGACGCCGATGCCCGTGCAGAGCGCGATCAAGCACTTCCCCGAGGACTTCGAGCCTCGGGGGCTGGAGCAGGCAGAACAGCAGAGCGGAGCACCCGTATGAGCCTCCTCGACGAGCCGAGCATCTGGGACCCCGAGATCGACTTCGGCACACCCGCCGTCACCGACACCGAGTCCGTCACCGTCACGATCGACGGTCGGCAGGTGGACGTGCCCACCGGTACGTCGGTCCTGCGCGCCGCCACCGAGGCCGGCGTCAGCATCCCCAAGCTCTGCGCGACCGACTCGCTCGCCGCGTTCGGATCGTGCCGGATGTGCCTGGTCGAGGTCGAGGGCGCCAAGGGCGTGCCGGCCTCCTGCACGACCCCCTGCGCCGACGGCATGGTCGTGAACACGCAGACCGAGACGGTCCAGGCTCTCCGCCGCAACGTCATGGAGCTCTACCTCTCCGACCACCCCGAGGACTGCGACGGCTGCGCGCGGGGCAACTGCGAGATCCAGTCGCTGGCCACCAAGGTCGGCTCGGCCGAGGTCCGCTACGGCCGGCCGAAGACCCGCGAGGACGTCGCCCGTCCCCACGCCGTCGACCACTCCAACCCCTACTTCTCCTTCGACGCCTCCTCGTGCATCGTGTGCTCCCGTTGCGTGCGCGCGTGCGCGGACATCCAGGGCACCTTCGCCCTGACCGTCGAGGGTCGCGGGTTCGACTCGCGGATCAGCGCCGGTGGCACCGACTTCCTCGCGTCCGAGTGCGTCTCGTGCGGCGCGTGCGTCCAGGCCTGTCCGACCTCCGCACTCCAGGAGAACTCCATCGTCGAGCTCGGCATGCCGACCCGCTCGGTCGAGACCACCTGTGCCTACTGCGGCGTCGGCTGCTCGTTCCGGGCCGAGGTCCAGGGCGAGGGCGACGAGAGCCGGGTCGTCCGGATGGTCCCGTCGAAGAACGGTGGCGCCAACGAGGGCCACAGCTGCGTGAAGGGCCGCTTCGCCTACGGCTACGCCTCTCACCGCGACCGGCAGATGTCGCCGATGGTGCGCGACTCGATCGACGACGAGTGGCGGAAGGTCTCCTGGGAGGAGGCGATCGCCCGCGTCGCAGAGGGCTTCGAGGCGATCCAGGCGAAGTACGGTCGCGGTGCGATCGGCGGCATCTCGTCGAGCCGCTGCACGAACGAGGAGGTCTACGTCGTCCAGAAGATGGTGCGGGCGGCGTTCGACAACAACAACGTCGACACCTGTGCCCGGGTGTGCCACTCGCCGACCGGCTACGGGCTGAGCCAGACCTTCGGCACCTCGGCGGGCACCCAGGACTTCGCCTCGGTCGAGCAGGCCGACGTGATCCTGCTGATCGGCGCCAACCCCACCGACGCCCACCCGGTCTTCGCCTCCCGGATGAAGAAGCGGCTGCGTGCCGGTGCGCAGCTGATCGTCGCCGACCCGCGGCGGATCGACCTGGTCCGCAGCCCGCACGTCGAGGCGAGCCACCACCTGCCGCTCCAGCCGGGGTCCAACGTCGCGTTCATCAACGCGATGGCCCACACCGTCGTCACCGAGGGGCTCCTGGACGAGGAGTTCCTGCGCGAGCGCTGCGAGAACGTCGACGACTACCTCGACTTCGTCCGCGACCCGGGCAACTCCCCCGAGGCGACCGCCGAGGTGACGGGCATCGACCCGGAGACCCTGCGGGCCGCCGCGCGGCTGTACGCCACCGCCCCGAACGGCGCGATCTACTACGGGCTCGGCGTCACCGAGCACTCCCAGGGCTCGACGATGGTGATGGGCCTGGCCAACCTGGCCATGCTCACCGGCAACATCGGGCGTCCTGGTGTCGGGGTCAACCCGCTGCGCGGCCAGAACAACGTGCAGGGCTCCTGCGACATGGGCTCCTTCCCGCACGAGTTCCCGGGCTACCGCCACGTCGGCCGCGACGACGTGCGCGCGATCTACGAGGACCTGTGGGGCAAGAAGCTCGACCCGGAGCCGGGGCTGCGCATCCCGAACATGTTCGACTCCGCGCTCGCGGGCAGCTTCCGCGGGCTCTACGTGCAGGGCGAGGACATCGCGCAGTCCGACCCCAACATCAACCACGTGCACGCCGCGCTGCGGGCGATGGACCTCGTCGTCGTGCACGACCTGTTCCTCAACGAGACGGCGCGCTTCGCCCACGTCTTCCTGCCGGGCACGTCGTTCCTCGAGAAGGACGGCACCTTCACCAACGCCGAGCGCCGGCTGGGCCGGGTGCGGCCGGTGTTCCCGACCCGCGTCGGCAAGGACGAGTGGCAGGTCGTCTGCGAGATCGCGACCGCCATGGGCTTCCCCATGTCGTACGACTCCCCCGCCGAGATCATGGCCGAGATCGCCGCGACCACGCCGACCTTCGCCGGCGTGACCTTCGAGCGGCTCGACCGTGAGGGCTCGATGCAGTGGCCGGTCAACGACGCGGCTCCGCAAGGCACCCCCACCATGCACGTGGGCCAGTTCGTGCGCGGCAAGGGTCACCTGGTGCCCACCTGGTTCGTGCCGACGACCGAGCGCACCAACCGGAAGTTCCCGCTGCTGCTCACCACCGGTCGCATCCTCACCCAGTACAACGTCGGCGCGCAGACGCGGCGTACCTCCAACAACGTCTGGCACCCCGAGGACGTGCTGGAGATCCACCCGGCGGACGCCGAGGTGCGCGGCATCTCGACCGGTGACCTGGTCGACCTCAGCAGCCGCGTCGGGTCGACGACGCTGCGAGCCATGGTCTCCGAGCGCATGCCCGCGGGCGTCGTCTACACGACGTTCCACCACCCCGTGACCGGCGCCAACGTCGTCACCACCGAGAACTCCGACTGGGCGACCAACTGCCCGGAGTACAAGGTGACAGCAGTCCAGGTGGGCGTCGCCAACGCGCGGGGTGACGAGGCGGTCGCCGAGTCGCGCAAGCCGGCCCAGACCCACGCGTGAGGGCATGAGGACGCCATGAGCATCGCCCCCGAGGCGCGGATGGGCAACGACATCGCGCGCCAGTTCCAGCACCTGCCCGCGGCCGAGGCGGCCGAGATCGTCGCCCAGCACATCGAACGGTTCTGGGACCCGCGGATGCGCCGCAACCTCGAGGCGCTCGTCGCCTCGCACGACGAGTCGCTGGACCCCGTCGTGGTCGATGCGGCCGGGCGCATCGCCGCCCATGACGCTGCCGCCACGGAGTCAGACCCACAGCACTGAGCCGCGGCGTTACGAGGCGACCTCGTCGCGCACGGCGACCCACGGTGCGGTCACGCCGTGCTCCACCGCCCAGAGGACGGCCTGGGTGCGGCTGGTGACGCCCATCGCCCGGTAGGCGCTCCGGATGTGCGACTTCACGGTGTTCATCGACAGGTCGAGCCGCCGGGCGATCTCCTTGTTGGGGACGCCGGCGGCGATGAGGGAGACGACGTGCGTCTCGCGCGGGGTGAGCCCGATCGCGCGGTTCGCGTCGGCCTCGGAGCGGCGGCGCAGGGCGACGGCGACGATCCGCTCGCCGACGTGCACCTTCTCCAGGGCAGCGACCAGCTCGTGGGCGGGCAGCTCCTTGGCGAGGTAGCCGTCGGCGCCGCCGAGCATCGCACGCTCGATGAAGCCGTCGCGGCACTCCCACGTGAACACCGCGACCCGAGCCGTCCCCGGCGGGCGGGAGACGGTCACCGGCGCGCTCGGGTCGTCGTCATGACGTCGCATGAACGGGTCGACCAGCGCGATGTCGGCGATCTCGCCCGGCGCGGCCTTCGGGTCCAGGACGGTCACGCGGTCGGCGTACTCGGCCAGCATCCCGGCCAGCCCGGCGCGCACGAGCTCGCACTCGTGCAGCAGGCGCACACGGACAGGTCGATCGAAAGCCACGGGCGCGTCGTACCCCGCAAGCGGCGCAGCCATGCACCGCAGGCGTGCGACGGGCTCCGATCAACGGTCGAACGCCGCACGCACCGCAGCCATGTCCGCGCCGCCGAGTCCTCGCTCGGAGGCGCGCTCGTAGAGCGCGAGCAGGATCGCCAGGAGCTCGTCGGGGAACCCACTGCTCCGTGCCGCGTCGATCATCAGGCCCACGTCCTTGACGACGCTGTCGAGCGCGAAGGCCGGCTCGTCCCAGGACCGGGACAGCATCAGGCCCCCCTTCGCCTGCGCGTACGCCGAGTCCGCGGCGCTGCCTCGGATGGCGTCGAGGAACAGGTGCGGCTCGAGACCCTGCGCCTCGGCGAGACCGAGCGCCTGCGCGGTCGCGGCGCAGATGGAGGCGACCCACGAGTTGGCCGCCAGCTTGAGCGCGCTCGCGTCGCCGACGCGCGTGCCCACCTCGATCGTGCGCGCACCGATGGCGTCGAACGTCGGTCGCGCCCGCTCGACGGCGTCGACCGCGCCGGCGACCAGCACCGTCAGCTTGCCGTCCTCGGCGGGCTGCTTGGTGCCGAGCACCGGGGCGTCGAGCAGTCGGTCGCGCACGGCGCCGGCCGCGTCGGCGATCCGGTGCATCCCGGCGGGACCGACGGTCGTGCTCTGCGCCCACACCGCGCCGTCGCCCAGCGAACCCACGATCTCGGCGGTGACGTCCACGACCGAGTCGGCGTCGTACAGCATCGTGTAGACGACCTCGGCCCCGAGCAGGGCGTCGGCGACGGCACCGCATGCCGTGATCCGGTCACCGGTGGCCGCGGTCGCCCGCTCGGGGGTGCGGTTCCAGACGGTGAC
>DASSTL010000042.1:0-14956 GCA_035707985.1 Nocardioides sp. | reverse complement strand
CGTGGGAGGCGCGCGAGCCAGACGCCCTGCGGGCAGCTCGCCGCCAGCTCGCCCTCGTCCACCGGCGGTCGCAGGCGCAGTGCCTCGACCTCGCTGCTGTCGAAGGCGGGGCCGTGCGGGGACGGGGCCGGCTCGCCGGCGGTGCCGGTGCGGAGCAGGAGGCGGGCCTGGTCGTCGGACGGGAGCACCTCTCGCAGGAGTCGGGAGGCCTCGCGTCCGGTGATGAGCACCGCGCCACGGTAGGGCGACGGCGCCTCGGCCGCTCGTCTAGTGGATCGTCCTGTGGAGTGACCCCGAAAGCTTCGGGGGCACTACGTCAATGGGGGCACTGCCCCCTTTGACGTAGTGCTCATGAAGTAGTGCTCAGCGCTTGCGGGCCAGACTCACGCCGTCGCGCACCGGCAGGAGGACGACGTCGACCCGGTCATCGGCCACCAGGGCGGCGTTCAGCTCGGCAACGGCGCGACCGTCGTCGCTCTCCGGGTCGAGGACATCGCCGTGCCAGAGCATGTTGTCGAGCACCATCAGCCCGCCCGGGCGCAGCCGCGGCAGGATCTCCTCGACGTACGACGCGTAGCCGGTTTTGTCGGCGTCGATGAAGGCGAAGTCGAGGTACGGCTCCGACGGCAGCGACGAGAGTGTCTCGACCGCCGGCGCGATCCGGAGCTCGATCTTGTCGGCGACACCCGCGCGCTCCCAGTAGCGACGGGCGACGGAGGTGTACTCCTCGCTGACGTCGCAGCACAGCAGGTGCCCGTCCGACGGGAGGCCGCGCGCGATGCAGATCGAGGAGTAGCCGGTGAACGTCCCGACCTCGACGGCCCGACGTGCCCCGGTGAGCCGCACCAGCATCGTCAGCAGCTCCCCCTCGTCGTGCGAGATCTGCATGCCCGACTGCCGTGCCAGGTCGCGGTGCGTCTCCTCGGCGAGGTCGCGCAGCACGTCGTCCGCGGGCTCGGAGTGCGCGACCAGGTAGTCGCTGAGGGCGGGGTTCACGATGTCCATGGCGTCAGTGTGACCCACCCCGGGACTACCAGGACTAGCGGCCGACGGCGTACCCCTGGTTCGCCCGCGGGTTGGCGCCGGCCTGCAGCAGACCGGACTCCGGGTCGCGGGAGACCCCGGAGAGCCGCCCGAGCATCCAGTCCCCGACCCGCGTCACCACATGACCTCGGGCTGCCAGCGCGTCGATGACGTCGTCGCCCATCCGGTCCTCGACGTACAACGACCCGGGCTCCATCTCCCGCGGGTAGAACGAGCTCGGCAGCGAGTCGGTGTGGAACATGGGTGCGTCGATCGCCTGCTGCAGCTCCTGGCCACCGGCGAGCAGCCGGAGCAGCAGCACGAGCTGCCACTGGTCCTGCTGGTCCCCACCGGGCGTCCCCACGGCGTACGCCGGCTCGCCGTCGCGGAGCACCAAGGTCGGCGAGAGCGTCGTCCGCGGTCGCCGGCCGGGAGCCAGCGACGACGGGAGCCCCTCGTCGAGCCAGAACATCTGCATCCGACTGCCCAGGCAGAAGCCCAGCTCCGGCACGGTCGGCGAGCTCTGGAGCCACCCGCCGCTCGGCGTCGCCGAGATGATGTTCCCCCACCGGTCGACGACGTCGATGTGGCACGTGTCGCCACGGGTCTCGCCGCTCACCGACACGGTCGGCTCGCCGAGGCCGGCCGCCTCCGGGGCGGACGACCCGTGCAGCACATGCTGGGCGAGGCGCGGCTCCCGGCCGCCGGGTGACCCCGGCCGGAGATCGAACGACGCCCTGTCAACCACCAGGGCCAGCCGCTGGTCGACGTACGCCGGGTCGAGCAGGTCGGCGACCGAGACGTCGCTGCCGTCGCCGTACCACGCCTCGCGGTCGGCGAAGGCCAGCTTGAGCACCTCGGTCGTCACGTGCGCGCCGTCGACGGTCGACGGGTCCAGCGCCTCGTCGGGGAGCCGGCCCAGCATCGCCAGCGACTGGAGGAGCACCGGGCCCTGGCCCCAGAGGTCCGTCTTCACCACCTCGAAGCCGCGGAACGACTGCGTGACCGCCGGCTCGTAGGTCGGCCGCCATGCGGCCATGTCGGCCCCGGTCAGGACGCCGGCGTGGGCACGGCCGCTCGAGTCCTGGAACGGCCGGCGCTGGAACGCGTCGACCGCCTCGGCCACGAAGCCCTCACGCCAGGCGCTGCGCGCCGCGTCGTACTGGGCGTCGCGGTCCGGCCCCGCCGCCTCCCCGGCCGCGACGAGCCGGTCGAGGACGTCGGCGTACGCCGCGTTGGTGACCAGCTCCCACGGGCGTGGGGGCCGTCCGTGTGGCAGCCACTGGGCAGCGGACGTCGGCCAGTGCTCGACGAACATCTGCTCCATCGTCGCGACGGTTGCCGCCGCCCTCGGCAGCAGCGGGTGGCCGCGGCGGGCGTAGCCGACGGCGTACGAGAGGACGTCGCGCAGTGCGCGGGTGCCGTGGTCGCGACCGAGCATCAGCCACGCATCGACAGCGCCCGGGACCGCGGCGGCCAGCGGACCCGACCCCGGCACGAGATCGAGGCCGAGCCCGCGGAAGTGCTCGATGGTCGCGCCCGCAGGGGCGACCCCCTGCCCGCACAGCACCACCGGCGTGGGGTCGTCCGCGGTCGCGAAGACGGCCGGCACCTCGCCACCCGGCCCGTTCAGGTGCGGCTCGACCACGTGCAGGACGAAGGCGCCGGCGACCGCGGCGTCGAAGGCGTTGCCCCCCGCCTCCAGCTCGGCCATCGCCGACTGCGAGGCGAGCCAGTGGGTGGACGCGGCCATGCCGAACGTGCCGCGCAGCGTCGGGCGCGTGGTCATCCTGCTCACGACGGATCCCCGTCCGGTGCTGACGACAGGTTCCTCGCCACCGCCCGGCACAGCTCCGTCGCGGCTCGCGCCCAGCCTGGCGTGGCCCCGGCGAGCCCGCACGTGGGCGTCAGCACCAGCTGGTCCGAGACGCCGTCGGGGTCGAGGCCGAGCATGTCGAGCAGGCGGAGGACCTGATCGGTGACCGAGCCCTCGGTCGGACCCTGAGCCGGCGACTCGGGATCGGTCGAGGGGACGACCCCCAGGACCACCCGCTCCCCCCCGTCGAGGGCCTCGGCGAACACGTCCAGGTCGTCGGCCGACAGCACCGAGACGTCGCCGCTGAGCCCGCGAGCGCCCGCGCCGCGCAGCAGGGCCCACGGCGTACCGGGGGCGCACGCGTGCACCCAGGGCTCGGTCCCGGCGTTCTCGAGCACCCAGGTGAGCGCGTCGGACGCCTCGGGCGGGTGGACGGCCCGGTGCTTGCCGAAGCCCGACGCGGTCGGGACCGAGCCCGCCATTACGGCGCTCAGCGACGGCTCGTCCACCTGGACGACGACGTGCTCGGCGGCCACCCGTCGTCGCACGTCGGCGAGGTGGGCCGCCACTCCCTCGGCCAGGGCCTGGGCGAGCTCGCGTCGCGCGCCGTGGTCGGAGAGCACCTTGTCACCCCGCGGCTTCTCGACGGCGGCGGCCAGCGTCCACGGCCCGGCGACCTGGATCTTGAGCACACCGTGGAAGTCCTGGGCCTGCTCCTCGAGCTGGTCGAGGTCCTGGGCGAGCAGAGACCTGGCCCGCCGGTGGTCGACGCCCGAGGAGTCGGTCAGCCGCCATCCGGCCGGCTGGAGGTCGAAGCCCAGCTCCGAGATGGTGCCGAGAGCGCGGCCGACCATGCCGGCGTGGACCCCACGACCCGGGAGCTCCGGGAGACAGGGCAGGTCGGGCAGCTCGCCGAGCACGACCCGCACGGCCTCGGCGTACTCCTCGGCGGTGCTGCCGGGCCACGACCCGACTCCGCTGGCGACGGTCACGCCGGCGCGCCCACCCGGGCGGTGGAGATGATCGTGGCCGAGCCGACGACCCGGGTGCCGTCGTAGATCACAGCGGCCTGGCCCGGGGCGATGCCCTGGGCCGGGTCCACGAGGTCGATCTCGATGCCTGTCGAGGCCACCGTCACCCGGGCCCGGTGCTCGCCGCCGTGGGCGCGGAGCTGGACGGTGCCGTCGAGCGTGCCCTCGGGGGCGGCTCCGCACCACCTCGGACGCCCGGCAGTGATCCTGTCGACGGTCAGCTCGTGGCGAGGGCCGACCGTGACGGTGCCGCTCACGGGCTCGATGTCGAGGACGTAGCGCGGCTTGCCGTCGGGCGCGGGTCGCCCGAGCCGGAGGCCCTTGCGCTGGCCGATGGTGAAGCCGAACGTGCCGTCGTGCCGACCGAGCTCCGCCCCGGTCGTGGCGTCGACGATGGCGCCGCCGTGGTTGGGGGCCCGCTCACCGAGCTTCTCACGCAGCCAACCGGCGTTGTCGCCGTCCGCGACGAAGCAGATGTCGTGGGAGTCGGGCTTGTCGGCCACGAGCAGACCGCGCTCGGCGGCCTCCTCGCGGACCTGCGGCTTCGGGGTGTCGCCGAGCGGGAAGAGCGAGTGGGCGAGCTGCTCCTGGGTGAGGACGCCGAGCACGTAGGACTGGTCCTTGGCGGTGTCGACCGCCCGGTGGAGCTCGGCCGTGCCGTCAGGGCCGCGGCGCACCTGCGCGTAGTGCCCGGTCGCCACGGCGTCGAAGCCCAGCGCCAGCGCCCGATCCAGCACGGCGGCGAACTTGATCTTCTCGTTGCAGCGCAGGCACGGGTTGGGCGTGCGGCCCGCGGCGTACTCGTCCATGAAGTCCTCGACGACGTCCTCGTGGAAGCGGTCGGAGAGGTCCCACACGTAGAACGGGATGCCGATCACGTCGGCCGCACGCCGGGCGTCGTTGGCGTCCTCGATCGTGCAGCAGCCGCGCGCCCCCGAGCGGTACGACGCGGGGTTGCGCGAGAGGGCGAGATGGATGCCGGTCACCTCATGGCCGGCCTCGTGCGCCCGCGCGGCGGCCACGGCCGAGTCGACGCCGCCCGACATCGCGGCGACCACCTTCAGCATCAGCTACGGACTCCGCGGGCCCGCTCGACGGCCGGACCGATCGCCGCGACGAGCGCGTCGACGTCCGCCTCGGTCGACGTGCGCCCGAGCGTGAAGCGCAGCGAGTGCCGTGCGCCCTCCTCGTCGCAGCCCATCGCGAGCAGCACGTGGGAGGGCTGAGGGACGCCGGCCGAGCAGGCGGAGCCGGTCGAGCACTCGATGCCGCGGGCGTCGAGCAGCATCAGCAGGGAGTCGCCCTCACACCCGGGGAAGCCGAGGTGGGCGTGGCCCGGGAGTCGCGCGTTGGGGTCGCCGTGCACGTGCGCGTCGGGCACGACCTGGGTGACCCGCTCGATCAGGGAGTCGCGGAGCGCGGCCACGCGCTCGGCGTACTCCGGCTGACACTTGACGGCGTGCTCCACCGCGGTCGCGAAGCCGGCGATGGCGGGCATGTCCAGGGTGCCGCTGCGGATGTCGCGCTCCTGTCCGCCGCCGTGGAGCAACGGGGTGAGGGTGAGCTCGCGTCGCAGCACGAGCGCGCCGACGCCGTACGGACCGCCGAGCTTGTGGCCGGTCAGGGTGAGCGCGTCGACACCGCTCGCGGCGAAGTCGACGGGCACCGCCCCGACGGCCTGCACGGCATCGGTGTGCACCGGGATGCCGTGGGGCGCGCAGATCGCGACGACGTCCTCGATCGGCTGGACGGTGCCGACCTCGTTGTTGGCCCACATCACCGAGACGAGGGCGACCGAGCCGGGGTCGCGCTCGACGCTCGCCCGGAGGTCGTCGAGGTCGAGGCGCCCGCGGCTGTCCACGGCGAGCAGCTCGACCTGGGCGTCCTCCTCGTCGCCCATCCAGTGGAGGGCGTCGAGCACCGCGTGGTGCTCGATCGCCGACGCGAGGATCCGCACTCGGCTCGGGTCGGCGTCGTGGCGCGACCAGAACAGGCCCTTGAGCGCCAGGTTGTCGGCCTCGGTGCCCCCGGAGGTGAACACCACCTCGCCGGGCCTGCAGTTGAGCGCCTGGGCGATCGTCTCGCGCGACTCCTCCACGACGCGGCGGGCAGCGCGGCCGCTCGCGTGCAGGGACGACGGGTTGCCGACGTCGCCGAGATGGCGGGTCATCACCTCGACCGCGGCCGGGAGCATCTGGGTGGTCGCGGCGTGGTCGAGGTAGACGGTCTGCTGGGGCGCGTCGTCCATGTCGTCCCCAGCGTACGGCGCGGGATCGACCGCTGCGAACCGAGGCCGGGTCACGGTTCGGTCGCGGTCTCACCTCCGCTCTGCCTGCTGGTCGAGGGCCGCGCGCGCCTCGAACAGCAGAACGGCGGCCGACGCCGCGACGTTCAGCGAGTCGGCCCGGCCCAGCATCGGGATGGCCACGCGCGGCAGTCCACGCCGCCACTCGTCGCTGACACCCTCGCCCTCCGAGCCCACGACGACCGCGGTGCGACCGCTGCCGAGACCCGCGGAGCGGTACGGCGTCGCGCCCGCCGGGTCGGCGACGTACGTCGCGAAGCCGGCCGCAGCGAGGTCCGCCCGCGCCTCGGCGATGGTCGGGTAGGCGAGCACCGGGGTCGTGAGGACCATCCCCCGGCTCGCGGCGAACGCCTTCGGATGCGTCACCCGCGCCGTCGCGCGGGTGAGGATCAGGCCGTCGGCCGCGCAGGCGTCTGCGGTGCGGACCAGCGTGCCGAGGTTGCCGGCGTACTCGATGCCGTCCGCCACGAGCACCAGGCGAGCGCGGTCGCCCAGCACCTGCTCGGGGTTCCACCGGGGCAGGCGGACGACCGACAGCAGCGCCGGGCCGGTCGCGTCGGGCTGGATGCGAGCCAGCGTGCGCTCCGAGACCCGGTACGCACGGTGCGCCCGCTCCGCGACGGCGGCCGCCGTCGTCTCGAGGTCGGGGTGCGCGCGCTCCCCCGGGCACCACAGCACGACCTCGATCGCCGCGTCGCTGCGCAGGACGACCTCGTGCGCCCAGGCACCGCAGACCGTCGTGACGTGCTCCGCGCGCGGCAGGACGTTGCGGCGGGCCCGCGAGTAGCGGCGTACGTCGTCGTGCGAGGCGCCGACGGGGCGGAGACGCTCCAAGGCACCGGCTGCGGCCGAGGAGGACAGGAGAAGAGAGGTCGTGCTGGGCATTGCGGGCTCCGACGAGCAGGAGTGACGTCCTGACCGCGTGCCCCGCTCCGTGCCAGGGAGCGCACGGGGGCGCGGTCGTCAGGCCGCCGGTCGGCGCCTGGCTGAGGTCACTCCTCGATACCCATGTCGAGAACGGTAGGGACGGGACTCCGGGCGCGCATCTGAATATTCAGCCCGCGCAGCGTTTCGCACCGGTCACGCACCAGCAGGCTCCCCACGTCGGCTTCCCGGCGAGGTCGGGCTGCACGCTCGGCTTCGGCGCGCTGCCGCAGCCGACGGCGGTCACGGTCAGGCGAGAGCGCCGACGGCGGCGAAGGCGAGGTTCATGCGTCGTCTGACGCGACAGCCTCCTCGACGGTTCCCAGCGCGTCCAGCCAGGCGTGGTCCGGGTAGAGCGAGCCGATCGAGGAACGGAGCCAGTCGCGTTGCCGCGTGCTCAGGAGCGGCAGGCAGCGGTCGAAGTCCCGCTGGTCCTTGCGGCGCACGAACGTCGCCTTGTGCAGGAGCACGATCTCGACGTTCGCGACGCGCAACCCGTCGTCGGTCACCCAGGTCACCTCGTCCAACGGCGCCACGTGCTCGGACTGACGTTTGCTCTGCCAGAGCCCGTCGACGTCGGGCGACACGGGGATGTCCATCACCCACGGCGAGCCTGAGTCGCGGCGTACCCAGAGCTGGCAGTCCGGGGCCGGCAGGTCGGGCCAGCGGTCGGTCAGCGGTCGCAGGGTGCCGCCGAGGTTGGTCCACAGGTGCCATCGATCGCCGACGAACTCCCGCAGGGCCGGCGCGTCACACGCGAGGATCGAGACGTCGAGGTCCTCGTGCTCACGCTCGGCACGCGTGAAGGCCTCGACGGCCCAGCCACCGACCAGCCACCACGGCCGGTCGAAGCCGTCGAAGAACGCGCGGACGCCGTCGAGATCGAACGATGCCCACGGTCCGTAGAGCCCGTGGAAGGCGGCCTCCTCGGCCCGTTCCTCGGGCGTGAAGTCGAGTGGCTCGCGCACGCCCCGGACGCTACCGGCCGCTCCTACTTCTTGCCGTACATCTTCTTCATGCCCAGCCAGTCGCCCAGCCCGAGCGTGCGGGCGTACTTGGAACACGGCCTGAGCAGGTGCTGCATCGTCAGGTTGCCGTGTCCGTCGCCGGTGTGCCCGAGGCCGAACGCGTGACCCCACTCGTGGGTGACGGTGCCCTCGAAGTCCCATTGGTTGGTGCACGGGCTCGGCAGCTTGGTGCTCAGGCTCGGGCCGTTGTCGAGGAGCATGTCGGTGCCGACCATCCGCTTCCCGATGTACCAGTAGCAGGTCCAGCCCAGCAGGTTGCCCGGGAGGTTGCCGAACGCGACGACGTTGTTGCGGTTGCCCGCGCCGCAGCTCGGACCCGCGGCGCCGATGTTCGGCTTCTTGCTCGTGCGACCGCGGTAGTGCGAGCCGGGCGTCGTGATCTGGGCCTTCCCGCAGGTGTTGCGGCCCTTGCGCATGTTGGCGTTGGCTGCACGGATCTGGTGGACCACCGTCTTCTTGGTGAAGCGCTTGGGCATCTTCGCGAGGTTGATGCGGTAGCTCAGCGCCTTGCGCCACGTGTGGTGCTCGAGGCTGAACGTGCGGTCCTTGCAGGCGGGAGGGTCACCGGCGCGGCTCGCGACCAGCGTGCCGAACGACGACGTCGAGCTGGCCGGGGTGGTGCTCGTCGTGGACGTCGGGAGCGGGGCCAGGTACCAGTTGCCTCCCCCGCCGCTCCCGCGACCCTCGGCGACCACCCGGATGCCCGTGCCGGTGTTGGTGACTCGGAGCCCGCGCACCTCGCCGTTCCGGGAGGCTCCGTCGCCGACGACGCTCATGCCCGCCGGCGGCACGGTGAGCGAGACCCGCCCGTTGGTCACGACCCGACCGGCGAGCGAGCAGCCGGAGCGGGCGAGTGCGGCCGCGGTCGAGGCGCGGATCGGTGCCGTCTGGAGGCACCTGTCCCCGTGGTCGACCGCCGGACGTGCCGTAGCCGGCGCGGCGGTGAGCGCCGTCGCCAGGAGGGCGGAGAGCGGAACGGAGGCGGCCAGGGCGAGGACTCGTCGGGTCGTCATGCGTCGCATCCTGCCCGGGACGACACCCCCCAAACCAGTTGGGGGCCTCGGCGAGGTCAGGTGGGCGGCGTCAGGAGCACCAGGTCGTCGCGGTGCACGACCTCGCGCTCGTACGCCGCGCCGAGCTCGCGCCGCAGCACCGCGGAGGTCTTGCCGACCAGCGACGGGATCTCCTCGGCGTCGAAGTTGACCAGCCCGCGGGCCACGGCGACGCCGTCCGGACCGGCCAGGTCGACCGGGTCACCGGCCACGAAGCTGCCGGTCGACCCGGTGAGGCCGGCGGCCAGGAGCGAGGCTCGCCGCTCGGTCACGGCCCGGACCGCACCGTCGTCGAGCAGGAGGACGCCCTTCGGCTCGGTAGCGTGGGCGAGCCAGAGCTGCCGGGTGGGGCGGCGGCGTCCCGCAGCGTGGAACCACGTACCGACCGGAGCACCCGCGAGAGCCTCGCCGGCGCGCTCGGCCGAGGTGAGCAGCACCGGGATGCCGGCGCCCGTGGCGATCCGGGCGGCGTCCAGCTTGGTCCGCATCCCGCCCGTGCCGAGCCCGGTGCCGGCCGCGCGGCCGACCCGAAAGCCGCCCAGGTGGTCGGTGAGCGCGACCTCGTCCACCAGCCGGCTCCCGTCGGCGGACGGCGGGCCGTCGTACAGCCCGTCGACGTCGCTGAGCAGGACGAGCAGGTCGGCGTGGACGAGGTGGGCGACGAGCGCGGCCAGCCGGTCGTTGTCACCGAACCGGATCTCACTGGTCGCGACCGTGTCGTTCTCGTTGACGATCGGCAGCACCCCGAGCTCCAGCAGCTTGGCGAAGGTCTGATGGGCGTTGCGGTAGTGGCTGCGCCGGGTCACGTCGTCCGCGGTGAGGAGCACCTGGCCGGCGACGATGCCGTGGCTCGCGAGCTCGTCGGTGTAGCGGTGGACCAGCAGCCCCTGCCCCACGGCGGCGGCGGCCTGCTGGGCGGGGAGCGCGCGCGGCCTCCGCTTCAGGGCGAGCGGAGCCAGTCCGGCGGCGATGGCCCCCGAGGAGACCAGGACGACCTCGACCCCGCTCGACCTGGACTCGGCGAGGACGCCGACGAGCCGGCGTACCCGGACCGGGTCGATGCCGCCCTCGGTGGTGGTCAGCGACGAGGACCCCACCTTGACCACGACGCGTCGTGCGGCCGCGACCAACTCCGACCGGTCAGCGTGGCTGGTCATCGGCTACCGCGTCGCTGTCGGGACGGTCGGGGTCGTCGGCGGACCCGATCTCGTAGCTCATCGGCCCGGACCGGCGGCGCTCGTCGATCCGCCGAGCCACATCGGCTCGTGCCTCGCCCTCGGCCCGGTCATCCATCGCCGCGTCGATGTCGCGGCGCCGGCGCGCAGCCGGGCGGGACTCGTCGAAGCGCTGGTCCTCGCCGCGACGCCCGAGCATCTCGACGCCGGCGTCGACGCCGGGCCTGAAGTCGAACACGACCGAGTCTTCGGGGCTCCCGATCAGGACGGCGTCGCCCTCCTCGGCCCCGAGCTCGAGCAGCCGCGTCTCGACGCCGAGCCGGTTGAGCCGGTCGGCCAGGAACCCGACCGCCTCGTCGTTGCTGAAGTCGGTCTGCCGGACCCAGCGCTCGGGCTTGGCACCGCGCACGCGCCACCCCGCGCCGGTCTCGGTCACGGTGAACTCCTCGCCACCGTCGACCGACGGCGGCCGGATCACGATCCGCTCGGGCGCTGCGGCCGGCCGCGCGGCGCGGGCGGCAGCGACGATCTCGGCCATCGCGAACGTCAACGCGCGCAGCCCCTCCCCCGAAGCGGCGCTGACGGCGAAGACCCGCAGCCCTCGCTGCTCGAGGTCGGCGCGCACCAGGTCGGCCATCTCCCGCCCGTCGGGCACGTCGATCTTGTTGAGCGCGACGATCCGCGGGCGGTCGTCGAGGCCGCCGTACGACGCGAGCTCGCGCTCGATCACGTCCAGGTCGTCGAGCGGGTTACGCCCGGGCTCGATGGTGGCCGTGTCGATCACGTGCACGATGGCGGCGCAGCGCTCGACGTGCCGCAGGAACTCGTGCCCGAGACCGCGGCCCTCGCTCGCACCCTCGATCAGGCCCGGGACGTCCGCGACGGTGTACGTCGTGTCGCCGGCGGTCACGACGCCGAGGTTGGGCACCAGCGTGGTGAAGGGGTAGTCGGCGATCTTCGGGCGGGCGCGCGAGACCGCCGCGATCAGGCTGGACTTGCCCGCGCTCGGGAAGCCGACCAGCCCGACGTCGGCGACGACCTTGAGCTCGAGGACGATGTCGAGCTCGTCGCCGGGCTCGCCGAGCAGGGCGAACCCCGGCGCCTTGCGCCTGGCGCTGGCCAGCGCGGCGTTGCCGAGACCACCACGGCCGCCCTCGGCCACGACGAGCTCCGTGCCCGGCCCGACCAGGTCGGCCAGGACCTCACCGTCGGGCCGGCTCACGACGGTGCCGTCGGGCACCGGGAGCACGAGGTCGGCGCCGTGCGAGCCGTTGCGGTGGCCGCCCGCACCGTGGCCACCGTGCTCGGCCTTCCGGCGCGCGTTGTGGTGGTAGTCGAGGAGCGTGGTCACGTTGGGGTCGACGCGCAGGATCACCGAGCCGCCCGGACCGCCGTTGCCGCCGTCGGGTCCCCCGAGGGGCTTGAACTTCTCCCGGTGCACCGACGCGACGCCGTTGCCGCCCCGGCCCGCGGCGACGTGCAACGTCACCCGGTCGACGAACGACGGGACAGCCATCGGTGCTCCTGAAATCGACGAAGGGCGTCCCGGAACGGGGACGCCCTTCGGTCAGTGGTCGGTGGGCGTTACTCGCCTGCCGGGACGATGTTGACGACGCGACGGCCACGCTTGCGGCCGAACTCGACGTTGCCCTGGACGAGGGCGAAGAGGGTGTCGTCACCGCCACGGCCGACGCCGTTGCCGGGGTGGAAGTGCGTGCCGCGCTGGCGCACGATGATCTCGCCGGCGTTGACCAGCTGGCCGCCGTAGCGCTTCACGCCGAGGCGCTGGGAGTTGGAGTCCCGACCGTTCTTGGTCGAGGCCGCACCCTTCTTGTGAGCCATGGCTGTGTCCTTGTCTGTGCGTGAGTCTGTGCGTGAGTCTGTGCGTGAGTCTGTGCGTGAGTTTGCGGAGACCGGTCAGGCCTTGATGTCGGTGACCTTGACCTGGGTGTACTTCTGGCGGTGACCCTGGCGCTTCTTGTAGCCGGTCTTGTTCTTGAACTTCTGGATCACGATCTTCGGGCCCGCGGTGGCGCCGAGCACCTCGACGGTCACGCCCGCCTTGTCGAGTCCCGTGGCCGTGACCTTGTCACCGTCGACGGTCATCACGACCGGCAGCGTCAGCGTCTCGCCGACCGGCACGTCGGTCTTGTCGATCTCGATGACGTCGCCCACGGCAACCTTCTGCTGCCGGCTGCCAGCGCGCACGATCGCGTACACCGCGGTCTCCTTCGTAAGTCTTGGTGGGTCCGCCCGACCGACATCGTCGCCCCGGACGGGCGTGGACGAGTGGTGAGGACGAAGACGCCGCGCTCTGCCGAGCGGGCACCGAGGATCCATGGTACGGGCGCCGCGCGCGGGCTGCAAAACGCGAACGGGTCGCGCTCGTCCCCCCGAGGAGGTATCGCACAGCAGTCTGTCGGCTCCTTGTCCGAAGTCCACACGTCCGCTTCGCAACCGCGGACCCGTCCCGGTGCATCACACCAGGGCCGGCGAAGGAACGGCCGCGAGGTCACGACACCGAGGGGAACACTCCATGGACACATCCGCACGCCTGCTCGCCGGATCGGCCGGTCTCGCCCTGGCCGTCAGCGGCCTCCTCACGCCGATGCCGGCCGACGCCGCGACACCGGCCTGCACCAACCACGACCTGACCGCGTCGTACCACCGCCACGACGCCGGGGCGGGCCATACGTACGGCTGGATCGCACTGAAGAACACCTCCGGCCATGCCTGCCACACCGGCGGCTACGGCGGCATCTCGTACGTCGGAGACGGCAACGGCACGCAGATCGGGGCCCCGGCGGTCCGGTTGAAGGGCAAGGTCGCGACGTACGTGCTGAAGCCTGGTCAGCGGCTCCGTAGCCCGATCGACGAGGTCACCGCACTCAACTTCCCGAAGAAGAAGTGCCGCCCGCACCACGTCGACGGCTTCCGGATCTACGTGCCCAACGCGACCAAGTCGCAGTACGTGAAGCACCCGACCACCGGCTGCCGCAACCACCACGTCGAGCTGATCCACCAGAAGCCGTACCGGCGTCCGTAGTCAGCGCTTGCGCGTGCCTTTCTTCTTCACCGGCACGTGCAGCGCGGGGGTCTCGTCGTGGTGCTTGTCCGCGTGGGCCTCGGCCGCCTCGCCCGTGGTGGACCCGGCGGTCCCGTTGGCTGAGGCGGGCGGGCCGGCCGGACGGCTGGCCGAACGACGGCGGGTCCGGGTGACGACCCGCGGCTTCTCGGGCTCGGCAGCCGGTGCGGGCTCGGGCTCCGGCTCGGGCTCCGGCTCCGGTTCCGCCTCGGACACCGTCTCCGGCACGGTCTCCTCGGTCGTCACCGCGGGCGCGTCGGCCGGGTCGTCGACGAGCACGTCCGACTCGAGGGCGGGCTCCTCCGCGACCGCAGAGGCGTCCCCCTCCAGGTCCTCGTGATGTTCCTCGTGATGTTCCTCGTGGTGCCGCGCCATCGCCGCGATGTCCTTCGGCGTGGGCGCCTTCATCGGCTCGGCCGCGGCGTCCTGCTTGCCCCGGCTCCGGCTGCGACGGGAGCGCCGCGGCTCCTCCTCGGCCTTCTTCGGCTCGATCGGCGCGTCCTCGATGATGATGCCGCGACCGTGGCAGTGGGGGCAGTCGTGCGAGAACGACTCGAGCAGCCCGGTGCCGATCCGCTTCCGGGTCATCTGGACCAGGCCGAGGGAGGTGACCTCCGCGACCTGGTGCCGGGTGCGGTCACGGCCGAGGCACTCGACCAGCCGCCGGAGCACGAGGTCGCGGTTGGACTCGAGCACCATGTCGATGAAGTCGACGACGATGATGCCGCCGATGTCGCGCAGGCGCAGCTGGCGCACGATCTCCTCGGCGGCCTCGAGGTTGTTCTTGGTGACGGTCTCCTCGAGGTTTCCACCCGAGCCGACGAACTTGCCGGTGTTGACGTCGACCACCGTCATCGCCTCGGTGCGGTCGATCACCAGCGAACCGCCCGAGGGCAGCCAGACCTTGCGGTCCAGGGCCTTCTCGATCTGCTCGGTGATGCGGTACGCGTCGAACGGGTCCACCTCGTCGGTGTAGGTCTCGACCCGCTCCAGCAGGTCGGGAGCCACGCTCTCGAGGTACGCGCTGATGGTGCGGTGCGCGTCGTCGCCCTGGATGGTCATCCGGGTGAAGTCCTCGTTGAAGACGTCGCGGACGATCTTGACCAGCAGGTCGGGCTCGGCGTGCAGCAGCGCGGGGGCCTGCTGGGTCTGCACGAGCTTCTGGATGTGCTCCCACTGCGAGGTGAGCCGCTGCACGTCGCGGGTCAGCTGCTCCTCGGTGGCGCCCTCGGCCGCGGTGCGGACGATCACGCCGGACGACTCCGGCAGCACCTCCTTGAGGATGCGCTTGAGGCGGGCGCGCTCGTTGTCGGGCAGCTTGCGGGAGATTCCGTTCATGGAGCCGCCGGGCACGTACACCAGGTATCGACCGGGCAGCGAGATCTGGCTCGTCAGGCGGGCGCCCTTGTGTCCGACCGGGTCCTTGGTGACCTGGACGAGCACGCGGTCGCCGGGCTTGAGGGCGAGCTCGATGCGGCGCGGCTGGTTGCCCGTCTCCACGGCGTCCCAGTCCACCT
>DASSTL010000041.1:0-3898 GCA_035707985.1 Nocardioides sp. | reverse complement strand
GTGTTGGTACGGCGTTGAACGGAGTCCTAACCTCGGGTTGTGTCAATGACGACCGATCTGTCCGTCGACCCCGAGAAGACCCACCTCCTGAACCAGGCGATCGCCCTGGCGGAGCGGAGCAGCGGCACCGGGGGACCGCCCAAGGACGAGGTCGGCTCGCTGATCCGCGCCTACTACCGGCACGTCGCCACCGACGACCTCACCGACCGCTCCGCGGAGGAGCTGTACGGCGCGCTGGTCTCGCACTACCGCACGGCGGAATCCCGTCCTCAGGGCACCGCCAGCGTCCACGTCTTCACCCCGACGCTGGCCGAGCACGGCTGGTCCGCCGGCGGCCACTCGGTGGTGGAGGTCGTCACCGACGACATGCCGTTCCTCGTCGACTCGGTGGTCATGGAGCTGACCCGGCAGCAGCGCGACGTCCACCTCGTCGTCCACCCGCAGTTCGACGTCACCCGTGACCTCACCGGGCATCTGGAGTCCGTGGCCTGCCCCGACAACGAGTCGTCCGCTCCTCCCGAAGGCGCCGAGCGCGAGTCCTGGATGCACGTCGAGATCAGCCGGATCGGCCACGACGAGGACGTCGACGAGATTGCCGCCGACCTCCAGCGGGTCCTCCGCGACGTGCGGGAGTCGGTCGAGGACTGGGGCCGGATGCGGCAGACCGTCGAGGAGGTGGTGGCCGGCCTGCGGACCGCACCACCGAAGACCCTGTCCCAGGGCGAGGTCGACCAGGGCATCGAGTTCCTCGAGTGGCTCGCCGACGACCACTTCACCTTCCTGGGCTACCGGGAGTACCACCTCGAGCGCGAGGGGGAGGACGAGTACCTCCGCGGCGTCCCCGGGTCCGGCCTCGGCATCCTGCGCAACGACCCCGACATGTCGGCCGTCTCCAAGCTGCCGAAGAAGGCCGCGGAGCTGGCCCGCCAGCACACCCTGCTGGTGCTGGCCAAGGCCAACTCCCGCGCGACCGTGCACCGCCCGGCGTACCTCGACTACGTCGGCGTGAAGACCTTCGACGAGAACGGCGAGGTGACCGGCGAACGTCGCTTCCTCGGGCTGTTCTCCAGCGCGGCGTACACGGAGTCGGTGTGGCACGTGCCGCTGCTGCGCGAGAAGGCCACCGAGGCGCTCAAGCTGGTCGGGCTCGACCCGCGCAGCCATGCGGGCAAGGCCCTGATCGACACCCTCGAGACCTACCCGCGCGACGAGCTGTTCCACACCCCGGTCGACGAGCTCGCCTCGATGGCGAGCCGGGTGATGGAGACCCGAGGGCGCCGCCAGCTCCGGGTCTTCGTACGCCGCGACACCTACGGCCGCTACGTCAGCGTCCTGGTCTTCCTGCCGCGCGACCGCTACAACACGAGCGTCCGAGAGCGGTTCTCCGAGATCCTCAAGGAGAGCTTCGGCGGCGAGCAGATCGAGTTCACGGTCCGCATGAGCGAGTCGACGACCGCGCGCGTGCACTTCGTCGTCCACCCGCCGCGGGGGGAGAAGATCCCGGAGGTCGACATCTCCGACCTCGAGCGCCGGCTCACCGACGCGTCGCGGTCGTGGCGCGACGACTTCACCGCGGCGACCATCGCCGAGTTCGGCGAGGACGTCGGCTCCCGGCTGGCCCGCAGCTTCGAGTCGTCGTTCCCGGAGGCCTACAAGGAGGACTTCTCCGCGGCCACCGGTGCGCTCGACCTCGGACGGCTCGAGGCCCTCGGCGACTCGGGCACCGACCTGTCCCTGTTCTCCCCGCTCGACGCGGCGCGGGGCGAGGCCCGGCTGAAGGTGTTCCGCAGGGGTGCATCCATCTCGCTGTCGGACGTGCTCCCGGCGCTGTCGTCGATGGGGGTCGAGGTCGTCGACGAGCGCCCCTACGAGCTCGACCACACCGAGCGTCCGTCGTACATCTACGAGTTCGGGCTCCGCTACCCGCCCGGCATGCCCGACAAGGTCCGCGAGCCGTTCCAGGACACGATCCGCGCGGTCTGGGACGGGTTCAACGAGATCGACGGCTTCAACGCGCTCGTGCTCGCGGCCGGCCTCACCTGGCGCCAGGCGACGGTGCTGCGCGCCTACGCGAAGTACATGAAGCAGGGCAACAGCCCGTTCGCAGTCGACTACATCGAGGAGGCGCTGCGCGGGAACACCGACATCACCCGGCTCCTCGTCCAGCTCTTCGAGGCGCGCTTCAACCCCGGCCGCAACGGCCTGTCGGCCGATGCCGAGGCGCGGCAGGCCAAGGTCGACGACATCACTCACCGCATCGAGCAGGCCCTGGACGACGTGGCCAGCCTTGACCACGACCGCATCCTGCGGTCCTACCTCACGCACATCAACGCAACGCTGCGCACCAACTACTTCCAGCCCGGTAGCGACGGTCCGCACCACACCTACATGTCATTCAAGCTCGAGCCGTCGGCGATCCCCGACCTGCCCGAGCCGCGGCCGAAGTTCGAGATCTTCGTCTACTCACCGCGTGTCGAGGGCGTGCACCTGCGCTTCGGCGCCGTCGCCCGTGGGGGCCTGCGCTGGTCCGACCGCCGCGACGACTTCCGGACCGAGGTGCTGGGCCTGGTCAAGGCGCAGATGGTGAAGAACACCGTGATCGTCCCGGTGGGCGCCAAAGGCGGGTTCTTCTGCAAGCAGCTGCCTCCCGTAGATCCAGCACAGCCCTCCGACCGCGACGCGTGGCTCGCCGAGGGCATCGCCTGCTACGAGACGTTCATCTGCGGGCTGCTCGACATCACCGACAACCTCGTCGACGGCAAGACCGTGCCGCCCCCGGACGTCGTACGCCACGACGGCGACGACTCCTACCTCGTCGTCGCGGCCGACAAGGGCACGGCGACGTTCTCCGACATCGCGAACGGCGTGGCCAAGAGGTACGGGTTCTGGCTCGGCGACGCGTTCGCCTCCGGCGGCTCGGTCGGCTACGACCACAAGGCGATGGGCATCACCGCCCGCGGAGCCTGGGTCTCGGTGCAGCGTCACTTCCGTGAACGCGGCATCGACTGCCAGACCGAGGACTTCACCTGCGTCGGCATCGGCGACATGTCCGGCGACGTGTTCGGCAACGGGATGCTGTGCTCGCCGCACACCCGACTGGTCGCGGCCTTCGACCACCGCGACGTGTTCATCGATCCCCAGCCCGATGCCGCGGCGTCGTACGCCGAGCGGAAGCGGATGTTCCAGCTGCCGCGCTCGAGCTGGCAGGACTACGACGCCTCGCTGATCTCCGAGGGCGGCGGCGTCCACCCGCGCTCGGCGAAGTCGGTCCGGATCACTCCGCAGGTCCAGCGCGCGCTCGGCATCGAGGCGACCTCCCTGACCCCGGCGGAGCTGATGCGCGCGATCCTGCTGGCTCCGGTCGACCTGCTCTGGAACGGCGGCATCGGCACCTACGTCAAGGGCGCGTCCGAGAGTCATGCCGAGGCCGGCGACAAGGCCAACGACGCCATCCGCGTGGATGGCCGCGAGCTGCGGGCGGCCTGTGTGGGGGAGGGCGGCAACCTCGGCTTCACCCAGCGCGGCCGGATCGAGTACGCCGTCCACGGGTGCGACGGCGCCGGAGGCCGGATCAACACCGACTTCATCGACAACTCCGCCGGGGTCGACACGTCCGACCACGAGGTGAACATCAAGATCCTGCTCGACCGGGTCGTCCAGGCCGGCGACCTGACCAGCAAGCAACGTGGCGATCTGCTGGCCTCGATGACCGACGAGGTGGCCGACCTGGTCCTGGCCGACAACTACCAGCAGAACCTTGCGCTGGCGAACGCGCTGGCCCAGGCCCCGGCGCTGCTGCACGTGCACGAGGACTGGATGCGCACGCTGGAGCGTCGGGGGCTGCTCAACCGTGAGCTCGAGGCGTTGCCGACCAGGCGCGAGGTGGCTGCCCGGATCG
>DASSTL010000040.1:0-38173 GCA_035707985.1 Nocardioides sp. | reverse complement strand
CCCTTCGAGACGGCTCGTCCCTCGCCTCCTCAGGAACCAACGCTCGCAGGGCTCGCTCCTCAACCACCAAGCGAGCAGCATTCCGCGAGGAACGAGCGGACTGCGTGGGCGAGCGCAGATTGAGCAAGCGACGCGACTGAGGAACGAAGTCGCGCGAGCGCGTCGAAATCCAGTCACGGCCACCGGACGAGCAGCGCCATAGTCGGCACAGACTCGACCGACGGAGCGGTGGTTTCGAGACGCTCGCAGAGCTCGCTCCTCAACCACCGGAGTCGCAGGGCTCGCTCCTCAACCACCGGGGCGACGCTCGCAGAGCTCGCTCCTCAACCACCGGGGTGGTGGTTTCGAGACGCTCGCAGGGCTCGCTCCTCAACCACCGGGAGGGGTGGGATGAAAGGGTGCGGATGACAACCACGCGAGGAAGTCGCGCGTCAGACGGGTGACCAGCTGACGTGGCAGGGTGAAGGAGCGCGCATGCAGCACGTCGCCGAGGAGGCCCCGCGACGCGTCGGGGGCCTGTCGGTCAGGTGCCAGGGGCTGGTGCATCTGTACAAGACCTTCGAAGGGCACGACGTCGTCGCCCTCCAGGGCGTGGACCTCGCGGTCGACGCGGGGGAGCGCGTGGCGTTCCTGGGCCCGAGTGGCTCGGGGAAGTCGACGCTGCTGACGCTGTTCGGCGGCATCCAGCGCCCGAGCGCCGGCAAGATCTTCCTCGGCGACGAGGAGATCTCCCGCATGAGTGAGCGGCAGCTGACCCGGGTCCGCGCCTCCCGGGTCAGCACCATGCTCCAGGGAGCCACCCGCAACCTGCTCCACTACGCCACGGCCAGGCAGAACCTCCGGTTCAGCCGCGCCGCCAGCAACGATCCCGACCACACCCTCGGCGACGCCGAGCTGCTGCGCAGGGTCGGTCTCGAGAGCAAGGGCGACCAGGTCGTCTCCTCGATGTCCGGAGGCGAGCGGCAGCGGCTCGCGCTCGCCTGCAGCGTCACCAGCGCGCCCCAGCTCCTGCTCGCGGACGAGCCGACCAGCCAGCTGAGCCACGAGGACCGCGACCACATGCTCGAGCTGATCCACGGGCTCGGCAACGACTTCGGTACGACGATCCTCGTGGTCACCCACCAGCCCGAGGTCGCCGCCACCTTCCCGCGCACCGTGACCATGCGCGGCGGTCGGGTCGGCATGGAGGGCCGCGCCGGCGCCGAGTACGTCGTGGTGGGGGCCGAGGGCGTCGTCCACCTGCCGGCGCACATCGCCCGCGACTGGCCGCAGGGCACCTTGGTGCGGATCGAGCCCGAGCACGACGACCGCCTGCTGCTCAGCCGCGGCGAACACGACGAGGACGACGGCGAGGACCTCACATGACCTCGATCGGACGCCACTCGCTCGTCCCCGAGCGCGAACCGATCGCGACCGACGGCGAGCTCCAGCTCGAGGACGTCTCGCTCAACATCGGTGGCCGTTGGGTCCTGGAGCGACTCACTCTGGCCTTCCGACCGGGTGAGGTGACGTCGCTCTCCGGGCCGTCGGGCTCCGGCAAGACCACCCTGCTCTCCATCGCGGGCGGCATCGTCAAGCCCACCACCGGCTTCGCGACGTACGGCGGGCAGCACATGTGGCAGGGCGACGGCGACCCGCGTCACGCGGTCGCGTTCGTGCTCCAGGTCTACGGCCTGGTGCCGATCCTCTCGGCCAGGGAGAACGTCGCGATCGCGCTCCGCGCCCGCGGGGTGTCGCCGACGGATGCCGACGAACGCGCCGACGAGGAGCTCACCCGCTTCCACATCGGCGACCTCGGCGACCGCCAGGTGGAAGAGCTGTCCGGAGGTCAGATGCAGCGCGTCGCCTGCGCCCGGGCCTTCGCCGTCTCGCCGGAGATCCTGCTCGCCGACGAGCCCACCAGCGAGCTCGACGAGGGCAACCGTGAGCACGTCATGGACCAGCTGCGCATCGAGGCGGGGCGCGGCGCCATCGTCGTCGTGGCGACCCACGACCCGGCCGTGGTCGCCGCCGCCGACCGGAAGATCGTCCTCGACGAGGGCCGCCTCGTCCCGGCCGACCACTCGGCGTACGGCACCGGACGGTAGCAACTGTGCTCCTCCGCAGCATCCGGGCTCACCTCTGGACGTCCCTCGCCACCCTGGGCCTCGCGTTCGTCGTCGCGGCCGGGTCCGTCGGGGTCGTCGGCGCCTCCCGCGTGGCGTCGACGCCGGGCGCGGTGGCGGCGATGCTCGCGCGGTACGGCGCCGTCGCGCTCGCCGAGCAGTCCGCCAGGTCCGTGGTCGACCGCAGCCACGACGTCGCGCTCGCCAGGCTCCGCGGGCTTCACGGTGGGCGACTCGTGCTGTTCGCCGCGGCCCCGTTGCTCACGATCAGCCTGATCGGCGTCCTCGCGGGGTCGGCGGTCGGCACCTGGCTGGCCCGCCGCATCGTCGACGGCTGGGGGCTCTCCTACGACGTGGGCACTCGCGAGATCGTCGTGGCCGTCGGTGTGCTGCTCGGCGCCTGGGTCACGATCGCGGTGGTCGCGGCGGCGGTGATCCGCCGTCCCTTGGTCGACGCCCTGTCGGTGCATCCCCGCCGGCATCCCACCTCCTGGGTCACGACGTTCCTCGAGCTGCTCCTGGTGACGGCCGCCTGCCTCGCCGTCTACGAGGCACACCGCAATGAGCAGGGCTGGGTCGCCACCGTCGCGCCCGCTCTCGTCGCTCTCGGTGCCGGGCAGCTGGTGATGTGGGCGCTCGCGCTGACCCCGCGGCTGGGCACGCGGCTCGGCCTGTCGCTGGCCACGCGCAGGCTCCGGCGCGACCCCGACCCCGGCTCGGTGGTCCGGATCATGGTCGCCGCCGCCGTGCTCCTGGCCGTGACCCTCACCGGCGGGCGTACGGCCGCCGACTGGCGCGACGACGCCGGGCGCCTGCGGGCGGGTGGACCGATCGTGATGTCCTTCGACGACGGGGCGTTACGGGCGTACGCCGCCGCCCACGACGCCGATCCCCAGGGCAAGTGGCTGATGGCGGCCGTCGCGATCGACGACCTCGACCCGGTGCACCGGCGCGTCTTCGTCGACGCCGGCCGGTGGAACGCGGTGGTCGGGGACTTCCTCCGTGACACGAGCGTCGGGGGTGCTGTCGCCCACATCGACTCGCTAGCGGGCCAGGACGGCCCGGTCCTGATGCGGGCCGACTCGCTGCAGGTCGACGTCGACTCCATCGGCGACGACGACACCGGCGTCGTCACCGTGAGATACCTGAGCGACCAGGGGTTCGCGCAGGTCGCCAAGGTGCGCGTCGACCACGTCGGGACGGCCACCGGTCGGCTCGGCTCGTGCGCGATCGGCTGTGCGCTGCTGTCGGTCGACCTGTCGGGTGCTCCCTTCGACGTCGCCGGCGTCACAGCAGGCGGGGTCCGCCTGCTCGGCAGCACGTCGTACGCCGGTGCACGGGCGAGACGCGCGGTGAAGGTCGGGCCGACCTCGGAGCAGGCGGCCGGGTTGGTCACCCACGGGCTCCAGACCGCGGGCATCGCCGACGGCATCGACGGCACGAGACAGGCGATGCGGGTCGTGGGGTCGGTGGGCGCTATCCCGTTCCTGGGCCGCGCCGGGTCGCTCCTCGACCTCGGGCAGGTCCTGCGGGGGTCCGTCGGGACCGTGGCCGGCGCGCGGTCCGTGGTCGTCGCGCGGGCCGACACGCCCCCCACGGTGATGGCCGCGCTGCGTCGGGCAGGCGGAAGCCGGCCCACGACGTACGCCGACGTGGCCGACCGGCTCGAGGCGACCGCTGCGGCCCGCGCCGACTCGTTGACGCTCCTGGTGGCGATCGGCGTCGGGCTCGTCGCGCTCACCCACCTCGTGGCCTGGCTCGCCGGTCAGCTCGGACGTCGGCGGGCCGAGGTGGCCGGGCTGCGCGCCGCGGGCATCGGTCCTCGCGCCGTACGCCGTGCCTACGTGCTCGAGGCCGCGGTGTTGTCGGCGGTCGTCCTGGTGGCGGCGGCGGTCACCGCGGCGGTCACGACCGTCCCGCTCCTCGAGCCGATCCAGCTGGTCAGTGGCTGGTCCGAGGCACCGAGACTCCACCTCGCCGTGCGGCCGCTCACCCTGGCGACCGTCGTGGTCGGCGTCGCCGTGCTCACCGCGCTGCTCTGCGCCGTCGTCTTCACCCGCTTCGGCCGCGCGGCGCGCCCGGCCGCCCTGCGATCGGCCGAGCAGTGAGCCGCTTCCGGTGGCTCCTGGCCACGAGCCTGCGCGGCCTGAGGGCACGGTGGGTCCTCAGTCTCGGGTCGCTCCTGCTCACCGTGATCGCGATCGCGTCCGCGGTCGTCGGCCCGAGCTATCAGCTCAACGCCGCCAACTCGTTCGTGATCGCCCAGCTCCGCGCCCAGCCGAGCATCACCACCGGCCTCACCTACGACTTCCAGCCGCTCGCCAACCAGGACGTCAACCAGGCGGTCGCGTCTGCGGTCGAGGCGAGCGCCCAGGAGTCCGGGCGCTTCTTCGAGCCCGGCCACCCGATCGTCTGGCAGCAGCTGCCCCAGGTCGCGCTGCCGGCGAGCCCCGTCGTCTCCGTCCCGCGGCTGGTCTCCGTCCCGGGCGCGTGCGACCACGTGAAGCTCGAGGGGCGGTGCCCCACGAACCCCGACGAGATCGCCATGCTGCGGGTCGACGCCGAGAACAACCTGCTCCACGTCGGCGACACCTTCAACCCGTACGGCGACTCCCACCCGTTCCGCGTCGTCGGCGTCTACACCGCCACCGACCGCCCGGCCGACGACGCGTTCTGGGGAGGCCTCGGCCGGCTCCAGTCGGTCCCGGGAGTCCAGCAGCCCTTCCCGCCTAAGCTCGTGCCCGCCCACCCGGCCCCGTGGATCACCAGCCAGGCCGGGATCGAGCTGCGGAATCGGCACTTCTACGTGACCGTCGACCAGGCGCTGGCGACGCCACCGGACATGGACCGGGCCTACCTGGCCGCGGCGGCGGCACGGGTGAAGGCGATCGGAGACGCCAACCGGGACAACACGCTGCTCGCCGGGCTGAGCCTCGAGTCCGGGAACACGCTGCCTGACATCGCGGGCCAGCTGATCGACCGCCGAGGCGTCACCGACTCCACCGTGGAGCCCGCCGTGCTCTCGCTGATCATGGTCGCGCTGGTGCTCCTGTCCCGCCTGCTCGCCGCCTCGATGATCCTGCGGCGCGGTGAGCTGGCGCTGGCGTCCCTGCGCGGGTACGGCCGCCGCCAGCTGTGGTTCCTCGGCATGCTCGAGCCGCTGGTCATCCTGGCCTGCGCCACGCCCCTCGGTGTCGTCGCCGGGTACGTCGGCTCGCGCCAGCTCGCGCACCGGTGGCTGGTCGACGGCCTGCCCGTGCCGTTCATCCTGGCGAGCGCCCTGGCCGTCGTCGGCGTGGTCGTCGTGACGGCGCTGGTGGCGGCGATCGTGGTCCGCGACGCGGTCAGCGAGCCGCTGAGCGCGCAGATCGCCGGCGTACGCCGTCCGACGCGGTCGGGTCGCGCCGTGGTGGTGATGCGGCTGGCGCTGATCGCCCTGGCCGCGGCGGCACTGGTGACCGCGGCGAGCCGGACGAAGCCGCAGAGCCCCGACGCGACCGACCTGGCCCTGCCGATCCTCCTGGCGATCGCGTCCGGTCTGCTGGTGGGACTCGTCGTCCTGGCTGTCGCCGGGCTCTGGGTCCGCTGGTCCGGCCGCCGCCGCGCGCTGTCGTCGTACGTCGCGTCGCGCACGGTGCGGCGCCGTCGGGAGGGGACGATGGTGATCCTCCCGATCACGGCGGCGCTCACGGTCGCGGTGTTCGCGGTCGGGGTCTCGCTGGCGGCGTCGACCTGGAGGTCCAGCACCGCCGCCACGCAGGTCGGCGCGCCGATGTCGTACTCCACCCACCTCAGCCTGTCGCGGGCGGTTGGACTGACTCACCAGCTCGACCCGAACGGCCGGTGGCTGATGGCGGCCGGTCAGGACTTCCCGAACCCCGACGAGGCCACGTCGACGGTCCAGCCGCGCGTCATCGTCGACGCGACGAGGCTGGGCCGGGTGGCGTCCTGGCCGGCGCAGTGGACTCCGGGCCGCAGTGCCGCCGACGTGGCGCGCGCGATCGGACCGCGCCGGCCACCGATCCTGCTGCGCGGCTCCGAGCTGACGATGACGGTCGCCAACCGGGTCGACGGTGACTACGACCAGCTCGGCGTGACCATGACGGTCCTGGACGACAACGGCGACCTCAAGGATCTCAACGTCGGACCCTTCGACAAGGGGAGGTCGACGTCCACGAAGAAGCTGCGCACCTGTGCGACCGGATGCCAGGTCGAGAAGCTCAGCTTCGGTGGGCCGGCCGCACTCGTGGAGGCCATGCGCGGCACGGCGACCATCGAGTCCGTCGCGCTCGACGGGCGTCCGGTGAAGGGGCTGCTCAGGGCCGGATGGCACCCTCAGCCTTCCCCCATCCTCAACGTCACCACGGCCGTGAAGAAGGTCGTCCCTGCGCGTGGTGGGCTGACCATGACCTTCCGCGCCGGCGGCCCGGACTCGTACGCCGGGATCACCCCCGACGACGTCCCCGCCACGGTCCCGGTGCTGTTCGGCCGGCTCGCCCCCGGGCCCTCCGCGCTGCCCACGGGGGCATCGGGGCTGTTCCGGGTCGCGCCCGCCGGCGCGCCCGCCGAGTCGGTCCCGTTCCGTGGACCGTCCGGCGTGATGATCGACTTCACGGCGTTCGTCCGCAACGCCACGACGGCCGACAGCGACACCCTCGTCTACATCTGGGCCCGCGCCGACACCCCCCAGCACATCCTCGGCGAGCTGGCCGCGCGCGGGATCTCCAACCCCACGACCGAGACGCAGACCAAGCACGTCCTCGACCAGGACGCGTTCGCCCTCGCGCTGCGCCTGTACATCGTGGTGACGGTGCTGGTGATCCTGCTCGCCCTGGCCGGCCTCGCGGCGAACCTCGCCGTCCAGCTGCCCGCTCGACGGCGCGACGCCGCCTCGCTGCGCGTGGTCGGGGTCAAACGAAGGTCGGTGATGCTGGGGGTGGTCGCCGAGTTCGTCGTGGTACTCGGCGCCGCCGCGATCGCCGGTGTGGCGGCCGGCGCGGTGGCCCAGTACGTCGTCGTCCGCACGGTGACCCTGGGCTTCGTCGACTCCAGCCTCGTGCCGCGCGTCGTGCCGTCGTTCGACGTCGGGTCGGCGGTCACCCTCAGCGCGATCGTGCTCGTCGTCCTCGTCGTCGCGGCCTCGTGCTTCGCGTTCCTCACCGTGCGCGGTGCGCGCACCTCGTCGCTGCGCGAGAACGCCCGCTGAATTGAAGATGCGCCGCCCGGGTCCCTCCCGGAGAATGGCTCCTCGTGGGTCACGTGGACGTCGCCGGAGTGCGCTTCGAGCTGCCCGACGGCCGGGTGCTGCTCGAGGACGTCTCGTTCCGTGTCGGCGACGGCCAGAAGGTCGCCCTGGTGGGTGCCAACGGCGCCGGCAAGACGACGCTGCTGCGCATCATCACCGGTGACCTGGTCCCCAAGGAGGGCGTGGTCACCCGCACCGGTGGACTCGGTGTGATGCGACAGATGGTCGGGCACGGGCTCGGCGAGGACGCCACGGTCGCCGACCTCCTCCTCTCGGTCTCGCCGCCGCGCGTGCGTGAGGCCACGGCCGAGGTCGAGCGGTGCGAGCTCGCCCTCATGGAGACCGACGACGAGAAGACCCAGATGAAGTACGCCGAGGCGCTCGCCGAGTACGCCGACGCCGGTGGCTACGACATCGAGGTCGTCTGGGACGTCTGCACGGTGCGTGGCCTCGGCGTCCCCTACGACCGCGCCAAGTACCGCGCGCTGCGCACCCTGTCGGGCGGCGAGCAGAAGCGTCTGGTGCTGGAGTACCTGCTGGCCGGTCCTGACGAGGTGCTGCTGCTCGACGAGCCCGACAACTTCCTCGACGTCCCCGGCAAGATGTGGCTCGAGGAGCGCATCCGCGAGTCCGACAAGACCATCCTGTTCATCAGCCACGACCGCGAGCTGCTCAACAACACGGCGACCCGGATCGTCACCGTCGAGCTCGGCTCCTCGGGTGGTGGCAACCTGGTCTGGACCCACCCCGGCGGCTTCGCGTCGTACCACGAGGCGCGGCGCGACCGGTTCGCGCGCCTGGAGGAGATGCGGCGCCGCTGGGACGAGGAGCACGAGAAGATCAAGGCGCTGGTGCTCCGGCTCAAGATCAAAGCCGAGTACAACGACGGCATGGCCTCGCAGTACAAGGCCGCGCAGACCCGGCTCCGGAAGTTCGAGGAGGCCGGGCCGCCGATCGAGCAGCCGCGCGAGCAGCAGGTGTCGATGCGGCTCAAGGGCGGTCGCACCGGCAAGCGGGCCGTGGTCTGCGAGCAGCTCGAGCTCTCCACTGATGACGGTGGGGGACTCATGAAGCCGTTCGACCTCGAGGTCTGGTACGGCGAACGGGTCGCGGTCCTGGGCAGCAACGGCTCCGGCAAGTCCCACTTCCTGCGGCTGCTGGCGATCGGCGGGTCGGATCCCGACGTCGAGCACCGGCCGGTCGACGACACCCCGGTCGCGCCTGTGCGCCACACCGGGAAGGCGAAGCTCGGTGCGCGTGTGCGCCCGGGCTGGTTCGTGCAGACGCACGAGCACCCCGAGCTCGTGGGCCGGACGCTGCTGGAGATCCTGCACCGTGGCGACGGCCGACCCGACGGCCGCGCCGGGATGGGCCGCGAGGCGGCCGCCCGCGTCCTCGACCGCTACGAGCTCGCGCACGCCTCCGAGCAGAGGTTCGAGTCGCTCTCGGGCGGCCAGCAGGCGAGGTTCCAGATCCTGCTGCTCGAGCTCTCCGGTGCCACGCTGCTGCTGCTCGACGAGCCCACCGACAACCTCGACGTCCAGTCCGCCGAGGCGCTCGAGGAGGGCCTCGAGGCGTTCGAGGGCACGGTCATCGCGGTCACCCACGACCGCTGGTTCGCCCGCGGCTTCGACCGGTTCCTCGTCTACGGCGCCGACGGCGAGGTCTACGAGTCCGACGGCCCCGTGTGGGACGAGACGAGGGTCAAGCGCGCGAGGTAGCAGAACGGAGCCCGGGGGCGTCACCGGCGCTGTGGACGCTCACCCCGGGCTCCGAGATCAGGAGTTCTGCGTGGGCGCGTCGGAGTCGAGGGTCACCCGCACCGTGTGCGTGTCACCGCCGCGCTCGTAGGTGACCGTGACCCGGTCGCCCGGCCGGTACGACCGGACGATCGCGACGAGTCCGTCGGAGGACGTGATCAGGTGGTCGTCGACCTTCGTGATCACGTCGCCGGCACGGAGCCCGGCGTTCTGGGCCGCCGAGCCGTTCGAGACCTGGCTGATCTTGGCGCCGTCGGTGACCTGCGCCCCATCGCCGGAGGCGGCGTTCTCGACGCCGATGCCGAGGCGGGCGTGGGTCGGCGTCTCGCCCTTGATCATCTGCTGGACGATCGGCAGCACCTCGTCGATCGGGATCGCGAAGCCGAGGCCGATCGAGCCGGGCTCGCCGCCGCCGAGCCCCTGGTTCGGCGCGGTCTGGATGGCGGCGTCGATGCCGACGACCTCACCGGCGAGGTTCACCAGTGGACCGCCGGAGTTGCCGGGGTTGATCGCCGCGTCGGTCTGGATCGCGGGGTAGATCGTCGAGTTGCCCTGGCTGACCTCACCGACGTTCACCGGCCGGTTCAGGGCACTGACGATGCCGCTGGTCACGGTCGCGTCGAGCCCGAAGGGGGAGCCGATGGCCACGACCTCCTGCCCGACCTGGAGGCTCGAGGAGTGGCCGAGGGTGGCCGGCGTGAGGTTGTCGACGTCCTCGGCCTGGATGACGGCGGTGTCGGTCAGCGGGTCGGTGCCGAGCACCTTGGCAGCGGCATGCGAGCCGTCGTTGAACGACACGGTGATCTCGCCGCCGTTGCCGGCGAGCGCGACGACGTGGTTGTTGGTGAGGATCTTGCCGTCGCGGCTCAGGATGATCCCTGAGCCCGACCCCCCGCCGTTCGCTCCGGCGACCTTGATCATCACCACCGACGGCAGCACGCTCTTCGCGACCTTCTCGACCGACCCCGTGGCGGCGGTCGGTGCAGCCGAGCCTCCGGTCTGCGTGAGCACGGGCGAGGACTGCACGTCGTCGTGGGTCGAGGTCCAGACGGCCGCGCCGCCGACACCGGCAGCGCCGCCCACCAGGAGGCTGGCCGCCACCACGGCGGCGGCCAGCCTCCTGCCTTGCAGCCCGGTGCGGGGACGCGCCACCGGCGGGAGAACCGATGTGTCGGCGTCCTGGCCGAGGGTGGGCCGGCCGTGCTCCGGCTGGGCTGCATATGCGTACGGCGACCAGGTCGCGGGTGGCGCAGGCGGCTCCTGACCCCACTCACGTCGGTTGCCCGGCTCCTCGCCGTACGGGGTGTTCGTCATGTCCCAGAAATTGCCGGGCGAGTCTGGGAAGACCCTGAGACGGTCCTGGGGGGTCTTGAAGAAGCCGGACGTCAGCCGAGACGGCGTACGACGTCGCCGCGTGCGATCGCCCCGCCGCTGACCACGCGCGCGTTCAGCCCACGCAGCCGCAGGTGGCTGCCGACCTCGGAGTTGACGAACGCGACCGCGTCCTCGCCGAAGCGGGTGAGGAACTTCTTGCACCCGGCGTGCGGCTTCGCCGAGACCTCGAGGACGGCGTCGCCGCCGATCGCGAGCCGGGTGCCGGCGGGCAGGTTGTCGTGGGAGAGGTCGAGGTCGACGTAGAGCTGGTCACCGGCCATCGCCCGGGCCTCGGGCGTGTCGCCCAACAGCCCGACCATCCGGTAGCTCATCACGGTGATCATCCCGTCCAGATGACGGCCCTCGGCGATCGCGCGGGAGGTGGCCCGGCCCAGCCAGTTGTCGCCGATGAGCCCGTCGGCCTCGTCCAGCACGCCCTCGGCGAGGATCTCGCGCTCACCCTGCGCCGGGCGCCGCACGATCATCTCGAGCGAGCCGAGCTCGGGCGGTGCCGCCCGCAGGTGGTCGAGCGAGGCCTCGAGGGCGGCGATGGAGGTCAGCGTGGGCACGCGTCGATCCTCCCAAGTCCGAGCGCCGAGCGCGTCCCTATTTCACGCCTCGGCGTGAACCAGGGACGCAGTCGCTCAGGACCACCGTTCCGAGGCAGGGACGAAGTCGAGGGTCCGGTGCCCGGTGTAGATCTGCTTGGGCCGGGCGATCTTCTGCTCCTTGTCCTGCACGAGCTCGAGCCACTGGGCGAGCCAGCCCGGCGTACGCCCGATCGCGAACAGCACCGTGAACATCTCGGGCGGGAACTGGAACGCCTCGTAGATCAGGCCGGAGTAGAAGTCGACGTTCGGGTAGAGCTTGCGGGAGACGAAGTACTCGTCCTCCAACGCGATCTTCTCCAGCTCCATCGCGATCTCGAGGAGCGGGTTGACCCCGGTGACCTCGAAGACGTCGTCGCAGGCCTTCTTGATGATCTTCGCCCGCGGGTCGTAGTTCTTGTAGACACGGTGGCCGAAGCCCATCAGCCTCTCGTCGCCGTTCTTCACGCCCTCGATGAAGTCGGGGATGTTCTCCTTCTTCCCGACCCGGCGCAGCATCCGCAGCACGGCCTCGTTGGCGCCGCCGTGCAGCGGGCCGTAGAGCGCGCCGATGCCGCCCGCGACCGCGGAGTACGGGTCGACCTGCGACGACCCGATCGAGCGGACCGCGTTGGTCGAGCAGTTCTGCTCGTGGTCGGCGTGCAGGATGAACAGGACGTCGAGCGCCTTGACCAGCCGCTCGTCGGCCGCGAAGCGGTCCTCGCTCATCCGGAACAGCATCGACAGGAAGTTCGCGGTGTAGCCGAGCTCGTTGTCGGGGTAGACGAACGGCTTGCCCTGCGCGTGGCGGAAGGACCAGGCGCCGAGGGTCGGCATCTTCGCGATCATCCGCACGATCTGGAGCCGGCGGATCTCGTCGTCGTCGATGTGACGGGCGTCGGGATAGAACGTCGACAGCGCGCCCACGGAGGCCATCAGCATCCCCATCGGGTGGGCGTCGTAGCGGAACCCCTCCATGAACGTCCGGATGTTCTCGTGGACGAACGTGTGGTAGGTGATGTCGTGCACCCAGCTCTCGTACTGGGTCTTCGTCGGCAGGTCTCCGTGCACCAGCAGGTAGGCGACCTCGAGGAACGTCGACTTCTCGGCGAGCTGTTCGATGGGGTAGCCGCGGTACTCCAAGATGCCCTTGTCACCGTCGATGTAGGTGACGCTGCTCTTGCAGGAGGCGGTGTTCACGAAGCCGGGGTCGTAGACGGCGAGCGGAGAGCCGTTGCCGTCCTTGATCTGCCCGATGTCGGAGCCGCGGATCGCGCCGTTCTCGATCGGTACGTCGTACTCCTGGCCGGTGCGGTTGTCGCGGACGGTGAGGGAGTCGTTCACCTCTCCAACTTAGTCCGGGGTGTTGCGCAGGGCGAAATGGCCACCGGACAGCCGCCCCTGCAGTCACGTGCAGTCACGTGCAGTCACGTGCGCATCAGAGCGAGGAGCGCCGCGTGCGTGGCGGCGTCCCCGGCGGCGAGAAGGCCGCCACGTGCCGATCCGGCCGGTGACCCACCGGTGTCCACCGCCCCGCCGTCGAGGTCGGTCACCACGCAACCCGCGGCCCGGCACAGGCTGACGCCCGCGGCGAAGTGCACGTTGTCGCGGAGGTCGCCCTCGGTGACGTACGCCGCGTGGCGGCCGGCTGCGACCCACGCCAGCGCGAGGGTGCTCGAGGTGATGCGCGGCTGGTAGGTCTCGAAGAACGCCGGGTCGGCCAGCACGGCGGACGCCCGTCGGCGACCGGCGGGGTCGACCTCGAGGTTGAAGACGACCATCAGGTTGGAGGAGTCGGGTCGCAACACCGTGTCGCCACCGGCGCGGCGTACCCAGGCGGTGGTGCCGTCGGTCCAGTACGTCTCGTCGCCGACGCACTCCGCCGAGGCGGCGGCCGAGACCTCGCCGGCCTCGCTCAGGGCGACGTTCGTGGACATCAGGGGCAGCCCGGCCCCGAAGTTCCGCGTGCCGCACAGCGGGTCGACCAGCCACCGACGAGGCGAGTCCGGTCCGGAGGCCCCGTGCTCCTCGCCGAGCTGCCCGTCACCGGGTCGATGCTCGCTGAGGACGGCGCGGATCGCGGTCTCGGCCTCCAGGTCGGCGTCGGTGGCGAAGTCGGTGCCGACCTTGAGATGGTGGGCGACCGGCGTGCGGTACATCCGGCGTACGACGTCCGCACCGGCCTCGGCGGCCGCCAGGGCGACCTCGGCGTCGGTGAGCTCCATGGTGGTGACGGTAGCCAGCGGCGTTTTGACCCTCCCGAACGGCCGCCGGTAATCTTTCTCCTCGCGACTCCTGCCGCTTCGGACCGTCTCGGTCCGGGGCAGACCCGGATGAGGTGAAGCCGGGCAGATTACTTCCCCTCGAGGAAGCGTTCGTCAGAGGTCGTGGCAGCACCCCGACGGGCGACCGCCCGCCGGACCAACGAACGAGAAGGGCACGCACGTGCGTACGTACAGCCCCAAGCCCGGCGACGTCCAGCGCGAGTGGCACGTCATCGACGCCGAGGAGGTCGTCCTCGGCAAGCTCGCCGTCCAGGTCGCGACCCTGCTCCGCGGCAAGCACAAGCCGACCTTCGCGCCCCACGCCGACATGGGTGACTTCGTGATCGTCGTGAACGCGGAGAAGGTCGCGCTGACCGGCGACAAGTTGAACAGCAAGCTCCTCTACCGCCACTCCGGCTACCCCGGCGGCCTCACCGCCGTGCCCGTGGGCCAGCAGCTGGAGAAGGACGCCCGCAAGGTCGTCGAGAAGGCCGTGTGGGGGATGCTCCCCAAGAACAAGCTCGGTCGCCAGATGCTGAAGAAGCTGAAGGTGTACACCGGCCCGAACCACCCGCACCAGGCCCAGCAGGCCAAGCCGTTCGAGATCACGCAGGTCTCCCAGTGACTACCGAAGGAACGTCTGTGACCGACACCAGTGCCGAGAGCGCCGAGGCCGAGACCTTCACCACCGACGAGGAGGGCGTGGCCTACACGTCCGAGAGCGCGCCGACCGCCGACGCGGCCCGTCCGGCGACCATCGCCCCCGCGGCTGCCACGGGGCGCCGCAAGGAGGCCGTCGCCCGCGTGCGCATCCTCCCGGGCACCGGCGTGTGGACCATCAACGGCCGCACGCTCGACTCGTACTTCCCGAACAAGCTGCACCAGCAGGTCGTGAACGAGCCCTTCGCGGCCCTCCAGCTCGACGGCCGGTTCGACGTGATCGCCCGGATCCACGGCGGCGGCATCACCGGCCAGGCCGGTGCGCTGCGGCTCGGTGTGGCCCGTGCCCTCAACGCCGTCGACGTCGAGGCCAACCGCCCGACGCTGAAGAAGGCCGGGCTGCTCACCCGCGACGCGCGCGTGATCGAGCGCAAGAAGGCCGGCCTGAAGAAGGCCCGCAAGGCGCCTCAGTACAGCAAGCGCTGATCCACGGCGTTCTGCCTGAGATGATCGGGCGATGACGCAGCGGATCTTCGGCACCGACGGTGTCCGCGGGCTCGCCAACGGTGTGATCACCGCGGAGCTCGCGGTCGACCTCGGCGCGGCCGCGGCGCGCGTGCTCGTCGACCACGGCGGGTTCAGCGGGCAGCGGCCGGTCGCCGTCGTGGGGCGGGACACCCGGATCTCGGGGCAGTTCCTCGAGCATGCCGTCGTGGCGGGCCTGGCGTCCGCGGGCGTCGACGTCATCCGGCTGCGAGTGCTGCCCACACCCGGCGTCGCCTACCTCACCGACGCCCTCGGGGCCGACGTCGGCGTCGTGATCAGTGCGTCGCACAACCCGATGCCCGACAACGGCATCAAGTTCCTCGCCCGCGGCGGGGTCAAGCTCGACGACGCCCTCGAGCGCGAGATCGAGGCCCTCCTCGGCGAGCCCTGGGACCGCCCGACCGGGGGCGAGGTCGGCCGCGTGACGCCGTACGCGCGCTCGCTGGAGGAGTACTCCGACCACCTCGTCGACACCCTCGACCATTCCCTCACCGAGCTCCGGGTGGTCCTCGACTGCGCCAACGGTGCCGCCTCCGTGGTTGGTCCGCACACCCTGCGATCGGCCGGCGTGGACGTGATCGCCCTCAACGACGACCCCGACGGCCTCAACATCAACGATCGCTGCGGCTCGACCCATCTCGAAGGGCTCCGCGAAGCGGTGCTCGCGCGCGGCGCCGACCTCGGCTTCGCGTTCGACGGTGATGCGGACCGGTGCCTGGCCATCGACCACACCGGCGCGACGGTGGACGGCGACCAGCTGATGGCCCTCCTCGCGCTGGACCTCCACGAGCGCGACCACCTGGCCCACGACACGATCGTCGCGACCGTCATGAGCAACCTGGGGCTCCACCAGGCCATGCGCCGGGCCGGCATCACGGTCGAGCAGACCGCGGTCGGCGACCGCTACGTGCTCGAGGCGATGCGCGCCGGCGGGTACTCGCTCGGCGGCGAGCAGTCCGGCCACATCATCATGCGCGAGTACGCCACGACCGGTGACGGCATCCTGACCGCGCTGCACGTCCTCCAGCGGATGACCACGACCGCCGCGTCCTTGCGCGAGCTCGCGTCGGTCGTCCAGCGGCTGCCGCAGGTCCTGGTCAACGTGCCCGACGTCGATCGCACCCGCACCGACGACCCGGAGCTGGCCGAGGCCGTGGCCCGCGAGCAGGAGAAGCTCGGCGACACCGGCCGGGTGCTGCTGCGACCGTCGGGCACCGAGCCGCTGGTTCGGGTGATGGTGGAGGCGGCGACCTCCGAGGAGGCGACCGAGGTCGCCGAGCGGCTGGCCGACGTCGTACGCCGGCGGCTCGCGATCGGCTGAAAAGCCGGTGCCGGCCCGTGCCGTCATCTCCTAGCGTGCTCGGATGCTCGAGATCGTGGACGTCGACGCACGCGACGAAGGCGCCCTCCGCGAGTGGTACGACGTGTGGCGTGCGGGGCAGCCGCACCGACCGCCGGAGATCATGCCCTCCTGGGAGTCCGCGCGGGTGCCGCTGGCGACCCCGCGGGAGGACTACGACGTCGGTCTGATCGGGGTGCGCGAGGCGGGCAGGCTGGTCGGGGCGGGTCTGCTCAACCTCCCGATGGCCGACAACCCGACCGTCGCCTACTCCGAGGTCGTCACGCACGCCGACCACCGGCGGCGCGGAGTCGGCACCGCGCTCGTCACCGAGCTCGAACGGCGTGCGCGTGCGGCCGGTCGGGAGCGCCTGCTCGGCGAGGTCTTCGTCCCGGCGGGGCAGGAGACCGGGACCACGGGCGACATGAGGTTCGCCGAGGCCCGGGGGTACGCCGTCGCCAACCGCGAGGGCATGAAGGCGCTGCGCCTCGCCGAGGCCGAGCACCTGTGGCCGGCCCTCGAGGCCGAGGTGGACGAAGCGCTCGGCGACTACCGGGTCGTCACGTGGCGCGACGTCTGTCCGCCGGAGCACCTCGAGAGCTTCGCCGCCGCGCTGAGCACCGTGATGGGCCTCATCCCGCAGGGCGAGCTCGACCTCGACGACCGCGCGTGGACGGCGGAAGGCATCCGGACCTACGAGCAGCACCGGCTGGAGGTCGGGCTGGTCACGATCGAGACCGCGGCCGTGGAGCCCGACGGGACGGTCGTCGGCCTCACCGGCGTGCGGACCCACGCCGCAGACCCCCGCGTCGCCCGGATCGGCGTCACGATGGTCCTGCCCGAGCACCGTGGCCACCGGCTCGGGCTGGCCACCAAGCTGGCCAGCCACCGCGCTCTGCGCGCGCAGGTGCCGGGCTGCGAGCTCGTCGTCACCAGCAACGCCGAGGTCAACACCCACATGAACGTCATCAACGAGCGGATGGGGTACCAGCAGCTCGAGACGTTGGTGGAGTATCACAAGCGTCTCTGATCACTGCAGCACGACCAGCCGCTGCGTCGCGCGGGTCATCGCGACGTACCGATCCACGGCGCCCTCGACGCCGTCGCCGAAGGACTCCGGGTCCACGAGCACGACCAGGTCGAACTCCAGGCCCTTCGACAGCTCCGGCCGCAGCGACCGGACGCGGTCACGCGGCTCGAACGCCGACGCACCGATGACGCAGGCGACGCCCTCCGGGTTCTCCGCGAGCCAGGAGTCCACCACCGAGTCGAGCTCGCTGACCGCGCCGTAGGTCGCCGGGACGCCCGTGCTGCGGACCGACGTCGGCACGTTCGCGTCGGGGAACACCGCCCGGATCACGGGCTCGGCCGCGGCCATCACCTCCTCAGGCGTCCGGTAGTTGATCGTGAGGGAGGCCTGGTGGACGTCGTGGAGGCCGACGCGCTCCAGTCGCGCCTGCCACGCCTCGCCGAAGCCGTGCCGCGCCTGCGCCCGGTCGCCGACAACGGTGAAGCTGCGCGACGGGCAGCGCCGGATGAGCATCTGCCACTCGGCGTCGGTCAGCTCCTGGGCCTCGTCGACCACGACGTGCGCGAACGGCCCGGCCAGGACGTCGCGGTCAGGCGTGGGGACCGCGTCCTGGTCGACGAGGACGTCGCGGAGGTCGTCGCCGCGCAGCATCGACATCACCTGCAGGTCGCTGTCGTCGCCGGCGATCAGGTGGTCGACCACCCGCGCCCGCTCCTCCTGCTCGGCCGCGAGCACCGCCGCGCGGCGCCGGTTGCGTCGGGAGCTCTCGGGATCGCCCAGCCGGCGCCGGGCGGCGTCCAGCAAGGGCAGGTCCTGGGTCGTCCAGGCCTGCGGGTCGTCCCGCTGCAGGAGCCTGACCTCGTCGGGGGTGAGCCAGGGCGCGCACCTGCGGAGGTACGCCGGCACCGACCACAGGTCGCCGACCAGGTCCGTGGGATCGATCAGCGGCCACGCCCTCGCGAACGCCTCCCGCAGCTCGGCGTTGCGGGCGAGCGCGCGGCGTACCAGGTCTTCCGAGACCTCAGGGCCGTCGGGGTCGTCGGGGTCTTCGGTCTCGTGCTTGTCGACCAGGATCGTGAGCAGCTCCTCCCAGACCTGGTCGCGCCCCTCGTTGTGAGGCGTCCCGGGCTCGAGCGACTCGAACGCCTCGACCCAGTCGTGCGGACTCACCCACACGTCGGCCCATGGAGTCGAGATCTCCATGCCTTCGGTCGGCGGCTCCTCGTAGAGTCGGACCGCCGGCTCGATCGCGTCGACCATCTGCGCCGACGACTTCACGCGGGCGACCTCGGGGTCCTGCTCGTCTCGTGCTGTCGCACCCTCGGGCAGCAGGTCGCGCAGCGTGCAGGTCTGCACACCCTCCTCGCCGAGGCTGGGCAGCACGTCGGCGACATAGGCGAGGTAGGGGCGGCTCGGTCCCACGAACAGGACGCCACCGCGACCCTCGCCGAGCCGCGGGTCGGCGTACAGCAGGTACGCCGCGCGGTGCAGCGCGACGACCGTCTTGCCCGTGCCAGGGCCACCGTCGACCACGAGCGTGCCGCGCGAGCCGGCGCGGATGATCGCGTCCTGGTCGGCCTGGATCGTGGAGAGCACGTCGCGCATCCGCTCCGAGCGGCTGCTGCCCAGGCTGGCGATGAACGCCGACTGGTCGTCCAGCGCGGCGTGCCCCTCGAGGCCGTCGGCGGTGAAGACCTCGTCCCAGTAGTCGGTGACCACTCCGCGGGTCCAGCGGTAGCGGCGCCGGCTGACCAGCCCCATCGGGTTGCCGTGGGTGGCGCCGAAGAACGGCTCCGCCGCGGGGGAGCGCCAGTCGACGAGCAGACGACGGCCCGAGCCGTCGGTGAGCCCCAGCCGGCCGATGTAGAGCGCCTCGCCGTCATCGGCGACGATGCGGCCGAGGCAGAGGTCGAGGCTGAACCGCCGCAGCATCCGCAGCCGGGACGTGAGCCGGTGGATCTCCTGGTCGCGCTCCAGGGCCTCGGTGCTCGACTCGCCGGCACTGCGCCGGGTGACGGCGAGCCGATCGGTGAGGTCGGCGACGGTCCGCTCGAGGCTCTCGGTCATGAGCGCGAAGTGCTGCTCGTCCTGGGCGATCAGCGCGGGAGCGGCCTTGGCAGCGAGGTGGGCGGGCAGGGCGAAGGCACGGGTCGAGACCGAGGTCACGCGATCAGCTCCAGGGCACGAGAAGAGGGCGGAGCGCGCATTCTGCGCCCGGTCCGGGGCCTTGCCGCAAGCCCCCCTGTGCGCTATACCTTGGTAGTGGCGAGGGGTTGTCCCTCGCCTTTCGTCTGTCGGCAGACGACAGCGTGCTTCAGATCTTCCGCAGCCTGACGTAGCGGACCGAGTGGTCGCGGTCCTTGCGCAGCACCAGCGTCGCCCGCGAGCGGGTCGGGAGGATGTTCTGGACGAGGTTGGGACCGTTGATCTCGTCCCAGATCTGGAGCGCCGTCGCGCGCGCCTCGTCCTCCGAGAGGTCGGCGTACCGACGGAAGTATGACGCGGGGTTCGCGAAGGCTGTGTCGCGCAGCCGGAGGAAGCGGTCGACGTACCAGGACCGGACGTCATCGGTCGCCGCGTCGACGTAGATGCCGAAGTCGAAGTAGTCGCTCAGCGCGAGGCCGGTGCGGCCGTCGTCGCGGACCCGCGCCGGCTGGAGGACGTTGAGGCCCTCCAGGATCACGATGTCCGGCTTGCGGACCACGACCGTCTCGCCGGGCACCCGGTCGTAGGTCAGGTGGGAGTAGACGGGCGCCTCGACCTGGTCCTTGCCGGACTTGATGTCGACCACGAACTTCAGCAGCGCGCGGCGGTCGTAGGACTCCGGGAAGCCCTTCCGCGAGAGCAGCCCGCGCCGCTCGAGCTCCGCGGTCGGGTGCAGGAATCCGTCGGTGGTGACCAGCGCGACGTTCGGATGCTCGGGCCAGTGCGCGAGCAGGTGCTGCAGCACCCGTGCGGTCGTCGACTTGCCGACCGCCACGGAGCCGGCGAGCCCGATCACGAACGGCGTGCGCGGTGGCTGCGGCCGGTGCAGGAACTCCTCCTGCGCCCGGTGGAGCTGCCGGGCCGCCTCGACGCGCATGCTGAGCAGCTTCGAGAGGGGGAGGTAGACCTGCTGCACCTCGTCGAGGTCGAGGTGGTCGCCGAGTCCACGCAGGCGGGTGATCTCCTCGTCGGACAGCGGTTGCTGGAACCGCGCCCCGAGTGCGGCCCACGCCTCGCGGTCGAGCTCGACGTACGGCGTCGGCTCGCCGTTCGCCTCGCGTCCGTTCGCGTGGGACATGGCGGGCATTGTTCCAGCCCTCCCCGCGGGGCCAGAAAAACTGATGGTTGACCTCGCCAACTTCTGGTGCCAGATTCTGACCGTCCCGGGCGTCTCGGTCTCGGGCCTCCACGTCCCCGAGGAGATGACTCTGCGTGAAGAGAAGCACACTCACGTCCGCGCTCGCTCTGGTCGCCGCATTCGCGACCACGGCAGCGCTCAGCATGACCGGCACGTCGGCCGCCACCGCGGCCAACTCGCCGTTCACCGCGCACCGGATCAAGGTGTTCCCTGACTCGGTCAAGATCAGCGCCAACACCGATGCGCCGCAGTTCCCCTGCCAGGGCCGTCCGATCGACGGCTCCAAGGACATCGTCTGCTACGACCCGAGCCAGATGCAGCAGGCCTACGGAGTGAAGCCGCTCCTGGCCAACGGCAACGACGGCACGGGCCGCACGATCGTCATCGTCGACGCCTACCAGAATCCGTACATCGCCTCCGACCTGGCGAGCTTCGACGAGCTCTTCGACCTGCCCGATCCGGTCTTCCACAACTACGTGATGCCCGGGACCCCCGCCTTCGACCCCAACGACGCCAACCAGGTCGGCTGGGGCGGCGAGACCACGCTCGACGTCCTCTGGGCCCACGCGATCGCGCCGGGCGCCAAGATCGCGCTGGTCTCGGCGAAGAGCAACAACGACACCGACATTCTCGACGCCACCCAGTTCGCGGTGGACAACGACCTCGGCGACGTGCTCTCGCAGAGCTTCGGGGAGAACGAGAACTGTGTGGACCCCGACCTGCTCGCAGCCGAGCACCGGACCTTCCAGCAGGCCTCGCGTCAGGGCTGGACGATCTTCGCCTCCTCGGGTGACTCGGGTGCCGCCCAGTTCACGTGCGACAACTCCGGGGCGGTCGAGGTCGCGAGCAGCCCGGCGACCGACCCGCTGGTGACCGGCGTGGGTGGCACCACCCTGAGCGCCGACGTCGACGGCAACTACCAGGGCGAGACGGCCTGGACCGAGGGGCTCTTCGGGATCACGTGCAACCCGCCGACCGACGCCGCCGACGACGTCAACTGCAGTGGTGGTGGGTTCAGCGACCTCTACGGCAAGCCGTCCTTCCAGAAGTCGATGGTCAAGGGCAAGGTCGGTCGCGGCGTTCCCGACGTCTCCTACAACGCGGGTGTCAACGGAGGTGTGCTCACGGTGTGCTCGGTCTGCAACGACGGCGAACCGGCGGTGTTCCTCTTCGGAGGCACCAGCGCGGGCTCGCCGCAGTGGGCGGGTCTGGCCGCCATCGCCGACCAGATGGCACATCACCGCCTGGGTGACATCAACCCGGCGCTGTACTCCATCGCCAACTCGAGCTCGAAGTACCGCTCCGCCTTCCACGACGTCACCACCGGCAACAACGACGTCCCGGAGATCGGCGCCGGCTTCGACGCGCGCCGCGGTTGGGACGCCGTCACGGGTCTCGGTACGCCGAACGCGGAGAAGCTGCTGCCACTGCTGGCCCACCGGCACGGCTGAGCCGGACCTGCCAGTACGCCGTCAGGGGCGGTCACCGGGCCACCGGTGGCCGCCCCGTCGGCTGGGGGCTCCGACCTCGCGGCCGTAAACTCTCGGCCATGTGCGGCATCGTGGGCTACGTCGGCGACAAGCAGGCCCAGGCCGTCGTTCTCGATGGGCTGCGGCGCCTCGAGTACCGCGGCTACGACTCGGCCGGCATCGCCCTGGTCGCCTCCGGCTCGATCGCCTCGGCCAAGAAGGCCGGCAAGCTGGGGAACCTCGAGAAGGTCCTCGTCGAGTCCCCGCTCCCGGCCTCGACCACCGGCATCGGGCACACCCGCTGGGCCACCCACGGCGCACCCAACGACGTCAACGCCCATCCCCACCTCGGCAACGCCGACCGCGTGGCGCTCGTGCACAACGGGATCATCGAGAACTTCGCCGAGCTCCGCGACGAGGTCGAGGCGGCGGGCCACGACCTCCGCTCCGAGACCGACACCGAGATCGTCGCGCACCTCCTCGAGAGTGCGCTGGACGCGGGCGGCACGCTCACCGACGCGATGCGGGAGGTCTGCGGGCGGCTCGAGGGCGCGTTCACGCTGGTGGCCGTCGACGCGGAGGACCCGTCGCGCGTGGTCGCCGCGCGCCGCAACTCACCGCTGGTCGTCGGGCTCGGCGAGGGCGAGAACTTCATCGGCAGCGACGTCGCGGCGTTCATCGAGCACACGCGCGAGGCGCTGGAGCTCGGGCAGGACCAGATCGTCACGATCACGCGCGACGGTGTCGAGGTGATCGGGTTCGACGGCGCCCCCGCCGAGGGCCACCAGTACCACGTCGACTGGGACCTCTCGGCCGCCGAGAAGGACGGCTTCGACTGGTTCATGCGCAAGGAGATCTTCGAGCAGCCGCGGGCGATCGCCGACGCGCTGCTCGGCCGGCACGACGCCAACGGACGGCTGCAGCTCGACGAGGTGCGCATCTCCGACGACGACCTGCGCCAGGTCGACAAGATCATCGTGATCGCGTGCGGGACGGCGTTCTACGCCGGGTTGGTCGCGAAGTACGCCATCGAGCACTGGACCCGCATCCCCTGCGAGGTCGAGCTCGCCCACGAGTTCCGCTACCGCGACCCGATCCTCACCCGGTCGACGCTCGTCGTGGCGATCAGCCAGTCGGGCGAGACCGCCGACACGCTCATGGCGATCCGCCACGCGCGGGAGCAGAAGTCGAAGGTGCTGGCGATCTGCAACACCAACGGCTCGACGATCCCGCGTGAGTCCGACGCGGTGATCTACACCCACGCCGGCCCCGAGATCGGCGTCGCGTCGACCAAGGGCTTCATCACGCAGATGATCGCGGCGTACCTGCTCGGGCTCTACCTCGCGCAGGTGCGCGGCACGTCGTACGCCGACGAGATCGGCCGGGTCGTCGCCGAGCTGCGCGACATGCCCGGCCACGTGCAGCGGCTGCTCGACGGTGCGGACGACCTCTACGCGCTGGCCGAGGAGCTCCAGGACGTCCGGTCGGTGCTGTTCCTCGGACGGCACGTCGGCTACCCGATCGCGCTCGAGGGTGCGCTCAAGCTCAAGGAGCTGGCCTACCTCCACGCCGAGGGCTTCGCGGCCGGCGAGCTCAAGCACGGCCCGATCGCCCTGATCGAGGACGGGATGCCGGTCTTCTGCGTGGTGCCGCCCCGGGGCCGCGACCACCTCCACGACAAGATGGTGAGCGCCATCCAGGAGATCCGCGCTCGCGGTGCGCGGACCATCGTGCTGGTGGAGGACGACGACACCGGGATCGAGCAGTTCGCCCACACGATCATCCGGCTGCCGCGCGTGTCGACGCTGCTCCAGCCGATCCCCGCCGTCGTGCCGCTGCAGCTCTTCGCCTGCGAGCTGGCGTCGCGGCTCGGCCACGACGTCGACCAGCCGCGCAACCTCGCCAAGTCCGTCACGGTCGAGTAGGACGCGGCCCGTGGCGATCGTCGGCGTCGGCATCGACGTGGTCGACATCTCGCGCTTCGACGACGCGCTCCGGCGTACGCCGGGGATGGTGAACCGGTTGTTCACGCCCGACGAGGCCACCCGGCCCCTGGCCTCGCTCGCCGCCCGCTTCGCCGCCAAGGAGGCGCTGGCCAAGGCTCTCGGAGCTCCTGGTGACATGGAGTGGCACGACGCGGAGGTGGTCTCGGAGTCGACCGGCCGGCCGTTGTTCACCCTCCGCGGCACCGTGGCCTCCCGCGCCGAGGAGCTCGGCGCCACCACGGTCCACCTGTCGCTCTCCCACGACGCCGGCATCGCGTCGGCCGTGGTGGTGCTGGAGTCATGAGGTCGGCCCACACCGTCGAGCAGGTGCGCGAGGCCGAGGGCCGGCTGATGGCCGCCCTCCCGGAGGGCGCGCTGATGCAGCGCGCCGCGGCGGGGTTGGCGGCATCCGTGATCGACCTGCTGGGTGGGGCCTACGGACGCCGGGTCCTCCTGCTCGTCGGCCCGGGAGACAACGGCGGCGACGCGTTGTACGCCGGCGCGATGCTCGCGCGGCGCGGGGCCCGGGTCGAGGCGGTGGCGGTCGCGGACGCGATCCACCGAGCCGGGCTGGCCGCCCTCCGCGCGGTCGGCGGACGCCGGGTCGACCTCGCCGAGATCACGACCCCGGACGTGGTCGTCGACGGATTCGTCGGGATCGGCGGCCGTCCCGGGCTGCGCGACCGAGCCGCCGAGGCCGTCCGCGCGGTCAGCGGAGTCCCCGTGGTCGCCGTCGACGTGCCGAGCGGCGTGGAGGTCGACACCGGACGCCTGGACGGCGACCACGTGACCGCCGACCTGACCGTCACCTTCGGCACCCACAAGGTCTGCCACCTCGTCGAGCCCGCGGCGTCGGCCTGCGGGGTCGTGCAGCTGGTCGAGATCGGCCTCGACCTGCCCGAGGCCGCGGTCACGGCGTTCCAGAGCCGCGATGTCGCCCCGCTCCTGCCGACGCCGGAAGGGGAGACCCAGAAGTACCTCCGCGGCGTGGTCGGCATCCGGGCCGGGTCCCAGCGCTACCCGGGGGCCGGCGTGATGTCGGTGTCCGGAGCCTCGAGCGGGCTGTGCGGGATGGTCAGGTACGCCGGCGGCGCGCCGGACGCCGTCCTCGCGGCCCATCCCGAGGTGGTCGTGGGCGAAGGTCGCGTGCAGGCGTGGGTGGTCGGGTCCGGCGGCGACGCGGACTCCCGGGAGGCGCTGGCCGCGGCGATGGCCGACGGCGTACCCCTCGTCGTCGACGCCGACGCGCTCCAGCACCTCGACCGTCCCGTCGGCCGGCCGGCCCTGCTGACGCCTCACGCCGGCGAGCTCGCGGCGATGCTCGGCGTCGAGCGAGCCGAGGTCGAGGCCGCACAGCTGTCCTTCGCGCGGCGCGCCGCCGAGGAGTACGCCGCCACCGTCCTGCTCAAGGGGCACCACACGCTGGTCGCCGAGCCCGACGGCCGGGTGCGCGTCACCACGTCGGGCACGTCGTGGCTCGCCGTCGCGGGCGCCGGCGACGTGCTGGGCGGCCTGTGCGGCGCCCTTCTCGCGGCCGGGCTGTCGCCGTACGACGCCGGGTCGGTCGGGTCGTGGCTCCACGGCGCCGCGGCGACCCTGGCCTCGGGCGGCGGGCCGATCACCGCGCCCGACGTCGCACGTGCGATTCCCCACGTGGTCGCCGACCTGCTCGGCTGACCCCCGATGGAAAGATGGGCGCCATGAGCGCCGAGGTCCGTCGACCCGAGATCGTGGTCGACCTGGCCGCGATCCGGCGCAACGTGGGCATCCTGCGTGACCTGGTCGCGCCCGACGGGTCGGACGTCATGGTCGTGGTCAAGGCCGACGGCTACGGCCACGGGAGGGTGGAGACCGCCCGCGCCGCGCGGGAGGCCGGGGCGCCGTGGCTGGGCGTGGCGACCATCGAGGAGGCGGTCCGGCTGCGCGAGGCCGGCGACACCGGCCGCCTGCTCTGCTGGCTGACCGTCCCGCACGACGACTGGGCGGCCGCGATCGAGCGCGACGTCGACGTCACGGCGTACACCGTCGCCGAGCTCGACGAGATCCGGGCCGCGGTGGGCGACACTCCGGCGCGCGTCCAGCTCAAGGTCGATACCGGGCTCTCCCGGGGCGGCTCGACCCTCGACCTGTGGCCGGACGTCCTGGCCGCCGCCCGCGCGGGGGAGGCCGACGGCGTCTGGACGGTCACCGGCATCTGGTCGCACTTCGCCTGCAGCGACGAGCCCGACCACCCGGCGAACGCCGCTCAGGAGCGCGCCTTCCGCGACGCGCTGGCCGGAGCCGAGCGGGCCGGCTTGCGGCCCGAGGTGCGGCACCTCGCGAACTCCGCGGGCGCGATCCTGCGGCCGTCGAGCCGGTTCGACCTGGTGCGGTGCGGCATCGCGGCGTACGGGCTCGACCCCGCGCCGGGGGTCACGCCCGACCTCGGCCTCGAGCCGGCGATGACCGTGACCGCACCCCTGGCGCTGGCCAAGGACCTCGCCGCCGGCTCCGCGATCTCCTACGGCCACACCTGGACGGCTCCCGCCGCCACCCGCGTCGGGCTCGTCCCGCTCGGGTACGGCGACGGGGTGCCCCGGCACGCCGGCAACACCGCCGAGGTGTGGGTGGACGGCAAGCGCCGTCCGATCCGGGGGCGGATCTGCATGGACCAGTTCGTGGTCGAACTCGGCGACGACCGGGCGACTCCCGGTGACGAGGTCGTGCTGTTCGGGCCCGGTGCCGCGGGCGAGCCGACCGCCGACGACTGGGCGCGGGCCTGCGGGACCATCCACTACGAGATCGTCACCCGGATCGGCGGGCGGCTGCGGCGACGCTTCACGGGGGTGACGCGATGAGCGCGACGCGGAAGGCGCTCTCGGTCGCCGGCGGGATCGCCGCGGGCGCGGCGGCTGCCGCGGCCGCCGGCACGGCGTACCGCATCTCCCGGCGGAGACAGGTCATCAGCCGTCGCGGTGAGGGCGACCACACGCCGTTCGGCTCGCTGCACTCGCCGGCGATCACCGTGGTCACCAGCGACGGCGTCGACCTGCACGTCGAGGTCGACGAGTACGCCGGCGAGAGACGTCGGCGGTCGGCGCCCGAGCTCACCGTCGTGTTCATCCACGGCTACTCGCTCAGCCTCGACTCCTGGCACTTCCAGCGCGCGGCCTACCGCGGCCGGGTGCGCGCGGTCTACTACGACCAACGCTCGCACGGCCGGTCCGGGCGCTCGACCCCCGGCCACGCGACGATCGAGCAGCTCGGCGAGGACCTGCTCGCCGTCCTCGACACCGTCGTCCCGCACGGGCCGATCGTGCTGGTGGGGCACTCGATGGGCGGGATGACGATCGAGGCACTCGCCGAGGAGCACCCCGAGCTGTTCGGTGACCGGATCGTCGGCGTCGGTCTCATCTCGACCACCGCGGGTGGCCTCGAGGTCCACCGCATCCTGATGCCCGCACTGCCGTCGAACCTCGGCGGGCAGATGGCCCAGCGTCTCGTGTCAGTCCTGGCCCGCGGCCACCGCACCGTGGACAGTCTGCGTCGGGCCGGCCGCTCGGTCGCGATGGTCGCCACCGACGAGCTGGCCTTCGGCGACGAGGTCCCTGCGTCGTACGTCGAGTTCGTCGACGCGATGCTCTCGGCGACGCCGTTCGAGGTCGTCGCGGAGTTCTTCCCGAACTTCTCCACGCTGGACAAGTTCGAGTCCATCAAGGCGCTGTCGGAGGTGCCGACCGCGATCATCTGCGGCACGGCCGACAAGCTGACCTCGATCCAGCACAGCCGCAAGCTCCACGCCCACATCGCCGGCTCGACGCTGCTGGAGTGCCAAGGCGCGGGTCACATGGTGATCATGGAGCGGCACGACGAGGTCAACGACGAGCTCGACCGGCTGCTGGCCGCGGCCGGTGAGAAGGCCGACGAGGTCGGCCGACGGTGACCGAGATCCGCCTGGTCGGGCCCGAAGCGGCGCCGACCGTCCTCCAGATCGTGCGGGCGGCGTTCTCGACGCGGCCGGCGCTCGACCCGCCGGCCGACGCGCTCAGCGAGACCGAGGAGACGATCGCGGCGGCGCTCGCCCACGGCGGCCTGGTGGCGTCGTACGACGACGGGCGCGACGTGGGCGCGCTCGTGCTGGACCCCGACGGATCGACGCTCTGGCTGCGTCGGGTCGGCGTACTGCCGGAGGTCCGTGACCACGGCGTCGCCACCGCACTCGTGGAGGAGGCACTGGCCCGCGCCGTCGACTACACGGAGGTCGCGGTGGTGGCGCGCGAGGAGCTGCCGCAGACCAGCAGGTTCTGGCGCGAGCACGGCTTCGTGCCGGTCGGTGGCACGTCGCCGTACGTCGAGCTCCGGCGGCCGGCTCCCCGCTTCTACGACGCGCCCGACGCCGACTCGATGAGGAGCCTCGGCGCGCGCCTCGCGGCCGACCTCCGCCCCGGCGACGTGGTGGTGCTGTCCGGCGAGCTGGGCGCCGGCAAGACGACGTTCACGCAGGGCCTCGGAGCGGGCCTCGGGGTGCGCGGTGACGTGACGTCGCCGACGTTCGTGATCTCCCGCGTGCACCCGTCGCTCGACGGTGGCCCACCCCTCGTCCACGTCGACGCCTACCGCCTCGGCGGCGTCGCCGAGCTCGACGACCTCGACCTCGACACCTCCCTCGACGACGCGGTCACCGTGGTCGAGTGGGGCGAGGGCATCGCCGAGGGCCTCGCCGACGACCGGGTCGAGGTGCGGATCGAGCGGTCACTGGCGGACGATGCGTCCGGCGACGGCACGCTCGACCCCCGGCGGGTCCGGATCGCCCCCGTCGGCAGGCGCTGGCTCGGGGCAGATCGGCTCAGGTGAGCAGTCCCAAGGCGTCTCGACCCCAGGTCGTGCCACAGTGACCCCCATGTTCGTGCTGGCGCACGTCAGTGACACGCACTTCGGGAACGACGTCCAGGACCCCGCCGGCCGCGCGGCGGCGGTGCTGGACCACCTGCTCGCGATGGATCCACAGCCGGACGTCCTCGTCGTGACCGGGGACATCGCCGACCACGGCCTGGCGAACGAGTACGCCGAGGCGCGGGCCTGGCTCGACAGCTGGCCGGGGACCGTCGCGACCTGCCCCGGCAACCACGACGTGCGCACGGCGTACGTCGACGGGCTGCGGGTCGACGCCCGCATGGTCGTGGAGCACGGGGGCTTCCGGTTCGTGATGCTCGACTCGCTGATCGACGCCGTGGCCGGCGAGCGCGTCGACGAAGGACGGCTCGGAGCCGACCAGCTCGCCTGGCTGGACCGTCAGCTGGGTGCGTCCGACGACCCGGCGTTCGTCTGCCTGCACCACCCGCCCACCACGATCGGGCTCGAGCTGATGGACCCGATCCGGCTCATGGACGGCGACGACCTCGCTGCCGTGATCGACCACCACCCGCACGTCGTCGCGACGCTGGTCGGGCACGCCCACACGATGAGTGCCACGATCTTCGCCGGGCGCCCGCTGCTGATGGGCGGAGGAGTTGTCTCCACGGTCACCGCGGACGCCGAGCAGGTCGACACCCTGTGGTACGCCGCTCCACCGAGCTTCGCCCTCCACCTCGTCGACGGCGAGCCACCCCGCGTGACCACCCACTGGCGCGCGCTTCTGTTCTGACGGCTGATGCGGGCACGCGCTGGGCCCGCAAAGAGCGTGCCGCGAAGGGCGATGTGGAACGGCGTGTGCTGGCAAGGAGCGCGCCAGCGACGGCGTTGTGGAACACGGTGTTCCACAACGTCCGATCCTGCTCCGCCGTTGCGGGGTCAACGCGTTCCACCACGTCCGCGTCGGCCGGTCCGTTGTGGGCACGGGCTGTGCCCTGACCTGCGCGCGGCCTCAGTAACCTCGATCCCGTGCTCCTCGCCTTCGACACGGCCACGCCGTTCGTGACCGTCGCGCTGTTCGACGCAGACGCCGAGGGCGGTCCGCAGGTGGTCGCCGAGCGGCGCTCCGAGCAACGGATGAAGCACGGCGAGCAGCTCGCCCCGCTCATCGACACCGCCCTCACCGACGCCGGGATCGTGCGCCAGGACCTGACCGCGATCGCCGTCGGCGTCGGACCAGGTCCCTTCACGGGCCTGCGGGTCGGCCTCGTGACGGCCAGGACGCTGGGCTTCGTCCTCGACATCCCGGTGTACGGCGTGTGCTCGCTCGACGTGATCGCGCTCGAGGCCGCGCTGGGCAGTGACCGGGTCGGCACCGACTTCGTCGTGGCCACCGACGCGCGCCGCAAGGAGGTCTACCTCGCGGCGTACGACAACCAGGGGCGTCGGCTCGACGGCCCCGAGGTGCTGCGGCCCGCCCACGCCGCCACCGACCGGCCCGCGGCCGGCGAGGGCGCCCGGCTCTACCCGGAGGCCTTCCCGGCAGCCCGCGAGCCGGAGCTCCCGAGCGCCGGCTGGCTCGCCCGGGCTGTGGCCGAGGAGCTGGCCGAGCTCCACGACCCCGAGCCGATGTACCTCCGGCGTCCCGACGCCGTCGCGCCCGGCGCACCGAAGCGGGTCTCGTGATCCGCGAGGCGACGGCCGAGGACGGTCCAGCGATCGCGGCGCTGGAGAAGGAGGCCTTCGCGTCCGACGCCTGGTCCGACGCGTTGCTGAGGGACGGGCTCTCCGGCAGCGTGCCGGGCGCCCTCTACCTGGTCGCGGGCACCGACGGCGACCGGCTCGTGGGCTACGCCGCCGCCAGCCTGTTCGCCGACGTCTCGGAGCTGCAGCGGATCGCCGTCGCGAGCGAGCACCGCAGGACCGGCGTGGCCTCGGCCCTCCTCGAGCGGGTGGAGCACGAGGCACGTCGTCGTTACGCGGAGCGCCTGCTGCTCGAGGTGCGCGAGGACAACGCCGCCGCCTGCGCCTTCTACGCCGCTCGCGGGTTCGCCGAGATCGACCGTCGTCGGGCCTACTACTCCGACGGCACCACCGCCGTCGTCCTGGCCAAGGAGATGTGACCATGACCCACGAGCCGCTCGTCCTCGGGATCGAGACGTCGTGCGACGAGACCGGCGTCGGCATCGTGCGCGGCCACACCCTGCTCGCCGATGCCGTCGCGAGCAGCGTCGACGAGCACGCGCGGTTCGGCGGCGTCGTCCCCGAGGTCGCCAGCCGCGCCCACCTCGAGGCGATGGTGCCGACCCTCGAGCGGGCCGCCGAGACCGCCGGCATCCGGTTGTACGACGTCGACGCGATCGCCGTGACCAGCGGCCCCGGGCTGGCCGGGGCGCTCCTGGTCGGTGTCGCGGCCGCCAAGGCGCTCGCGATCGGCCTCGGCAAGCCGATCTACGGCGTCAACCACCTCGCCGCCCACGTCGCCGTCGACCAGCTCGAGCACGGCGCGCTGCCGGAGCCCTGTCTGGCCCTGCTGGTCAGCGGCGGGCACTCCAGCCTGATCCGGGTCGAGGACGTCACCAGCGGCGTCGAGCCGCTCGGGGCGACCATCGACGACGCGGCGGGGGAGGCGTTCGACAAGGTGGCGCGGCTGCTCGGCCTGCCCTTCCCGGGCGGTCCCCACATCGACCGCGCCGCGCGCGAGGGTCACGTGACGATCGACTTCCCGCGCGGGCTCACCAGCGGGCGCGACCTCGAGCGCCACCGGTTCGACTTCTCGTTCTCCGGCCTCAAGACCGCGGTGGCCCGCTGGGTCGAGACCCAGCAGCGCGACGGCGTGGCCATCGACGTGTCCGACGTCGCGGCGAGCTTCCAGGAGGCGGTGTGCGACGTGCTCGTGCGCAAGGCGATCGACGCCGCCACCGACCAGGGGATCGAGGACATCCTGATCGGAGGGGGCGTCGCCGCCAACTCACGCCTCCGCGCCATGGCCACCGAGCGGGCCGAGGCGAAGGGCATCCGAGTCCGGGTCCCGAGACCCGGACTGTGCACCGACAACGGTGCGATGGTCGCGGCCCTGGGCGCCGAGCTGGTCGGCCGAGGACGGACCCCGTCCGCCCTCGACCTCCCGGCCGACTCCTCACAGCCGCTCACCGAGGTGGTCGCCTAGCTCCTAAGGCGTGACCTCGAGCTGGAACGGCGCGTGGTCCCACCGCGCCGCGACCGGCGGGACGGCGTACTCGAGGTGTCCGTCGACGCCCATCCGGACGACCGACCAGCGGCCGCCCTGGTGGATGGTGAACAGGACGTGCCTCGCGTCCTCCCAGGTCGCGCGGGAGATGAAGCCCGGCGCCCGGTCGGAGATCTGCCGCTGGACGAGCAGCTTGCCGGTCGACGAGTAGATCGCGATCTGCCCGTCGCCGATCCCGTCGCGGTACGCCGGACCGGCCAGCAGGTAGCGCTGGTCCGGCGAGAACCAGTCGAGCGTGTGCCGGCTCGTCTGCCACAGCAGCGGGTGTCCCGCCGCGGCTTCGTCGACCACGCCGGACGTCGACCCGTTGTCGGTGATCCGCAGGTAGCCCACGAGCTGCCCGGACTCGGTGGCGTCGCGGACGGCGACGAAGCGGTGCAGTGTGTCCGCCCGGCTGAGCGTGCCGCCGGGTGTGGCGACCCACGCCCGAGGCGTGTCGCCGGTCCACGAGTTCACGTACAGCCGGCAGCCGTCGGGAGTCGTGGCGTCGTCACCGGTGACGGCGGCCAGCCGGAGGCTGTTGCCCGGCACCACCGTCGGGAAGGTGACCGGCTCGGTCAGGCCGGGCTGCCACGCGGTCGGAACGCCGCGCGGGGTGAGCCAGGCGACCAGCGAGTGGTCGGCGTTGACGGCCAGCTCGTACCCGGCGCGGTACGGCCCGTGGTGCACACCGTCGGCGGTCACCACCTCGACGGCCATGGCGCTGCCGCGCTGGGTGAGGTAGGCGATCGAGTCGTCGGCGAGGCTGACGAACTGCACCGGGCGATGCTGCGTCCCGGGCTGCACCGAGGTCCCGTCGGGCAGCCGGGCGACACCATGGTCGAGGTAGCCGATCGCGGGCGCCGCTCCGGTCGGCAAGACCGTCACGTCGAGCACGCCGGGCGGCGGCTGGTGTGTGGTCGGGCTCGTGCCGCCCGAGGGGGACGTCGACGAGGTCGGGCCCGTAGTCGTCAGCGACGAGGTCGGCACCGACGTGGTCGGCGTACCCGTGCTCCCTCCGTCGTCGCCGCGCAGGCGGCCGACGATGAACGCCGCCGCGACGACGGCGAGGACCGCCACGACCGCCAGGACGGCGGCCCACCATCGGCGGTTCGGTCCGTGGTCAGCCTCGGTCGGCTGCCGTCCCGTCTGCTCCGGACCAGCCGGTTGATGATCTTTCAGGTAGCGCTGGCTGCTCATGACACTCCTCCTGCCCGCGCAGAGGTGTGGGAGCTCCCACACCTTCCAGGCTGGCCCGAAGCCGTGCCCTCCGGTACCGGCGAAGGACACGACTCCGAGCCGCCAAGGTCCTCAGCCGGCCGACGGCGCTCCGCCGGTCGGCAGGATGAACGGGTTGTCGACGTCGGCGGCCTCGACCGGTGGCACGGCGTACTCCATCGAGCCGTCGGTCCCGATCCGCACCAGCGACCAGGTGTTCTCCTGGTAGATCGCGGCGATCACGTGGGTGTCGTCCTCCCACACGGCATTCGTGACGGCCGCCTGGTGCTTGACGGTGCCGCTCCGTTCGAAGAGCTTGTCGCCGGTGACGGTCCACATCGAGATCGACGTCGAGCCGAGCCCGTCGAAGTAGGGCGGGTAACCCAGCAGGGTGGCGCCGTCGGGCGAGAAGGAGTCGAACTGCGCCTTGCAGGTGGAGAAGCCTTGGAACTCACCACCGCCGAACAGGTCGGAGCACGAGCCGAAGTCGGTGACCTCCGTCTTCCCGACGGTCATCCCTCCGGCGACGTCGTCGACCGTCACGAGCCCCCCGTCGGTGTACGGCGTGGTGCCGTCGTCGGTGACCTCGTACGGCTGCCAGATCTTCGCCCCGTCTGCCGGCCCGTTGACGTACACAGTGCAGAAGTCGGTGCAGTCCTGGCTCAGGATCGCGGCGATCCGGATGTCGTGCTTCCCGGGGACCGGGTCGCCCAGTGGCCGCGGCTCGGTGGCCCGGCCCGACCACACCATGACCTGGCCGTCGGGCCTCACCCAGCCGGCCGTGTTGTGCTCCCGGTTCGCCTTCAGCCCGACGTAGGCGGGCACCGGCTCGTGGAACGTGCCGTCGGCGTCCTGGATCTCGATGTAGGCGTCACCCTGGCCGCTGATCGTCTGCCAGACCCGGGATCCGTCGTCCAGCGCGACGAAGTGGCTGGGCGAGTATGTCGTGTTGACCTCGCCCGAGCCGCCGTCGTGGAACTGGAGCTTGCCGTCCTGGAGGTAGTCGAACGCCGGCGCCGAGCCGGTCGGCAGGTCGGAGACGTCCAGGACGCCGGGCTTCGGCTGGCTGCCGTCATCGGTCACCGTCTGCGTCGGTGACGGGGTGTTGGTCGCCGGACCCGGCTCGGGCTTCCCGTTGGTGTGGGTGGCCAGTGACACCGTCGGCACGATCAGGGCCGCGGCGGCGGCGACACCGGCGACCGCGGTTGCCGTACGCCGGCGCCGGATCGAGCGGGCCTTGCCCTGCACGTCGGCCAGGTGCAGCAGCGACCCGTCCATCTCGTGGGCACGGTCCGCCAGCTCCCGCGACAGGGTGCGGGTCAGGTCGTCTCGGTCGTTCATCGGTCGTCCTCCTCGCTTGCGCGGGGGTTCAAGGTCTGTGGTGCGCGTTGGCGCAGGGCCGCGAGAGCGCGGCTGGTCTGGGACTTCACGGTCCCGACGGAGATCCCGAGCACGGCCGCGGTCTCGGCCTCGCTCATCTCCTCGTAGTAGCGGAGCACCACGACCGCCCGCGCCTTGCGCGGGAGCGTCTGTACGACCTCCCACAAGGCGGCGCCGACGCCGTCGTCATGGGCGTCGTGGTGCGGCTTGTCGTGTGCGCTCAGCACGGCGTCGTCGGCTGTGTGCTCGCGCCGTTTCCAGGCGCGGCGCCACAGCGAGTTGTGCTCGTTGACCAGGATCCGTCGGACGTAGCCGTCCATGGACCCGGTGTCGCGCACCTTGTCCCACGACAGGTAGAGCTTGGCGAAGGCGGTCTGCACGAGGTCCTCGGCGTCGTGCCGGTTCCCCGTCAGCAGGTACGCCGTGCGCAGCAGGCTCGGCTGCCGTGCGGCGAGGTACGCCGCGAAGTCCGCGTCTCGCGCGTCACGTGTGCTTCGTCGGTCGGCCACCGCGGTCGTCCCCGTCTGCTCGTCGGGCGGTCGGTCCATCTCCCCTCCTCACGTCGCCACCAAGACGCGAGCGTGGGCGGGAAGGTTGCAATGCTGACAGAGATGACCCCCTGAGCCTTGGAGCTCAGCGCACCGGCAGGCTGAACGGCGTGAACTCGTCGGTCGCCGGCACCGTGGGGCCGGCGTACTCGGCGGTGCCGTCGATGCCGATCCGGACCAAGCCCCAGCGGCCGTGCGCCTGCAGGACGCCGAGCAGGTGTCGGGAGTCCTCCCAGGTGAGCTGGGTCAGGGTGCGGTCGGGGGACGGGTCGAAGGTCCACGCCGAGACGACGCGTCCGGTGCGGCTCAGGACCGCGAACCGGCGCACGCTCCCGAGCCGCGTCCCCGACCGCTCGGCGAGCACCCGGTGGCCGTTCGGCGAGAAGGCGTCCAGGTAGTAGCGGCAGGTCCGGAAGCCGAGGTGGCCGTTCGGCCCGAACGCGCCCCAGCACGCACGTCGGTCTGCGGTACGCCGCGACACCAGGCCGATCACCCGGCCGTCCTGGTTGACGTCGGCGACCCGCAGCATCGGCCCGACGCGGGTCACGATGCCGTGCGACGTGGAGACCCACACGTGCCGGCGCCGTTGGACGAAGACGGAGCAGCCGCCACCCTCGGGGAACTGCTCCTGGCAGGTCGCCTCGCCCCAGATCGCCGACAGGCCGAGGCCGTGCCTGACCCGTGGCATCGCGAAGCGACGGGTCCCCTCGCCCTCGACGACGTGCACGCGGCCGCGGTCGCCCAGCCACCCGACGATCTCGTGATCGGGGGAGACCTCGAGCCCGAAGTGGTTCACCATCCGGCCCGTCACCTCACCGGTGTCGGACACGAGCTGCAGCTCCGGCCCGGCCTCGGTCCCCGCCATGCCGATGGCGCCCTCGCCCATCGGGGCCCAGGCGGACCACGTGAGGCGTGGCAGCTCGAGTGACGTGCCGTCCGGCCGACGCAGCTGCCAGTCGCCCTCTCCGAACGCCGGCTCCGAGGCGAAGGCGTACGGGATCGCCGGAGGCGGCCCCACCGGCAGCCCGGACGTCGGGAACGGGACGCTCTGCGGGACCGCCCGCGTGTGGGCCACGAGTTCGTCGTGGGTGTGCGACCGCACCGCGGCGTACGACGCGCCGGGCGCCGCGAGCAGGACGGTCGCCAGCGCGGCAACGGGCCAGGGACGTGACAGGAGCGACCTCATGGCGTTGGGACCGCCGGGGGAGGTTGAAAGTTGTCGTACGGGCCTCCCCTCATAGGATTCCGGCACCGCCGCTGAACCGTCGTTCGAGGGAGAGCACCGCATGCACCAGGTCCAGGCAGTCGTCGCCCGCGCGTTGGGCGAGCCGGTCAGCATCGAGACGATCAACGTCCCCGACCCCGGGCCCGGAGAGGCGCTGGTGCAGGTCCAGGCGTGCGGGTCTGCCACACCGACCTCCACTACCGCGAAGGTGGGATCAACAACGACTTCCCGTTCCTGCTCGGGCACGAGGCTGCGGGAGTCGTCGAGGCCGTCGGCGACGGGGTCACGTCGGTCGCGCCGGGCGACTTCGTGGTCCTCAACTGGCGGGCCGTGTGCGGCAACTGCCGCGCCTGCAACCGCGGCGAGCCGTGGTACTGCTTCGCCACCCACAACGCCACCCAGAAGATGACCCTCGCCGACGGCACTGAGCTGTCGCCCGCGCTCGGCATCGGAGCCTTCGCCGAGAAGACGCTGGTCGCTGCCGGCCAGTGCACCAAGGTCGACCCGTCGGCTCGCCCGGCCGCCGTGGGCCTGCTCGGCTGCGGGGTGATGGCGGGGCTCGGCGCGGCCATCAACACCGGCAACGTCACGCGGGGCAAGAGCGTCGCGGTGATCGGCTGCGGTGGCGTGGGCGTGGCCGCGATCGCCGGATCGGTGCTCGCCGGGGCCGACACGATCATCGCCGTCGACATCGACGACCGGAAGCTCGAAAGCGCCAAGAAGATGGGCGCCACCCACACCATCAACAGCACGAACGCCGACCCGGTCGCGGGCATCCAGGAGCTCACCGGCGGCAACGGCGCCGACGTCGTGATCGAGGCGGTCGGCCGGCCGGAGACCTGGAAGCAGGCGTTCTACGCCCGCGACCTGGCCGGCACCCTGGTCCTCGTCGGCGTCCCGACGCCGGACATGAAGGTCCCGGACATCCCGCTGATCGACGTCTTCGGGCGCGGCGGCGCGCTCAAGTCGTCGTGGTACGGCGACTGTCTCCCCTCCCGCGACTTCCCGATGCTGGTGTCGCTCTACCAGCAGGGCCGCCTCGATCTCGACGCGTTCGTGTCCGAGGAGATCGGACTGGGTGACGTCGAGGCGGCGTTCGAGAAGATGCACCACGGCGACGTCCTTCGTAGCGTCGTGATCTTCTGATGCGTCTGGACCACGCGGTCAGCAGCGGGACGTTCAGCCTCGACGGCGCGACGTACGACGTCGACAACAACATCTGGGTGGTGGGCGACGACGACGAGTGCGTCGTGATCGACGCGCCGCACTCGGTCGACGACATCCTGGCGGTGGTCGGCGAGCGACGCGTCCGGTCGATCGTGTGCACCCACGCGCACGACGACCACGTGCGGGTCGCCCCGGCGCTGCGCGAGGCCGTGCAGGCGCCGATCCTGCTGCACCCCGACGACCGCCCGCTCTGGGAGCTGACCCACCCCGACCTGCTCTGGGACGTCGACCTCTCCGACGGTTTCGAGGTCCCCGTCGCCGGCTCCGCGTTGACGGTGCTGCACACGCCCGGTCACTCACCGGGCTCGGTGTGCCTGCTCTCGGACGACCTCGGTTGCGTGTTCACCGGAGACACCCTGTTCAACGGCGGACCCGGCGCCACCGGCCGGTCCTACAGCGACGCCGACCTCATCGTCTCCTCGATCCGCAGCCGTCTGCTCACCCTGCCGGACGACACGGTCGTCCACACCGGCCACGGCGACGACACCACGATCGCCGCCGAGCGACAAACCCTCTGAACCAACGCCGAGTCGGCGCAAAGTGACACCCAGATCCCGCCGAGTCGGCGCAAATGGACGCCCAGAAGTCGCCGAGTCGTCATATGACGACTCGGCGAGCTAGGGGCGGCGCTCGTGGGCGCGCACCCGAGCAGTGCCGAGGGCCAGGTAGCCGAGGAAGCCGAGGGCGAGCGCCAGCGGTACGCCGAGGCCCGCGCCGGCCCAGTCGCTGTTCTTGTCCAGGAAGTAGCCGAGCCATCCCAGCCCCTTGGAGCCGTACGGCTCGACGACCAGGCCCCAGCCGATGACGGT
>DASSTL010000039.1:0-18601 GCA_035707985.1 Nocardioides sp. | reverse complement strand
ACTCGACCTTGGCTCGCGAGGAGGAACGCCCGTCCACCGGACCCGGTGCCTTGTCGAACCACGCTGCCTGGGTGCCATGAGCTGGAGCGGCCTCAGCGTCAGTCAGCTTGAGGAGCTTGCGCAGGCGCGCGTTTTCGGCCCGCAGACTTTGCAGCTCGGCTTGCAGATCGCTCACGGCGTCAATCCTGCCGGTAGACCTACTGAAACCAGCTGCTGAAGACATCTGGGTGGCAATAGATCAGTGCAGCTCGGTCAGCGGGGTCGACGGATGTCGCCCGATTCTCCGGAGCAGGTCGACGACCCTCAGGGTTCGGGTGCCACCAAAGAGGGGCTGCCTCCCTCGTACTCACCCGGGCCTTGAGTTGACGATTGCAGACGTTCCGGTCGACCTTTTGCAGGAGTCCGCGCTTGGCCCTTGACCAGATCTCTGCTCATATGAGCAGTAATTTGTTCATATGGACTTCGGTGAACCCTTCGGCGGATTGATGCCTGGAGCACGCGGTGCGGCGCTCGCCGTGCTGCTTCGCACTGGCGCGCCCCTCACCGGACGGCGGGTGCACGCGTTGGTCGCGGATCGTCACAGTCTGGGTGCCGTGCAGCAGGCGCTGCGAAACCTGGATCGGCTGGGGCTGATCACGACGGAGACCATCGGGCGTGCCGGTGTGCACCGCATCAACGAAGGCCATGCAGCCATCGCCCCATTGCGATCCTTGGCCAGCCCGATCGAGATGCTGACCCGCGTCGTGGAGGAGACCGTGCGAGACGTCGAAGCCGTCATCGTGTTCGGATCAGTTGCTCGCGGCGACGCCCACGCAGACAGCGACGTCGACCTCGCCGTGATCGCCCCCGCGACGTGGGACGGTCGGGTCGAACTGCAACAGGCTGTCCAAGAGCGCCTCGGCAATGGCTGCGACGTCCTGCACCTGACCGGCGACCACTTCAAGCTCGCTCCAGAGGACCGGGAGCCGGTCGTGTCCGAGATCCTCCGCGACGGGATCGCCCTGGTCGGCACGATGCCGCGTCGGAGTCGGGTGGCGTCATGACGAACATGGAGCGGCGATGGCGCGTAGAGCCGGACGCGCCATGGCCGCGTGCTGCCGCCGAGAGTGCGCGGCTTGCCCTGTGCGAGCAGCTTCGGCTAAGAACGCGTCGCCACGAGACCTCCTACGCTGGAGGAGCCATCGGACGCTGGATTCATGCATCACTCTCGTGCATCACGTGAGGGAGAAGTGATGCACGTGCCACTGCTGAGGAGTCACAGGTATGGCCAACCGCCTCGCAGACGCGACGAGCCCGTACCTGCTCCAACACGCGGAAAATCCGGTCGATTGGTGGGAGTGGGGACCCGAAGCGTTCGAGGAGGCCAGGCGCCGTGATGCGCCGATCTTGCTGTCCGTCGGGTACGCCGCGTGCCACTGGTGCCACGTGATGGCGCACGAGTCGTTCGAGGACGAGGAGACCGCGGCGCAGCTCAACCGCGACTTCGTGTGCGTCAAGGTCGACCGCGAGGAGCGGCCGGACGTCGACGCGGTCTACATGGAGGCCACCGTCGCGATGACCGGGCACGGTGGGTGGCCGATGACCGTGGTGCTCGACCACGACGGCAGCCCGTTCTTCGCCGGCACCTACTTCCCCGACCGGCCGCGTGGCGGCCAGCCGGCGCTTCGCCAGGTGCTGACCGCCCTCAGCGAGGCCTGGCGCGACAAGCCGGACGACGTACGCCGCGCGGCGACGACGGTGCGCGACCACCTGGCGCGCGAGGTGACCCTGGGCGGCGACGCGCTCACCGCCGACGACCTCGAGGCGGCAGTCGCGGCCCTGGCCGCGGACTTCGACGAGCGGCACGGCGGGTTCGGTGGCGCTCCGAAGTTCCCACCGTCGATGGTCCTGGAGTTCCTGCGTCGGCGACCCGGCGACCCCGAGGCACGCCGGATGATCGACCGCACGCTCGAGGCGATGGCCCGCGGTGGCATCCACGACCAGCTCGCCGGCGGCTTCGCCCGCTACAGCGTCGACGCCGGCTGGGTGGTGCCGCACTTCGAGAAGATGCTCTACGACAACGCCCAGCTGGTCGGCCTCTACGCCCGATGGGGCACCGAGCTCGGCGACCGGGTGGCGGTCGAGGCCGCGGACTGGATGATCCGCGAGCTGGGCACCGCCGAGGGCGGGTTCGCCTCGGCGCTGGACGCCGACAGCGATGGCGAGGAGGGACGCTTCTACGTCTGGACGCCGCAGCAGCTGGTCGACGTCCTCGGCGACGAGGACGGGCGCTGGGCGACCGAGATCTTCGAGGTGACCGGCACCTTCGAGCGCGGCACCTCGACGCTGCAGCTCCTGCGCGACCCGGACGACCGCGACCGCTTCGACGACGTACGCCGGCGCCTGCTCGCCGCGCGGGAGCAACGGGTCCGGCCGGCACGCGACGACAAGGTCGTCGCCGCCTGGAACGGTCTGGCCATCTCCGGGCTGGTCGACGCGGGACGCCTGCTCGGCCGCGAGGACTACGTCGACGCGGCGCTGGCCGCAGGGCACCTGCTCGCGGACACCCACCTCGTCGACGGCCGCCTCCGACGGGTCTCACGCGACGGCCGGGTCGGCACCCCGGTGGGGGTTCTCGAGGACCACGGTGCTGTCGCGGGCGGCTTCCTCTCCCTGTGCGGCGCGACCGGTGACGAGCGCTGGCTGGCCCGCGGGCTCGACCTGCTCGACGCGGCGCTCACCCACTTCCGCGCGCCCGACGGCGGGTTCTTCGACACCCCGGACGACGGTGAGCGACTGGTCGCACGCCCGCGCGACCCCGGTGACAACGCCAGCCCCTCCGGCACGTCGGCGACGATCCACGCCATGCTCGCGGCGTACGCCCTGACCGGCGATGGCCGCTGGCGCGACGCCGCGGACGAGGGTCTGGCCGGCGTGGCCGACCTCGCTCGCCGCGCACCTCGCTTCGCGGGCTGGTCGCTGGCGGCGGCCCAGGCCGTGGTGGACGGCGCACCCGAGATCGCGGTGGTCGGTCCGCGGGGCGCCGCCCGGGACGACCTCGAGCGTCAGGCCCGCCGCTGGCCGGGCGCCGTCGTGGCCGTCTCGGACGGCGCGAACGAGAAGGTGCTCCTGCTCGCCGGGCGAGATGCCGTGGGCGGCGAGCCGGCGGCGTACGTGTGCCGTGGCAACGTTTGTGACCGTCCGGTCGTTTCGCCTGGCAAAATCTCGACCCCTGCTTGAGGCTCACTTAGTCTTCACCCGACCGCGGCCTGGGGGGGCGCGGCGGGACCGACGAGGAGCGGCGTGGGGGACACAGCCGCGGGTGGAGCACACCCGTCGCAGGGTGGGGTGCCGACAGACCGGCACCTCGAGGACGACGTGGTGCGCATCGCGCGGTCCGTCCGCGACGTCGTCGACGCCCGAGCCGCGATCGTCAGCCGGGTCGTCGACGACGAGTGGCTCGAGGTGATGACCGTCGTGGGCGAACCGTCCGAGGGCATCGTCCGCGGCCTGCGCTGGCGGCGATCGGACCTCGACCTCCTGCTCGGCCGCGCCGAGGAGGTCGGTCGGCTCCGGGCGACCAAGCACCGCGCCGTGTCCTACGTCGAGGTGCCCGACAGCACGCCGGAGACCCAGCGCTACGTCAGCGATCACCTCGGGCTGCTGATCGCGCCGCTGCGCACGCCGGAGGCCGAGCTCGTCGGCGTCCTCGCCACCGAGGGACCCGTCGAGACCACGCACCCCTCGCCGGGTACGTGCGAGCTCGTCGAGCTGTACGCCGACCAGGCCCGGCTCGCCCTCGTCGCGCTGCGCGACCAGGCGGTCCTCACCCGGCGCCTCCAGCTGTCCGACGCCGCCCAGGCGATCTTGAGCGACGCGGCGTCCGCCGACGACATGACCACCCTGCTCGACGCGGTCTCGGCCGGTCTCCGCACGATGATGCGGGCCCGCGCGGCCTGGGTCTGCACCGAGCTCGAGCCGGGCGTGCCGGCCGAGGCGTCGTCGTACCCCGTCGAGCTCGGCGAGCGGCTGCAAGCCCACGTCGTGTGCGCCCTCCTCCAGCCGATGATGGCCCGCTGCCTGCGGGATCGGACCGCTCTGTCCGGTGCCGACGACCCGGTGCTCCAGCGCCTGGCCGGCGTCGCCGAGCTGGAGCAGGTGCTGACGACCCCGATCGGGGACGGCGCCGGCGGCCGCGGCGCCCTTCTGGTGCTGCGTGGCGCCGACGACGACATCTGGAGCGAGGACGAGCGCGAGGCACTCGTGGCCCTCGGGCGGCGGCTGGGGACCATGGCCGACCAGGTCCTGCTCCGCCAGCGCGACCACGAGTCGGTGAAGGAGCTGCGGCGCCTCGACGAGTACCGGCGAGACCTCGTCGCCTCGATCACCCACGACCTGAAGACGCCGTTGACCGCGATCGCGCTCAACACCGAGCTGCTGGAGTCCGACAAGCGGCTGGCGGAGGCGGGATCCCACCCGGTGGGTGCGATCCGCCGCAGCGCCGACCGGCTGGCCGGCCTCGTGGACGACCTGCTCGCGATGGCGCGCGCCGAGGATGACGCCGACACGCGCGCTGAAATCGATCTGGTGTCTTTGGTCCGCGACGCGTGCGCGCACGCCGAGACGGAGGCCGCGTTGCGCGGGGTCACCTTCGACATCGAGGCACCCGAGGAGCTGTGGGTCCTGGTCGACGCGACCGCCCTCGCCCGGGTGTTCGCCAACCTCGTCGGCAACGCCGTGAAGTTCAGTCTCCCGCGGGGGCGAGTCACGCTCTCCCTCGGCCGGACCGGTGACGTCGTCGAGTTCCGCTGTACCGACGAGGGCATCGGCATCCCCGAGGGCCGGCTCGCCACGATCTTCGACCTCGGGCAGCGCTCGCCCGACTCCCGCATGGAGGAGCTTCCCGGCTCCGGCATCGGTCTCGCGATCAGTCAGCGGATCGTGACCCGACTCGGCGGGACGATCAGCGTCGAGTCCGAGCAGGGCCAGGGATCGACGTTCACGGTCATGCTCCCGACGGCCTGAGCTCGCTGCCGGGCCGGCTCAGCGCAGGCCGGTCTGCGCGATCAAACGACCTGCGAAGCTGTCGGCTGGGACCCCGCGGGTGAGCAGGTCGAGGCCGGTGTGGAACGCCAGCACCACCAGCACGATCGCGACAGTGCCGACCAGGAGCCGCTGGAACGGCACCGGGTCCCGGTCGCGGCTGGCCCCGTGCAGGTGGGCGATCCAGCCGCCGAGGGCGTTGGTCACGATCGCGCTGATCACGCTCGCGATGGCCGCACCGAGGATCGTGCCCAGCAGGTCGAGCTGGCTGGAGAGCGCGGTCGCGGTCGCCGCCGCCACCGCGCCGGCGACGACGGTCGGGTAGTTCAAGGAGTGGGTGTTCTGATCAGCCACGAGGAGTGTGACGAAAGGCCCCGCCCAGATGTTCCGCGATCAGACCGATCGTGACTCGACTCACGCCGAGTCGGCGCATGTGTACGCCGAAATCCCGCCGAGTCGTCATCTGACGACTCGGCGATCAGCGCAAGGAGTACGTCGCGATCGAGACCCCGACGTAGTGCGTGATGAACGCGAGGATCGTCAGCGTGTGGAAGACCTCGTGGAAACCGAACCACTGCGGCCACGGGTCCGGCTTCTTGAAGCCGTACACGACGCCGCCCAGCGTGTAGAAGGCACCGCCGATGAGCACCAGGGCGAGCACGACGACGCCGAGGGTGACGCCGAGCCGCTCGGAGCCGGCGGCGAGCTGTGGCAGGAAGAACACCGCGGCCCAGCCCAGCGCGATGTAGATCGGGGTGTAGAGCCAGCGGGGTGCGCCGAGCCACAGCACCCGGAAGCCGACGCCCAGCAGCGCACCGGCCCAGATGACCGAGAGCATCACCACGCGGTCGACGCCGCGCAGGAGCAGCAGCGAGAACGGCGTGTACGTCCCCGCGATGAGCAGGAAGATGTTGGCGTGGTCGAAGCGCTGCAGGATGCCTCCGACGCGAGGCGACCACCGCCCTCGGTGGTAGATCGCCGAGACCGTGAACAGCAGCACCGCGGATGCGGCGTACACGGCTGACCCGACGCGGGTCTCCGCCGTCGGCGAGAGCGCGACCAGGACGATGCCGGCGGCCAGGGTCAGCGGCGCGGACGCGAGGTGCAGCCACCCGCGCAACCGTGGCTTGATCTCGGCGAGACCCTCGGCGACGTGGCCAGCGAACGAGTCGAGGCGGGCGCCGACGGGGTCGTTCATGAGGAGACCGTACCCGCGCGCCGGTGATCCAGTAGTGCCTTCGCGGAGACAGCTGCGCAGTTACCATCGAGGAATGGCGACGGTCCCGGAGCTCAAGGAGCGAGTGCGTCGTCTCTTCTACCCGGCCTACGAGGCGCGCATGGTCAAGGCGCTGCCGAAGGACCGCATCCCGCAGCACATCGGCGTGATGCTCGACGGCAACCGCAGGTGGGCGCGAGGGGTCGGCGGTGACAGCACGCACGGCTATCGCGCGGGTGCGGCCAACATCGAGCCACTGCTGGAGTGGAGCGAGGAGGTCGGCGTCCGGGTCGTGACCCTGTGGCTGCTCTCGACCGACAACCTCAACCGCCCGCCCGAGCAGCTCGAAGGCCTGCTGACCGTGATCGGCGACGCGGTCGAGCAACTCGCCGAGCAGCGTCGCTGGCGCCTGCACCCGGTCGGCGCGCTGGACCTGCTCCCGGCCGCGCTCGCCACGCGGCTCAAGGAGGCGGAGGAGGCCACGCGCGACGTCGACGGCCTTCTCGTGAACGTCGCCGTCCCGTACGGCGGCCGGCGCGAGATCGCCGACGCCGTGCGCTCGCTGCTCCAGGAGCATGCCGAGCGCGGCACCAGCCTCGAGGAGCTGGCCGAGGTCATCGACGTCGACCACATCGCCGAGCACCTCTACACCAAGGGGCAGCCCGACCCCGACCTGGTGATCCGGACATCCGGCGAGCAGCGGCTCGGCGGCTTCCTGCTGTGGCAGAGCGCGCAGAGTGAGTTCTACTTCTGCGAGGCCTACTGGCCCGACTTCCGCAAGGTCGACTTCCTGCGGGCCATCCGCGCCTACGCCCAGCGCGACCGTCGGTACGGTTCCTGAGCAGCGAGCGCCGGCGAGCGTCTCGAAGGGCGCTTCCTGAGCCTGTCCGCGCCGCGTCACTGTTCACCCCGCGTCCGCGCGTGTCGCACGGATGTACGCCGACGAGGAGCGTACGTTCGCAGACATCGGAGGGCTCGCAGAAGCACTCCGCATCGGGAGGCCCGTTCGTGCGACATCACGACCAGAGCGTGGCGGAGACCGCCACGCGGCTCGGCGGCCGAGCCGAGCCCAGGGGGTCGGCACTCCGACCTTCCGGATCCTTCCCGGTCCGCCACGTAGAGGGAGAACAGGACCGGGCGAGGAGTGCCCGCGCGGTCTGGTGAGGGGTGTCTGGTGCCGCAGGCCAAGCAGGGGACACGGAGGACCACCACGCGCGCCACGGGCGGCAAGCCGCCGGTACGCACGTTCGTCCTCGACACCAGCGTGCTGCTGGCCGACCCGGGCGCGATGCGCAGGTTCGCCGAGCACGAGGTCGTCCTCCCTGTCGTCGTCATCACCGAGCTCGAGGCCAAGCGCCACCATCCCGAGCTCGGGTTCTTCGCCCGCACCGCGCTGCGCGCGCTCGACGAGCTGCGGGTGACCCATGGCCGCCTCGATGAGGCGGTCCCGGTCGGCGAGGACGGCGGCACCATCCGCGTGGAGCTCAACCACACCGACGCCGAGTCGTTGCCGTCGGGCTTCCGGCTCGGTGACAACGACACCCGGATCCTGGCGGTCGCGCGCAACCTCGCCAACGAGCAGCACGACGTCACGCTGGTGTCCAAGGACCTCCCGATGCGGATCAAGGCGTCCGCCGTCGGGCTGCGCGCCGAGGAGTACCACGCCGAGGGCATCGGCGACTCCGACCCGGGCTACAGCGGGATGGCCGAGCTCGAGGTCGCGGCGTCCGTGCTCGACGAGCTGTACGACGCGGGATGGGCCGACGTCGAGCCGGCCCGGGACCTGCCGTGCCACACCGGTCTCGTGCTGCTCTCCGAGCGCGGCACCGCCCTCGGTCGGGTGGGCCCGGACAAGCAGGTGCACCTCGTGCGCGGTGACCGTGAGGCGTTCGGCATCCACGGGCGTTCGGCCGAGCAGCGCATCGCGCTGGAGATGCTCCTCGACCCCGAGGTCGGCATCGTCTCCCTGGGCGGACGGGCGGGCACCGGCAAGTCGGCGATGGCGCTGTGTGCGGGCCTCGAGGCCGTGCTCGAGCGCCGTCAGCACCAGAAGGTCGTGGTCTTCCGTCCGCTCTTCGCCGTCGGCGGTCAGGAGCTCGGCTACCTGCCGGGGTCGGAGTCGGAGAAGATGTCGCCCTGGGCCCAGGCGGTCTTCGACACGCTCGGCGCGATCACCTCGCGCGACGTGATCGACGAGGTGCTCGACCGCGGGATGCTCGAGGTGCTGCCCCTGACCCACATCCGCGGGCGGTCGCTGCACGACGCGTTCGTGGTCGTGGACGAGGCCCAGTCGCTGGAGCGCAACGTCCTGCTGACCGTGCTCTCCCGGATCGGCGCCAACTCCAAGGTCGTGCTCACCCACGACGTCGCCCAGCGCGACAACCTGCGAGTCGGCCGGCACGACGGAGTCGTCGCAGTCGTCGAGAAGCTCAAGGGCCACCCCTTGTTCGCCCATGTCACGCTGACTCGTTCCGAGCGTTCCCCGATCGCCGCCCTGGTCACCGAGATGCTGGAGGACGTGACCCTCTGAGCCGCGTTCTCGGTAGTCCCTGACAATCCGGGCCTCCCTGGCTCCGCCACAGGGCCGGATTGTCAGGGCCGGATTGTCAGGGACTACCCCGTTTCGGACCATCCGGACGGGCCAGGGGAGGGCGTCGGTCGTGACCGGTCCGTGATCAAGAGCGCCCTAAGGATGTGTCGGACGTGATGTCTGTGACTCACGAGACTCGTGTGTCGCGAACTGGTCCAGATTTCCACCAGTTTCTGGGCCGTTCGGTTTGCACGGCCCTCCCAACTCATGCAAGGTGGGCGACAGTCCTCCGCCGAAGGGGGTGGGTCTTCGGACCCAGTCGGTGGCGGGCGCACCCGAGTCGTCTACCCCGAATGCTCCTGTGCCGTCACCGTCACCTCAGCAGTACGTGCCCAAGCACCGCGCTGCCCCCGTACCCACCCAGCCCGCAGCCCTGTCCGGCCCGCGACACCTGGGTGCCAAACGGCGCCCGGCGCGCACGGCGCTGCGCACCTCGGTCACCCTCGGCGGGCTCGCCGCGGCCGCGACCGGGGTCGCGGTGGTGACCGGTGTGGTCCAGTCGCCGGGAGCTCCGGTGAACCTCGCCGACTCGTTGTCGCCGGTGTCGTCGACCGATTCCGCGGACAACCCCACCGCTGACGTGCAGCGACGCGACGCGGTCGTGTCCCGGTCGTCCGACCGCACCCAGCCGTCCGTCGACCGCCGCCAGGACCGCGACCCGATGAAGGCCGCCGCCCTCGGGCTGTCCGGCGGTCCCGCCGTCGGTGGACAGGAGTCGCTGTCGGCCGGCGACCCGCAGGCGATCGCCGCGGCACTCCTCCCGACGTTCGGATTCGACAACTCCCAGATGTCGTGCCTGGTCCCGCTCTGGGCGGGCGAGAGTGGCTGGCGCGTGAACGCCGCCAACCCGTCGTCCGGTGCCTACGGCATCCCGCAGGCGTTGCCCGGGTCGAAGATGGTCTCGGCCGGCGCCGACTGGCGGACCAACCCGGCCACCCAGATCGAGTGGGGACTCGGCTACATCCGCGACCGCTACGGCTCGCCGTGCGGTGCGTGGGGGTTCAAGCAGAGCCACGGCTGGTACTGACGGTCTAGTCATCCGGGGTGGCGCCCGGCTGACCGACCGTGTGCATCTTGTCGGTCAACCCCTGTTTTACTGAAGAATTCGGCGGTTCTCCCACGGCGGTCGCGTGTCCTGACGTTCAATGCGTCTGTCCGGCCGTTGCCCGGATCGCTCCGGTAGGGGACTGGAGCGCCTGATCTCTTCTTCGGGGGAGAGAGACCAGATCCAGGGGGATCCTTACATGCTCACGTCTCGAGTACTTCGCCTGCCCGCGTACGTCGCCGCCTCGGCGCTCGTCGTGGTCGGGTTCGCCGCTTCGCCTGCTTCGGCGGCCAAGCCGGCACCAGCACCGACCAACGTCCAGGCCCAGGTGGACGGCCACCAGGACGGCAGCTACGACGTCACCACGACCTGGAACGCCGTGCCGAACGCCACGTCGTACCGCGTGTCACTGACCAAGGGCAACACGACGCTGGCCTCGGGCACCGTGACCGCGACCAGCTGGTCACCGCACTTCACCACGCTGCCGGGTAGCGCCACGCTCCAAGTCCGCGGTGTCGTCGGGAAGAAGCCGGGACGGATCGCCAAGGTCACGGTTCCGCTGCCGGACAAGGTCGCGCCGCGGGGCAGCTACACGTCCGCTTGGGACAACAACACCGGCGAGGCGACGATCACGCAGCAGTCGCTGACCGACAACCTGCCGACCACCGCGGTCACCCGCAAGGTCGACTGGAACGACCCGCTGGACCCGGCCACCGTGAGCTGGACCACCGGCGCCACGCTGACGCACACCTACGCCAAGACAGAGGCGCGCTACGTCCCGACGGTCACCCTCGAGGACGCCGCCGGCAACAAGACCGTCGTCGACGTGGACGCGATCGTGATCAACGACGACGAGGCGCCGACCGGTACGTTCGCGAACCAGACCACCACGGCATGGGCGGCCTTCACCACGGTGACCGTCTCGCAGTCGGCCATCGACGACAACTGGACGCCCAACGACCTCATCACCCGCTCGGTCGCCTGGGGCGACGGGACGACCTCGGCCTGGACGGGGACCGGCGCCGCGACCCACACGTACGCCGCGGCCGGCGAGTACACCCCGGTCGTGACGCTGACCGACGAGGCGGGCAACTCCGCCGCGTTCCCGACCTCGAAGGTCGTGGTCAGCGCCGACAAGGTGGGTCCGACCGTCAAGGTCGCGGTGTCGAAGCCGAAGCACTCGGTGAAGGCGTGGAAGACCGTGCACGGCCGGGCCGTCGACGCCGAGACCGGCGTGAAGTCGGTGTGGATGAAGGCGGTCGAGAAGCGCGGGAGCGCCTGGTACGGCTACAACGCCACGACCCACGTCTGGGTCAAAGCGGCGACCAAGGCGAAGGCCTACAAGTCGGCCAAGGCGTTCCACCGCCCGACCGACGCCCAGCACCGCTGGACCGCGAAGCTCGCCAAGCTCAAGAAGGGGACGCTCGTCCTCAAGGTCCGCGCCACCGACCGCGTCGGCAACCACTCTGCGGTGAAGGTGCGGACGACGACGCTGACCAAGGGCTGACACCTGACGCCTACCCCGGCCTCGAAACGCCTGGCCGGCACCGCGGTCCCTACGCCGTGGTGCCGGCCAGGCCTACGAGATCGGTGCTGAGCTCGTACAGCCGGTCGCCGAGGGCGTCGTCCCGGGCCGTGGGCGACGGGTCACGCGGCCGGTTGCGGTCGTAGTAGCCACCCGTCGCTCCCTCCACCTCGGGACTGGCAGCGAGGTACGCGAGTCGCGCCCCGCCGACCTCAGGCCTCTCCATCCGCCGCTTGGCGAGCGCGAGCACCGGCCGGGCGAACCACGGCGCGCCGCTCCAGATGTTCGTCGAGATGGCGCCGGGGTGCACCGCGTTCACGGTCACGTCGGAGCCATCCAGCCGACGCGCGAGGTGTCGGGCGGTGAGGACGTTGGCGAGCTTGGAGCGGCCGTAGGCGCGCATGATCGAGTACCCGTGCTCGAAGCCGACGTCGTCGAGGTCGAGGGTCGCCGAGTAGTGCGCGGCCGAGGACGTGAAGACGATCCGGGCCGGGGCGCTCTCGCGGATGCGGTCGAGCAGGAGCTCGGTCAGCAGGAAGCCGGCCAGGTGGTTCACCGCGAACGTCGCCTCGACGCCGTCAGCGGTCAGGGTGCGCCGGGCGAAGACCGTGCCGGCGTTGTTGACGAGCACGTCGATCCGCGGACAGGTCCGGAGGAGGTCCTCCGCCAGGCGGCGTACGGCGCCCAGGTCGGCGAAGTCGCACAGCAGCGAGTCGCTCGCGCACTGCGGTGACTCGGCCCGGAGGCGGCCGACGGCCGCGGCGGTACGCCGCGGGTCGCGGCCGACGATGACGATCCGGCAGTCCGGCTCGTCCCGGGCGAGCCGGCTGGCGCACTCGAGGCCGATCCCGTCGGAGCCGCCGGTGATGACATAGGTCGTGCGGTCGCCGCCGCTCGGGCTCACGGGCGGGTCATCCGCTCCACGTCGAGCGCCTCGTCGAGCTGCTCCTCGGTGATCTCGCCGCGTTCGACGTAGCCGAGGTCGATCACCGTCTGCCGGATGGTGGCGCCCTCTGCCAGGGCCCGCTTGGCGACCTTCGCCGCGGCCTCGTAGCCGATGTACTTGTTGAGCGGGGTCACGATGCTGGGCGACGACTCGGCGTAGGCGCGCATCCGGTCACGGTTCGCGGTGATGCCGTCGACGCAGGTGGCCAGCAGCCGCGAGGCGTTCGCGAGCAGCTCCATCGACTCCAGCACGTTGCGGGCGATGACCGGCAGCATGACGTTCAGCTCGAAGCTGCCGGACGCGCCGGCGAACGTGACCGCCGCGTCGTTGCCGATCACCTGGGCGCAGACCTGGAGGGTCGCCTCCGGAATCACCGGGTTGACCTTGCCGGGCATGATGCTCGACCCGGGCTGGAGGTCCTGGAGGTGGATCTCCGCGAGGCCGGCCGTGGGTCCGCTTCCCATCCACCGCAGGTCGTTGCAGATCTTCACCAACCCCACGGCGTACGTCCGGAGCGCGCCGCTGTAGGCCACCAGGGAGTCCTGGGTGCCCTGCGCCTCGAAGTGGTCGGGCGCCTCCACGAACTCCTCGCCGGTGTCGTTGTTGAGGTAGCCGATCGCGGTCTCCGCGAACGCCGGCGGCGTGTTGATGCCGGTGCCGACGGCGGTGCCGCCCAGCGCGAGCTCGCGCACCGGACGGACGGCGGTCGCGAGGCGGTCGCGCGCGCCGGCCACGGTGGCGGCGTACCCACCGAGCTCCTGGCCGAGAGTGACGGGCGTCGCATCCATCAGGTGGGTCCGTCCCGACTTCACCGCGTCGGCGTACTCCTGCGATTTGCGGGTCAACGCGTCGTGGAGCACGGCGGTCGCGTCCTGGAGGTCGGTGCTGCCGAGCACGACGGCCACGTGCATGGCGCTGGGGAAGGTGTCGTTGGAGGACTGGCTGGCGTTCACCACGTCGTTGGGGTGGCACTCGACGCCGGCCCGAGCGGTGAGCGAGGAGATCACCTCGTTCACGTTCATGTTGGTGCTCGTGCCGGAGCCGGTCTGGAAGACGTCGATGGGGAACTGGTCGTCGTGCTGGCCCGCGACGATGTCGGCGACGGCCGCCACGATCGCGTCGCGCTGCTGGGGAGAGATGACGTCGAGGTCGGCGTTGGCACGGGCGGCGGCGCCCTTGATCCGGGCGAGGGCGTGGATGAGGTCCGGTGGCAGTGGCCGCCCGCTGATCGGGAAGTTCTGGACCGCGCGCTGCGTCTGCGCCCGCCACAGCGCCTCGGCGGGCACCTCGACCTCGCCCATGGAGTCGTGCTCGATCCGCATGTCTCCGCTCATGCTTCCGAGGCTACGCGGCGAGCGGCGTAGAGCCAGTAGTGCTCGTCGCGCTGCTGGAGCCGGACCTCGTGACCCTGCTCCTCGACGTCGCCGAACACCGAACGCAGCGTCCAGGCGAGCGTCGGCGACCGCTCGGCGGACCAGACCACGAGCACACCACCGGGTGTGAGCCGGTCGCGAGCCGTCCCCAGGAACGTCTCGCCGTACAGCCGGGCGTTGGCGTCGTGGACGAGCTGGCCCGGGCCGTTGTCGACGTCGAGCAGCATCACGTCGTACGTCGACTCCGGGGCCTCGGTGACCGCCTGGGCGAGGTCCGCGACGACCACGTGCGCCCGGTCGTCGGCGAGCAGCCGGCGGCCGTGCGGGATGGTGCCGTCGCGCATCCACTCCACGAGCGCCGGCTCGATCTCGACGACATCCACCCGGTCGACCCGGCGGTCGCCCAGCACCCGCTGCAACGTGAAGCCCAGGCCGAGCCCGCCGACGAGCACCCGACGGGGCTCGTCGACCAGGGCCAGGGCCGCGTCCGCCAGCGCCTGTTCCGAAGCGTGCTCGGCGGTGTCCATGACGAAGACGCCGTTGGCCCGGAGTTCGAGTACGGTCGGACCGCCGGACGGGTCGTCGGGGCCAGGCCTGCGTTCGCGCAGCACGAGCTCGCCGAGCTCGGACTCGGAGCGCGCCACCTCGATGTACTCCACCGGCCTACCGTAAGGACGCCCTGCTCGGCGCGGGGGCTTGGTGCTGCGAACTAAAGTGCAGTAGAAAGGTCGACAATGGTCGTCGAGCAAGGAGGGGGAGCGGTGCGCGGTGGCGGAACGACACCACGCGTGGTCGTGGTCGGGGCGAGTGCCTCCGGAAGCCTGACCGCCCTCCATCTCGCTCGCGCCGCACGCCGACGGGGCGCCGGCCTCGACGTCGTCCTGGTCGACCCCGCCTTGCACCGAGCGCGCGGCACGGCGTTCGGTACGACGGACCCCCAGCACCTCCTCAACGTCCCCGCCGGCGGCATGAGCGCCCTGCCCGAGGACCCCGGGCACTTTGTCGCCTGGCGGGCCCGGCAGCACCCCGAGCTGATGACCGAGCCGGGTGTCTTCGCGCCCCGGATCGAGTGGGGCCGCTACCTCGACGAGACCCTGGCGCGGACCTTCGCGCACGACGAGCAGCTCTCGATGAAGCACCTGCGGGTGCGTGCGACGGGCATCCGCCGCGACGACTCCGGCGTGGTCGTGACCTGCGACGACGGGCAGGTCGTGGTGGGTGACGCCGTGGTGCTGGCCACGGGGGAGAAGCCGCCCGGCGTCGGGTGGGCACCCGAGGGCCTGCGTCGGTCCGCGTTCTTCGTGCCCGACCCGTGGGCGCCGGGCGCGGTCGACGTCGTACGCCGCGACGCCGCCGGTCCGGCCGAGGTGCTGCTGGTCGGCACCGGGCTGACCATGGTCGACGTCGTGCTCTCCCTCACCGGACCCGGCGAGCGGCCCGACCGCCGCATCCACGCCGTCTCGCGGCACGGGAAGCTGCCGCAGAGGCATGCCGACCAGCTCCAGCTGGCCGCGATCCCCGAGATCGACGACTGGGGGTCCACCCTCGAGGACTACCGCCGCCGCGTGCGCGAGCACCTGGCGCGTGTCGAGCAGGCGACCGGCGACTGGCGCCCGGCCGTCGACGGCCTGCGAACCGTCGTCCAGGCGCTGTGGCAGCGTTTGAGCGAGGAGGACCGCACGGAGTTCCTCCGCACCGACGCGAGCGCATGGGGTCGGATCCGGCACCGCATGCCGCCCGGGTCAGCGGACCTCGTGGCTGCCCTCCAGGAGTCGGGCACGCTGACGATCGCGCCCGGCGAGGTCGCCGACGCGGAGCCGCTCACCGCCGGAGGCCTTCGGGTCACCCTGAAGGACGGCAGCGTCCGTGAGGTCGGCTGGGTCGTCAACTGCACCGGCACCAGCACCGTCGTCCGCCCGGACCTCGACCCGCTGGCCGACGACCTCCTCACGCCGAGGGCCGGGGTGTCGCTGGCCCGGCTCAGCACGGCCGGCCTCGGCTTCGAGACCCGCGCCGGTCGGCTGATCGACTCGGAGGACTCGACCGACGCACCGATCTGGACCCTCGGCTCGGTACGCCGCGGCGAGCTCTTCGAGTCGACCGCGATCCCGGAGATCCGCACCCAGGCCGCACACATCGCCGTCGCCGTGCTCGACGAGGTGGCGCCCGAGCCGCGCCGGCTCGCCGACGGGCGGCTCGTCGGTGGTCATCACCCCGTCGCCCGCCCGCGCGACCCGCTCGGTCTGCCACTCTCGACCACGGCCGAGGCGGCTGCGGCGTACAACTCCGGGCTGGAGCGGCTGATGCGACTGCAGTCCGGCGCCGAGGACAAGCTCCTCGAGGCGGTCGCACTCGACCCCGACTTCGCGGTCGGGCACGCCGCGCTCGCGATGCTGGGCCACGAGGGCGGGGCCGGTGTCGACGTCGCCACGTCGCTGGAGGCCGCGCAGCGGTCCGCGCGCAGCCGCGCCGACGACCGAGAGCGCAGCCTGGTCGACGTCGTCACGCGGCGGGTGCAGGACGTGCGCAACTCCGGGGCGACCGCGTTGATGAACCACATCGCCCAGCACCCGCGCGACGTGCTCGCGGTGTCGGCGGCCGTGCCGACGATCGCGTTCTCCGGTGTGACCGACATCCAGCAGGAGGCGTGGGAGCTGGTCGAGGGGCTGGCGCCGGCGTACGGCGATCACTGGTGGTACATCTCCCTCCTCGCGTTCACCCGCCAGGACCAGTCGCGCTTCGACGACGCCGGGCTGCTCGCCGAGAGCGCGCTCGAGTGCGAGCCCACGTCCGGGCACGCCGTCCATGCCCAGACACACGTGATGTACGAGACCGGGCGTCACGAGGCGGGCCGCGCCTGGCTCGACCACTGGGTCGCGGAGAGCGGACGCGCCGCGAGCCACCGTGCCCACTTCTCGTGGCACGCCGCGCTGCACGAGCTCGCGATCGGCGACACGGAGGCGGTCCGGCAGCGCTACTACACCCAGCTCGCGCCACCCACGGTCACCGGCGTTCGTGCGCTGATCGACTCGGCATCGCTGCTGTGGCGCTGGGTCGTGACGACGTCCGGCTGGGACGCCGCGGCCGGTACCTCGGCGTTCCCCGGCGAGACCGCGCCGCCACCTGTCGACCACGTGCTCGAGGCCGCCGGACCCGCGCTGGTCGACCGCCCCGAGACGCCCTTCGTCGCCCTGCACAGCGCCCTGGCCCTCGCCGCCGCGAATGACCTACCCCGGCTCGCGTCGCTGCGCGAGCACTGCCTGAGCTCCACGGACCTGGCCGTCCGGACCACGGTCGCCACGGTGTGCGAGGCGCTGCTCGCCGCCGGCGAGCAGCGCTGGCACGACGCCGCGCGCCTGCTCGCCGACACCCTGCCTGCCCTGCCGCGGGTCGGCGGCTCGTCAGCTCAGCGGGAGATCGTCGAGGAGACGCTGCTGTTCTGCCTGGTCAGCGACGGCCAGGCCGACCGCGCCCTCGCCCTCCTCGACAGCCGCCTCGACCGGCGGACCTCACCGCTCGACCGGCGCCGCCGCGACTCCCTCGCGACCCCGGACCTCGCCACGACCGCCCGCGCGCCCGACTGACCGGCGCGGCGGGTTCCCCGAGAGGTGACCGGCGCCGTAGGGTCGCTCGTGGAGGATCATGGGCTGGACTCGCGCCGGTATCGGCACTGCCGCCGGTCTCGGAGCACTCTCGCTCGCGCTGCTGACTCCCGTCGGAGGAGCGGAGGCGGCCGCCGCCTCCGTGCCGCGTCCTGACCACATCGTCGTGGTCGTCGAGGAGAACCACTCCCACCAGCAGATCACCGGCAACCCCGACGCGCCGTACATGAACGCGCTGGCCGCGGCCGGGGCCACCTTCTCCAGCTTCTTCGCGGAGACGCACCCGAGCTACCCCAACTACCTGGCGCTGTTCTCCGGCAGCACCCACGCGATCACCAACGACAGCTGCCCGCACACCTTCAGCGGGCCGAGCCTGGGAGGGGAGGCGATCGCCGCGGGGGTCGGGTTCACCGGCTACTCCGAGGACCTCCCGAGCGTCGGGTTCACCGGATGCACCAGCGGGAAGTATGTGCGCCGGCACAGCCCATGGGTCGACTTCACCGACGTGCCGTCGAGCGCGAACCGACCCTTCACCGACTTCCCGAGCGACTACTCGCAGCTGCCCGCGATCTCGTTCGTGATCCCGAACCTCGACCACGACATGCATGACGGGACCGTCGCCCAGGGCGACGCCTGGCTGCAGGCCAACCTGGGCGGGTACGCGACCTGGGCGATGACCCACAACAGCGTCCTCGTGGTCACCTTCGACGAGGACGACAACGACCAGGGCAACCGGATCCCCACCTACGTCGTCGGCCAACCCGTCGCGCCGGGCGTCTACGACACGAACGTGAACCACTACAACCTGCTGCGGACGATGGCGGACGCGTACGGCCTCTCACCCATGGGCGCCAGCACGACTGCGAACCCCATCCTCGACATCTGGCAACCCACCGGCGACCAGCCGCCCACGGCGGTGATCACGGGGTCCTGCGAGGGCTTGTCGTGCTCGTTCGACGGTTCGGACTCCTCGGACCCGGACGGTTCGGTGGTGACGTACCGGTGGGCGTTCGGCGACGGCGCCTCCGCGACGGGGGAGTCGGTGACGCACGACTACGGCGCGGGCGGCCCGGTGACCGTGATCTTGACCGTGACCGACGACGGGGGTGCCTCGGCGTCGGTGAGTCAGGTGTTCGCGCCCGTGGCGCCGGTGGGGTCGCCGTTCGTGGTGGATGGGTTCGGTCGGTCGGTGTCGCGGGGGTGGGGTTCGGCCGATGTGGGTGGTGTGTGGTCGTTGGCGGGGTCGTCGGCGCAGTTCTCGGTGGCTCCGGGTGGTGGGGTG
>DASSTL010000038.1:0-30325 GCA_035707985.1 Nocardioides sp. | reverse complement strand
GGGTGTGTGGCCGCCCGCCGGGCTTGACGCGTCTCATCAAGTCCGCGACGTGCTCGTTCAGGTCGACGTATCTCCTGTCGTTGTAGAAGTGGAGGTTCAAGACGCCTCGACGGCCAGTAGTGATGTGGCCATCTCCGAGGTACCAGCCGAGGAGTTCGGCGTACGCGAGCTCATCCAGGGTGATGCCCGTGCAACGCGGACACGGCACCCGGGTGTGCCCTTGGCCTCGAGGTAGGCCCTGGCGCTGGTACAGGCGTCGCCAACGGCGAATGGTCTTGACGGCTACGCCGTGTCGCTCGGCATTCGCAGCGTCGGCGACGCCCGCGTCGGAGGCAGCCAGAGCGCTTGCGACCTCAGCATCGGAGCGAACATGTCCGATATCAGTATGATGACAGCGAGCGCCGACAGTGGTGCCGGGTGTGGGATTCGAACCCACACGTCCTTGCGGACAATGGTGTTTGAGACCATCGCGTATCCCAGTTCCGCCAACCCGGCCGGCGACCGCCCAAACTACCGGACGGCCGGGCGCCGATCCCGCCCGGCTAGCCTGACCGGATGAGCAGCTCGGAGCAGCGCCGCGTCGTGATCGCGGAGGACGAGGCGCTGATCCGGATGGACCTCGCGGAGATGCTCGCCGAGGAGGGGTACGACGTCGTGGGCCAGGCGGCGGACGGCGCGAGGGCCGTCGAGCTGGCCGAGCAGGAGCGGCCCGACCTGGTCATCCTCGACGTGAAGATGCCGGTGCTGGACGGGATCGCCGCTGCCGGGCAGATCGCCCGCGCGCGGATCGCCCCGGTGGTGATCCTGACCGCGTTCTCCCAGCGCGAACTGGTGGAGCGGGCGCGCGACGCAGGGGCGATGGCCTACCTGGTCAAGCCGTTCACCCGGGCCGACCTGGTGCCGGCGATCGAGATCGCCGTCAGCCGGTTCGCCGAGCTCGGCGCGCTCGAGCAGGAGGTCGCCGACCTCGGCGAGCAGCTCGCGGCACGCAAGGCGATCGACCGGGCGAAGGGCGTGCTCCAGCGGGAGCTCGGGCTGTCCGAGCCCGACGCGTTCCGATGGATCCAGAAGACCGCCATGGACCTGCGCCGCACGATGCGCCAGGTCGCCGAAGGCGTGGTGGAGCACGGCGTCTCGACCCCGTCCAGGGAGCCGGGAGCACCGGGCGGCTAGGAACGACGGCTAGGGACTTTCGACCCGTTATTTCCGTGCCCAAGGACGCCCCTGATGGGCAGATCACGTCGCCCCGTGGCCCGCGGCAACAACTTTTGGTAGCAATCCGGTCATTTCGGGCATCCGAGGCGCGGACTCCACCCCCCGGGGTGCTACCTTGCCCCAATCTCGACACAGCCGCCCCGGGGCGGCGGAGCCTTGACGGAGGAGACTTTGCACACCAAGCACACCTTGCGCACCCTGGCAGCACTCGCTGCGGCGGGACTCGCGCTCACGGCCTGCGGCTCGACCGACTCGTCGAGCGCGACCGCCAGTGACACCGGCGGTAGCAGCAACTGCAAGCAGGGACAGAAGATCGCGTTCCTCGGTGCCACCACCGGCGACTACGGCGCCCTCGGCCTGAACATGGTCGGCGGCATCAAGCTCGCCCTCGACGAGTACAACAAGAAGCACTCCGACTGCACGATCGGCCTGCAGGAGTTCGACTCGCAGGGCGACCCGACCAAGGCGACGCCGCTGGCCACCAAGATCGTCAAGGACACCTCGATCATCGGACTCGTCGGCCCCGGTTTCTCCGGTGAGTCGCTGGCGACCGGCAAGACGTTCGATGCCGCCGGCCTTCCCGTGGTCTCCCCGTCCGCGACCAACGTGACCATCACCGAGCAGGGCTGGACCACGTGGCACCGCATCATCGGTAACGACAACGCCCAGGCTGCGTCCGACGCGAAGTACCTCACCGACACCGCAGGCGCCAAGAAGGTCTTCGTCGTCGACGACGGCCAGGACTACAGCAAGGGTCTTGCCGACGCGGTGAAGAAGAGCCTCGGCAGCGTGGTCAACGGCACGGACGTCGTCCAGGCCGGTCAGACCGACTTCTCAGCCACTGTCACCGCGGTGACCGGCTCGGGCGCCGACGCCATCTTCTACGGCGGCTACTACCCCGAGGCCGGTCTGCTGTGCAAGCAGCTGCGCCAGGCGGGCTTCAAGGGCCTGTTCATGTCCGGCGACGGCTCCGAGGACCCGGCGTTCGTGAAGGCTGCCGGTGCGCAGGCCGCCGAGGGTGCGATCCTGTCCGCTCCCGCGGGCCCGGCACCGGCCGACTTCAACGACAAGTACAAGGCCGTCAACAACACCGACGCAGGTCTGTACTCCACCCAGGCCTACGACGCCGCCAACATCTTCCTGGCCGGCGTCGAGGACGGCGCCGACGACTACGCGTCGATGAACGACTTCATCGCCGGGTACTCGGGTCAGGGAGTGAGCGGTCCGATCGCGTTCGACGACAAGGGCGACATCAAGCAGTCCGTGATCTACGCCTACGAGGTCAAGAACGGCAAGCTCGACGTGAACAACCCGACGCCGATCGAGTGATCGAGTGACCCCGTCCACTCGGGACGAGTAGGAAGACCGTCAGCGGCTGCGACCAGGAGGACTCCTGGTCGCAGCCGCTGCAGCCAGCACGCGATAGGACCGACGTGGACCTCTCCTTTCACCTGACCACGCTCGCACCGCTGACGATCAGTGACCTGTTCAACCACTTCTTCGCCTACACGATCACCGGGCTGGCCCTCGGAGCGATCTACGCGCTGATCGCGCTCGGGTACACGATGGTGTACGGCGTCCTCCAGCTGATCAACTTCGCCCACTCCGAGGTCTTCATGTACGGGACCTTCGCGGTGGCGTGGGTCGTGTTCTACCTCCACGGGAGCTCCTCGGTCTCCCAGAGCCTGGGCAGCTCCTTGGGCCTCCTGGGGGTGGCCCTCATCGCAGCGATGGCGATGTCTGCCGTCATCGCCCTGCTCCTCGAACGCGTGGCCTATCGCCCGCTCATCCGCCGGGGAGCCCCCAAGCTGATCATCTTGATCTCTGCCATCGGCGCGTCGTTCTCCCTGGCCGAGATCATGGGGCTCCGCGACAAGATCTCGGGCTGGTTCGGCCTCCAGGACAACCTCAGCACGTACGTCTCCCAGGCCCGCAACGTCTACTCCATGCCGGTGACCATCGACCCGCACGGGTTGTTCAAGATCGGCGACTACAAGATCACCGACGTCGACCTGCTGGTGATCGTCTGCGCCCTGGTGATGATGTTCGCCCTGGACCTGTTCGTGACCCGCACCCGCCTCGGTCGAGGGATCCGCGCCGTCGCGCAGGACCCCGAGTCCGCAGCGTTGATGGGCGTCAACTCGACCCGGGTCATCCAGGTGACATTCCTGATCGGTGGACTGATGGCCGGTGTGGCCGCCACGTTGTACATGCTCAAGATCGGCTCGACCCGTCAGAACGCCGGCTTCATCCTGGGCGTCAAGGCCTTCACCGCCGCGGTCATGGGCGGCATCGGCAACCTCCGCGGTGCCCTCGTCGGCGGCCTGGTGCTAGGCGTGGTCGAGAACTGGGGCTCGGCGATCTGGGGGGCGAACTGGAAGGACGTGGTGGCGTTCGTGCTGCTCGTCCTGATCCTTCTGGTCAGACCGACCGGCATCCTCGGTGAGTCCCTGGCAAAGGCACGAGCATGAATACCCCACGACGTTCTTCTCCTCCCCCGCAACGCTTCACCCCACGAGGTTCTGACCTCCCCCGCTTCGCTCCTCCCGTCACTACCTCGCGAGGGACCCGAAGCCGCTCCTCCGTCGAACAACGCCGCGGGGGCCCCAGATGAGCACCGACACCCCCGACCGGATGGTCAAGTCCAAGCTCCCGGGTCGGCCCGCGCGCTTCGAGATCCCGTTCCTGCGCTCACGGGGTGCCCGGCTGGCGATGATCGTCATCGGCATCGTGCTCGCCTACGCACTGCCGATCATCGAGCCGCCCGTGATCACGACGCCCGACTCCGACTTCGGGGGCGTCATGGTGAGTGCCGCGTCGTTCGCCCTGGTCGCGGTCGGCCTCAACATCGTGATCGGGTACGCCGGGCTGCTCGACCTGGGATACGTCGGGTTCTACGCCGCCGGTGCCTACACCACCGGCGTCCTCACCTCGCAGCACTGGCACTGGCCCTTCCTGCTGGCCCTGCCCTGTGCGATCGCGGTGACCATGATCACCGGTGTGATCCTCGGGGCGCCGACCCTGCGAGTCCGAGGCGACTACCTCGCGATCGTGACGCTCGGGTTCGGCGAGATCATCCGGATCACGATCCTCAACACCAACTGGCTGGGTGCCTCGGCCGGCATCAAGGACATCCCCTCGCCACCGAGCATCGGGCCGGACAACGTCGGGGCGACCGATGACGGGCTCTTCCAGATCCCACACCTGGCGTGGAACGGGCTGACCCCGCTGATCGACAACGAGAACAAGACACCGTTCCTGGTCTTCAGCGTGCTGGACGCCGTCCCGTACTACTGGTTGCTGCTGACCGTGCTCCTGGTCGTGCTGCTCGTGGACTTCCTGATCAAGGAGAGCCGCGTCGGCCGCGCCTGGGAGGCCACCCGCGAGGACGAGGACGCCGCGGAGCTGATGGGTGTCCCGACCTTCCGTTACAAGCTGCTGGCCTTCGCGCTCGGTGCCGCGATCGGCGGTCTCGCCGGCTCCATGCTGGCCTCGGGGCAGGCCGGCTACATCAACCCCAACTCGTTCCTGATCCTGCTGTCGATGCTGTTCGTCTGCGCCGTCATGATCGGCGGCGCGGGCAACCGGTGGGGTGCGATCGCGGGTGGCGTGCTGGTGGCCTACCTGCCGGAGCGCTTCCGGGGACTGAGCGACTACCGCCTGCTGATCTTCGGGATCTCACTGATGTTGATCGTCACGTTCCGACCTCAGGGCATCTTCCCGCCCAGACGCACGAAGAGAGCGCTCAGGGCCCAGGCCGAGATCGACGAGCTCGAGGGGGAGGCGGTCGTCGATGTCTGACACGGACACCCGTACCGAGGCTGCTCCCGGCACCGGCCGGGCCCTCCTCGAGGTCGACGACATCACGATGCGCTTCGGCGGTGTCGCGGCCCTCGACTCGGTCAGCTTCGACATCAAGGAGGGTGAGATCCTCGGGCTGATCGGGCCCAACGGAGCCGGCAAGACCACCTGTTTCAACGTGATGACCGGTGTCTACCAGGCGACGAGCGGCCAGATCCGTTTCGACGGGCAGCCGCTGGCGAAGATGAAGCGTCACCGGATCACCAAGCTCGGCATCGCGCGCACCTTCCAGAACATCCGTCTCTTCAAGTCGATGACGGCCCTGGAGAACGTCATGGTGGGCGCCGACGCGAACAGCAAGGTGGGGTTCGTCAACGCGGTGCTCCGCACCCCGCTGCACCGACGTACCGAGCGGGAGGCCGAGGACCTCGCCTACGAGCTGCTCGACTTCGTCGGGGTCGCCGGCCGTGCGGACGAGCTGGCCGAGAACCTCTCGTACGGCGACCAGCGGCGGCTCGAGATCGCGCGCGCGATGGCGACCAAGCCCAAGCTCCTGTGCCTGGACGAGCCTGCGGCCGGCTTCAACCCGGCGGAGAAGCAACGTCTGATGGACCTGATCCGCAAGGTCCGCGACCAGGGGTACACGATCCTGCTGATCGAGCACGACATGCGTCTCGTCATGGGCGTCACCGACCGGATCGTGGTGCTCGAGTTCGGCCGCAAGATCGCCGAGGGATCGCCCTCCGAGATCCGCGACAATCCCGCCGTCATCGCGGCTTACCTGGGAGTGGACGAAGAAGATGCTTCTTGAGGTCCAGGGGCTGTGCGTCAACTACGGCCACATCGAGGCGATCCGCGACATCACGTTCGGGGTGGAGCAGGGTGAGGTCACCGCGCTGATCGGCGCCAACGGTGCCGGCAAGACGACGACGTTGAAGACCATCTCGGGCCTGCGCAAGGTCCGCGAAGGCAAGATCGTCTTCGACGGCAAGGACATCACCCACCTGCCGCCGTACGAGCGGGTCAAGATGGGCATCAGCCAGTCGCCCGAGGGCCGTGGGTGCTTCCCGGGCATGACCGTGCGCGAGAACCTCGACATGGGCGCCTACGTGCGCAACGACCGGAAGACCGCGGCGTACGGCGAGGACCTCGAGCGCGTCTTCCAGCTGTTCCCGCGTCTCGAGGAACGCGCCAGCCAGACGGCCGGCACCATGTCGGGCGGCGAGCAGCAGATGCTGGCGATCGGTCGCGCCCTGATGGCCCGGCCGCGGTTGATCCTGTTGGACGAGCCGTCGATGGGCCTGGCGCCGCGGCTGATCCAGCAGATCTTCTCGATCATCACCGAGATCAACGAACAGGGCACCACGGTGCTCCTCGTCGAGCAGAACGCCGCCCAGGCGCTCCGGCGTGCCCACCAGGCGCATGTCCTCGAGACCGGCGAGATCGTCCGCTCCGGGACCGGCGCGGAGCTCTCCGGCGACGAGTCGGTCAAGGCGGCGTATCTGGGGGGCGACCTCTAGGGGATCCACGAGCTTGCGAGTGGAAACCCGTTGCAGAGGGAGGGTTGAGCAAGCGACGCGACTGAGGAACGAAGTCGCGCGAGCGCGTCGAAACCCGGTGACGGTGTCTGGGGCGGCGACCGTGGTCTCGACAGGCTCGACCGACGGATCGCTCGACCAACGGATCGGTCGACCGACGGATCACCGAAGCGCCGCGACCGCCTGCACCAGCAGGGGCGCGACGATCAGCCCCGGCAGCAGGTCGGCGACCGCGATCTCGCGGATGCGCAGCAGGCGGAACGCGACCCCGACCAGCATGAGCCCACCTGCGGCCGTGATCGCGGCGAGCTCGGCGTCGGGCAGCACGTCACCCAGCACCGCGCCGACGCCGGTGATCGCGCCCTGGACGACCAGCACGGTGAGCGCGCTCGCGGCGACGCCCCACCCGAAGGAGGCCGCGAAGGCGATGGCCGCGAAACCGTCGAGCGTGGCCTTGAGGTACAACTGGTCCGCACCGTTGCCGAGACCGTCGGACAGCGAGCCCAGGATCGTGAGCGGGCCGGTGCAGAAGATCAGAGAGGCGGTGACGAAACCTTCGATGAAGCGGACCCGTTCGGCCGAGCCGGACTCGCCCTGGAGCCGTCGTTGGAGCAGGCCCCCGAAGCCCTCGACCCGTTGCTCGAGCCGGCACGCCGACCCGGCGATCCCGCCGATCAGCAACGCGCCGAGCACGATCAGGAGCGGTGCGTGCGACCCCACCTTGTCGGCCAGGGCCGGGTCGTTCACCGCGACGGCCGACAGCCCGGCGATGAGGAGCGTGACCAGACCGAGGGCGTCGGTCACGAGGTCGCGGGTGCGGGTCGGCAACCGGTTGCCCGCGAGCACGCCGACCGACGATCCGACCAGCACCGTGAGGACGTTGACGGCCGTTCCTGAACCGGCGATCAACATTCCTCCTTCAGACCAGGGACAAAACCGGATGCCTGAGCGTAGTCTGCCCGTGCGGCATCGACGGGGGGACCGGAAGGTGCCGCTCCTTCGTCGACCCGGAGGTCAACGGATGAACACGCCCTGCATGCAGGCGGCGTATGACGTGTCCCGACAGGGACTTCTCGGGAGGGCGGCATGAGCCGGTCCCTGGTGACACTGCGCGATGCCACACTCACCGATGTGCCGCAGCTGGCCGAGCTGTGGCAGCCGTTCCTGCGACGCAGCAGCGACGAGCAGCTCCACGACCTCGCCACGGCCATCGAGAACGTCGGTGACCGACCGGGGGAGCGGCTGGTCGTCGCCGAGTACGACGGTGCGTTCGCGGGTGCGGTCTACCTGCGCGCAGCGACGTACTCGCCGGTGAACCCCGAGCCCGTTCTCCAGGCCCACAACGCCATGGTCGTGGCCGAGCACCGGCACCGTGGCGTCGGCAAGGCACTCATGGAGTTCGCGGTGACCTGGGCCGAGGAGCTCGGCATCGGGCACGTCGGCACGGCCACCTCGTCGGGCTCCCGCGAGGCCAACCGGTTCATGGCGCGGCTCGCGCTCGGGCCGCAGGCCGTGCTCCGGATGGCCCCGACGCCGGCGGTGCGCGCCAAGCTGTCGACCCGCTACCCGGGTGCTCGCCAGGTCACCCAGGTGCTCGCCGTACGCCGCAGCCTGAAGCACGCACGGTCCTTCTCGAGCCGCTGAGCCCGCCTCAGCGGCGGGGGCTCAGCCTCGCTCCCGCGGCAGCAACGCGCAGGTGATGCGGCAGGTGCACACCCGGCGGTCGGACTCGTCGGTGATGACGACCTCGTAGGAGGCCATGCTCCGGCCGAGGTGCAGGGGCGTCGCGACCCCGGTGACGACGCCGCTCGTGGCGGCGCGGTGGTGGGTGGCGTTGATGTCGACGCCGACCGAGATCCGGTCGGGGTGGGCGTGGATGGCCGAGCCCAGCGACCCGAGGCTCTCGGCGAGGACGACCGACGCACCGCCGTGCAGGAGGCCGTACGGCTGGGTGTTCCCCTCGACCGGCATGGTCGCGACCACCCGCTCGGCCGACGCCTCCAGGATCTTCACGCCCATCTTCCGGTTCAGGGCGCCCATGGCCGCGTCGTCGCCGGCGAGAAAGCCCGCCAGCAGCTCCTCGTCGTCCAGCGGAGTCGTCATGGCGCCATCCTGCCGGATCGCGCGGAGCCGGCTGTCGGTGGCTCTCGATAGAGTCGAGAGGTGCCCGATGCTGCGCTCGCCACGACGTCCTCGACCAGCACCACCACCCGACCCCGGCTGTTGCTGCTCGACGGTCACTCCCTGGCGTACCGGGCGTTCTTCGCCCTCCCTGTGGAGAACTTCTCGACCACCACCGGTCAGCACACCAACGCGGTCTTCGGCTTCACCTCGATGCTGATCAACGTGCTCCGCGACGAGCAGCCCACCCACATCGGCGTGGCCTTCGACAAGTCGCGCCAGACGTTCCGGCTCCAGGAGTACGCCGAGTACAAGGCCAAGCGGAACAAGACACCCGAGGAGTTCTCCAGCCAGCTCCCCCTGATCAACGAGGTGCTCGACGCCCTCAAGATCAAGCACCTCGCGAAGGAGGGCTACGAGGCCGACGACATCATCGCGACGCTGGTGACCCAGGCCCTCGCCGACGGCTTCGAGGTGCTCATCCTCAGTGGAGACCGCGACGCGTTCCAGCTCGTCACCGAGGACTCCACCGTGCTCTACCCGATGCGCGGCGTGTCCGAGCTGGCCCGGATGACGCCGGCCGCGGTCGAGGAGCGCTACGGCGTGCCCCCGGAGCGCTACCCCGATCTCGCGGCCATCGTGGGGGAGTCCTCCGACAACCTGCCCGGTGTCCCCGGCGTCGGGCCGGGCTTCGCAGCGCGCTGGATCAAGGAGTACGGCGGGCTCGACGGCGTCGTGGCCAACGCCGACCTGATCACCGGGAAGAAGGGCGAGGCGCTCCGCGAGCACCTCGGCGACGTCATCCGCAACCGCCGCCTCAACGAGCTCGTCCGCGACCTCGACCTCGAGCTCACGCCGGCCGACCTCGAAGCCCAGTCGTGGGACCGGCAGCTGGTCCACACCCTGTTCGACTCCCTGGAGTTCCGGGTGCTGCGCGAGCGGCTGCTGGAGTCATGGGACGTCCAGCACGACGACATCGACGACTCGGGCTTCGAGCTGTCCGGCGTGAAGCTCGGCGCCGGCGAGGTCGGCGCGTGGCTGGCCGAGCATGCCGGCCCCGACACCCGCACCGGCGTCGTCGTCCACGGAGGCTGGGGTGCGGGCACCGGTGAGGTCCGCGGGCTGGCGCTCGCGGCCGCAGACGGCCAGGCGGCGTGGGTCGACGCGGCCGAGGTCACGCCCGACGACGACGCCGCGATCGAGTCGTGGCTGGGCGACCCCGCCCGCGACAAGGTGCTCCATGACGCCAACGGCCCGATGCTCGCCCTCGCGGCGCGTGGCTGGCCGCTGCGGGGGCTGGTCAGCGACACCGCGCTCGCGGCCTATCTGGTGCGACCCGACCAGCGCTCCTACGACCTGGCCGACCTGACCCTGCGCTACCTCAAGCGGGAGCTCAAGCAGGGCGCAGCCGACGACTCCGGCCAGGAGGAGCTGCTCTTCGACGACGCGACCACCGGCGGCGGCATCGCCGACACCGCGATGCTCCACGCCCGCGCCGTCCTCGACCTGGCCGACACCCTCGACCACGAGATCGAGCAGACCGGTGGCACCCGGCTGCTCGCCGAGGTCGAGCTGCCGCTGGTCGACCTGCTCGTCGCGATGGAGCAGACCGGCATCGCCGTCGACCTCGACCACCTCGAGTCGCTCGAGGGCCACTTCGCCACCGAGGTGCGGGACGCCGCGGCCGAGGCGTTCCGCGTGATCGGCAAGGAGATCAACCTCGGGTCACCCAAGCAGCTGCAGGTCGTGCTCTTCGAGGAGCTCGGCATGCCCAAGACCAAGCGCACCAAGACCGGCTACACCACCGACGCCGACGCGCTCCAGGGCCTCTACGAGAAGACCGAGCACCCGTTCCTGATGGCGCTCCTGCGGCATCGCGACGTCAGCCGTCTGCGGCAGACGATCGAGGGCCTGCTCAAGACCGTGCAGTCCGACGGCCGCATCCACACGACCTTCTTCCAGACGATCGCGGCGACCGGCCGGCTGTCGTCGGCCGACCCCAACCTCCAGAACATCCCGATCCGCACCGAGGAGGGCAGGCGCATCCGTGAGGGCTTCGTGGTCGGCAAGGGCTACGACTGCCTGATGACCGCCGACTACAGCCAGATCGAGATGCGGATCATGGCCCACCTGTCCGAGGACGCCGAGCTGATCGCGGCGTTCAAGTCCGGCCAGGACTTCCACTCGATCACCGCGTCGCGGGTCTTCGGCGTCAAGGCCGAGGACGTCACGCCCGGCCAGCGGGCCAAGATCAAGGCGATGAACTACGGCCTGGCCTACGGCCTCTCGGCTTTCGGGCTGGGCCAGCAGCTCCGGATCGACCCGAGCGAGGCGCGCGGGCTGATGGACGAGTACTTCGAGACCTTCGGCGGTGTGCGCGACTACCTCGCCGGCGTGGTCGACGAAGCCCGCCGCACCGGCTTCACCGAGACCATCCTCGGCCGGCGTCGCTACCTGCCCGACCTCAGCAGCGACATCCGGCAGCGTCGCGAGATGGCCGAACGGATGGCGCTCAACGCGCCGATCCAGGGCTCCGCCGCCGACGTCATCAAGGTCGCGATGCTCCACGTCGACGCGGCGATCCGCGAGGCCGGGCTGGGCTCACGGATGCTGCTCCAGGTGCACGACGAGCTCGTGTTCGAGGTCGCCGAGGGTGAGCGCGAGGCGCTGGAGGAGATCGTCCGCCGCGAGATGGGCAACGCCGCCGACCTGACGGTTCCGCTGGACGTCTCCGTCGGCACCGGCCGCAGCTGGCACGACGCAGCCCACTGAGCGAGTCGCTCGCGTCCCGCATCGTCACGGCACACCCCCGCACCCGTGTACCTTTCTGACTCGACCGATCGCGCGAACATCCGGAACGAGGCCCCATGGACGAAGAGCGTCGCACCACCTCGGTGCCGACTGTCGGCCTGCGTGCCTGCCTGGTCGTGGCGGTGCTGCTGCTGGTCTGGGCCGTGTACTTCCTCCTCACCCCGATCCATGTGAACACCCCGAACGGGCGTGCCTTCGACTGCGGGACGGTGGTCAACGGGCCCGAGACCTCGTTCGCGCGAGGGTTGTGCGGTTCGGCTCCCGACGTCGCGCGGGACAAGGCGATCGCGTTGGGAGTCAGTGCCCTGGTGGTCGCCGTCGGTGGGTTCCTGACGTTCGGGATGACCGGCAAGGAGTCGGTTGCCCGTTCGGCCGTCGAAGGCCGGCGGCAGGAGGACGACGAGCCCGAGTCAGAGCACGGCTGACCGGTTGCCCGTCACGGCCTCGGCTCTCCGGCGCCGTGATCAGTGCCGGCCGCGGGCGGCCCTCCGGATGGCGGGCATCAGGATCTTCCAGACCACGGCGGCGCCCTGGTCGGTGAAGTGCAAACCGTCGGTGCGCAGGGTCACGCCGTGGAAGGTGTTGGTGTAGCCGTCGGCGCACAGCCGCCGGTTCAGGTCCACGACCGTCACCGACCCGTCGGGGTACCCGGCCGCCACGTCGCGAACGACGCCGTTCAACGTGTCGATCCGGCGCTCGTCGTTGATCACCGGAGGCACACCGCTCGTCCCGTAGTCGGGCACCGAGTGGCATGGCACGGTCGGCATCACGACCGGGATGCCGCGCCGCTCGAAGAGGTCGACGACGCGGGTGAGCTCACCCCGGAGCCAGGTACGCCAGGCAGGTGTGCCGAAGGTGAGGGTCCTGCCCCCGACCCGCTTGTCGAACTGCTCCCCGATGCCGGCGTACACCACGCCGACGTCGGGTTTCGCCTTGCGCACGGCCCGGTCGAGCTTCGCCGCCCACGGGCCACAGGTCGTGGGCAGCGGGAGCTCGGCTCCGTCGACGACGGATACGACCGGGAGCAGGCTGCATCCGAGCTGGGTGGAGTCGGTCACCGCGACCTCGGGATAGTCCGCCTCAGGGAACTTCTCCCACAGACCGAGCGGTACCGAGTCGCCCACGGTCATCACCGTCGTCGTCGCCGAGGGGTTCTTGCCGGAGGCGATCGAGCGCATCAGCCACTTCCAGACGATCGGGGCGCTGTCACGCGAGAAGTGGACACCGTCGGGTCGCATCACGGTGTCGTCGAGCTCGGCGACGTACTGGCCGCCGGGGCACAGGTGCGACGCGAGATCGAGCACCTGGACCTGTCCGGGGTGGGCCGCAGCGAAGGCGTCGATGACGCTGTTCACGGCCGCGGCTCGCCGGGGTGAGTTGCGGTCCGGCGCCAGGTCGAAGCCCCCGGGCGCCACGGACGCCTGATGGAAGCAGGGCACGTTGGTGAGGTAGAGCTTCGTCCCACCGGGTGCGAGCTCTCGGCGCGCGTTCTCCAGGGCGCTGGTGAGGTAGTCGGCGTACGCCGTGCTGCCGACGGTGAGGACCTTCCCGCCCACCACGTGGTCGAACACCTCCCACGCGCCGATCACCATCAGCACTGCCTCCGGGTGGAACGTCGCGGCCTTGTTCCCCCAGGAGCGGACCTGGTCGGCACAGGTCGGGTTGCGCCCACCCTCCTCACCGTCGAACGCCAACTGCTGGACGGCCAGGCCGCACCCGAGCTTGCCGGCCGACTGGACCCGCCAGTCGGGATAGCTGTCCGCAGGGAAGAACTCGGCCAGCGAGAGACCGACCGAGTCGCCGACGACCAGGAGCCGGTGCGGGCCCTGCCCGACGCTGGCCCCGAAGGGCGAGTCCGGCAGCGGGGGCTGGGTCGCACCGGCGGTGCCGACCAGCGCGACGACCAGCGCCACGGGGAGCGCGAACCCGGCCAGCAACCGTCCCAACGGTGGACGCAACCGGCGGAGCGCGCCGGTGCGGATGGGGTGTTCGACGAGGAAGTACGACGTCGTCGCGAGCGCCACCGACACGCCGATCCGTACGGCGACCAGACGTGATCCCGGCTGAAGCGACGTGTGGGCCGGGCTGATCGCGACGTACACGGGCCAGTGCCAGAGGTACAGGCCGTAGGAGATTCTCCCCAACCACACCAGTGGTGCGAGCGCCAGCAGACGAGCCGCTGGAGACGAGTCGTGCCGCTCGACCGACCACAGCAGGACCGCCGTCGCCAGGCAGAGGAGCACGAGCCCGCCGCGGAACAGGAACGGGTCCTGGTCGTGGGTCTGGTGCATGAAGGCCACGATCACCACGAGGGCGAGCGGTCCCGCGAGGATCGCCGTGCGCGGTCTGCGCGCCGCAGAGCGCTGCATGACGATCGCGAGGGCCGAGCCGATCATCAGCTCGAAGAAGCGGGTGTCGGTGCCGTAGTAGGCCCGTGACGGGTCCGTTCCCGGCGTGTACAGCAGAGCCATCTCGCCGGCGCTGACGGCGGCGAGTGCACCGAGGGCACCACCGACCACGAGCATGCGACTCCTGCCCCGGGCCAGGGTGAGCAGCAGGACCAGCAGCAGCGGGAACAGCAGGTAGTACTGCTCCTCGATCGCCAGGGACCACATGTGGCGGAACGGTGACGGGTCGGCGAACTGGTCGAAGTAGGACTGCTGGGAGAAGACGAAGCGCCAATTGGCGACGTAGAGCAGCGTCGCGACGGCGTCCGCTCGAATGGAGCCGAGCCGGTCGGACGTCGGGACGAACGCCGCCCAGACCCCGACCGAGACCACCACCAGGCACAGCGCCGGCAGCAACCGCCGGGCCCGGCGCAGGTAGAAGGCGACGATGTCGAGCGAGCCCCAGCGGTCCCACTCCCGGACCAGGAGCGAGGTGATCAGGTACCCCGAGAGGACGAAGAAGACGTCGACACCCAGGATCCCGCCGGTGAGCCACGAGATGTCGGCGTGGTACAGGAGGACGCCGACGATCGCGAGGGCCCGGATCCCGTCGAGCGCCGGACGGTACGCCGACCCGCCCCGGCCCCTCCCCGGGGCGTCCCCACTCATCGCACCTCCGTGCTCGGCAGCCGGGCCGGGTCGGACGCGACGTAGCCGAGCGACTCGGCGAGCTCCTCGGCCTCGCGGCGCAGTGGGCCGCTCGGGAGGTCGTCCCACGTGAGGCCGACCGCCACCCGTCGGGTGTTGAGGTCGGTCGGCACCTTGTCCATCGCCAGCTGCACGTGCCTTGGGGCCACGGTGAGCCCGATGTCGTCGAGCAGACCGCTCAGGAGCTCCGCGTCGAGGCGTTCGACATGGTGGCTGCGGTACTCCGGGCGGGCGGCGTGTGCGCGGATCCGCCGGGTCCAGCGCACCCAGTAGGCCAAGGCGCGCTCCGGCTCGGACGGGAGCTCCCACAAGCCCGGCTCATAGCTGTTCAGGAAGGCGCGGTAGACCCGGTGCGGCCGGGGGCCGTGGTTGCTCGCGGGCACGTGGCCCGCGGCCGTCAGTCGCTCCCGCACGCGCCACTTCACCCGGGTGTAGGCGTCGTCGGCGGTGAGGAAGAGCCGCGAGCGGTCGGCCAGGAAGCGCATGCCCACCAGCGACCGGACGACGCTCACGGGGTGGCGCAGCTGGTGCACCACCAAGGCGTCGCCGAGGCTGTCCAGGAACGGCGCGGCCAGCCAGGAGACGTCGCCGTGCCGCCCGTTCCAGCCGTCGAAGGACCGAGAGCGCGGGCCGAACACGTCCTCGTGCCCGACCTTCAGGCCGAGCCCGGCGAGTACCGCGGCCGTGAACATCGTGCCCGAGCGGGCAGTGCCCGTGACGACGAACGGGCGCAGGTCTGCAACGGGCATCAGGTGTGGGGTTCGGCTCGGAGAGGGCGGTCGGGGCGCGTGGTAGCGTACCGTGGCGCGAGTCCCTTGGTGTGCCTTGTGGCGGTGTTCGCGAAGGAGACCAGGCCGGGTGTTGAGAGCGTTGCGCCCCTCCCGGCGACTCCTCACCACCGACGAGAGCCGGGTGCTCGCCGCCCTCGCCGGCGTCGCGTTCGTGGTCGTCGTCCTGTTCCATCCGGGCGAGGTCTACGTCGACACGCGGATGGACCTCTACCTCGACCCTGGTGCCTTCCTGCGCGACACGTGGTCGACCTGGGTCTCGGGCAGCGGCCTGGGCGCTCCGAACTACAACAACGGCTACCTCCCGGTCGCGCTGGTCGTCTGGGCCGGGCATGCGCTCGGCGTGCCGGTGTGGCTCGTCGTCCGGCTGTGGCGTCTCGTGCTCGTGCTCGTCGCGGCGGCCGGCGCCCGCCGGTTGCTCGTCGACCTGACCGCGAACCGAAGCCCGGCGGGTCCGGTCGCGCGCGTCGCTGCCGCGGTCCTCTACGTCGCCAACCCCTACGTCGTCGTCGGCGCCGCGACGACACCCGTCCTCCTGCCCTACGCCCTCTTCCCGTGGCTGTTGCTCGCGGTCCGGCGGTCGCTCGACCCGACGCGTCGGCTCGGTGGCATCTGCGGGGTCGGGCTGGTGATGTTCGCCATGGGAGGCATCAACGCCGGCGTCGTCCCGGCGTTCCTGATGCTGGCCGTGCTGCCGGTCGTGATCGACGCCCGGGTCCGCGACCGTCGCACCTGGCGGGACCTCCTGCTCGGGCTCGCCGGCTCCGTGGTGGCCGTACTCCTGGTCTCGCTGTACTGGCTGGTGGGCACAGCCACCGCTCTCGGCACGGCGAGCGCCGTCGCGGACGCCACGGAGACCCCGCGCACCGTCGCCTCCGTGTCGTCGTACGCCGAGACGCTACGTGGGCTCGGCTCCTGGCTGCTCTACGGAGGCGACTTCTTGGGCCCATATCGGCCGGGCTTCGTCATCTATCTGGAAAACCCGCTGGTCGCAGCGGCGACGTTCACCCTGGCGATCCTGGCCGTGCTCGGAGCGCTGCTCACCCGTGACCGCAGCCGCGCCCTGCTCACCGCGCTCACCGTGCTGGGCCTGGCCCTGATGGTGGGCGGGTACCCGCCGCAGCAGCCCTCGCCCCTCGGCCGCGCACTCTTCTGGGCCTTCGACCACGTCCCGCTCGCGCTGGCCTTCCGCACGACCAACAAGGCGGGGGCCATCGCGCTCCTCGGCATGGCGCTCCTCGGCGCGCTGGGGCTGGAGGTGGCGTGGCGCCGGTGGTCGTCGCGTGCGCGCGGGTGGTTGGTCGGTGGAGTCGCCCTGGGCCTGGCCCTGTCCCTGACCCCGGCCTGGGTCGGCGACCTGCTGCCCGGGCGCCTGGACATCCCGACGTACTGGACGACGGCCGCCCACGACCTCGACTCGCGCGGCGACGACTCCGGTGTGTGGGCTCTCCCGGGGGAGAGCAACGCTCTCTACCGCTGGCGACCGCTCTCGGTCGACGATGTCGCGTCGAGCCTCGTCCACCGCAACCTCGTGTACTCCCGCAGCTTCCCCGACGGGCCGGACGACACGTGGAACCTGATGACCGGCGTGCAACAAGGGCTTGGCTCGGGGTTCGCGACCACCCGCACGCTGTCGGCGGTAGCGGCGTACGTCGGCTCCTCGGACGTGCTCATGCGCAATGACATGGTGTGGGAGCTCATGGGCGCACCCCGGCCGGCCGTGATGACGGCGGCAGCGGAGGGCGACCCGGGGCTCGAGCCGAGCGCCCTCTACGGCCGCGCAGGAGAGAACGTCGCGGGAATCGGGACGCTGGTCGACCCTGCTGAGGTCCGGCTGCCGCCCCTGGTCCGCTACCACGTGTCGGATCCCGGATCCGCCTTGCGGCTCTACCCGTTCGATCACCGGTTGCTGATCGCCGGGGACGGCGGTGTCGTTCCCTCGGCCGTGTGGGCGGGACTGCTGGACGGGAGGCGGCCGTTCCAGGAGCTCGCCCGCGCTCCGGCCGGCGACGTGGGCGAAGCGCTGCGCGCGGGCGCCACCGTGCTCCTCACCGACACCAACCGTCGACGGGAGGTCAACGTCCACCGGCTGGACCGCAGCGGCCCGCTGGTGAGCGCCGCGGTCGAGCCCGACCAGACCATGGCCATCGGCACTGCTGACGACCAGACGGTGGCGACCTACGAGGGTGTCGCGGACGTCACGGCGTCGGCCTCGGGTTCCATCTTCGGTCCGGCCGCGAGCGGCCGGCCGTTCCTCGCAGTGGACGGCGACCGACGTACTGCGTGGACCGTCGGTGACTTCGGCAACGGCGTCGGGCAGTGGCTCCAGGTCGACCTGAACGCACCGCGGAACATCGACCGTGTCGTCGTACGCCGGCCGGCGCTGCCCGGAGCGGCGGTGAGCGAGATACGCGTGACCGTCGGTGGGCGCAGCACGACCGTGCCTTTCGGGAACGGGAGGCGGGTGGTCGCCCGGTTCGATCCGGCGGTGCGCGCGGATGCCGTGCGGGTGACCGTGACCAGGGTCAGCGGCGCCGCGAACAACCAGGTGGGTCTCAGCGAGGTCAGTGTGCCGGGGGTCCCGGCCGCACGGGAGTCGGCCCGCCTGCCGCGCACGGTGGAGGACCTGGCTGCCGGCGACCCGTCCCTGCGCGCGTTGCTGGAGGCGGCTCCGACGGACGTGCTGCTGACCCGCGCCGTGATCGAGGGGGAGGCCACGATGCGCCGCACCTTCTCCCTGCTGGCCTCCCACGACTACCGGGTCCGGGCGGAGGTGTCGGACCCTCGACGGGACTGGCGCTCCTGTCGACCACTGATGACGGTTGACGGCGCCGTGCTCCGTGCCCGAGCGACCGAGCCGGTGACCCACGGCACGAAGGGGCAGGTCGACGTGACCGGCTGTGGCCGAGTCACGCTCGGAACGGGCCCCCACACGGTCACGGCCCGGAAGGGGGTGGACCGCGTGCTCCTGGACGACGGCCACGACGTGCGGGCGGCCAGGGTCGTCGACCTCCCCGCGCGCACGTCGCCCACGTCATTCTCCGGCTCGGTGCCGGCGACCTCGTCGTCCAGCTTGCTCGTCGTCGCCCAGGGGTACGACCCGCGTTGGCGTGCCACGGCCGGCGGCCGCGATCTCGGTGCCCCGCTCGAGGTGAACGGGTATGCGATCGGCTGGGTCCTACCGGCCGGGTCGGCGCGGGACGTCCATGTGTGGTTCGCTCCCCAGACGCGTTTCGAGGTCGCCCTGGGCGTGTCGCTGGTGACGGTGGCCGGGCTCGCCGCGCTGGGTATGGTCCTCGCGTGGCGACGTCGCAGGCGGGCGCACGCATGACTCGGTGGAGGCGTGGAGGACTCAGGGCGGCCCTGGTCGTGGTGGTCGCCGGCGTGATCGGTGGGACCCTCGGTCTGGCCGCTGCCCTGGCGTGCGTGGGGCTGGTCGCGTCCGGCACTGTCGCACCGCGACGACTGCTGGTGGGGTCGCTCGCGTTCGCCATGGCGCTCCCGGTGGTCTGGGTGATCTCCAACCTGTCGCGGCTCGGCACCTACTCCGTCGCCCTGGTCTCGGAGGCCCCGGCAGCCCAGTGGTGCGGTCTCCTGGTCGTCGTCACGCTGCTCTGCGGCGTGTTCCTCGAACCGCGGGAGTACGACGCGTGAGCCGCCGCCTGCTGTGGTTCATGCAGGTCGGCCAGCGGCCGTGGCGGGAGCTGCACTGGCTGAGCCTGATGCCCGACACCGCCGTGACGGCCATCGGTTCGCCGCGCCCACCCGAGGACGCGGCGTACGTCGCGAGCCGCTACCGGCAGCCCACGCGCCGCTTCATCGAGGCGGGCGCGATGGCTTGGTTGCGCGACCTGGACCGCGCGCCCACCGACGTGGACTGGGTGTCCTCGCTCGAGCCGTTCTCGCTCGTCACCGGCCAGGCGGCCCGCTTCTCCCGCCGGCACGACCTACCGCTGGCCGTGGTCATGTGGCACAACTTCGCGCAGACCCCGCTCTACCGGCTCCCGGGCTACCGCCAGGCCTGGCTTGCGTCGAGGCACGCCGAGTTCTTCCTGTGCCTGATCGAGGCCAGCCGACGGCACATCATCGAGATGGGCGTGGACCCGGAGCGTGTGGCGTGCGTCCACCCCGGCATCGACACGAGGCTGTTCACACCGCCCGAGGAGCCCGTCCAGGAGCCCGTCATCGCGTTCATCTCTCCGCTGCGCAGCAACAAGGGACTCGACCGGGTGCTCGAGGCGTTCGACCTCGTCGCCCGCGACGTGCCACGGGCGCGACTGGTGATCGCCGGCACCGGGCAGGACGAGCCTCTCGCCCGGCGGGCGGCCCTCGCGGACCCGCGGCGCGTCCACTTCCTCGGTGGTCTCGACCAGCGGGGGGTGGCGGACCTGATGCGCCGCTGCGCGGTCTTCGTGACCGCGCCTCGCGCCACCCGCACCTGGAACGAGCAGTTCGGGCTGGTCTACCTCGAGGCGATGGCCAGTGGGATGGCCGTCGTGACCACGGCGAGCGGCACGAACGACGAGGCCGTCACCGAGCCCAACCTCCGGGTCGCCGATGACCCGCGGGTCATCGCCGACGCGCTGCTGACCTTCCTGCGCGACCCGGCCCACCGCGCTGACGTGGCTCGGATCAACCGACAGTGGGTCGTCGAGACCCATGACGTGCACACCCAGGCTGCGCGCATGGGCGAGGCATTCGCGGCGGCGGAGCGCCGCCTCGGCTAGTCACGCCCGCGCAGCGGCGGGCTCGGCGGCCCGGGCCCGGGCGTAGAGGGAGACGGCCAGCCCGAGGTTGACCGCGCAGCCGAGGACCAGAAGGCCGGTCCAGGTCAGACCCGGCACGAGGACAGCGCCCACCCCGAACAGGCCGGTGGCGAGCCACACCATCACCGAGGCACGCTCGTCGTGGCGAGCGATGCGGTGGGAGAGCAGCAGCTGGTTGAACGCGACCAGCGTGCCGAGCACGGCGAACCCCCAGGCCACCGTGCCCATCTCGCGGTAGGCGCTCCCCAGAACCCAGGGCACGACGAAGGTCCCGAAGACCGCCGCCCCGACCGTCGCGAGCAGTCCGATCCCGAGCAGCTGGCCGGAGGCGCGGACCAGCAGCCGGCGGCTGTTCGTCGCGCTCGCGAACAGCGCGAAGTTCGACACGACGAGGAACTGCGGGGCGAACTGGACGGCGCGGGTCACCAGGGCGCCGCTGGAGTACAGGCCGGACGTGTGGTGGTCGAGGACCCCGCGGGCGAGCACGAGATCGATGTTGGACAGCACCCAGATCGAGCCGGCCGCGCCGACGATGCGCCCCACCGACAGCCAGGTCGGGGCTCCCACCTCCCGGTCGGCGGGTGCCGTCGGGCGCTCCAGGAACAGGAAGGAGACGGCGGCCGCGACGACCAGGCCGAGCCCCTGGCCGATGAGCGCGCTGTGCGGTCCGGAATGCACCAGGTCGAAGCCCACCCCTCCGACGAGCCGGCCCATGCCGGTGATCAAGATGACCGCCGCCAGCGCACGCACCCGGTCCTGACCCTGGAGCACGCCTTGCAGGGCGGCGCTGACCACGAGTGCCGGGACCGCGAGAGAGACGCCGAGCAGGGATGGAAGCGGAGCGGTGTTCAGCGCCGGTGAGAGGACGAGCACGGCTACGGCGGTACCGGCCGTGCACACGCCGGCGAGGACCGCAGTGAACCGCACGATCGAGACCGGCACGTCGCCGCGGTCGGGGTCGCGCCGCAGAGCGACCACGGTGCGGGCGATCCACAGCTGATAGGCGAGCCCGGGGATCGTGCCGATGATCACGAGCGTGAAGAGGCTCGCCAGCTCGCCGTAGTCGGAGGTGCCCAGGCGGCGCGAGAGGTCGATCAGCAGGACGTAGGCCGCAACCTGGGAGCCGAACGTGCCGATGGCCAGCGTCAGATGTCGGCGACCCGCGACCCGCGCAGTGGAGACGCGACCTGCCACACGACGCCTTTCGCCGGACTGCGTCACGGGTACGGTTCGACGCATGCCGAGTCTAGCGCGGGAGGAGCGCTCGACCCTGGACCGATGGGCCCCCTGGGGACTCGGCGTGGCGCTCGCTCTGCTGATGTGGGCGCCGGTGCTCGGGCGGGGTTACGTGCTCGCCTACGACATGGTGTTCGTGCCGCATCCTGCACTGGACAGCCGCTCGCTGGGTGTCGAGGGTGGCGTGCCGCGCGCCGTGCCGGGCGACTTCCTCGTCGCGGCCGCGACCCACGTCGTACCTGGTTGGCTGCTGCAGCAGCTGCTGCTCGTCGGGCTCGTCGTCCTCGGGTGCGTCGGCGCGTGGCGGATGTCGCCTGCTCGCACCGTCCCGGCTGCTGGGGCGACGGCCGTCTTGTGGACCTGGAACCCCTACGTGGCCGAGCGGCTTGCCATGGGCCACTGGTCCCTGCTGGTGGGGTACGCCGTGCTGCCCTGGCTCGTGGTGGCGTGCGGCCGGGTCGCCGCCCGGGGACCCTGGCGTGCTGTGTTGCTCTGCGGGCTGGGCGCCGCGGCCGCACCCACGGCCGGCGTCCTGACCGCCGGTGTCGCCCTGGCTGCCGCCGTCGTCGTCCGTCAGACGGCAGGCTCCCGCCTGGTCCTGTCCGCCGGGGCGATCGTCGTGAACCTGCCGTGGGTGCTGGCGGGGTGGGCGTCCGCCGGTCTCCTCGCCGACTCGCGCGCCGGCACCGAGATCTTCGCCGCGCGCGCCGACACGCCGCTCGGAGGCCTGGTCAGCCTGCTCACGTTCGGCGGCGTCTGGAACAGCGACGTATGGCCGCAGGCTCGCAGCTCGGCGTTCTCGGGGGCGTCCTCGTTGGTCCTGGTGACGATCGGCGTCCTCGGTCTGGTCGTCCGTCTGCGCCGTGGGTCTCGCATCGCCCTGGTGGTGGCCACCGTCGCCGTGGTCGGCCTCGCACTCGCCCTGCCCACGCTCAGCGAGCCGGGGCGTGACGCCTTCGCCGCGGCGACAGAGCAGGTGCCCGCACTCGGCCTGGTCCGCGACAGCCAGAAGTGGCTGGCCTGGTGGGCGCTCGCCGTTGCCTACGGGCTCGGCCCCGGCCTCGAGCTCCTGCTACGTCCCCTCGCCTCCTGGAACCGGCTGTTCGTCTCGCTCGCGGCCGCGCTCCTGGCCGTCGTGGCGCTCCCGGACCTCGCGTGGGGGGTCGGTGGACAGCTGCGAGGCTCCGACTGGCCGACGGAGTACACCGCCGCCGCGCGAGTCGTGGAGGCGGCGCCGCGCGATCGCGGAGCCGTCCTGGTCCTCCCATTCCACACCTTCCGCGCCTGGCCTTGGGCGCACGACCACACCGTGCTGGACCCTTGGTCGCGGCTGGTCGGCCGACGCGTCGTGGTCAACGACGACCTGGAGACGCGTGGGGGAGTGGTGCCCGGGGAGGATCCGCTGGCGGCGAGCGTCCGGAGGCTCAGAGTCCGTGACGGCACGCTGGACGCGCAGGGCCTGCGTGCTCTCGGGATCGGCGTGGTGGTGGTCGACCGGGCGACGGTTCGCGTCCCGGGCGACGCGACCGGCGTCACGGGGTACGCCGGCGTGCTCCATCAGGGAAGCCTGCTCACCGTGCTCGACCTGGGCCCGGTCACCGGTCCGACATCCGACGAACGACACGAGTGGCTGCTCGCCGTCGACGCGGCCGTGGCGCTGCTCCTGGGTGTCGTCGCCGCGCTGGCCGTCGTCGGCCGAGTCCGCCGGAGAGGGGACCCCCCACTGCTAGGCTTCGACGAGGAGCCCTGAGGAGGAGCACGTGCCCGGTCTGAACGCCCTGGTGGCATTCCTGGTCGGCATCGGCCTGGCCGCGGTTGTGTCCTTCGTGCTGACCACGGTCGCCAGCCCGAGCGCGACCCAGCCCGACCAGTCCCACCTGCTGCTGTACGGCACCTCCACCGATCTGCAGTAGTCCGACCTCCGCCGGGCTGAGCCCGCTCAGCCGATCAGGCCGGCCGTCTCGGTCGCGAACGCCGCCTGGCTGGTGCCCCAGTCGAAGGACCGCGCATGCTTCTCCGCGGCGATCCCGAGGTCCTCGCGCAGCCCTCCGTCGGCCAGCAGACGCTCCACCTGGCCGATGAAGTCCGTTTCGTCGTCGGCGAGAAGCCCCGTCTCCTCGTCACGCACCGACTCGCGCACCCCACCCGCTCGGTGGAACGCGACCGTCGGGGTGCGGTGCAGGCCCGCCTCGACGACGACCAGGCCCCACCCCTCCTTGACCGAAGGCATCAGGTTGATCCAGGCGCGTGCCAGGTGGACATGCTTCTGGTCCTCGTCGACGCGGCCGGTGAACGTCACGAGGTCGGCGACGCCGTGCTCGGCCGCGTGACGGGTCAGCGTCTCGTGCCACCATCCCTCGCCGACGACCGTCAGTCGGAGTCCGGGGAAGCGTGGCGCGAGCTCGCGCAGGACGTCGATGGCGATCTCGACCCGCTTGTGCGGCACCAACCTGCCTAGCACGACGAGCTCGGGAGTGGTGGACCGATCGGCCGCCACGACGTCGCCGCGGTCGGGGGAGCCGTTGTGCACCACGCAGATGCGGTCGCTGTCGATCCCCAGTGACGTCAGCTCGTCGCGGGTGGCGTCCGAGACGGTCACGTAGCGAGAGTGTCGACCGACGTACGGCGCGACCCGGCTCTCGAGCCACCACCCGAAGCGGGCGGCGATCGGGCCGAACAGGATCCGCCACTGTTCCCGGTGCACGTGGTGGACGACCACGAGGACGGGCGCGCGCAGGTAGGCCGAGGCCAGGAACGGCACGCCGTTCTGGATCTCGATCGCGAGGTCGTGACGTGGAAGCCTGCGCATCAGGGCCAGCAGCGGCACCACGAGGTAGATGCTGAGCCGGCCGCCGACCCGCCACAACGCCATGCCGCCGTGGTCCTCACGACGCCGAGCGCCGTGGTAGCGCGGACAGAGCATCGTGACCCGCGCGCCGCGCTCGACCAGCCCCCGGCCCATCTGCTCGACGTAGAGCTCGGACCCGCCGCCCTCGGGGTGTGCGGTGTCGCGCCAGTTCAGGATGAGGACGTGGCGACCACGGAGGTCGACTTCAGCCATGCGCTCCCGCCTCGTCTGACGAGGCCTCTCTCCGGGTGGATCGGGCCGGCGTCGCCGTGGCTCCCACACGGTGACGGACGGGAGGATACCGGAAAGTAACCTGGAGCACCTGGGCCGGCTCTGCGCGGCTATGCTCACGCGCCGTGCCACACGACCGGGGGCTCCGGCGCTCCGCCCGCCTCTTCCGCGACTTCCTCCACGAGCAGGACGACCCGGCTCGCTTCTACACCGCCCTGGCCCGCGACTCCGTCGCGATGATCTCCTCCCTCGTCGACCTGTCGGGTGCGCTCGTGGCCGACATCGGCGCCGGACCGTTGTACTTCGCGCGTGCGTTCGCCGACGCCGGGTCGACCTACGTGGCCACCGAGATGGACGTCGGCGAGTTCGCGGGCACGCACGACGGTGCCGGCCTCACCGTGGCCGCTCGGGGCGAGCAGCTGCCGTTCCACAACGGTGCCTTCGACGTCACGTTCAGCTCCAACGTGCTCGAGCACGTTCCCGACCCCCGGCCGTTCTGCGAGGAGATGGTCAGGGTCACCCGCCCCGGCGGGATCGTGGTCGTGTCGTTCACCAACTGGCTCTCGCCCTGGGGTGGGCACGAGACCTCGCCCTGGCACTACCTCGGCGGCGAGTACGCCGTACGTCGTTACCGTCGCAGGCACGGGCACGACCCCAAGAACCGGATCGGGCACACCCTGTTCCGCCTGTCCGTGGCCGAGATGCTCGACCTGGCCGACGACCTGCCCGGGGCGACCCTGGTCGAGGCCCGTCCTCGCTACTGGCCGAGCTGGGGCCAAAACGTGCTGAAGGTCCCTGGCGCACGCGAATTCCTGACCTGGAACCTGTGGATGGTGTGGCGCAAGACCGATGGAGAGGCGGCTACTCTCCGGTAGTGTGACCACGCCGTCGAGCGGGCTACAGGGAGCGCCTGCGAGGCAAGGGAGACGATTCATGGGTCGTAGGGCCGGCTACATACTGCTCGTGCTCGCGGGCTTTCTCCTGGTCACCGGGGCCGCGTCCAAGTGGTACGTCTACCCCCGTCTGGCGGTGGCGCCCCTCGACCAGGACTCCTTGACCGTGCTCTTCGGACCCGACATCACGTACTTCAGCAAGGCCACGCTGACCGAGCAGGTCGACGACCTCACGATCAACCTGAAGACCGTGGGTGACGTCGACGCCGCCAAGTCGTACGGACACGACGTCGCCGTGTGGTCGCAGGGCACCACCACGGTGACCTCCGACGGCACCACGATCGACACCCTCGAGCAGGTCACGCCGTTCGACCGCAAGTCCGCGGAGGCAGTCGACTGCTGCAACGCCACCTTTGCCGGTCGGCCGTTCACCTTCTCCGGCCTGATCTACAAGTGGCCGTTCAACTCCCAGAAGCACGACTACCAGTTCTTCGCCAACGACTCCAAGCAGACCGTGACGTTCCACTTCGACGGGACCGAGACCATCGACGGGCTCCGCTGCTACCGCTACGTCTCCGACTTCGGCCCGACGCAGATCGGCACCCAGTCGGTGCCCTCCCGGTTGGTCGGCGCGAAGCCCGGGGAGATGCTGACGCTGCCGGAGTACACCACCAACCACCGCGTGTTCCACATCGAGCCCGAGACCGGCGTGATCATCAAGGCCGAGGAGAACCCCGACACGGTGCTGCGCTACCAGGGTGAGGATGCGCTCACGATCACCAAGGGCCACGCGGAGTACGACACGAAGACCGTCCAGGGGAACGTCGACGACTACAAGGGCAAGGCGACTCAGCTCCATCTGATCCGGGTCGTGGTCCCGATCGTCGGGCTGGTGGTCGGGCTCCTCTGCCTGATCGTCGGTCTCGGCGTGCTGCTCCTCGACCTCCGGCGAAGCCGCCGACCGACACCTGAGCCGGCACCCGTCGAGCCCGTCGGGTCCTGATGCGCGTCGTCGTCACCGGCGGCGCCGGGTTCCTGGGCTCGCACCTGTGCGAGCGGCTCGTCTTCGCGGGCCACGAGGTCGTGTGCCTGGACAACTTCCTGACCGGGTCACCGGACAACGTGTCCCACCTGGTCCGCGAGCCGGCCTTCCAGCTCGTGCGCCTCGACGTCACCGACTACGTCCACGTGCCGGGTCCGGTCGACGCCGTCCTCCACTTCGCGTCGCCGGCCTCGCCGAAGGACTACCTCCGGATGCCGATCCAGACGCTCGCGGTCGGCTCGATCGGCACCCTGCACGCGCTCGGCCTGAGCCGGGCGAAGGGTGCGCGCTTCGTCCTGGCATCGACCTCCGAGGTGTACGGCGACCCCGAGGTGCACCCGCAGCGTGAGGACTACCGAGGCAGCGTGAACATCGTCGGTCCCCGTGGGGCCTACGACGAGGCGAAGCGGTTCGGCGAGGCGTTGGCCACGGCGTACCGGCACACCCACGGGGTCGACACCGGGATCGTCCGGATCTTCAACACGTTCGGCCCTCGCATGCGACCCGACGACGGTCGGGCCATCCCCACGTTCATCCGGCAGGCGATCCTCGGTGAGCCGCTCACGGTGACCGGCGACGGACGCCAGACGCGCTCGATCTGCTACGTCGACGACCTCGTCGACGCGGTGCTCGCCATGACCGAGTCGGACCACCCCGGGCCGATCAACATCGGCAACCCGCACGAGATCTCCATGATCGACCTCGCTCGCTGGGTCGCCGACCTCGTCGGTTCCGACTCGCCGATCGTCCACGTCGAGCGCCCCGTCGACGACCCGACCGTGCGTCGTCCCGACACCACGCTGGCCGGTCAGGTGCTCGGCTGGTCACCGCAAGTGTCGATCGAGGACGGTCTCAAGCGGACCATCGAGTGGCTCCGCGACCATCCGGCGGTGAGTGGCTCCTAACGGCCCGCGCGCGCGTCCAGATCGGCGGCGAACAGCGCCGTCCCGGGCGTGAGCCGTCCACGGAGCTTCGACCAGCCGCCCCAGACGCGGTCGTGGTCGGACGGCCACTCGGGCTCGAGCAGGGCGACGATCCGGAAGTCGTGGGCATCGAGCACGGCCACCCAGTCACCCAGGGTGCGGTGGTGCTCGACGTAGGACACCTGGCCGGTCTCGTCGTCGACCTCGACGTACGGCGTGCGGTCCCAGTACGACGAGGTCGCGGTCAGGCCCGCCTCGGAGGGGTCGTCGGGGAAGCTCCAGCGGGTCGGGTGGGTGATCGAGAACGCGAACCTGCCACCAGGTCGCAGCACGCGCGCCACCTCCGCGACGGCCAGGTCGAGGTCGGCGATGAACTGCATGGCCCCGAACGAGCAGAACACCACGTCGAACGAGCCGTCGGCGTAGGGAAGCGCGGTAGCCGTCGCGCGCACCGAGGGGACCACGATCCCGGTCTCCTGGTCGATCCGGCGTGAGTGCTGGAGCTGGCGGGCCGAGAGGTCGAGCCCGTAGGAGCGCCCGCCGTGGACGCGCACCCACCGTGAGCACTGGCCGGCCCCGGAGCCGACCTCGAGGACGTCGCGGTCGGTTAGGTCACCCAGGACGCCGGCCTCGTCCTCGGTCAGCCCCTCGGGGCCCCAGACGAAACCGGTGTCGCCGAGGAACCCACCGTGCGTGGCCTGGTACTCGTCGGCGTACCGGTCCCAGTCCGGGCCGTTCGCGCGGCGTGACTCCTCCTCGCTCACGGCGCGGCGCTCGACGCGGACCCGCTGCGGCAGGTGGTCCTCCACGTGGCCGACCCTACTGGCGCCCGTGGCAGGGTGGCGCGTGTGGACCTGTCGTCGCTGACCCCGCTCGAGGGCGGATGGTCCGGTCAGACGTTCCTCGCGCAGGTTGCGGGGGAGCGGAGCGTCGTGCGGATCTACCCGCCCGGCCGGCGCGACGACGCCGCTCCCGAGATCGACGCGGCGGTGCTACGGCTCGTGCGCGGTCTGGTGCCTGTCCCCGACGTGCTCGAGGTGCGCCGGGGCGACGCCGACGCCGACCAACCCGGCCTGCTGGTCACGTCGTACCTGCCGGGGGAGCGGGGTGACCTCCTGCTGCCGGAGCTGTCCGACGCGGACGCCGGCAGGCTCGGCCACTGCGTCGGCGCCGTCCTCGCCGACCTGGCGGGGATGCCGACCCTGCGGTTCGGCCCGTTCGTGGACGCCGACCTCACGATCGGCGACTTCGGCGTCCCGGACGGGCTGCCGGGCTTCGTCGCCACGCGAGCCGACGCGCTCGGCTGGGACGTCGATCTCCTGGACGGCCTGGTACGCGTCGCGGAGCTGGCTCAGGAAAGGCTCGACACCGTCGGCCGGACGTGCGTGGTGCACTCCGACGCCAACCCCAAGAACCTGCTGGTCGATTCCGCGACCCTGACCGTCACCGGGCTTCTGGACTGGGAGTTCGCCCACTCGGGCTGTCCAGTTTCAGATCTCGGCAACATGCTGCGGTTCGACCGCAGGCCTGCCTTCGCCGACGCCGTCCTGGCCGCCTGGTGCGAACGCCGTGGCACCGATCCCGCCGAAACTCTCGCCCGTGCTCGTGCCGCCGACCTCTGGGCCTTGATCGATCTTGCAGCGCGCCGGGGTGAGAACCCAGTGGCTGAGCGCGCCCACGACCACCTCCGAGCCATCGCCCGGACAGGAGACCTGCACGCGCTGCCGTAACCGGTAAAATGCACTCACATGCCGATGAGCGGGCGACTGTTCGCGTTCAGTCGAGAGGTTGCTGATCCACAACGCCGAGGGGCTTCCCGTCAGATGCTCGTGTGAAGACCCACTGCATGCACCTCCCGCTGGCAACGCCCGTCGAGGTCGCGCACGCGTCCTCCAGGGTGAAGGCCCACACGGGCATCCGATCAGCCGGGGGTGATGTGTCGTCTTGGGTCAAGAGCCCGTATCGAGCCGTGACGTTGGCAGGGATCGCCTTCGTTGGGTGGTGCTGGTCGCGCATCATCGCCGTGAAGGCTTCCTGAGCGGTCATGCCGTCGCTTGGTTCCGGGCGCGGGTAGAAGAGATGGCTGGCCTCGTCGAGAGTCACTGGCTTCGAGGCATTAGGTGCCGTTGACGTGTCATGTGCCGACCCACAGGCAGCCAGCACCCCGGCTGCCGCAACGACGCCCAGAGCCTGCACGGTTCGCATGCCGCGATTGTTGCGGGACGTGGTGAGTGCTGGCGGCGATGTGACCAGATCGCAACGCACTCATCTGCCGCGTTGTGTGCACGGTTCTGCCGATGTGCCGTCGCCGCAACCCCGTGTGCCCTACGTTCGTCCCATCAGCATGGACACGGGTCGGCCCCGGCACCTCCTGGTCATCGCCTCAGCGTTGGCGAGCGTGGCCCTGGCCGGATGTGATCACCCGACCGAACGGCGAGCTGAATCGCCACAGAGCCCCGTGAAGACTTCGCACTCCTCAACCCCGAGCAAGCACCTGGGTTGCGGGACGTGGGCCAAACCGGGCTCTGACCTGGCGCACGATGTTCTGTCCCAATACGGAGAGATCGACGGGTGCGGCACCGTTAACAACGTGTGAGTGATGACGACGGATCGGGGGTCGGCTGGGGTCGGCTCCATCGGCTATCACCTGTGTCGGCCCACCTGCGTAGCCGACCAACCTCGGCACCTCGCCCAGTGGCACTTCGTGACCCCAAAGGGAAAGACGGCACGTACAGCCGACTTGCAGGTGCGAACCCGGACGGCACCATCCTGTTCGTCGGCGGCTCAGGCGAATTGTCTTTGAACCCCGTGACGGGCGTGTTGAGGACGACCGGCCAGTAATCAAGCGCACTCTCATGCCGCTGACAGTGCGCGGTCCTTACACTGCGCGACATGCGCTGGTGGTGGCTGCTTCCCGTCTGGTTGGGGGTGATCGCCGCAGCGGTCTCGGGCGTCTTGCTCTACAACGCAGGAGGCATGTACATCGGAATCGCACTTGTGCTGGCTGCCGCAGCGGG
>DASSTL010000037.1:0-44921 GCA_035707985.1 Nocardioides sp. | reverse complement strand
ACCCGCTCCCCCGCCTTGTCGTGGGTGACCAGCTCGGCCACCTCGTCGCACTCGGGCGTGGCGTACTCCGGGTGGCTGCCGACGTCGAGGTACAGCCGCGCGCCGTTGCGGAGGAAGACGTTGGAGCTGCGCCCCCAGCTGACCACCTTGCGGAAGAGGTAGCGCGCCACCTCGTCCGGGCTCAGCCGACGCTGGCCCTTGAACGTGCACGTGACGCCGTACTCGTTCTCGATCCCGAAGATCCGGCGGTCCACGTCGTCAGCCTACGGGGTCTCCCCCGCGTCATCCGGAATGTCGGCGGGGTCGATCTCGGTATCCGCCGCCGTCTCAGGGGGAGGCTCGGTCGGCTCGGGGATGCTGGGCGTGGTCGGCCCGCGGTCGCCGAGGAGCGCCTCGAGCCGGGCGGGGACCAGCCGCAGGAACTTCCGGGGCTGGGTGCGGGTGCGGTCGAGCACGGCCACCTCGAGGTCGGAGGCGGGGATCACCCGGTCGCTCGTGGTGGTGCCGTTCTCGCCGGTGCCTCCCTTGCCGAGCGCCGCCACGGCGAGGTGGAGTGCCTCGGACAGCGAGGCGTTCTCCCGGTAGTGCTCCTTGAGGTACGCCGCGACCACCTCGTCGGCGCCGCCCATCACGGCGTACTGGTGCTCGTCGGTGACCTGGCCCTGGTAGGTGAGCCGGTAGATCTGGTCGTCGGCGGGGGTGTCGCCGATCTCACCGACGAAGATCTCGACCTCGTAGGGCTTCTCGCCGCCGCTGCTGAAGATCGTGCCGAGCGTCTGGGCGTAGGCGTTGGCCAGGCCGCGGCCGGTGACGTCGCGCCGGTCGTAGGCGTAGCCCCGCATGTCCGCGAGCCGGACACCGGCGATCCGGAGGTTCTCGAACTCGTTGTAGCGGCCGACCGCGGCGAACGCGATCCGGTCGTAGATCTCGCTCACCTTGTGCAGCGCCTGGGAGGGGTTCTCGGAGGCGAACAGGATCCCGTCGGCGTACTGCACGGCCACCACGGAGCGGCCGCGGGCGATGCCCTTGCGCGCGAAGTCCGCCCGGTCCTTCATCAGCTGCTCGGGCGAGACGTAGAACGGCATGCTCATCTCGGGGTCCCTGCGATGTTGTGAGGCGGAGGAGCGGAGCGGGGGAGACGAAGAACATCGTGGGGTGAGTTCATGGTCTGATCCGATCAGGTCAGGGCCGCGGCCGGGCCGTCGGGGCGGTTCATCCGGCCGGCGATCACGGCGTCTGCGATCTCGGCGACCTCGGAGTCGGGGACCCGGCGGCCGCCCTCGGCGGTGACCACCTGCACGACCGGGAAGATCCGGCGGGTGAGGTCGGGGCCACCGGTGGCGGAGTCGTCGTCGGCGGCGTCGTACAGCGCCTGGACGAGGGCGGTGACGCACTCGGTCTCGGAGAGGTCGTCGCGGTAGATCTTCTTCAGCGCCCCGCGGGCGAACAGCGACCCGGAGCCGACCGAGTAGAACGCCGTCTCCTCGTAGCGGCCACCCGTCACGTCGTAGCTGAAGATCCGCCCCTGGCCGGCGGCGACGTCGTAGCCGGCGAAAAGGGGGACGATGGCGAGGCCCTGCATCGCCATCCCGAGGTTGGAGCGGATGAGGCCGGCCAGCCGGTTGGCCTTGCCGTCGATCGACAGCGTCATCCCCTCGATCTTCTCGTAGTGCTCGAGCTCGGTCTGGAACAGCCGCACGAGCTCGACCGCGAGACCGGCGGTGCCGGCGATGCCGACGCAGGAGTACTCGTCGGCGGGGAAGACCTTCTCGATGTCGCGCTGGGCGATGATGTTGCCCATCGTGGCCCGGCGGTCGCCGGCCATCACCACGCCGCCCGGGAACGTCGCCGCCACGATCGTGGTGCCGTGGGGCGCCAGGTCACCGGCGTGACCCTGGGGTACGGCGCGTCGCGACGGCAGCAGGTCGGGCGACTGCGACGCCAAGAAGTCGGCGAAGCTGGAGGTGCCCGGCGTCATGTACGACGCCGACAGGCGGGAGTCGTCCACCCCTACTGGCCGCCCTTCTGGATGAACGACTTCACGAAGTCCTCGGCGTTGGTCTCGAGCACGTCGTCGATCTCGTCGAGGATCGCGTCGACGTCGTCGTCCAGCGCCTCCTTGCGCTCGGAGACGTCGGTCTCGGGCGCGGCCTCGGCGACCTCGTCGGTCTCGCCCGACTTGCGAGGTTGTTTCTGCTCCTGCGGCATACATTCACCCTAGCCGCTCGGCCCACCCCGGGAGGGAAGGTCCCGCTCACCGGGTGAGGGCGCGGAACAGCTCCTCGGCGGTGTCGCAGCGGTCGATCAGGTCGGCCACGTGGGCCTTGGACCCCCGCAGGGGGTCGATCGTCGGCACCCGCTGGAGCGACTCGCGCCCGGGGAGGTCGAAGATCACCGAGTCCCACGACGCGGCCGCCACGGAGTCGGCGTACTTCTCCAGGCAGCGGCCCCGGAAGTAGGCGCGGGTGTCCTCCGGCGGGTGGTGCATGGCGTGCTCGACGGCCTCGTCGGTGAGCAGCCGCTCGATCCGGCCGAGCTGGACCAGCCGGTGGTAGAGCCCCTTGTCGGGCCGGACGTCGCTGTACTGGTAGTCGATGAGCTGGAGCTTGGCGTTGTCCCAGTCGATGCCGTCGCGGTCGCGGTAGGAGTTGAGCAGCTTGAGCTTGGCGACCCAGTCGAGCTCACGGGCGCACAGCATGGGGTCCTGCGCCAGCCGGGTCAGTACCGACTCCCACCGGTCGAGCACGTCGACGGTCTGGGGGTCGGCGTCGGAGCCGAGGCGGTCGTCGACGTACTTGCGGGCCAGCTCGAGGTACTCCCCCTGCAGCTGGAGCGCCGTGAGCCGGCGGCCGTCGTTCAGCGTCACCTGCTCGCGCAGCGTCGGGTCGTGGGAGACCGCGCGCAGGGCCGCGACCGGCCCGTCGACGGTCAGGTCGGTGGTGATGAAGCGGTCCTCGATCATCGCCAGCACCAGGGCGGTCGTGCCGACCTTGAGGTACGTCGAGATCTCGGCGAGGTTGGCGTCGCCGATGATCACGTGCAGCCGGCGGTACTTCTCCGGGTCGGCGTGGGGCTCGTCGCGGGTGTTGATGATGGGCCGCTTCAGGGTCGTCTCGAGCCCCACCTCGACCTCGAAGTAGTCGGCCCGCTGGCTGATCTGGTAGCCGTGGTCACGCCCGTCCTGGCCGATCCCGACCCGCCCGGAGCCGCAGATCACCTGTCGGCTCACGAAGAACGGGGTGAGGTGGCGCACGATGTCGCTGAACGGCGTCGCCCGCGACATCAGGTAGTTCTCGTGGGCGCCGTACGACGCGCCCTTGTTGTCGGTGTTGTTCTTGTAGAGGTTGATCGGCGTCGCGCCCGGTGTCTGGGCGGCCATCCGGGACGCGTCGAGCATCACCTGCTCCCCCGCCTTGTCCCACAGGACGACGTCGAGGGGGGTCGTCACCTCCGGCGTGGAGTACTCAGGGTGGGCATGGTCGACGTACAGCCGGGCGCCGTTGGTGAGGATGACGTTGGCGAGGCCGAGGTCCTCGTCGGTGAGCTGGCTGGGGTCGGCGAGCTGCCGGCTCAGGTCGAACCCCCGGGCGTCACGCAGCGGCGACTCCTCCTCGAAGTCCCACCGGGCGCGCCGCGCCTTGATCGTGGCACTGGCGTAGGCGTTGACGACCTGGGAGCACGCGACCATGGGGTTGGCATGCGGCTGCCCCTGCACGGCAATGCCGTACTCGACCTCGGTGCCCATCACCCGTCGTACGGTCACGGGGCGAGCCTACGCGCCGACCCTGACTGAGCGATGGCGGTCGGACCCGGCGCGCTCAGCGGTCGCGGTACGACGCGCGTGTGAGCCGCTCGTGCAGATGCCGGTCTCGCATGTGGTGCCACCCGTGGTTGCAGGCAGCCGCCACGGCGGACACCGCGACCAGGGCCCAGAAGACATGGACCGGCTCGAGCACAGACGACATCGGACTCCCCCCAGAGCTGATGGACCGAGTGTGCCGCCCGCGCGGCTGCGCCGCATGACACGCGGCGCCCGACCGCATGGTCTTCCGGGACCATGCCGAACCTGGGGTGTGCGACGAGTCCGCCTCCCGGTCGGACGACCGGGAGGCGGACGGAGTGGTGATGGCGGCCTCAGCGCAGCGCGTTCACGAACGCGCGGACCTTCGTGATGGGCAGCTGGAAGCGCGCACCCGCCTTCTGGTTGTCCACCTTGACGGGGGTCAGGGTGAACTGGAGCGGCCGTGCCACCTCGAACGGTCCGGTCCCGTTGAAGGTACAGCCGAAGACGATCTTGCGCCGGTCGACCTTCGCGGCCGGGTTGGTCTGGTCGATGAACCCGATCTGCTCGCCGCCGTCCAGCTGGTTCTGCCCGAGCAGCGCGTACAGACGCTGCGAACCTCGGAGCGACCCGGGGTGGTTGAGGATGTAGGACAGGGTGCGCTTGTCGGCCACGAGACAGGCGATGGCATCCCCGGTGGCGGGAGCCGCACGGTCGAGGACGATGCCGCTCATGCTGATCTCGTAGGTCCCCTTCGGGACCTTCCCGTTGTAGAGACGCGCGGAGCCACCGTTGAACTGCTGTCCCTTGCTGCCGACCTTGAAGACCAGCGTCTTCGGCTGGCTCTTGGCGCCGGCACCGGAGCCGGCCTCGTGTCGGGTGGTCGCGTACGACGCGAGGCTGATGCCGCCGACGAGGAGCCCGGCCGCGGTCGCGGTCGCGAGGACCGCGCGGAGGGATCGAGACATGGGGATTCCCTTCGAGGTGGAGGATGAAGCTCCAGTCTCGGGGGAAGCACCTGGGGTCGGACATGGCCCGACCGGGTCAGCAACCTGACCCGTTGGAACCACGTGCCGCGGCGGGCGTGTCCGTCAGAGGTACTGACCGGTGTTGGGGACCGTGTCGATCGAGCGGCCCGGCTCGGTGCCCTGCTTGCCGGTGATCAGGGTGCGGATGAACACGATCCGCTCGCCCTTCTTGCCGGAGATGCGGGCCCAGTCGTCGGGGTTCGTGGTGTTCGGCAGGTCCTCGTTCTCCTTGAACTCGTCCACGCACGCCTGGAGCATGTGCTGCACCCGCAGACCGTGCTGGTCGTGCTCGAGGTAGTCCTTGATCGCCATCTTCTTCGCGCGGTCGACGATGTTCTGGATCATCGCGCCGGAGTTGAAGTCCTTGAAGTACAGGACCTCCTTGTCACCGTTGGCGTAGGTGACCTCCAGGAAGCGGTTCTCCTCCGTCTCGGTGTACATCCGCTCCACCGTCGCGCGGATCATGCCCTCCACGCAGGCGTCACGGTTGCCACCGAACTCGGACAGGTCGTCCTTGTGGAGCGGGAGCGACGGCACGAGGTACTTGCTGAAGATGTCGCGCGCGGACTCGGCGTCGGGACGCTCGATCTTGATCTTCACGTCGAGACGACCGGGTCGCAGGATCGCGGGGTCGATCATGTCCTCGCGGTTGGAGGCACCGATCACCAGGACGTTCTCCAGCGCCTCCACGCCGTCGATCTCGCTCAGCAGCTGCGGGACGATGGTGTTCTCGACGTCGGAGGACACGCCCGACCCGCGGGTGCGGAACAGGGAGTCCATCTCGTCGAAGAACACGATCACGGGCGTGCCGTAGCTGGCCTTCTCGCGAGCACGCTGGAAGACGAGCCGGATGTGGCGCTCGGTCTCGCCGACGTACTTGTTGAGCAGCTCGGGACCCTTGATGTTGAGGAAGTAGGACTTCCCCTCCTGGCCGGTCTTCGCCGCGACCTTCTTGGCCAGGGAGTTCGCGACCGCCTTGGCGATCAGCGTCTTGCCGCATCCGGGCGGGCCGTAGAGCAGCACGCCCTTGGGCGGCTTCAACTGGTGGTCGCGGAACAGCTCGGGGTGCAGGTACGGCAGCTCGACCGCGTCACGGATCGCGTCGATCTGGCTGACGAGGCCGCCGATCGACTCGTACTCGATGTCCGGGACCTCTTCGAGGATCAGCTCCTCGACCTCGGACTTCGGCACCCGCTCGTAGGCGTAGGCCGCCCGCTGGTCGAGCAGCAGTGAGTCGCCGGCGCGGAGGGTGTCGGCCTTGAGGGGGTCGGCGAGCCGGACGACGCGCTCCTCGTCGGCGTTGGCGATGACCAGCGCCCGCTCGCCGTCGGCGAGCAGCTCCTTGAACATCACGACCTCGCCGACCTCTTCGAAGTCGAGCGCCGCCACGACGTTGAGAGCCTCGTTGAGCATGACCTCCTGGCCCTTGACCAGGGAGTCGATGTCGACGGCGGGGCTGACGTTCACGCGCAGCTTGCGCCCACCGGTGAACACGTCGACCGAGTCGTCCTCGTTGCGCTGGATGAAGGTGCCGAAACCGGCGGGCGGCTGGGCGAGCCGGTCGACCTCCTCCTTGAGCTTCATGATCTGGTCACGGGCCTCGCGGAGGGTCTGTGCGAGCCGCTCGTTCTGGGCCGTGACGGCGGACAGTGAGCGCTGGGTGTCGGCGAGCCGGAGCTCCAGACCACGTGAGTGGCCGGGTGCGTCGGACAGGCGACGGCGCAGGTCGGTGACCTCGGACTCGAGGTACTGCACCTGCTCAGCGAGCTCGCGCGCGCTGCGCCCTCCACCACCGGACGCGTTCGAGGCGTCCTGACCACTGCTCATCGATCTCACCTCCTGATTCGACCCTACTCGTCCCAGGTGTCCTCGCACGCGAGAATCGGGCCGCGTTTCTCACGATTTGATCTCGGCGTTCAGGATCCGTGCAGGAGGCGTAGCAGACGCCCCCTTCAGCGCGGGCTCACTCCTCGGCCGGCTCCTCGGGTACGCCGGGCGGGCGGGGACCCGTGTAGTCGGGCCCGTACGCACCGGGCGCGGGACGCCGCTTCTTCATCGGCGGGCGCTCCCCCGGCGCCATCCGGCGCGCGGTGACCAGGAACGCCGTGTGTCCGATCATCGAGTGCCCCGGTCGCACCGCGAGTCCCTCGACGTGCCAGTCCCGCACCAGCGACTCCCAGGCCTGCGGCTCGGTGAAGCCGCCGTGCACGCGCACCGTCTCGACGAACCGGGACAGCTGGGTGGTGGTGGCGACGTACGCGCAGACGATGCCGCCCGGCCGGAGCGCACCGGCCGCGGCGTCGAGGCAGTCCCAGGGCGCCAGCATGTCGAGGATCACCCGGTCCGCCCGCTCGCCGGACGACGGCAGCGCCTCCGCGAGGTCGCCGGGGGTGAGGCGCCATGCGGGGTGGTCGCCACCGAAGAACTGGGTCACGTTGCGCCGGGCCACCTCGGCGAACTCCTCGCGCCGTTCGTACGACGACACCGTGCCGTGCGGGCCGACCGCCCGCAGCAGCGAGCAGGTGAGGGCTCCCGAGCCCACGCCGGCCTCGACCACGTCGGCACCCGGGAACACGTCCGCCATCGCGACGATCTGGGCCGCGTCCTTCGGGTAGACCACGGCCGCACCCCGGGGCATCGAGACCACGAACTCGCTCAGCAGCGGGCGGAACACGAGGTACTCCCCGCCCGCCGACGAGCTGACGGTGAACCCCTCCTCGCGGCCGATCAGGTCGTCATGCTCGAGGTGCCCTTTGTTGGAGAAGAACCGCTTGCCGGGCACCAGCTCGAAGTTGTGGCGCCGGCCCTTCTGGTCGGTCAGCCGCACCCACTCGCCGGCCCGGAGCGGCCCGCGGTGCACCCCCGACCACGCGTCGTGCGGGACGTCGGGCGCCTTGCCCTCGTTCATGCGGTTGCGCGGAAGGCGCGGTCGACGTCCGCCGTCGAGAGCACGCCGAAGATGCTGCCGTCGCTGTCGAGGAGGAGGTACTCCCCCGCCGGACGGGCGCTGATGGCCCGGATCAGCTCCTCGCCGCCGATGCCCGCCGGGAGCTGGAGACCCTCCTCGAGGGTGCGCGCCACCGAGGACACCGGCACCCACGCACGCCGGTCGGCCGGCACGGAGAGCAGGGCAGCCTCGTTGACGACGCCGACAGGGGTCCCGGCGGAGGTCACGGTGACGATGCTGCCGGCCTGGACCTCCTGCGCCCGGCGGACAGCCTCGGCGAGCGGGAGGTCGCTCGGGACGGTGAGGGTACGCCGGGCCAGGTCGCGCGCGACGAGGTACGGCAGCCGCGAGCGCACCCGCGCCGACTCCACCGCACTCGAGGCGCCGCTCCAGAGGAAGATCGAGATCACGCCCGCGAACACGAAGTCGACGACGTTCGGCTGGCCCCCGAACAGCCCCGCGGCCAGGAACGGGTAGCCCAGCGCGACCAGGGCCACGACCCGACCGCACCAGCCGGCCACCAGCGTGCCGCGATGGGTGTCGCCGCTCGCGCCCCACACGACCGCCTTGAGGATGCGTCCACCGTCCAGCGGCAGCCCCGGCACGAGGTTGACGACGCCCACGAAGAGGTTGGTCCAGGCGAGCCCGGAGAAGGCGAGCCCGACGAGCCCGTCGGGCACGGTGAGGTGGGCGGCGAACGCGACGAGGGCCACGCCGAGCGACGAGAGCGGCCCGACCACCGACACCCAGAACTCCTGGCGGGGGCTGTCCGGCTCGCCCTCGATCGACGTCATCCCCCCGAAGAACTGCAACGTGATGTGGGAGACGGGCAGGTCGTAGTGGCGTGCCATGTAGGCGTGCGACGCCTCGTGGGCCAGCACCGAGAGGTACAGCAGCACCGCGAGCGCCAGGCCACCGACGTACTTCAGGCCGCCGAGGCCCGGCTCCGCCTCTTCGATCGCCGGTGCGGTGATCAGGGCGATGAGCCCGGCCACGAGGAACCACGACCCGCTCACGAGCACGTCGCTGCCCGCGATCGACCCCACCTTGATCGAGCCCGGGGGTCGAGGGGTGGAGCTCCGGCTCGGACGGTCGTCGCTCATGCCTCGAGGCTATCCGACCGCGCGCGGCGTACACCGGCTGTCGGTGGGCTCGCCTAGATTCCTCCGTATGAGCACGACGCCCCCGGCTCCGGCCTCCCCGGCCGAGCTTCGATCCACCCCGGTGGACGGCGTCGACGTGGTCGGGGCGCTCTCGCCGAGCCGCGCCTCCGACTTCATGACCTGCCCCTTGCTCTACCGCTTCCGCACGATCGACCGCCTGCCCGAGGAGCCGTCTGTCGACGCCCTGAGGGGCACGTTGGTGCACAAGGTCCTGGAGGACCTCTTCGACCTGCCGTCGCCGACCCGCACGCCGGAGCGGGCCCGCGACCTGCTCGTCCCCACGTGGGACGCCCTGCTCGAGGAGGAGCCCGACCTCGCCGAGCTCTTCGCCGAGGACGGGCGCGACGTCGGCGAGTGGCTGGCCTCGTGCCGCTCGGTGCTCGACGCCTACTTCACCCTCGAGGACCCGCGACGCCTCGAGCCGGCCGAGCGCGAGCTGTACGTCGAGGCGGTGCTCGACTCCAAGCTGCTGCTCCGGGGCTTCATCGACCGACTCGACGTCGCGCCCGACGGCGCCGTCCGCGTCGTCGACTACAAGACCGGCAGGTCGGTGCCCGAGTGGTTCGAGGCCAAGGCGCTGTTCCAGATGAAGTTCTACGCGCTCGTCATCTGGCGCACGCGCGGCGTGGTCCCGGCGATGCTCCAGCTGATCTACCTCGGCAACGCCGAGATGCTGCGCTACGTCCCCGACGAGGGCGACCTGCTCGCCACCGAGCGCAAGGTCGAGGCGCTGTGGCGCGCGATCCAGCGCGCGCAGGAGTCCGGCGACTGGCGTCCCAACCGCTCCCGGCTGTGCGACTGGTGCTCCTTCCAGTCGCTGTGCCCGGAGTTCGGCGGGACTCCCCCGCCACTACCTGACCGCACCGGGGATCCCGGCGAGCTCACCGACGCCGACGTGGACTAGTCACACGCCGTTCCGCTCGGCCCACAGGGCCGCCTGCGTGCGGTCGACGACGCCGATCCGCTGGAACGTCGACGTGAGGTGCGCCTTGACGGTCCGCTCGGAGATCCCGAGCCGGCGCGCGATCTGCTTGTTGGCCAGGCCCTCCCGCACCAGTGCCAGCACCTCCCTCTCCCGCGGGGTCAGGTCAGCGGCGGCCGTGCTCGTCGTACGCCGGGCACCGAGCAGCTCGCGGGCCGCCTTGGGGTCGATCGGCGACTCACCCCGGGCGACGGCCCGGATGCCGCGCAGCACCTCGTCGGGCTCGGCGTCCTTGAGCAGGTAACCCAGGGCGCCGGCGTCCAGCGCCCCGACGATCCGTTCGGCGTCGGAGTACGACGTCAGCACCAGGACGTCGGCGAGCTCCTCGCCGACGATCTGCCGGGTCGCGGTCACGCCGTCCACGCCGGGCATCTGGAGGTCCATCAGCACCACGTCGGGGCGCAGCTCACGGGCGAGCGTGACGGCCTCGTCGCCCGAGGCCGCCTTCCCGACCACCTCCAGGTCGGCCTCGCCGCCGAGGAGCTGCTCCAGGCCCGCGCGGAGCATCGCGTGGTCGTCCACGATCACGACCCGGATCTCGTCCGTCACCGTCGTTCCACCGCCATCCGCACCGTGGTGCCCGCGTCGGGCGCCGACGTGACCTCCATCCGGCCACCGCCGTCCTCGACGAGGCTCTTCAGCCCGCGCAGCCCGTACGAGCCGTCCCGTCGCGGCTGCTCCGGGTCGAAACCGACACCGTCGTCGCGCACGACCAGGTGTACCTGACGCTCGTCTCCGCGCACCTCGACGTCGAGGGTCGAGGCGTCCGCGTGCCGGAGGGCGTTCCGGATCGCCTCCTGCGCCACCCGCCAGACCAGGGTCACGACGTGGTCCGACGTGCCCTCGACGCCGCTCACCGACACCGAGGTCGTGATGCCGGCGGAGGCCGCGGAGGACGTCAGGTCCTCCAGGGCTGCCCCGAGACCGGCCGCGTTCAGGTCGGGCGGGTGGATCTCCACCAGCAGCGACCGGAGCTGCCGCAGGGAGTGCCTCAGCGACCGCCCGGCACCGTCCAGCTCCTCACGGGCGGCGGGCGGGACCGAGGTCTCCCGCGCCAACGCCGAGACCGCGAACGCCGTGCCCGCGAGCTCTTGGACAACGCCGTCGTGGAGGTCGCGGGCGATCCGACGCCGCTCGGCCTCCGAGGAGTCGACGGCCCGCTGCATGAGGCGTTCGCGAGCCCGCGACGCGCGGGTCAGGCGAAGGGTCAGCACCCCGAGCAGGGGTACGCCGACCAGCAGCAGCGCCAGCAGCGCGAGCGATGTGACCCGCCGGAACGGCGTCAGGATCTCGGCGGAGCGCTGCTTGACCGTCGCCACCGAGTAGTAGGCCTCGAACAGCAGCGGCTCCCCCTCCGGGGACTCGATCCTCGTGTAGACCTCGAGGAGCCCGTTCTCCTCGTCCTCGAACTGGTTCTCCCGTCGCCGCAGGTCCGACAGCCCGCCACTCGTGGCGCCGCTGCGCAGGACCGCGAGCTGCTCGGCATCCAGCGCGAACCTCTGACCGATCAGCTCGGTCTCGTCGCTGTAGACGACGGTCCCGTCGCCACGCCAGATCTTGATCCGGCGTACGTCCCCCACCATGAGCCGGCCCAGGGCCCGACGGTCGAAGCGGTCGATGGCGCCCGGGTCGCCGTCGACCAGTCCCTCCGACATCGCCGGCTCGGCGACCGAGTGCGCCAGCACCTCCGTGGTGATGCGGGCGTCCGCGACGGCCTCGGACCGGGCGGCCCGCTGCGAGAAGATCCCGGTCGCCCACCAGGTGATGCCGAAGAGCAGCAGGCTGGCGACCACGAACTGCACGAGCGGACTCGCCCAGGGGCGCCGCAGGGCCGTCACCGGCGCTCCTTCCGATCAGCCGACGACGGGTCGCCGGTCAGAACGAGATGGTGCCACGGCAGACCTGCGAGCCGTGCACGGCGCGGAAGACGAACTTGTCCGTTCCGGCGAGATTCGCCATCCTGCGCTCCACGCTGAACGATCCGCTGCGACCGGCGGTGGTGCCCTTGCCCTTCGCGGAGACGCTGCCGTTGTGCTTGATCCGCCACTGCCACACCTGGCCGCTCTTGTTGCTGTCGACCTCGCCCTCGACCTCGATCCGGCCGTCGTCGGCCTTGGCCTTGAGCTTCCAGTGTGCCGAGCCGGAGCAGGCGCCGCTGGTGCGGACGTCGCGACCACTGCCGCCGTGCGAGGCGGACGCCGGCGCGACCAGGGCCAGGGGAACTGCGAACGCCGCGAGGGCGGTAGCGGTCTTGATACCTCGTGTCGTCATGTCGATCTCCTCAGGGTTCGTGGTTGAGGAGACCAGGGTCTGGCGAAGCCGGTCGGAGCCACCATTGGTCGGTGGTACTACGACCTCGGGGACCCCTCTTGGTCGGAGCCTTCGGGGTACAGCACGCACGCGACCTCCACACCGCCGGCGCGACGCAGGGCGGGTGCCGGGGCCGGCTCGAAGTGCACGGTCACCCCCGACGCCGAGTCCTCGATCGAGGTGACGCCGGACCAGAGCGGCTCGGACGGGTCCTCGGCCTTCATCCGGTCCAGGATCGCGCGGACCTGGGCGCTTCCTCCCGAGCCGAGGGTGGCCGAGGTCGACGGGGTGTCCAGGTGTTCGAGGTCGCCGATCACCGTCCTCTCCTCGTCGTACGCCGCATCTGCACGCAGCCAGTGCTCCTCGATGAGCGCACGCAGGTCGCGTGACTCCCAGCCGCAGTTGTGCACGGCCTCGGGGCAGCGGGGGTGGAAGGCGCAGCCGAGCGGCGGCTGCGCGGCGTCGGGGATCTCGCCCCGGGGAAGGTCACGCGGGACCATCTTGTCGGGGTCCGGCTCCGGGATCGCGGCCAGCAGCGCCTTGGTGTAGGGATGCCGCGGGTTGGCGAAGATCTCCTCGGTCGGCCCGATCTCGACCACCCGGCCGAGGTACATGATCGCGACCCGGTCGCAGAAGTACTTCGCCGTCGCGAGGTCGTGGGTGATGTAGACGTAGGTCAGCCCGAGGTCCTGCTTGAGGTCCAGCATGAGCTGCAGGATCTTCGCGCGGACGCTCATGTCGAGCATGGACACCGGCTCGTCGGCGACCAGCAGCTCCGGGTCGAGCACGATCGCCCGGGCCAGCACGACGCGCTGCTTCTGGCCTCCGGACAGGTCACGGGGGTATTTGCTCAAGAACAGCTCCACGGGCGAGAGCCCGACCCGCTCGAGCGCCTCGATCACGCCCTTGCGGCGCTCGGACGCCGATCGCATCCCGTGGACGCGGAGCGCGTCGCCGACCGCCTCCTCGACGGTCATCGACGGGTTCAGCGCGGCGTTCGGGTCCTGGAAGACCATCTGCACCACGCGGCGGATGTCGCGGAGCTGGCGGCGGTTCAGCGCAGAGAGGTCCTTGTCGCGCAGACGGACCGATCCCGACGTGGCCGGCACCAGGCCGAGCAGAGCTCGGCCGAGGGTCGACTTGCCGCTGCCGCTCTCGCCGACCAGACCGACCACCTCACCTGGACGCAGCGCGAGGTCGATCCCGTCGACGGCCTTGATCGTGCCCGTGTCACGCCCGAACAGGCGCGCCAGGGTCCCGCCGCGCAGCTGGAAGTGCACGGACAGGTCGCGCACCTCGACCAGGGGTCCGGCCTCGCTCGTGGCGACGGGCGAGACGTCAGGCTTCGTCGGCAACGGTCAGCTCCTCCTGCTTCAGCGGCTGCTTCCCGCCTGCCGGGATCTGGTCCTCTGGCCCGGCGAGCCAGCACTCGACCCGACCGCCACCCGGACGCTCGATGTTCACTGGGTTCTTGGTGGCACACACGTTCATCGCGTCGGGGCACCGCGGGTGGAAGCGGCAGCCGTCGGGCGGGTCCACGAGGTCCGGCGGGGCACCGGGAATGTAGTTGAGGCCGGTCGTCGTCAGCGAGATGGTCGAGCGCAACAGCTCGCGGGTATAGGGGTGCTGCGGGTTCTTGAAGACGTCGGCGACCTTGCCCTGCTCGACGATCCGGCCGGCGTACATCACCGCGACCCGGTCACAGGCCTCGGCGACGATGCCGACGTTGTGCGTGATCAGGAGCAGCGCGGTCTGGAAGTTGCGGCGGAGGTCGTTGAGGATCTGCACGATCTGGGCCTCGACCAGCACGTCGAGCGCCGTCGTCGGCTCGTCCGCCACCACGAACGCCGGACGGAGGACCAGCGCCAGCGCGATCATCAGTCGCTGGCGCATGCCCCCGGAGAACTCGTGGGGATAGGAGCGGTACCGGGTGGGTGGGATCCCCATCAGCCGCAGCGCCTCGAGTGCCCGGTCGCGGATCTCGTCCTTCGACAGGTCCGGCTCGTGCTGCTTGATCGTCTCCTCGAAGTGCTGCGAGATGCGCATGAGGGGGTTCAGCCGGGTCAGCGGCTCCTGAAAGATCATCCCCAGCTCGCGGCCCCGCATCTGGTAGGCGGCCTTCTGGCTGAGCGAGAAGATGTCGCGTCCGCGGAACAGCACCTGGCCGTCCCGCTTCGCGCCCTCGGGAAGCAGACCCATCAGTCCGCGTCCGAGCGTCGACTTGCCGCAGCCGGACTCGCCGACCAGGCCCAGCGTCTCGCCGGGAGCCAGGTCGAAGCTGACGCCGTCGACGGCCCGGATCGCGCCCCGCGTGGTGCCGTACCAGACCCGGACGTCGCGTGCCGAGATCACCGGGCCCGGCATGGCCGAGGTCCCGATCGTCTCGTCGGTGAGGTCCATCGCCATCTCAGTTCTGCTCTTCCTGGGTCGGGTTCGCCGGGTGCGCCGACGGCAGGACGACGGGCAGCAGCCTGCGGCGGCGCAACGTCGGGTTCAGAGTCTCGTTGAGGCCCTCGCCGACCAGGGTCAGGCCGGTCACCAGCAGCACGATCGCCAGGCCCGGGTACAGACCCGTCCACCACACCCCGGACCCGGCATCGGCCAGCGCCCGGTTGAGGTCGTGTCCCCACTCGGCGGCCTCCGTGGACTGGATGCCGAGACCGAGGAAGCCCAGACCGGCGAGGGTCAGGATCGCGTCGGCGGCGTTCAGGGTGCCGAGCACGGGGACGCTCTGGATCACGTTCCCGAAGAGGTAGCGCCGCATGATCGTGCCGTCGGACGCGCCGATCGCGCGCGCCGCTTCGACGTACGTCGCCTCCTTGGCGCTGAGCGTGGTGTTGCGGACGACGCGGAAGTACTGAGGGATGTAGATCGCCGACAGCGACAGCGACACGGCGATCACACTGCCGCCGAACGCGTTGGTGAGCAGGAACGAGAAGACGATCGCCAGCAGGAACGACGGGAACGCGTAGAACGCGTCCATGATCAGCACCATGATCCGGTCGAACCAGCCGCCGTAGTAGCCGGAGGCGAGACCCAGCGGGACCCCGATCACGATGCACACGGCCATGGACAGGATCACGACCTCGAGTGCCGTGCGCGCTCCCCAGATCACGCGGGAGAACACGTCGAAGAACAGTCGGTCCGTGCCGAACAGATGCGCGGAGCTGGGGTGGGCCAGCTTCTGGAACCGCACACCATGGTCGGAGGACTGCGCGAAGCCGTACGGCGCAAGCCAGGGGGCGAAGATCGCGCAGATCACGAACACCGCGGTCAGGGCGACGCCGACCACGAGCATCCAGCGGGCGAGGCCGGTGGTCTCGGTGAAGGGCCGGGTGAGGACGGTGAGAACTCGGCGCATCAGTACCTCACTCGCGGGTCGATGAGCGCGTTGATGATGTCGACCAGCAGGCTGATCAGGACCACGGCCAGCGCGAAGATCGTGATGATCCCCTGCACGGCGACGTAGTCGCGCTCGTTGATGTACTGCACGAGCTTCTGCCCGAGGCCCGGCCAGTTGAAGGTCGACTCGGTCAGCACGGCACCACCGAGCAGCAGCGCGAACTGGAGGCCGACCACGGTGATCACCGGGACCAGGGCGTTGCGGAAGGCGTGGCGCCAGGTCACGTTGCGGCGGCGGATCCCCCGCGCCTCGGCGGCCTCGACGTAGTCCGCCTGGTTGGTCTGCAGGATGTTGACCCGGACCAGCCGGATGAAGACGCCGCAGATCAGCAGACCGAGCGTGACCGCCGGCAGGAGTAGGTGCTTGAGCACGTCCTCGATCGCCGCGCCGTCACCGCTCAGGATCGCGTCGACCAACAGGATGTGCGTCTTGGGGTGCAGCTTGATCTCGAAGCTGGTGATCGGGCTGGAGTCACCGGACGTCGGGAGGCCGAGCGGCCCGGCGACGTACGCCTGGAGCAGGTAGCCGACGAAGAAGATCGGGGCCGCGTAGCTCAGGATCCCGAAGAGCCGGATCACCGCGTCGGGGAACGAGTCGCGGTAGCGGCCGGCGACGAGCCCGAGCGGGATGCCGACGACCAAGGCGATCAGGAACGCCGCCAGCGTCAACGTCAGCGTCGCTCCCCCGTTGTCACGGACCACCCGGAGCACGGGCTGGTTGTCGCTGAAGGTGGTGCCGAAGTCGAGGTGGAGCACCGAGGAGAGGTAGTCCCAGTACTGCTGGATCAGGGGCCGGTCGAACCCGAGTGCATGGCGGCGCTGGGCGAGCTGGGTCGGGTTGAGCTTGCTGCCGAGGGCTGCGGAGACCGGGTCGCCCGGAGCCACCCGCATGACGAGGAAGACCAGCGTGAGGATGATCCAGAGCATCGGGATCACCAGCAGGATGCGCTGCAGGATGTACCGCGGCAGTGAGCCCGATCCACCACGACTCATGGACTGATGCCTCCTGGCACGGATCGTGGGGAGAGACCACTCGGGCCTCTCCCCACGACCGTGTCTGCTAGGTCGACCTCTCGGTCGGTCAGCCGTTCTTCGTGACCAGCCAGAACCGGAAGATGAACGACGGGTCCAGGGTGTCCTCGACACCCTTCATGCCCGCGCCGTACACCGCGGTGTTCTGACCGACCCACGACGGGATGAACGGGACGTCCTTGGCCGCGATGTCCTGGAGCTGCCCGAAGATCTGCTCCCGCTTGGCCTGGTCGTCCGTGCCCTGCTCCTCGGAGACGAGCTTGTTCACCTGGGCGTTCTTGTACCCGTTCTGGAAGAAGCCACCGTCGACCATGAACGGCGACAGGTAGTCGTCACCGTCCGGGTAGTCGGGGAACCAGCCCAGCACGAAGAGGTCGTAGGCGCCCTCCTTGTAGATGGTCTGATACTGCTCCCACTCGGTGCTCTTCAGCGTCACCTTGAACAGGCCGCTGTCCTCGAGCTGGCGCTTGACCTCGTTGGCCTCGTCCTCGGTGCTGGGGCCGTAGTGGGTCGGCGTCCAACCCACGGTGAGGTTGACGGGCGTCTTCACGCCGGCGTCCTTGAGGATCTGCGCGGCCTTGGCCTTGTCAGGCGCGCCGTACTGGTCCTTGAACGCCTCGTTCGCGCCGCCGTAGCCCGGAGGAACGATCGAGTACAGCGGGTCCACGGTGCCGTCGTAGGCGTCCTGCGCGATCGCGTCGCGGTCGAAGACCTGAGCGGCCGCCTGGCGGATCGCGAGGTTCTTGCCGACAGGACCGTCGACCTTCCAGACCCAGTAGCGGATCTCGGAGCCCTTGCCGGTCGCCACGGTGACGTTGGAGTCGCCCTTGAGCTCGGCGATGTCGGTCGGGGCGAGGCTTCGCCAGGCCACGTCGACCTCACCGTTCTTCGCGGCGAGCTTCAGCGCCGACGGCTCGGTGTAGTACTTCACGAAGACCCGCCCTGTCTTGCCCGGGTTCGGGCCCGAGTAGTTCGGGTTCAGGGACAGGACAGCGGTGTCACCGGCCTTGTAGGAGTCCAGCTTGTAGGGGCCTGAGCCGATGATCTTGTCGTCGGCCAGCTTCTTGTCGGCCGGGAAGACGTCCTTGTCCACGATCGCGGCAGCCCCCGGGTAGGTCAGGACGTACTGGAACGTGGTGTCAGGGTGGTCGAGATGGAAGACGACGGTCGTGTCGTCCGGGGTCTCGATGGCGCCCTTGTTCAGGACGACGGTGCCGTCCTTCTTGGTGTCGGTGATGCTGCCGAGCAGGTAGATCGCCGCGCCGTTGGCGTCCTGGATCTTGATCGCGCGCTCGAAGCTGTACTTGACGTCCTCGGAGGTCAACGGGTCGCCGTTGGAGAACTTCGCGCCTGGGTTCAGCGTGCAGGTGAGCGTCTGCGGGTCGTCGTAGTCGCACGACTTGGCAGCGTCACCGATGATGTCGGTGGAGTTCGGCGGAACGGTCACCAGTGTCTGGTACAGGTTGTACTCCAGCGTGGAGGACCCCAGGTCGTAGGAGCCGGCCGGGTCCAGAGCGGTCACCGTGTCGGTGGTACCGAGGATCCAGTCGTCGCCGGTGCCGCTGGTGTCGGTGCCGGTCCCTCCGCTGCTGTCACTGCCGCCGCAGGCCGCCAGAGCCAGGGCGAGTGCCCCTGCCCCTGCCACGGCCACGAGTTTGTGTCGGATCACGAGTCATCCCCTCGTTGTTCTCAGGTGTGCCAACGCCGGGCCCCACTCCGACCGGGCGCGTTCGTCCGGAGAACATAGTCCCTGGGGGTGGTGGGGTCCATCGCGGGTGTCCTCTGTCAGGTCCCGATCCGGCAACGATTCCGGCGAGCTCACCCGGGCAGCACCCAGGAGGCGGTCAGGCCGACGAGCGTGTCGGTGAACACCCGGCGTGGACCAGGGGGGACGCCGACGTGCAACGGGGCGCACAGGACGGTGCAGCCGGCGGCCGCGGCCGAGGTGGCCCCCGTGTCGGAGTCCTCGATGGCCAGGCACTCACCGGCGAGCACGTCGAGCTCCCGAGCCGCGGTGAGGTAGGGCTCGGGATGGGGCTTGCCACGCGCGACGCGGTCGCCGGTGACCACCGCGCTGAAGGTGCCGGGCGGCAGGTTCTCCAGGATCGGCTTGACGAACCGCGCGTAGGACATCGTCACCAGTGCGCAGGGCACCCCCGCGGCGGTCAGCGACTCGAGCAGCTCGCGCGAGCCGGGACGCCACGGCACCTCGCGCTCCACCTGGTCGATGACGTGGTCGAGCATCTCGTCGACGATCTGCTCCGGCGACGGTTCGATGCCCATCTCGCGGCGGATGACGTGCGCGGCGTCGAGCAGGTCGAAGCCCACCAGGCCCAGACCCTGCTCGGTCGTCCAGGTGCCGCCGTGGCGCTCGGCCAGGGCCAGCTCCGCGATGCCCCAGTTCGGCTCGGTGTCGACGAGGGTCCCGTCCATGTCCCACAGGACAGCGGCGTAGGAGTCGATCCGGCGTCCCGCCGTCTCGAAGGGGTCCATGCGGTCAGTCCTCGGGGTCGTAGCCGAGGTTGGGAGACAGCCACCGCTCGGCCTCGGCCAAGGTCCAGCCCTTGCGCGCGGCGTAGTCGGCGACCTGGTCGGGCCCGAGGCGACCGACCACGAAGTACTGCGACTCGGGGTGGCTGAAGTAGATGCCGGACACCGAGGCCCCCGGCCACATCGCCATCGACTCGGTGAGCTCGATGCCGGTGTTGGCGGTGACGTCCAGGAGGTCCCAGAGTGTCCGCTTCTCGGTGTGGTCGGGGCTGGCCGGGTAGCCCGGCGCAGGCCGGATCCCGGCGTACTGCTCCTTGATCAGCTGCCGGTTGTCGAGGTGCTCGTCCGGCGCGTACCCCCAGAACTCCCGACGTACCCTCTCGTGCATCCGCTCGGCGAACGCCTCGGCGAGCCGGTCGGCCAGTGACTCGAGAAGGATGCCCGAGTAGTCGTCGAGCTCCTTCTTGAACTCCGCGATCCTCTCCTGGGTGCCGTGGCCGGCCGTGACCGCGAAGAGACCGACGTAGTCGCGGATCCCGGTCTCCTTCGGTGCGACGTAGTCGGCCAGCGACCGGTTGGGGACGCCGGGCCGGTGGGCGCCCTGCTGACGCAGCTGGTGGAGGACGGCCGTCGGCTCGCCCCTCGACTCGTCGAGGTACACCTCGATGTCATCACCCACGGAGTTCGCGGGGAACAGCCCCACCACCCCGTTGGCGGTCAGCCAGCCTTCCGCGACCAGCCGGTCCAGCATCCGCTGCGCGTCGTCGTACAGCTTGCGTGCGGTCTCGCCGGAGTCGGGGTCGTCGAGGATGTCGGGGAACGAGCCCTTCATCTCCCAGGCGTTGAAGAACGGCTGCCAGTCGATGTAGCGCCGGATCTCGCCCAGGTCGGCGTTGTGGAACACGCGGACGTGCTGGGTGGCGCCCCGTAGACCCGTGATCGGCGAGACGTCGTGGTCCTGCTGCAGGAGCAGGTGCGGGCGCGGCGGCCGGTAGTCGGACCAGTCGATGGGCGTCCGCGCGGCGCGTGCCTCCTCGAGGGTGGCGAGCGGGCGGTCGTTCTTGGCGGCGTGCCGGGCCCGCAGGGAGTCGTAGTCGGCCTTCACCTCGGCCAGCAGCTTGTCGCGGTTGGTCTCGTGCAGCAGCGACGCCGTCACGGGCACGGAGCGGGACGCGTCCTTGACCCACACGACGGGTCCGTCGTACTTCGGGTCGACCTTGACCGCGGTGTGCGCGCGGGAGGTGGTCGCTCCGCCGATCAGCAGCGGCAAACTGAAGCCCTGGCGCTGCATCTCGGCCGCGATGTTCACCATCTCGTCGAGGCTCGGCGTGATCAGGCCCGACAGCCCGATCGCATCGGCGTCGACCTCGCGCGCGGTGTCGAGGATCTTCTGCGCGGGCACCATGACGCCGAGGTCGATCACCTCGTAGTTGTTGCACTGCAGCACGACCCCGACGATGTTCTTCCCGATGTCGTGGACGTCGCCCTTGACGGTGGCGGTGACGATCGTCCCGTTGGTCTCCTTCTGCTGGGCGAGCTCGGGGTCCTTCGCCTTCTCCTCCTCGATGTACGGGATGAGGTGGGCGACCGCCTTCTTCATCACCCGGGCGCTCTTGACGACCTGCGGAAGGAACATCTTGCCGGCGCCGAACAGGTCGCCCACGACGTTCATCCCGTCCATCAGCGGACCCTCGATCACCTCGATCGGTCGGCCGCCGGCGTCGGCGATCTCGCGTCGGAGGTCCTCGGTGTCGGCCACGATGTGGGTGTCGATGCCCTTCACCAGGGAATGGGTGATGCGCTCACGCAACGGGAGCTCGCGCCACTCCTCGGCGGCGTCCTCGGCGTCCTCGCCCGCGACGTTGTAGCGCTCGGCGATCTCGAGCAGCCGCTCGGCCGCGTCGGGCCGGCGGTTGAGGACGACGTCCTCGATGCGCTCGCGCAGCTCGGGGTCCACCTGGTCGTAGACCGTCAGCGCACCCGCGTTGACGATGCCCATGCTGAGGCCGGCCTCGATCGCGTGGTACAGGAACACCGCGTGGATCGCCTCGCGGACCGGGTTGTTGCCTCGGAACGAGAAGCTGACGTTGGAGATGCCGCCCGAGACCAGCGCGCCGGGGAGGTTCTGCTTGATCCACCGGGTGGCCTCGATGAAGTCGCGACCGTACGACGCGTGCTCCTCGATGCCCGTCGCGACGGCGAACACGTTGGGGTCGAAGATGATGTCCTCGGGTGGGAAGCCGACCTGCTCGGTCAGGATGCGGTAGGCCCGCTCGCAGACCGCCGTACGCCGCTCCAGGGTGTCGGCCTGGCCGTCCTCGTCGAAGGCCATCACGACCGCTGCCGCGCCGTACTTCCGGCACAGCCGGGCGTGCCCGACGAAGGCCTCCTCCCCCTCCTTCAGCGAGATGGAGTTGACGATCGCCTTCCCCTGCACGCACTTCAGGCCGGCCTCGATCACCTCCCACTTGGACGAGTCGACCATCACCGGGACCCGGGAGATGTCGGGCTCCGAGGCGACCAGCTTCAAGAACCGGTCCATCGCGGCGACGCCGTCGATCATGCCTTCGTCCATGTTGACGTCGATGACCTGCGCGCCGTTCTCGACCTGTTGGGCCGCCACCGAGAGAGCGGTGTCGTAGTCGCCTTCCTTGATCAGCTTGCGGAAGCGCGCCGACCCGGTGATGTTGGTGCGCTCACCGACGTTGACGAAGAGGCTCTCCTCGGTGATGGTCACCGGCTCGAGGCCGGACAGCCGCATGGCGGGCTGCACGGTGAGGACCGCGCGCGGCGCCACCCCCTTGGCGGCGTCGGCGATCGCCGCGATGTGCTCGGCGGTCGTGCCGCAGCAGCCGCCGACGATGTTCACCAGACCGCTGGTCGCGAACTCGCCGAGCACCTCGGCCATGTGCTCCGGCGTCTCGTCGTACTCGCCGAACGCGTTGGGCAGGCCGGCGTTCGGATGCGTGGAGACGAAGCAGTCCGCGACGCGGGACAGCTCGGCGACGTAGGGCCGCAGGTCCTGGGCGCCGAGCGCGCAGTTGAGGCCGATGCTGATCGGCCGGACGTGGCGCACGGAGTTCCAGAACGCCTCGGTGACCTGTCCGGAGAGCGTGCGGCCACTCGCATCGGTGATCGTGCCCGAGACCATCACCGGCCACCGGCGTCCGTGCTCCTCGAACAGGGTCTCCACGGCGAAGATCGCGGCCTTCGCGTTGAGGGTGTCGAAGATGGTCTCGATCAGCAGGAGGTCCGCGCCGCCGTCGACGAGGCCGCGGGCCTCCTCGAGGTAGGCCGCCACCAGCTCGTCGAAGGTGATGTTCCGGGCGCCGGGGTCGTTGACGTCCGGAGAGATCGAGGCGGTCTTGGAGGTCGGGCCGAGGGAGCCGGCGACGAACCGCGGCCGGGCAGTCGTCGAGACCGCGTCGGCAGCGTCCCGGGCCAGGGTGGCCGCCGCGACGTTCATCTCGTAGCACAGGTCCTCGAGGCCGTAGTCGGCCTGGGAGATGCGCGTGCCGTTGAAGGTGTTGGTGCAGACGATGTCCGCGCCCGCGTCGAGGTAGGAGCGGTGGATCGCCGAGATCACTCCGGGGTTGGTCAGCGAGAGCAGGTCGTTGTCGCCGGCCAGGCTCCCGTCGTACGACGCGAAGCGCTCGCCGCGGAAGGCAGCCTCGTCCAGGTGGTGAGCCTGGATCATCGTCCCCATCGCCCCGTCGAGCACCAGGATCCGCTCACGAAGCAGGTCCGCCAGCTCCTCGGTCGCGTCCGGACGGTGCGTCCGCGTCGGCTCAGTCACGGGACTCCTCGCTTCGGGTGGTCCACCAGCCTAAGGACGCCTGGCCGTGCGCTCGTCCACCAACCTAGGTAGGCGTCCCACCTGATGGACCTGGTTCCCGCATCGTGACACCGCGCTCGAGGGTCGGCCAAAACGGCGCCATGGTCCCGACGGGCCATGTGGCCCGCGGCCATCGCCCACATGACTACTGTTGTCGAGTGATCGAGATCGAAGAGATCGACGACCTGGTGGCACCGGTCGTCATCGCGGCCTTCGAAGGGTGGAACGACGCGGCGGACGCTGCCTCGTCGGTGATCGACCACCTGCTGAAGGTCTGGGACGCCCGGGTCATCGGAGCCATCGACCCCGAGGAGTTCTACGACTTCCAGGTCAACCGCCCGGCGGTGAGCACCGATGAGCTGGGACACCGCCGGATCACCTGGCCGAGCACCCAGATCGCGGTCGCCTCTCCCCTGGAGCTCGACCGCGACGTGATCCTGATCCGTGGCATCGAGCCGAACATGCGCTGGCGGCAGTTCTGCGCCGAGCTGCTGGCGGCGTGTGACGACCTCGGTGGCGAGCTCGTCATCACACTCGGGGCTCTCCTCGCGGACACGCCGCACACCCGGCCCATCCCGGTCACCGGCACCGCGACCGAGCCCGACCTGGTCGACCGGCTCAAGCTCGAGCAGTCGACGTACGAAGGGCCGACGGGGATCGTCGGAGTCTTCCAGGACGCGTGCGTGCGGCTCGACGTGCCGGCCGTGTCCTACTGGGCGGCCGTGCCTCACTACGTCGCGCAGCCGCCGTGCCCGAAGGCGACGCTGGCGCTGCTGGGCCAGCTCGAGGAGCTGCTCGAGTGCAGCATCCCCCTCGGCGACCTGCCCGAGGACGCCCGTGCCTGGGAGCGCGGTGTCGACGAGCTCGCCGAGGAGGACGAGGACGTCGCGGAGTACGTCCGGGCCCTCGAGGAGACCCGCGACACCACCGATCTCCCCGAGGCCAGTGGCGAGGCGATCGCCCGCGAGTTCGAGCGCTACCTCAAGCGGCGGTCCGAGGACGGCTAGGACACCGAGTCGGCGCAAAGAGACATCGCAATCACGCCGAGTCGTCATATGACGACTCGGCGAACGGTCAGAGGGCGAGGCCCAGGGCCGCGTCGAGCAGGGACCTGATCGTGGCGCCGGCGTCGGGGTCGCTGGTGTCGGCAGTGCCCTCCTGACCCAGCGTCGCCGAGGCCCACTCGTCGACGAGCGCCACGGCGGCGGGCGCGTCGAGGTCGTCGGCGAGCGCGGCGAGCACCGCCTCGACGACCGGGCCCGCAGGCGCGCCCGCGCCGACCGCGAGCGCCAGCCGCCAGCGGTCCAGCGTGTCCACCGACTCCCACAGCTGGGCGTCCGTCCATTCCCAGTCGGTGCGGTAGTGGTGGCGGAGCAGGGTGAGCCGGATCGCCATCGGGTCGACGTCGCTGTTGCGCAGCTGCGAGACGAAGACGAGGTTGCCCTTCGACTTCGACATCTTCTCGCCGTCGTAGGCGACCATGCCGGCGTGCACGTAGGCGCGGGCGTACGGCGTACCCGTCAGCACCTGGGCCTCGGACGCACACATCTCGTGGTGCGGGAACACCAGGTCGGTGCCACCACCCTGGACGTCGAAGCTCTCCCCCAGCAGGTCCAGTGACATCGCCGTGCACTCGACGTGCCACCCGGGCCGGCCACGACCGAGCGCACTATCGACCCCGGGCTGGTCCGGACCTTCCGCACGCCACACCAGGCAGTCGAGCGGGTCTTTCTTGCCCGGGCGGTCGGGGTCGCCGCCCCGATCGCCGAAGACCGCGAGCATCTGCTCCCGCGACCAGCCCGACTCCTCGCCGAAGGCGGGGTCGGCTGCGACCGAGAAGTAGAGGTCGTCGTCGACCGGGTAGATCGCCCCCGCATCCTGCAGGCGACGGATCAGGTCGACGATCAGGTCAAGGGACTCCTCCGCCCCCGGGAAGTGGGCGGGCGGGAGGATGCGCAGCGCCGCCATGTCGTGACGGAACAGCTCGGTCTCGCGAGCCGCGAGCTCGCGCCAGTCCACCCCCACCTTCTCCGCGCGCTCGAAGAGCGGGTCGTCGATGTCGGTGACGTTCTGCACGTAGACGACGTCGTGTCCGGCGTTCCGCCAGGCGCGGTTCAGCAGGTCGAAGGCGACGTACGTCGCGGCGTGGCCCATGTGGGTGGCGTCGTACGGCGTGATCCCGCAGACGTACATGCGGGCCGGGCCCTCCGGCCGCAGCTCGACGAGCTCGCCGGTCGCGGTGTCGTGCACGCGCACCGGAGGAGCCTGGACCGGGAGGGCAGGCAGGTCCGGGGCAGGCCAGGCGCGCATACGCCGGAGACTACGGCAGGCGCCGGAGCGACCGTCCGGGTGTCAGAAGGGTGGCCACGGGATGGCCCGCCAGCCCTGGCCCGGCTCGGGCAGGGTGCCGACACGGAGCAGCCGCTTCACCCGGCGGCGGGTGGCCTCGACCTCGTGCGGCGTCACCAGGTCGAGCAGGCACTCGCCGAGGTCGTCCTCGAGCCGGTCGACGAGCCGGTCGAGCGCCTCGCGGTCCGCGTCCGTGATCGGGTCGCCGGCCCATCCCCACAGCACGGTGCGCAGCTTGGTCTCCACGTGGAAGGTGAGCCCGTGGTCGACGCCGTACCGGTGCCCGTCGCCCATCGCGAGGACGTGCCCGCCCTTGCGGTCGGCGTTGTTCACCACGACGTCGAAGACCGCCATCCGCCGCAGCGCGTCGGTGTCCTCGTGAACCAGGGAGACCACCTGGTCGCGGTCGTCGAGCCCCTCGAAGACGTAGAGATAGCCCTCGGGCACGTCGGCGCCGCGCACGATCGTCACGGCATCCTGGATCGGGTCCGGCTCGCGCCACAGCTGCACCATGCCGGGTCCGTGCGGTCCGTCGCGGTGGAAGGTGGGCGGGACGATGTCCCATCCGAGAGCCTCTGAGACCAGGTACGCCGCGACCTCGCGCCCGGCCAACGTGCCGTCCGGGAAGTCCCACAGCGGCCGCTCCCCCGCGACCGGCTTGTAGACCACGCGCTGGTCGCCGATCTCGCCGACGAACGTCGCGTTGGACGCCGGCATGACGCGACCGTGCAGGGTCAGCTCACCGGTGAGCAGTCCCGCCTCCTGCAACACCGTGGCCTCACGCCGGGTCGCGGCGCCGGAACCCGTTCGCGCGGACGCACAGGTGGCCGTCGGGATCGATGGGGTTTCCGCAGAACGGACAGTCGGGCCGGCCGGCCTCGATCACCAGCTCGGCGCGCTTGACGAAGGCGCGCGCCGGCCCGGCCTCGAGCCGCACCAGGAACACTTCGGAGGGCTCCACCTCCAGGTCGGGGTCGCTCTCCTCGGCCACGTCGGTCAACGGGAAGACCTCGATCACGACCCGGCCCAGGTTGGGGTCCCACGAGAGCGTCATCGTGCCGGCCCGGAACTGCTCGTCGATCGGCTGCTCGAGCGGCTCGGCGTCCTCGAGGCCGACCGGAGCCACCGCTGGGATCAAGGTGTCGTTGCCGGTGCTGGCCATCACCTCGTCGAGGAGCTCGTCGATCCGCTCGGCCAGCACCGCCACCTGCTGCTTCTCCAGGGCGACGCTCACCAGCCGGGAGCCGGAGCGGGCCTGGAGGAAGAACGTCCGCGCACCCGGCTCGCCGACCGTGCCCGCGACGAAGCGCTCAGGCGGGTCGAACTCGTGGATCACCGGCATGTCTCCACCTTAGGTGGGCCGACCAGGTCCGGCCCCACCGCCGACGGCCGCCCCTGGGTCGGCCTTCCTGCGCCCGCCCTTCCGCTTCGGGGGCACCAGCCAGGACAGGTCACCCTCGTGGGTGTTGGAGGCGAGGACGTAGGGCCGCGTGTCGGTGTAGCGGATCACCGAGACAGCGGCCGGGTCTACCTGGATCCTCTGGAAGAGGTCGAGGTGCATGCCGAGTGCGTCCGCGATGACGGACTTGATCAGGTCGCCGTGGCTCACGGCCAGCCAGACCGCATCCGCACCGTGCGCCTCGCTGACGGCCGCGTCGCGACGGCGTACGGCGGACACGGCGCGCGCCTGCATCTCCATGAGCGACTCGCCGCCGGGGAACGTGGCCGCCGACGGGTTCGTCTGCACCGTCCGCCACAGCGCGAGCTTGGCGAGGTCGCGCAGCTTGCGGCCCTGCCAGTCGCCGTAGTCGCACTCGGTCAGGGCCTTGTCGGTGTGCACGCGTGGCCGCCCGGCCTGGCGCTTGGCGACCGCTGCGGCGGTCTCGCGGCAGCGCTCGAGCGGGCTGGACACGACGTCGCTCAGCGGCACGACCGAGAGTCGCTCGGCCGCCCGGTCGGCCTGCCCGGTCCCCACGTCGTCGAGGTGGACACCCGGCGTCCGGCCGGCCAGGGTGCCGGTCGCGTTCGCCGAGGTCCGACCGTGCCGGAGCAGGATCACCGTCGCCATGTGTCGACCCTAACGACGCAGGTCTAGCGTGGGCGCCGTGATCGTGGACAGCGCCGTCTACCGCCAGGGCAAGCGGATCGTCGACGACGTCCCCGCCGAGGAGCTCAGCCGGTTGCGCACGCTCGCGACCGAGCCCGGCGACTTCGTCTGGGTCGGCCTCCACGAGCCGACGGAGAAGGAGCTGGCGACGGTCGAGGAGGAGTTCGGTCTCCATCCCCTCGCCGTCGAGGACGCGTTCAACGCCCACCAGCGTCCCAAGCTCGAGCGCTACGAGGACACGCTGTTCCTCACCCTCAAGTCACTGTGGTACGTCGACGAGCACGATGCGGTCGAGACCGGTGAGATCAACATGTTCGTCGGCGACGACTTCGTGATCACCGTCCGTCACGGGTCCGGGTCCGAGCTGCACACGGCACGACGCGACCTCGAGGCCAAGTCGGCGGTCCTCACCCACGGGCCCTCTGCAGTTGTGTACGCCGTGTGCGACCGCGTGGTGGACGGCTACCTGAACGTGATGTCCGCGCTCGAGGAGGACGTCGACGAGGTCGAGACCTCGGTCTTCTCCGCACAGCGCACCAGCGACTCCCCCCGCATCTACACCCTGAAGCGAGAGATCGCCGAGGCCCGGCGGGCGGTGCTCCCCCTGCGCGAGCCGATGCGCCGGTTCGCCACCGGCACCGTCCCGGGGATCGAGGAGGGGTCCGCACCGTTCTTCCGCGACGTGCTCGACCACCTCAACCAGGCCGCCGAGACCGTGGACGGCCTCGACCAGCTGCTGTCCACGGCGTTCGACGCCCACCTCGCCCAGATCTCGGTGCAACAGAACGAGGACATGCGCAAGATCTCCGCCGGCGCCGCGATCGTCGTCGTACCGACGCTGATCGCCGGTGTCTACGGCATGAACTTCGAGCACATGCCCGAGCTCAGCTGGACCTACGGCTATGCCTACGCCCTCACGCTGATGGCGGCCGTCGGCCTGGTGCTCTGGGCGTGGTTCAAGCGGTCCGGCTGGCTCTGACCGGTACCCGGCGGGCAGGGTTGCTCAGGTCGCCGACATGACCCCGCCGGCCAGCAGGACGATCAGGACGCCGCCCAGCACCACCCGGTAGGGCACGAACCACGTGATCGGGTGGTGCGCCACGAACCGGAGCAGCCAGGCGACCGACGCGTAGGCGACCACGAAGGACACGAGCGTGCCGACGACGGTCTCGCCGACGCCGATGTCGCCGCTGAGCGCGTCCTTGAGCTCGAAGGTCCCGGCCGCGAGAAGGGCGGGGATGGACAGGAAGAACGACAGCCGGGTGGCGGCCACCCGGTCGAGCCCGCGGAACAGACCCGCGGAGATCGTCGCCCCGGACCGCGACACACCGGGGATGAGCGAGACGCACTGGACGATCCCGACGACCACCGCGTCCTTGAGATCGAGGCGCTTCTCGGAACGCTCCTGCGTCGCCGAGCGCTCGGCCGCCCACATCACCGCGCTCCAGGCGACCAGCGCGAAGGCCACCACCCACAGCGACCGGAGGTCGTCCTTGATCACGTCCTTGAACACCAGGCCGACGATGCCGACGGGGATGGTGCCGACGATGACGTACCAGCCCATCCGGAAGTCGCGGTGCCCGCGGTACTCCGGCTTCACCAGGCCGAGCACCCAGGTGCGGACGATGTTCCAGATGTCGCGGGCGAAGTACACGATCACCGCCACGATCGCGCCCATCTGGATCACCGCGGTGAACCCGGTGACCGCCGGGTCGTCGACCTCCAGGCCCAGCATCTTCTCCACGATCGTGAGATGGCCGGTGCTCGAGACGGGAAGGAACTCGGTGAGCCCCTCCACGATGCCGAGGACGATCGCGTCGAAGTAGTTCATCGGGAGCTTTCCGGCTCGAGGAGGCGGTCGGAGGGCAAGCGAGGACCCGGGCGGTCCGGGCGGACCCAGGCTAGGGCCCCGGGCAAGGATGCGGGTTGAGACTCTCCGGCGCGCCCGGAAGGGATACCTTGGTCCGCATGCAACAGCGGTCGGTCGGTGCCACGGGGCTCATGGTCTCGAGGCTTGGCCTGGGGACCATGTCGTGGGGTCGCGAGACCGACGAGCACGAGGCCCGTGACCAGCTGATCGCCTTCGCCGAGGCGGGCGGCACTCTCGTCGACACCGCCGCCGGGTACGCCGACGGGGCGTCCGAGGAGCTGCTCGGCCGTCTGGTCGGCGACGTCGTCGCGCGGGACGAGGTCGTGATTGCGACCAAGGGCGGGATCTCGCGCCGCAGCGGCGAGCGCGAGACCTACGCCTCCCGAGGTCGGCTGTTGGCCGACCTCGACGCATCTCTGCGCCGGCTCGGTGTCGACCACGTCGACCTCTGGCAGGTGCACACCTGGGTCGACGGCGTCCCCGTCGAGGAGACCCTGTCGGCGCTCGACCACGCCGTCGCCACCGGCCGGGCGATGTACGTCGGCGTCTCCAACTACGCCGGCTGGCAGACCGCCCAGGCCGCGACCTGGCAGCGCGCCGTACCCGGCCGAGCCGTGCTGGCCTCCACGCAGGTGGAGTACTCGCTGGTCAACCGTCGCATCGAGGACGACGTCGTCCCGGCCGCCGCGGCCCTCGGCCTCGGCATCCTGCCGTGGTCGCCGCTCGGCCACGGCGTGCTCACCGGCAAGTACCGCAACGGCATCCCGTCCGACTCGCGCGGTGCGTCGGAGTCGTTCGGCCGGCTCATCGAGCGCTACCTCGACACCCGGTGCCAGGGCATCATCGAGGCCGTCGCCAAGGCGGCTGACGGGCTCGGCTGGTCGATGACCGAGGTCGCCCTGTCGTGGGTGCGCGACCGGCCCGGTGTCACGGCACCGATCGTCGGAGCACGCACCGTCAAGCAGCTCCTCGGCGCTCTGGCCGTCGAGGAGCTGACCCTGCCACCGGAGATCGTCGAGGCGCTCGACGACGTCTCGGAGGACTGAGCGGTGTCCGCCGTGTCGGTGACGTTCGCCGGGCGGCGTCCGCCGTCGCGCGGCGTGGAGTGGGAGTTCGAGAAGCTGACGATCGCCCGGGACTTCTCCCGCAACGTCGTCACCAAGATGCTCGTCGAGCGCGCCGAGCACGGCGGCTGGGAGCTCGACCACGTGCGGGTCGCGCCGGACGGGACGCGCCGCGTCGTGCTACGACGCAAGATCATCCGGATGCGGCCGACCCTGACCTGAGTCAGACCTCGTCGAGCAAGCGGTCCATCACCCGGGCACCGAAGGCCAGCGAGTCCACCGGCACCCGCTCGTCGACGCCGTGGAAGAGCGCCGCGAAGTCGAGGTCGGCCGGCAGCATGACCGGCGTGAACCCGTAGCTGCGCATCCCCAGCCGCCGGAAGTGCTTGGCGTCGGTGCCGGCGCTCAGGAGGTACGGCGCGACCCGGGCACCGGGGTCCTCGGCCAGCAGGCACCGGGTCATCGCGTCGACGAGGTCACCGTCGTACGGCGTCTCCCAGGGCTGCTGGTGGGACACGACGGACTGCTCGACCCCCTCGCCGCACAGCTCCTCGAGGGTCTCGAAGAACTCGTCCTCGTAGCCCGGCAGGAAGCGGCCGTCGACGTACGCCGTGGAGGTGGTCGGCACGACGTTCACCTTGTAGCCGGCCTCGAGCATCGTCGGGTTGCAGGTGTTGCGGATGACCGCGCTGACCATGCGGGCGCCGTCGCCGAACTCCTGCACCAGCGACTCGACGTTCTCCGGCGTGACCTCGGTGCCGGCCATCTCACCGACGGTCGCGAGCAGGGTCTGCATGGCCGGCGTGAGGCGGACCGGCCACTGGTGCGCGCCGATCCGCGCCACCGCCTCGGCGATCCGGGTGACGGAGTTCTCGGTGTTGATCATCGAGCCGTGGCCGGCGCGCCCCCGGGCGGTCAGCCGCAGCCAGGCCATGCCCTTCTCGGCGGCCTCGACGAGATAGAGGCGCTGCCCTCGGATCGTGGTGCTGAAGCCGCCCACCTCCCCGATCGCCTCCGTGCACCGCTCGAGGTGCTCGGCGTGGTCGTTGACCAGGACGTTGGCGCCGCGCATGCCGCCGGCCTCCTCGTCGGCGGTGAAGCAGAGCACGATCGGCCGCTCGGGCACGGCGCCCGCCCGGGTTCGCGCCCGGACGACCGAGAGCAGCATGGCGTCGTAGTTCTTCATGTCCACCGCGCCGCGGCCCCAGAGGTAGCCGTCGCGGATCTCGCCGGAGAACGGGTCCACCTGCCAGTCCTCGGCCACCGCCGGCACCACGTCGAGATGACCGTGGAGCAGCAGCGCGTCCTCGCCGCCCGGCGTACCTCCCCAGTGGGCGACGAGCGACGTCCGGCCGGCCTCCTGCTCCACGAGAACGGACTCGATGCCCACCTCGTCGAGGAGGGCGGCGACGTGCTCGGCCGCCTTGCGCTCCCCCGGCCCCGAGTCGTCACCGTAGTTGCTGGTGTCCATCCGGATCAGGTCTCGACAGATGTCCACCACCTCGCCCGCCGGGTCGTAGGAGGGGTCGTACCACGTGTGCTCGGACGGGCGGTCGCTGTCCTCGGCCATGTCCCCATCCTGACACCCGCCCGCCCGGCCGCGACCGGTCCCGGAGGCCCCTCGCCGATGTGAGGATCGGCTCCTCCGGTTGCTAGAGTTCCCTCCGCACTCGTCCGGGTGGCGGAATTGGCAGACGCGCTAGCTTGAGGTGCTAGTGCCCGTATTAGGGCGTGGGGGTTCAAGTCCCCCCTCGGACACCGGAGGTCGTCCTCGCCGGACCCATCGTCCGTCGCAGCCGTGACCTAGGTCCCTGGGGCGGTCGGAGGGCGGCGGGCACAGTGGCCTTCGGTGCTTCGCCGGACGCGGTATCGGCACCAGCAAAGATTTTGCTCACCACGAGTCACAGGAGTCACATCCGTGACACGGGGTGGCGCGAATCGTTGTTTTCGACGGGGGCCTCGGTTCACTCTTGTCCGGGGAACTTTCGCAGGGGGGCGAAAATGGGGGGACGCGTGCTTTCAGCGTCGTTGGAAGAGACTGAAGACGTGGCACGAAAGGACCGGGCCGGCCAGGGGACACAGCGCGAGACACCTGGCTCCCGTCTGCTGGACGCGATGCGGGCCGGCGACGACGCCGGAGTCCTGTCGGTCTGCACCGAGGCCACGACCGTGACGGCCGACAACATGGGTTGGTCGTGCCGGGGTCGCGAGGAGATCCAGGACATGCTCGCCCGGGTGCGGGCGCGGTTCCCTGGCATCACCTTCGAGTCCCGGACGCGCCACGTCGGCTTCGGCATCGTCATCGACGAGGCCCGGGTCCAGGACGAGACCGAGATCGTGCAGCCGGTCGCGGACGAAACCGATGGCACGGCCGAGCAGGCGTCGAAGGCGCTCGCGATCCCGGAGAACGACGTCCACCCGATGTGGGACGAGCCGGTGACCGAGCAGCGCAACGTGATGGCGGTGTGGCGTGAGAACCCGTACGACGCCCTGACGCCCACGCAGCTGAACATGCCGGTCCGCGTGACGGTGCGGCACGACGACCTCCAGGTCCACGACGTCTCGCTCAGCTTCCCGGCGGCGCTGCTCAAGCGTGCGCTCGGGATGCCCGTCGACCCGCTGGAGATGTCGCTCAGCGAGGTGCAGTCGGCGTTCATCGCCCCGGTCGGCGCCGGGATGACGAGCTACGAGCTCGCCCGCCCCGAGCTGACCCTGGTGCCGCCGACGGCCGAGCCCGAGGCGCAGACGACCGAGCCCGCCGAGCCCCCGCGACGCCGTCGGCGCCGGCTCGTTCCGGTGCTCCTGCTGCTCCTGGTCGCCCTGGTGGCCGGCGGCGGCTGGTGGTTCACCCAGAACCAGGACAGCACCGCCACCGCCGGCTCGCCTCAGCCGTCGCCCTCGGCGAGCGCGTCGGTCCAGCCGAGCGCCTCGGCATCGGCGTCGCCGTCGGCCCAGGCGACCTCCACGACGAAGCCGGTCGTCACGCACGCCCAGCCGTCGGACGCTCCGTCCCGGAAGCCGAACATCACGCTGACCTCGTCGGATCTCGCGTTCGCCAAGAACAGCGCCGAGCTGTCGAGCACCGCCAGGAGCAAGATCGACCTGGTCGCCGAGCAGGTGAAGGCCGCAGGCCTGTCCGGGAAGATCTTCGTCAACGGTTACACCGACAACCTCGGCTCGGCCAGGTCCGGCATCGTGCTGTCGCGCCAGCGCGCGACCGCGGTCTCGGAGTACCTCGGCTCGCAGCTCGTCGGCGTACCGGTGACGATCGTCGTGGTCGCCAACGGTGAGAAGGACCCGATCGCGAGCAACCGGACCGAGGCCGGCCGGGAGAGGAACCGGCGGGTGACCATCACGCTGCCCCAGTCCTGACGGGCCGGGACCCGGCACCTCGGGTTCGCCCCGTAGGTTGGGCGGCGTGCCAGCCGCCTTGCTCGTGATGGACTTCCAGCTCGGCATCGTGGAGCGCTTCGCGGGCTCCGCTGAGGTCGTGGCCAGGGCCAGGGCTGCGCTCGACGCGGCCCGGGCCCGAGAGCTTCGGGTGGTGTTCGTGCGGGTCGGCTTCCGCGACGGCTACCCGGAGGTGAGCAGCCGCAACCGCGGGTTCTCGGCAGCGGCGGACCGCGGTGATCTGGGCGAGGGCGACGCGGGGACCCAGGTGGTGGCGGAGCTCGCGCCGCGTCCGGGCGAGACGGTCGTGGTCAAGCGACGGGTGAGCGCCTTCACCGGCAGCGATCTCGAGGTCGTGCTGCGTGCCGCCGAGGTCGACCACCTGGTGTTGGCCGGCATCGCGACGAGCGGGGTGGTGCTCTCGACCCTGCGCGAGGCGGCGGACCGCGACTACCGGCTGACCGTGCTCGGCGACGCCTGCGTCGATGCCGACCCCGAGGTGCACCGTGTCCTGACCGAGAAGGTCTTCCCACGGCAGGCCGACGTGATCACCGCCGACGAGTGGGTCGCCGGCCTTGGCTGAGCTGAGGCTCGGGTTCGTCACCGGCACGACCCCGGACAAGTGGGCGCGCGAGTGGCGACAGCGCCGCCCCGAGCGGCTGTCACTCGTGCCGGTCACCGAGGACGAGCAGGAGGAGGTCGTCGCTCGTGGGGACGTCGACCTCGCTCTCGTGCGGCTGCCGGTCGACACGACGGACCTGCACTGCGTCCGGCTGTACGACGAACTGCCCGTCGTCGTCGCCGGTCGGGACCACCTCGTCGCGGCCGCCGACTCGGTCACCGTGGCCGACCTGGCCGACGAGCAGCTCGTGCGCCCGCACGTCTCCGGATGGCGGCCCGCTGCGGAGCAGCTCGACTGGCCACCCATGTCGGAGCACGACGCCATCGAGACCGTCGCCGCGGGCACCGGGATCGTGATCGTGCCGATGTCGGTGGCGCGGCTCTACCACCGCAAGGACGTCGTGCACCGCGTCGTGAGCGACCTGGTGCCGACCACGATCGGCCTGGTGTGGCGCCACGACCGGGACGGCGACGACATCCAGGCGTTCGTCGGCGTCGTGAAGGGCCGGACGGCGAACACGTCCCGTGGCTGAACCAGCCCGACGCCCCTAGGCTGCGCCCATGTCACCGGTGGTCGCCTCGGCTCCTGGCCGGGTCAACCTGGTCGGCGAGCACACCGACTACAACGGCGGCCTCTGCCTCCCGGTGGCCCTCCCCCAGCGAACCACGATCTCCCTGGTCCCTCGCGCCGACCGGGCGCTGCGCCTCACCAGCGCCCAGGAGGACGGCAGCTGGGAGGGCTCGGTCGAGGACCGGCCGGACGGGTGGGCGGCGTACGTCGCCGGTGTCGTCGCGGTGCTGCGCGACGAGGGGTACGACGTGCCCGGGTTCGAGGCCACCGTCGAGTCCGACGTACCGGTCGGGGCGGGACTCTCCAGCTCCGCCGCACTCGAGTGCTCGGTGGCCACGGCCGTGGCCGGCCTCCTCCACCTCGACCTCGGAGAGCGCGCCGAACGACGACGGCTCGCCCGGGCGTGCATCCGCGCCGAGAACGAGTACGTCGGCGCGCCCACCGGCGGCATGGACCAGACGATCGCGATGCTGGCCGAGCCGGGCCACGCTCTGCTCCTCGACTTCGCCGACGGCAGTGCGATCCCGGTCGAGCTGCCGCTCGAGGACGCGGGACTGGTGCTCCTGGTCATCGACACCCGCGTCAGCCACTCCCTGACCGACGGCTCCTACGGCGACCGGCGCAGCGAGTGTGCGGCCGCAGCCGAGGCCCTCGGGCGCTCGTCGCTCCGCGACGCCCCGCTCGAGTCGGTCGAGGCGCTGACCGACCCGGTGCTGCGCCGCCGCGCCCGCCACGTGGTGACCGAGAACCTGCGCGTGATGTCGTCGGTGGGGGCGATCGGCGACCGCGACTGGGAGACGCTGGCCGGGCTGCTCGACGCGTCGCACACCTCCATGCGCGACGACTTCGAGATCTCCTGCACCGAGCTGGACCTCGCGGTCGAGACCGCTCGCGCGGCCGGTGCGCTGGGTGCGCGGATGACCGGTGGCGGCTTCGGCGGCTCGGCGGTCGCGCTCGTGGCGGCGCCGACCGTGCCGGCGGTCCGCACCGCGGTCACCGAGGCTTTCGCCCGGGGCGGGCACACCGAGCCGGCGTTTCTCGTGGTGACGCCGGCTGCCGCCGCCCGGGTCGAGGAGACCGCCTGAGTCGGACGCCCTGCCACAATCCCGGACGTGGCCCTGCCCGATCCCGCGCTCGTCGTCCTGGTCGGTGCTGCGGGCGCCGGCAAGTCCACGTGGGCGCTGGACCGCTACCGGCGCGCCGAGGTCGTCTCGTCCGACGACCTGCGTGGGGTCGTCGGCTCCGGGCCGGCGGACCTCGACGCCTCGGCCGATGCGTTCGACCTGCTGGAGCGGATCGTGACCGCGCGGCTCTCCCGGCGGCTCACGACCGTCGTCGACACCCTCGGCCTCGACGCCGAGCGCCGGATCGCCTGGCGAGACGCCGCCCGCGCGGCCGGCCTGCCCACGGCGGTGGTCCTCTTCGAGACCCCTGCCGACGAGTGCCGCCGCCGGAACGCCGAACGTGACCGGCCCGTCCCGGCACCGGTGCTGGCCGAGCAGGTACGCCGCGCCGCCGCTGTCCGCCACGCCCTCGCCGACGAGGGCTGGGACCACGTCGAGGTGGTGCCGGAGGGCCCCGAGGACCGCCGTTTGGTCCCCAACCGCAACCCGGTGCACAGAGAGGGTGCCGTTTCTGACCCATCGAGGGGGGAGGTGGGGTCGCACGGGCTCCGGCTCGTGCTGCAGCTGTCGCGCTTTCCGTGGGGTGAGGAGCCCGGGACCTGGGTCAGGGAGATGGCGCTGGCCGCCGACGAGGCGGGCTTCGCCGGGATCGCGCTCATGGACCACCTGATCCAGATCCCCCAGGTCGACACCGCCTGGCAGCCGATCCCCGAGCCGTGGGTGACGCTCGGGCTCGTGGCAGGCCTCGACACGAGCCTGGAGGTCGGCACACTCTGCACCCCGGTCACCTTCCGGCCGGCCGGAATCACCGCCAAGGCGGCCGCGACACTCGACGCGCTGTCCGGCGGCCGCGCGTTCCTCGGCGTCGGGGCCGGCTGGTGGGACCGCGAGCACGCGGCGTACGACGTGCCGTTCCCGTCGGCGCGCGAGCGCCTCGACCTGCTGGAGCGGACGATCGAGACCTGCCGGGCGCTGTGGGCGCCCGGCACCAAGGCGTACGCCGGGGACCGCGTGGAGCTGCCCGAGACCACGTCGTACCCGCGGCCCGCCCACGACATCCCGGTGATCGTCGGCGGCAACGGCGAGCGCCGGACCCTCGCGATCGCCGCCCGGCTGGGCGACGCCTGCAACCTGCCCTCGGCCGAGGACGTGCTCACGGCGAAGCTGAAGGCGCTCGACCGGCACCTGGCCGCGGCCGGCCGCACCCGCAACGACGTCGCCGTCACCGTCCTCGACCTCCCGGTCGTCGGAGCCGACCGCGAGGACGCCTGGGCGAAGGTCGAGCGCCTGCGCGGACGGACACCGGCGGCAGCCTTCGCCGCGCGGACCCACGCCGGCACGGTCGACCGCCACCGCGAGCGCTACGCGCGGCTGCGCGAGCTGGGAGTCAGCACGGCGTTCGTGGGCGTGCGCGGCCTCGCAGGACCGGACGGGGTCCGGGTCCTCGCCGGCCTCAACGCCTGAGCGCGCGATGGACTCAGCGGAGCTCGCTGCTCGAGAGCCCGAGCACGCGACGCGCCACGATCAGCTGCTGGATCTGCTGGGTGCCCTCGAAGATGTCGAGGATCTTCGAGTCCCGCGCCCACTTCTCCAGCAGCTCGCCCTCGCTGTAGCCGACCGAGCCGCAGAGCTCGACGCAGCCGAGCGTGACGTCGGAGGCCATCCGCCCGGCCTTGGCCTTCGCCATCGAGGCCTCCATCGCGTTGGCCCGGCCGTTGTCGGCCATCCACGCGGCCTGCAGCATCAGCAGCCGGGCGGACTCCCAGTCCGCCTCCATCTGCAGGAAGCGGGCCGCGGCAGCGCTCTGGCTGACCGGCGGGCGGTCGTAGTCGACGGTCACGCCCGCCTCCGCGAGCAGGTCGCGGGTCAGGTCGAGCGAGGCCTGGGCGCAGCCGACCGCCATCGCGGCCACCAGCGGACGGGTGTTGTCGAACGTCGCCATCGCGCCCGCGAACCCCTGGCTGGTGTCGATGTCGGGAGACCCGAGGAGGTTCTCGACCGGCACCCGGCAGTTCTCGAACCTGATCGTCGCGGTGTCGGAGGCCTTGATGCCGAGCTTGTGCTCGAGTCGCTCGACGGTCATGCCGGGCGTCCCCTTGGGCACCACGAACGACTTGATCGCGGCCCGGCCGAGGTTCTTGTCGAGCGTGGCCCAGACGACGACGGCGTCCGACCTCTCCCCCGAGGTCACGAAGATCTTCTCACCGTTGAGGACGTACTCGTCGCCGTCGAGCACGGCGGTGGTGCGGATGTTCGCCGAGTCGGATCCCGTGTCCGGCTCCGTGATCGCCATCGAGGCCCACAGCCTGCCGAACCGCTCCTGCTGCTCGGGGGTCCCGACGGAGGCGATCGCGGAGTTGCCCAGCCCCTGGCGCGGGAGCGAGAGCAGGAGGGCGACGTCGCCCCAGCACATCTCGGCGATGCCCATCACCGAAGCCATGTGGGTGCCGTTCTTGACCGCGGCCGCGTCACCGTCCGCCTCGTCGCGCCGGACCCCTCTGGCCCCGGCCCCGTTGCTCGCACCGGACTCCGACAGGCCGTCGATCATCGCGGCCAGCAGGTCGAGCTCCTGGGGGTACTCGTGCTCGGCGCGGTCGTAGCGGCGGCTGATCGGCCGGAGCATGTTCATCGCGACCTGGTGGGCCTGGTCGCGGAGCGGCCGGAGCTTCTTCGGGTCGTCCAACCAGATCGCCATCAGACCAGCACCCCGCCTTCCATGACCGAGATCGCCCGGAGGTCGCGGTACCACCGCTCGACCGGGTGCTCCTTGACGAAACCGTGGCCGCCGAGCAGCTGGACGCCGTCGAGACCGATCTGCATGCCCTTGTCACCGCACAGCTTCCGGGCCAGCGCCACGTCGCGGGCGACGTCCTCACCCGCCCCCGCACGCGACGCCGCCTTCCAGGTCAGCAGCCGCATCGCCTGGAGCTCGATGGCGATGTTCGCGACCATGAACGCCACCGACTGGCGGTGGGCGATCGGCTCACCGAAGGCCTTCCGCTCCTTGACGTACGGCGTGACGTAGTCGAGCACGGCCTGCCCCACGCCCACCGAGAGCGCACACCACGCGAGCCGCGACAGCCGCACGCACTCGGCGTACGTCGCGCCGTCGTCGCTGCCGAGCAGGTTGCTCGCCGGCACCCGCACGCCCTCGAGCCGCAACGTCGTCAGGGAGGCCGCCCTCACCCCCATCGCCGGGTCGGCCTCGACCGTCATCCCCTCGGCGCCGGGTTCGACGATGACCAGGACGTTGTGGCCGTCGAGGCGGGCCCCGACGACGAAGAGCTCGGCGTCGGCGCCGCGCGGCACCATCGACTTCACGCCGTCCAGCACGAGTGCGTCACCGTCGCGCCGGGCCGCCGTGTGGGGCTCGAGCGCGTCGAAGAGCGGCCGCGGCTCGGTCAGGGCCAGCGCGGCCGCCGCGACGTCGTCACCGGTGAACGCCGGCAGGTAGGTCTGCTGCTGCTCGTCGGTGCCCCACGTGGCGATCGCCGTCGCCACGGCACCCGGCGCCAGGGTGGCGACCGCCAGCCCCAGATCACCCTTCGCCAAAGCCTCGGCCACCAGCGTCCCGGCCACCACGGCGCGCTCCTCCGAGATGCCGCCCAGCGACTCCGGCACGCCGAGCAGCGGGAGGCCGACCTCGTTGCCTGCCTTCAGCACGTCCGGGGGTGCGGCGCACGCGACGTCGGCGTCTGCGGCGGCCGGACGCAGGACGTCGGTGGCCAGCTCGGTGACGACGTCGACGAGCATCTGCTCGTCCTCGGTCGGGGTCAGGTCGAAGACGCCCCGTGGCGCGGTGGTCGACGCCCGCCGGCCGGCCTGGCCGCGCCGCCCGGCGCGGGCGAATGCGCGCCCCGCCGTCGTCGCGGTGCGGAAGCCTCCGCGCGTCACGGTGAACACGGCCTGCTCCGCCTGCTTGCGGAGACCGAGCCGGTCCAGGAGGTCACTCCGGGCCAGCCGGTTCATCGCCGCGACGGCGTACCCGATCGGGTCGCGCGTCTCATCGCGGGCGATGCCGTGTCGACCGCCGGGACGGAGGTTCCTGAGCAGCAGCATGCGACCAAATGTAACTCGGAGTTACATTTTGCGGCCACCGTCGGCCGGGGTGCTTCCGGTCACAGGCCGTTCTCTAGGATTCCCGTATGCCGCTGGATCCCGCGACGCCGGTGCACGCGCCGTACGGCGCCCTCCCCGAGGGCGGCCGGGTGCGTCCTGTCGTGCGCTGGGGCACGCCCGTCATGCACCGGCGCCAGGCCGACGTCACGGCGTACGACGACGACCTGCGCACGCTGGTGGCCGACATGGTGGCGACCATGTACGCCGCCGACGGGGTCGGGCTGGCCGCCTGCCAGGTCGGGGTCGACCTGCGGCTGTTCGTCTTCGACTGCCACGACTCCTCGGGCGAGCGGACCGTCGGCGTGGTCTGCAACCCCGAGGTGACGCTGCCCGAGGGCAGGGACCGGCGTCTCGAGGAGGAGGACGAGGGCTGCCTGTCGCTCCCGGGCGGCTACGTGCCGCTGGCGAGGCCCGACTTCGCCACCGTCCACGGCACCGGCCTCGACGGGGAACCCGTCACCTTCAGCGGCGACGGCATGCTGGCGCGGTGTCTCCAGCACGAGACGGACCACACGTTCGGCACGGTGTTCGGCGACCGGTTGTCGACGCGCTGGCGCAAGCGGCTCCAGAAGAACCACGAGAAGGTCGCCGACCACTACCCGGGGGGGTGGCCGGCAACCCCTGCTCTCGTCGACTAGGCCTCGTCGTACCGGTCAGTCCGGTCAGTCCGGTCAGTGCGACGGCGCGAACGCCTCGTCGTCGCCCTCGGCCTCCGCCTGGATGGCCGCCATGTGCTCCTCGGTCTCCTTGGGTCCCAGCCGGACCGCGATCGCGACGTAGAAGACCACGATGCTGAAGAGGACCGTGATCAGTGCGGAGGTCCAGAAGCCCAGCTTGGCAGCGTCGTCGAGGTCACCGGTGAAGTAGGACAGGATCGCGAGGCCGGCGAGCCAGGTCACCACCCAGCTGCCGGAGCGCAGCTCGAGTGGCGGGGTGTCGCTGCGGATCAGGTGCATCACGGCGAGGATCGCCATGCCGATCAGCACCGTGACGAACAGCTTCCAGTTCACCGTCCAGGTCGACCAGATCACGATCAGGTTCGAGGAGATGAAGGCCAGCAGGGGGATGACGTCGCCTCCCGGACACCGGAACGCCGGCCGCAGGTCGGGCTTGGTCCGCCGGAGTGCGGCGACGACCGCCGCCCCTGGCGCGAACGACAGCACCGTGGCCGACGTGATGAAGCCGACCAGCTGCTGCCAGCTGGGGAACGGCAGGAACACGATGAGACCGACCAGGAAGGCCAGGACCAGGCTCACCATCGGTACGCCGTGCCGGTTGGTGCGGGCCAGGGCCTCCGGGGCGTTCCCGTTGCGGGCGGTGGCGTACGACACCCGTGACGTGACCGTGGTGTAGATCAGACCGGTGCCGGCGGGGCTGATGATGGCGTCGGCGTACAACAGCCCGGCGAGCCAGGTCATGCCCAGCGCCGTGGAGATCGCCGCGAGGGGACCGAAGTCGTTCGCGAAGGCGAGCTTGTCCCAACCCCCGCTGAAGTCCTTCGGGTCGAGGGCGCCGAGGAAGGCGACCTGCAGGGCGACGTAGATGACCCCGCAGATGACGACGGACCCGATCACCGCGATCGGCACGTACTTGCGGGGGTTGGTGGTCTCACCCGCGAGCTCGATGGCCTGCCGGAAACCGAGGTAGGAGAACACGATGCCGGACGTCGCGATGGCGGTGGCGACACCCCGCCAGCCGTACGGCATGAACTCGTGGGAGGTGAAGTTGGAGCCGTGGAACTGGGTGACCACGAAGGCGATCACGACCAGGGTGATGATGGCGAGCTTCCACCACACGATGACCGTGTTCACCCGGGCGAACCAGGCGACGCCGATGTAGTTGATCGCGACGAAGAGCGCCATCAGGATCACCGCGGTGACGTAGCCCAGCGTGGTGAGCGTGTGGACGGTGTCTCCGTTGACGGTGTGCTTGGTGGTGAAGTCGGCGTACTTCGTGGCGTACTGCAACGCGCCCTCGACCTCGATCGGCGCCACCGTGGCGCAGGCGATCCAGAGGATCCAGCCGGACATGAAGCTGGCGAACGACCCGAACGTCACATGGGGGAAGCGGACCAGACCTCCGGAGACCGGGAATGCCGTGCCCAGCTCGGAGTAGGTGATCGCGATCAGCAGGATCATCACCATGCCGATCGCCCACGACAGCATGGCGGCCGGCCCCGCGGTGATCGCCGCGTTCATCGCGCCGAACAACCAACCCGACCCGATGATGGAGCCGACGCTGGCGAAGAGAAGACCGATCACACCGACGTCGCGCCGGAGCTGGTGACTGTGCCGCGAGGACCGATCCGCGACTTGTGCCTCTGACACGAGCGCTCCCTTCCGAGTGGGATGCCGCGCCTGGCCGGGTTGGGCACAGGCGTCGCCATGAGGTGTACCCGCCGGGAGCTCCAGGTAAACGGTGTGGGTCAGCGGCCGACGACGACGTAGCAGGCGACCGCGGCTGCGGCGGCGACGTTGAGGGAGTCGATGCCCTTCCGCATCGGGATCACGGCGCGTCTGTCGGCGGCGGCCTCCCAGCGGCGTGACAGGCCGTGCCCTTCGGACCCGAGGACGAGCGCGACACGTTCGAGCCCGGACACCGCGTCCTCGAGAGGCACGGCGTCATCGGCGAGGGTGAGCGCCACCGTGGTGAAGCCGCGGGCGGAGAGATCCGGCAGGGCGTCGTACCAGTCGGCGAGGCGGGTCCACGGCGTCGTGAAGACGGCCCCCATGCCCACCTTGATCGAGCGCCGGTAGAGAGGGTCGGCGCAGCGCGGCGCGAGGAGCACGGCGTCGAAGCCGAACGCAGCACCGCAGCGGAAGATGGCGCCGACGTTGGTGTGGTCGACGACGTCCTCGAGCACGAGCACGTGGCGCGCGCCGGTGAGCACCTCGTCGACGCTCGGAAGCGGACGACGGGCCAGCGAGGCGAGCGCTCCGCGGTGCACGTGGAAGCCGGTGACCTGCTCGGCCAGGGCGTCGGAGACGACGTAGCAGGGCGCGTCGCTGGTCGCGAGCACGTCGGCCAGGCCGTCGAGCCAGCGGGGAGCCATCAGGAACGAGCGCGGCTCGAAGCCGGCCTCGACGGCACGGCGTACCACCTTCTCGCCCTCGGCGAGGAAGAGCCCGTGCTCGGCCTCGAGGTGGGTGCGGAGCTGGACGTCGCGGAGGTCGCGGTAGTCGGCGAGCCGCGGGTCGTCCGTGTCGGTGATCTCCGTCAGCTCGGCCACGGTGAGAAGTGTTGCGGATGCGCCACGGCGACCACCCCGCCGACCACGATGATCGCGGGCGGGCGTACGGCGTGCCGGTCGAGGTCGTCGGAGATCCCGCCGAGGGTGGTGAGCACGGTCCGCTCCCCCGGCATCGACCCGTCGCACACCACCGCCACCGGGGTGTCCGCCGCGCGCCCCGCGGCCACGAGCGCCTCGGCGATGGCCGGGGCGTTCTCCACGGCCATCATCAGCAGCAGGGTGCCGCGGAGCCGGCCGACGGCGTCCCAGTCGACCAGGGACTCCGGGTGCCCGGGCGGCAGGTGCCCCGAGACCACGGTGAAGTCGTGCGCCACGGCACGGTGGGTCACCGGGATCCCGGCCACCGCCGGCACCGCGAGCGGGCTCGACAGCCCGGGGATGACGTGGACGGCGACGCCCGCCTCGCGGCAGGCCTCGATCTCCTCGAAGCCCCGGCCGAACACGAAGCTGTCGCCGCCCTTGAAGCGCACCACCCGCTGCCCGGCGAGAGCGCGGTCGACGATCAGCTTGTTGATCTCCTCCTGGCGGGCCGAGCTCCCGCGGGGCAGCTTGGCGACGTCGACCACCTCGGTCGTCGCCGGCAGGTCTCCCAGCAGCTCGCGGGGGGCGAGGCGGTCGGCGACCACGACGTCGGCCTCCATCAGGGCCTTGCGGCCGGCGACCGAGATCAGCTCGGGATGACCCGGGCCCCCGCCGACCAGGGTGACGCCGGGGACCGAGGGACGACGTTCACTGGCCGCCACCGCGCCCTCGTGCAGGGCCGTCACGATCGCGTCCCGGACGGCCGCTGTACGCCGCGGCTCACGACGACCGAGCACCGCCAGCGTCAGCCCGTCGTACCGCCCGACCGCGGGTGTCCACGCGGTGGCGCTGGTGCCGTCGTCCGACCGGACGCAGAACACCCGCTCCGCCTCGGCGGCCTTGCTGACCTGCTCGTTGACGCCGGGGTCGTTGGTGGCGGCGATGACGTACCAGGAGTCGGCGAGGTCCCCGTCGACGAAGCCGCGCTCGACCCACGCGACCTCACCGGCGAGGACCTGCCCCTCGATCGCGGGGGTCACGCGCGGCGAGACCACGACGACCTCGGCTCCGGCGGCGAGCAGACCGGGGATCCGGCGTTGCGCGACCTGGCCGCCACCCACCACGACGACCCGGCGACCGGCCAGGCGCAGGCCCGAGGGATAAGGCGGATGGTCGTCCATGGGTTCCATGATCCGGCGCCCGCGCGCGAGGGGCGTTGAACGGTCAGTCCTCGGACGTGGTGGTTTCGAGACGCTCGCAGAGCTCGCTCCTCAACCACCGATGGCCAGTCGCAGAGCGACCTCCTCAACCACCGACGGCCAGCCGCAGAGCGACCTCCTCAACCACCGGTGCCGGCCGGTTGTAGGTTGCGAGGGTCCGTCCACGTCCGCGAGTGAGGAGAGCAGATGAGTCTCGACCGCCCCGTGAAGCCCGACCCGTACGAGCTTCTCCCCCAGGTCCCGTC
>DASSTL010000036.1:0-2687 GCA_035707985.1 Nocardioides sp. | reverse complement strand
CCTGCCGGTGCTCGTCTTCGCCTACCTGGTGCGCAAGCACCTCGTCGCCGGTGTGACGCTCGGGGCGGTGCGACGCTGATGGCGGGCATCGAGGTGACCGCCCTGCACAAGCGCTACCCGGACGGGACGGTCGCGGTCGAGCACGTGGACCTGTCCATCCGCGACGGCGAGCTGTTCGTGATGCTCGGCCCTTCGGGCTGCGGCAAGACGACCACGCTGCGGGCCATAGCCGGTCTGGAGAGGCAGACGACGGGCGACATCCGCATCGGCGACACGCTGGTCAACGACCTGCCGCCCGCCGAGCGTGACATCGCCATGGTGTTCCAGTTCTACGCTCTCTACCCGCATCTGAGAACCCGCGACAACCTGGCGTTCCCCCTGCGGGCCGAGGGACTGCCCAAGGCGGAGGTGCGCGAGCGGGTCGACGAGGCCGCCCGGCTGATGCGGCTCGGTCCGCTCCTGGACCGGCGGCCGCGCCGGCTGTCCGGCGGGGAGCAGCAGCGCGTCGCGCTCGCCCGCGCCCTGGTGCGACGGCCGCGCGCGTTCCTCATGGACGAGCCTCTCACCAACCTGGACGCGGAGCTGAGGGCGGACATGCGCACGGAGATCAAGCACCTGCAGGGGGAACTGGGGACGACGATGGTCTACGTCACCCACGACCAGGTCGAGGCCATGTCGCTCGGTCACAGGATCGCCATCCTCAACAAGGGCCGCGTCGAGCAGATCGGCACGCCGCTGGAGGTCTACGACCGTCCGGCGAGTCTTTTCTGCGCCGCGTTCATCGGCTCCCCGCCGATGAACCTGATCGAGGTGGAGCTGGCCGACGGGAAGCTGCGCAGCAAGGACGGACTGGTCTTCACGCCACCACCCGGCCTGACGCGCGACCGTGGCCTGGTCGCGGGTGTACGGCCGGAGGCGCTGGAAGTCACAGAGCCAGGGGCGGAAGGTTCGGTCCCGGCCCGCCTGGTCTCGGCGGAGTGGCTCGGCGACGAAATCATCTACGTGGTCGACCACGGCGGCCAGCGGGACGTACGGGTTCGGATGCCGCCGACTGTCCGTTTCGCCGCTGACGCACCGGTCGGGCTGCGGCACATCGGCGGGACCCCGGCGGTCTACGACGAGAGCACGGAAGAGCTGGTGGCCTGATGGGAACCGTGGCAGCGCACGGGCTGCGCAAGTCCTTCGGCAAGGTCCAGGCCCTGGACGGGGTGACGCTGGACGTGCCGGACGGATCGTTCTTCGTCGTGCTCGGACCCTCCGGGGCGGGCAAGACGACGACCCTGCGAGCGATCGCCGGCCTGGAGAAGCTCGACGCCGGGTCGGTGCATCTGGACGGGAGGGACGCGACCGGTGACACCCCGGCCGCACGCGACCTGGCCATGGTCTTCCAGAACTACGCCCTCTACCCGCGGCACACGGCGTACGAGAACATCGCCTCGCCGCTGCGGGCACGCCGCTGCTCCGCGAGCGAGATCGCCGCCGCCGTCGAGCGGATCTCGGGCCTGCTGCACATCGAACGTCTGCTGCAGCGCCGTCCGGCGCAGCTGTCGGGCGGTGAGATGCAGCGTGTCGCCCTCGCCCGGGCGCTGGTACGGCGCCCGCGCGCGTTTCTCATGGACGAGCCGCTGACGAACCTCGATCTCAAGCTCCGCGTCGAGATGCGCACCGAGCTCGCCCGTATCCACCGGAGCCTCGGAGCGACCTTCGTCTACGTGACCAACGACCAGGTCGAGGCCCTGTCCATGGCCGACCAGGTCGCGGTCCTCAAGGAAGGGAAGGTGCAACAGGTCGGAACGCCGGCCGAAGTGTACGAGCGACCGGCCAATCAGTGGGTCGCGGGATTCGTGGGGAGCCCGCCGATCAGCCTGCTCCCCTGCCACGCCGAGGGAGATCGGCTCATCGGGGCGGAAGGCTGGACGCTGCCGCGGCCCCGCTGGACCACGGCTGAGGACGGTCGTCCGCTGCTGCTGGGCCTGCGCGCGGAGGACCTGTCCGTCGAGCGGCGCGGGGACGCGTCGCTGTCAGGTGAGCTCTACGGCCTTGAGCCGCTCGGTGACCGGACGGTGGTCGACGTCCGGGTGGGGAAGGAGATCCTCAAGGTGAAGGCGCGAGCCACCGTCACGGGTACGCCGGGCGAGCGGCTGCTCGTCACGGTCGACCTGGACCGCGCGCACCTGTTCGACGCGGGCACCGGGCTGGCGCTCTCCGAGGCCGGGAGGTAACCGCGCAGGGCGGCGACGTCGACGGTCACGCTGGACATCACCACGAACATCACAGGAGGCGACGCAATGAGTGACCCGATGAACGTCCTGGCCCCCGAGCACCGGCGGCTCCGGATCGGCGACGCCTGGCGCGACGCCGCCGGCGGAGCCACCTTCGCCGTCGAGGACCCGGCCACAGGCAAGACCATCGCCGAGGTGGCGGACGCCGGCGTCGCCGACGGGCTCGACGCTCTGGGCGCGGCGGCCGAGGCGATGGCGGAGTGGGCGGCGACCCCGCCGCGAAAACGGTCGGAACTGCTCACTGCGACGTACCGGGCACTGACCGAGCGATCCGAGGAGGTCGCCCGGCTGATCACGCTCGAGATGGGCAAGCCGCTCGCCGAGGCTCGCGGAGAGGTGGCCTACGGCGCCGAGTTCTTCCGCTGGTTCGCCGAGGAGGCGGTGCGCGTCGAGGGGCGCTACAAC
>DASSTL010000035.1:0-27927 GCA_035707985.1 Nocardioides sp. | reverse complement strand
AAGACGCACCCGACGGCCACGGCCTCGCCGTGCCGCAGCGAGTACCCGCTCGCCTGCTCGACCGCGTGGCCCATCGTGTGGCCGTAGTTGAGCACCTCGCGCCCGGGGTGCGCCTCGCTCCCACCCGACTCGCGCAGGTCGCCGGCGACCACCGCCGCCTTCACCCGCACGGCGCGCTCGACGAGCTCCTGGAGAACCGGTGAGCCCGCCGACAGGTCCTCGGGACCCGCGGTCTCGACCAGCCGCAGGATCTCGGGGTCGGCGATGAAGCCACACTTCACGACCTCGCCGAGCCCGGAGCGGAGCTCGGCGTCGGGCAGGGTGGCAAGCAGGTCGAGGTCGCACAGCACCCCGGCGGGCTCGTGGAAGGCCCCGACCAGGTTCTTCCCGGCCGCGGTGTTGATGCCGGTCTTGCCACCGACCGCCGCATCCACCATGCCGAGCACCGTGGACGGCACGTGGACGACCCGCACCCCGCGCAGCCACGTCGCAGCCACGAACCCACCGAGGTCGGTGGTCGCGCCACCACCGACGGTGACCACGGCGTCAGTCCTGGTGAAGCCCGCCGCCCCGAGCGACTCCCAGCAGCCCGAGGCGACGTCAGCCGTCTTCGCCCGCTCTCCCGGCGGCACCGGAAGGCCGACGACGTCGTACGCCGGACCGAGCGCGTCGCCGACGAGCCGGGTCGGCTCCGCGAGGTCCTCGGGGTGGATGACGGCCACGCGCTGCGCGCCCGTGCCCACGAGGTCGGGCAGACGGTCCAGCAGGCCGCGCCCGACCACCACGTCGTACGGCCGAGCGGTCGCCACGCGGATCACGGTCGGCTCAGCCATCGAGCGCCTCCTCGACGGCCGCGGCCACCTCGTCCGGCGTCCGCCCGTCGGTGTCCACCGTCGCCTCGGCGACCGACTCGTACACCGGCGTGCGCTCGTCCAGCAGCGCCTTCATCGTCCCGCGGACGTTGCCCAGCAGCAGCGGCCGCGACGTGCCCAGCCCGACGCGCGCCGCAGCGTCGGTCAGCCCGACGCGCAGGAAGACCACCCGGTGGCCGGCCATCGCGGCCCGGGTGGACTCGTCCATCACGGCTCCGCCACCCACGGCGAGCACACCGTCGTGCTCGGCCAGCGCCCGCGACACCGCCGTGCGCTCGAGGTCGCGAAAGTGCGCCTCCCCCGACTCCACGAAGATGTCGGAGATCGTCCGGCGCTCCACCGCTTCGACGTCGTCGTCGGTGTCACGGAAGCCGACGCCCCACCGGTCGGCCAGGATCCGGCCGACCGTCGACTTGCCGGCGCCCATCGGTCCGACGAGCACCACTCGCGGTCGCGTCACGAGAACCTCAGGGTATCCAGGTAGCTCTCGACGTTGCGCCGGGTCTCCCCGACCGAGTCGCCCCCGAACTTCTCGAGGACCGCGTCGGCAAGGACCAGCGCGACCATCGCCTCGGCCACGACGCCGGCGGCAGGCACCGCGCAGACGTCCGACCGCTGGTGGTGGGCCACCGCGGCCTCCCCCGTCTGCACGTCGACGGTGCGCAGAGCGCGCGGCACGGTCGAGATCGGCTTCATCGCCGCCCGCACCCGCAGCCGCTCGCCGGTCGACATCCCGCCCTCGGTGCCGCCGGACCGACCGCTGGTACGCCGGATCCCCTCGTCGGTCGGCACCATCTCGTCGTGGGCCCGGCTCCCCCGGGTCGCGGCGAGCTCGAACCCGTCGCCCACCTCGACCCCCTTGATCGCCTGGATCCCCATCAACGCACCGGCCAACCGCGAGTCGAGCCGGCGGTCCCAGTGCACGTGCGAGCCCAGCCCGGGCGGCAGGCCGTCGACGACGACCTCGACGACGCCGCCGAGGGTGTCACCGTCGCGATGGGCCTCGTCGATGGCTGCCGACATCGCCGCGCTGGTCTCGGGGTCGAAGCACCGGACCTCGTCCTCGTCGAGACGCGCCAGGTCGTCGGGTCCGGGGACCACTCCGGCCGGCGCGCGCACGCCGCCCAGCTCCACGACGTGCGACACCAGCCGGGCGCCGGTCGCCTGCTCGAGGAACGCGCTCGCGACGCGCCCCAGCGCGACCCGGGCCGCCGTCTCGCGGGCGGACGCGCGCTCCAGCACGGGCCGTGCCTCGTCGAAGTCGTACTTCTGCATGCCCACCAGGTCGGCGTGACCCGGCCGCGGCCGGGTCAGCGGCGCGTTGCGGGCCAGGCCCTCGAGCACGGCCGGGTCGACGGGGTCGGCAGCCATCACCTGCTCCCACTTGGGCCACTCGGTGTTGGCGACCTGCACCGCGACCGGGCCGCCGATCGTCTCGCCGTGGCGCACGCCACCGAGGAAGGTCACCTCGTCCTGCTCGAAGCTCATCCGGGCGCCGCGGCCCTTGCCGAGGCGGCGCCGGGCCAGGGCCGCCGCCACGTCATCGGTGGTGATCCGGACGTGCGCGGGCAGACCCTCGAGGATCGCGGCCAGGGCGGGTCCGTGGGACTCCCCGGCGGTCAGCCAGCGCAGCATGCGGTCATCCTTCCATGCGGGCGAACGCGTCCCGCGCGGGTCAGCCGCCGACGAGACCCGACCAGACCGACTCGCCCCACAGCAGGCCGACGACCGCGCCGAGCAGCATGAACGGTCCGAACGGGAAGCCCTTGCGGTCGACGATCCGGACCACCGCGAGCAGGCCCCCGACCACACCGCCGAGGAGGAAGCCGGCGTACGTCCCGACGAGCACCGCGCCCCACCCGACCCAGCCCAGCGCCAGCCCCAGCACACCCGACAGGCGGACGTCACCGAACCCGAGGCCGCGCGGGTAGACCAGCCAGAGCAGGAAGTAGAACGCACCGCACGTGACGAAGCCCAAGCCGGCCCTGACCACCGCGTGCCCGTCGCCCGTCACCGCCCATCCCACCAGGACCAGCGCCGCGACCGCCGCCAGCGTCGGCAGGATCAAGTACGTCGGCAGCAGCCGGGTGCGCCAGTCGATCACCGCGAGAGCCAGGGACACCGGGACCAGCGGCACCCAGAGCGCCCACGCCCACTCCCACCCGGTGGCGGCACCGACCACGGCACCGAACACGAGCCCGGCCACCGCGCTCTTCCACCCGAGCCCGGGCAGGGCGGCGATGTCGGCGTACGGCTCCGGTGGGTCGACCTCCACGACCGCCGCGTCCACCGTCGCGTCGCCCTCCGAGCCGATCTCGTCGGGGTCCTCGGGAGCGGGGGGCTGGTAGGGCGGCACGAGCGCGATCAGCCGCGGGACCAGGAGCCCTCCGGCGCCCGCCACCACCGCGCCCAGGAGCGCGGCCGACGCGGTCGAGTCCATGCTCGGACCCTAGGGCAGGTCGGTCGCCGATCGTCGGCGTTCGGCCAGACCGGCCTCCCCCGCGCGTCGCATCGCGTCGACCGGCACGTCGAAACGCCCGGTCATCGCCCGTACCTGGTCGACCGCCTGCCACAGCAGCAGGTCGAGCCCCGAGACCAGCGTGCGGCCGTCCGCGAGCACCGCGGCTGCGAGCGGGGTCGGCCAGGGGTCGTAGAGGACGTCGAACACCGCGGGCACGTCCGCCAGGGCCCGCACGACGGTGTCGGTCTGCGCTGCCGCGGGAACGGTCGAGACGGCGACGTCGGCCCTCGCCCCGGTCGCCGCCAGCTGCTCGAAGGTCGTCACGCTGATCTCGGGCGGCCGCGTGTGGCGGCCTACCACGTCGACCGTGTCGGCCGCGCGACCCGGATCGCGCACCACCAGCGTCGCTCGCTCCAGACCGCGCTCGGTCAGGGCGAGCAGCACCGACGCTGCGGTGGCGCCCCCGCCCAGCACGACGGCCTCGCGAAGCCGCGCGTCAGTGGCGCGGGCCAGGGCGGCCTCAGCCCCTGGGACGTCGGTGTTCAGCCCGTGCCGGCCCCCGGACTCGTCGAGCAGCACCGTGTTGGCGGCGCCGGAGATCCTGGTCCACTCGTCCTGCGAGGTCAGCAACGCCGGCGCCTCGCGCTTCAACGGCATCGTCAGCGACAGCCCACGCCACTCGACGCCGAGCCCCTCGACGAACGCGGCGAGCCCGCCCGCCGGCACCCGCACCGCGTCGTAGGTCCAGCCCAGCCCCAGCTCGGCGTACGCCGCTCGATGGAGCGCGGGCGACAGCGAGTGCTCGATCGGGTCGCCGAGGACGGCGCAACGGGTCACGTCGATCCGCCTAGCAGCGCGTCGACGTCGTGCAGTACTGCTCGTACTCCTGCCGGAACCCGAGGAACTCCTGGTAGGTCTTGCCGAACTTCGTCTCGCCCGTGCGCAGGTTCACCGTCAGGTAGTAGTACCAGTCGCCGTCCGCGGGGTGGAGCGCCGCCTGGATCGCCTCGTCACCCGGCGAGTTGATCGGCCCCGGCGGCAGGCCCGGGTTCTCGTAGGTGTTGTACGGCGAGTCGACGTGGGTCTCCTCCGTCGTCACCGCGACCACGCCCTTGCGATGGAGCGCGTAGTTGATCGTCGCGTCGATCTGGAGCCGACCGTTGGTGCCCTCCTGGTCACCCGGGCCGTCGAGCCGGTTGTAGATGACGCGCGACACCTTGGGCATGTCGTCGCCCCGCCCCTCGGCCTGGATCAGGCTGGCGATCGTCATCACCTCGGCCGGCGACCTGCCGACCTTCTTCGCGCCCTGCACGAGGTCGTTGTCCGACGCTGCCTGCCGCCAGCGGTCGACCATGTCCTTGAGCATGTCGATCGGCTTCTCGGTCGGCCCGAAGGGGTACGTCGAGGGGAACAGGTAGCCCTCCGGGTTGCCCTTCGCGTACGCCGGGAGGCCGAGCGCGGCGGTGTCCTTCAGGGCCGCGTCGAACTGCGCCTTCGAGTACTTCGTCTTCGCCGCCAGGACGTCGACGATGTCCACGACGCGTAGTCCCTCGGGGATCGTCACCGTGTCCTGGATGAGGTTCTTCGGGTTCTTCAGCACCTTGTAGGCGCTCGCCGCGCTCATCTCCTTCTTGAGCGGGTAGAACCCGACCTGGATCCCCTTGTCGCCCCCGGCGGCGCTCACGAACGCCTCGACCGACGCGACGATGCCCTGGGCCTCGAGGTTCTGCCCGATCGTGGTCGTGGAGTCGCCCTGCTTCACCTCGAAGATCACCTTGCCGTGACCCGGGCCGTCGTAGTCGGCAGCGCTCGAGAGGTGGTCCTTGAGGTAGTGGAAGCCCTTGCTGCCGACGAAGTACGCACCACCGACGACCACCGCGAGCGCGACGATCACCGCCAGGCAGCCGGAGAACCCGCGCGACTTCTTCTTCTTGCGCGTCCCACCCAGGTAGTGCGGGTCGTAGGCGTCGTGGCGCGGAACCTGGTCGTGCGGGTCGTCGTGGAGGTCGTCGTGGTACGGGGCGTCGGCCTCGGGGTCCGGCGCGTAGGTGTGGTCGGGCCGGCCACCGTCGTCGGCGTGGTCGCTCATGACTCTCCTGTCACGGTCTCTCCCCCGACGATCTCACCGGGCGGGCGCCCGGTGGCGCGTTCGGTGTCCAGGGCGTGCTGCAGGATGAGCACCGCCGCAGCCTGGTCGACCACGGCCCGCCGTTCGGCGCCCTTCTTACCCCGGTCGCGCAGCATAGCCTCCGCACTCACGGTGGTCAGACGCTCGTCCTGGAGGCGCACGACGACGGGCGCGATGCGCGCGGCGAGCCGCGAGGCGAACTCCCGCGTCTTCACCGCCGCCGGCCCCTCGCCTCCCGAGAGCGAGCGCGGCAGGCCGACGACGACCTCGACCGCCTCCTCCTCCCGCACCAGCCTGGCCAACCGGGCGAGGTCGCCCTTGCCACGGCGCACCGTTTCCAGCGGGGTCGCCAGGAACCCGGTCGGGTCGCTGCGCGCGACCCCGACCCGAGCGTCACCGGGGTCGATCCCGAGGCGTACGCCGTGGCGCATCAGGCGAGGACTCCCGTTCAGCCGGCGGCCCGGGCGATCGCGGCCCGGGCGGCCTCGAGTGCCTCGTCGATCCGGGACGCGTCCGAGCCTCCCCCCTGCGCGACGTCGTCCTTGCCTCCGCCGCGGCCGCCGACGAGTGGCATCACGGCGCCGAGGACCTCGTTGGCCCGGACGCCACGCTCGCGCGCACGGTCGTTGGTCGCCGCGACGACCGCGACCTTGCCGTCCTTGACGCCGACCAGCACCGCGGCGCCGGGCTGCTCCTGGCTCACCCGGCTGCGGAGGTTGAGGGCCATCGTGCGGATGTCGCCGGCATCGGCACCGTCGACCCGCAGGCTGATCACCCGGATGCCGTTGATGTCCGCGGCATCCGCCGCGAGCTCGGCACCCTGCGACAGCAGCTGCGCGATGCGCGTCTGCTCCAGCGCCTTCTCGGCCGCCCGCAGGCGCTCGACCATGTCGTTGACCCGCTCGGGCAGCTCCTCGGGGCGCGCCTTCAACGCCTCGGAGAGCTGGGCGACGAGCACGTGCTCCCGCGCCAGGAACCGGTACGCGTCGGCGCCCACCAGTGCCTCGACCCGGCGTACGCCGGAGCCGATCGACGACTCTCCGAGCAGCTTGATCACGCCGAGGTGCCCCGAGCGCTCCGCGTGGGTGCCGCCGCAGAGCTCGCGCGCCCAGTCGCCGACGGAGACCACGCGCACCCGGTCGCCGTACTTCTCACCGAAGAGCGCCATGGCCCCGGAGCGGACGGCCTCGTCCTGGCTCATGATCTCGGCGTGGACGCCGAGGTCGGCGAGCACCAGGTCGTTGACCCGCGCCTCGACGTCCTGCATCACCGAGACCGGCACCGCGCCGGTCGCCGAGAAGTCGAAGCGGAACCGGCCGGGCGCATTCTCCGAGCCCGCCTGCGTCGCGGTCTCGCCGAGCGCCTCACGGAAGGCCTTGTGCACCATGTGGGTCGCGGTGTGCGAGCGCGAGATGGACTTGCGTCGCTCGATGTCGACCAGGGAGTGGGCGTCGAGCCCGGGGGTCACCTCGCCGACGAGCACCCGCCCGCTGTGGACGATCAGCCCCGAGATCGGGGACTGCACGTCGCGCACCTCGACCCGGGCGCCGTTGGACAGCTCGATCACACCCTGGTCGGCGAGCTGTCCGCCGCCCTCGGCGTAGAACGGCGTGCGGTCGAGGACCAGCTCGACGTCGTCGCCCTCGCGGGCCGCCTCGACGACCTCGCCGGCCCACAGCAGGCCGCGTACCGAGCCCTCCGAGACCACCTCGCGGTAGCCGGTGAAGTCGACCGGCCGCTCGAGGTCGTCGGCGATCCGGCGGTACGCCGCGGTGTTGAGGTGTCCGCCCTTCTTGGCGAGGGCGTCCTCCCGCGCCCGCTGCCGCTGCTGGTCCATCAGCTCGCGGAAGCCGACCTCGTCGACCTCGAGCCCCTGCTCGGCGGCCATCTCGAGGGTCAGGTCGATCGGGAAACCGTAGGTGTCGTGCAGCGCGAACGCCCGCTCACCGCTGAGGACGTGGCCGCCCGACTGCTTCACCTGTGCGGTCGCCTGGTCGAAGATCGTGGTGCCGGCCCGCAGCGTCTGGCGGAACGCCTCCTCCTCGGCGTAGGCCACCTGCGAGATGCGGTCCCAGTCGCGGTGCAGGTCGGCGTACGTCTCGCCCATCTTGTCGCGGCTCAGCGGCAACAGCTCGGGCAGCGCCGGGTCCTCGTACCCGAGCAGGCGCATCGACCGCACCGCCCGGCGCAGGAGCCGCCGGAGCACGTAGCCGCGACCCTCGTTGCCGGGCGTCACGCCGTCGGCGATCAGCATCAGGCAGCTGCGCACGTGGTCGGAGACCACGCGCATCCGCACGTCGTCGTCGTGGTCGGCGCCGTAGCGACGGCCGGTGAGCTGCTCCGCCCGCTCGATCACGGGGTACATCACGTCGATCTCGTACATGTTGTCGACGCCCTGGAGGAGGTAGGCGACGCGCTCCAGGCCCATCCCGGTGTCGATGTTCTTCTTCGGCAGTGAGCCGGCGATGTCGAAGTCGTCCTTCGCCCGGACAGCGCTCAGCTCGTCCTGCATGAAGACGAGGTTCCAGATCTCGAGGTAGCGGTCCTCGAGCTTCGCCGGCATCGCGAGGCGTTCGGTGGTCTCGAACTCCCCGTCCGGTCCGTGCTCGGGCCCGCGGTCGTAGAGGATCTCCGACGACGGCCCACCGGGACCGGGCACGCCCATCGACCAGTAGTTCTCCTTCGGGCCGAGCTTCACGATGCGCTCGCTCGGGAGTCCGGTGACCTTCATCCAGACCTGCAGGGCCTCATCGTCACCGTGCAGGATCGACGGCCACAGTCGGCTCTCCTCCAGGCCGAAACCACCCTCGGACTGCGGCTTGGTGACCAGGTCCCAGGCGTACTCGACGGCGCCTTCCTTGAAGTAGTCGCCGAAGGAGAAGTTGCCGCACATCTCGAAGAAGGTGCCGTGCCGGGTGGTCTTGCCGACGTCCTCGATGTCGGGTGTGCGGATGCACTTCTGCACGCTGACCGCGCGGTCGAACGGCGGTGTCTCCTGCCCCAGGAAGTACGGCTTGAACGGGACCATGCCCGCGTTGACGAACAGCAGCGTCGGGTCGTCGAGGATCAGGGACGCCGACGGCACGACGGTGTGCGCGGCGGCCTCGAAGTGCGCCACGAACCTACGTCGGATCTCCGCGGTGTCCATCAGTCCTCGCCTTCCTCGTGCATGCGTCCGTGCCGAGCCAGCTCCGGTGGTCGAGGAGGTCGCTCTGCGACCGTTGGTTCCTGAGGAGGTCGCTCAGCGACCGTCTCGAAGGGCTCCACACCACCAGAGCCCACCAGCTCGGGCACCCCATGAGGCACGAGCCCGAACCGTTCGCGCAACTCCGTTTCGGCCTCCGCCTGCCCCTGGGCGACCTCGTCGCGCAGCATCCGCGCTCCCAGCGTCAGGGCGTGCCACCGGTCACTCAGACCGTCGGCGGTGAACGCCTCCTTGAGCCGGCGCGCGCGGACCATCGCATAGACGCCCGCGCCGGCCCCGGCCATGAACCAAAGCCCTGCACGGTATGGCCTCACGAGGCCTCCCGGGTGTCGGCGGCCATCGCGGCCCGCTGGCGCGCGTGGAGGTCGCGCCGAGCGGCCTTCAGGTCGGCCCGGCGCTGCTTGCGCGAGCGGCGGACCTCCTGCTTCATCTCGAAGCGGATGCGGTTGCGGGTGGCCGGCGTCAGGCCGCGGCGTACCCCACGGGCGAAGGACGCGGCCTTGACCACGGTCTCCTTCAGCACGATGTCGGCGAACGCCGGACCGTCGAGGTGCACCGGCTCGGGCGACGGCTCCTCACGACCGAGGTCGGTGATGACGTACTCGACCGGGGGGTTCGCCGGCGCGGCTGCCGATAGGTCCGTCGGCGTGGGCTCGAGGGCCTCGAGCGCCTCGACCCGACCGCGGAGCGCCGCCAGGTCGGCGCCGACCGCCGACGCCCGGGCGCGGAGCCGGACGACCGCCACCACCAGGAGCACGCACACCAGTGCCAGCACACCCAGGGCGAGCAGCACGAGCCGGTCGGTGGTCACAGTGATCGACCCTATCGTCCGCGCACCATCCGCCGGATCCGCTCCCAGCGCTCCTTGACCGCCCCTTCGGCGCCGAGCGAGGTCGGGCGGTAGTACTCCGCGCCGAGGACCACGTCGGGTGCGTACTGCTGCTCGGCGATGCCGAACGGCTCGTCGTGGCTGTAGGTGTAGGACGTGCCGTGGCCCAGCTTCTTGGAGCCGGAGTAGTGCGCGTCACGCAGGTGTGGCGGCACCTGCCCGATCTTCCCCGCACGCACGTCGGCGCTGGCGGCCTCGATCGCGTTGATCACGGCGTTCGACTTCGGGGCGACAGCCAGCGCGATGGTGGCCTGCGCGAGGTTCAGCCGGGCCTCGGGCATCCCGATCAGCTGCACCGCCTGCGCGGCCGCCACAGCGGTGGTGAGGGCGGTCGGGTCGGCGAGCCCGATGTCCTCGCTGGCCAGGATCACCAGCCGGCGCGCGATGAAGCGCGGGTCCTCCCCAGCCTCGAACATCCGCGCGAGGTAGTGCAGCGCCGCGTCCGCGTCGGAGCCGCGCACGGACTTGATGAACGCCGAGATCACGTCATAGTGCTGGTCGCCCTGCCGGTCGTAGCGGACCGCGGCTCGGTCGACCGCCGTCTCCGCGGTGGCCAGGTCGATGGTCGTCATGCCCTTCGCCGACGCCGCCCCGGCCGCGGCCTCGAGGTAGGTCAGCGCGCGACGCGCGTCGCCGCCGGCCAGCCGCACGAGGTGGTCACGCGCGTCGTCGTCGAGCCCGACCTCGCCTGCGAGCCCACGCTCGTCGATCAGCGCGCTGTCGAGCACCGCCACGATGTCGTCGTCGGTGAGCGAGTCCAGCTGGAGCAGCAGACTCCGTGACAGCAGCGGCGAGATCACCGAGAAGAACGGGTTCTCGGTCGTCGCGGCGACCAACGTCACCCAGCGGTTCTCCACGCCTGGCAGCAGGGCGTCCTGCTGCGCCTTGCTGAAGCGATGGACCTCGTCGACGAACAGCACCGTCTCGCGCCCGCTGCGGGTCAGGTCCGAGCGGGCCTGGTCGATCGCCGCCCGCACCTCCTTGACGCCCGCCGAGACTGCCGAGACCTCCACGAACGCGCGGTCGGTCTGTCCGCTGACGATGGCCGCGATCGTGGTCTTGCCCGTGCCCGGCGGACCCCACAGCAGGACTGACATCGACTGCCGGCCCTCGATCAGCTGGCGCAGCGGTGACCCCTCGGCCCGCAGCTGCGGCTGGCCGACCAGCTCGTCGAGCGTGCGCGGTCGCATCCGGACGGCCAGCGGCGCCGAGGCGTGGGTGTTCGCCTGGAGAGACCCCGAACCGGGGACGTCGCTGCGCGCGGGGCGCAAAGCCTCGGTCTCGAAGAGCTCGTCCTCCACGGGTGCAGGGTACGACCAGGCTCGACCGACGGCGGAGGCGCGCTAGCTGCTCGTGACGGTCTTCGTCTTCAAGTCGTACCAGGTGTCGGCGTACGCAGGCTGGTCCTGGATCTCGGTCACCGGCGTCCCGCCGGACGGGTTGCCCTGGTCGTCCACGCCGAGCAGGGTCGCGGTGACCGGACGGTCGGGCACCTGGTTGATCTCGCCGGCGAAGTGGCAGGCCACCTTGTGCTTGCGCCCGATCTGGAGGAGGGGCGGCTCCTGCTTGGCGCAGATCTCCTGGGCCATCCAGCACCGCGTGCGGAACCGGCAGCCACTGGGGGGGTTGATCGGCGACGGAACGTCGCCCTCCAGCCGAATGCGCTCTCGGCGCCCGCCGATCGCGGCCTGCTTGACGTCGGGCGCGGCCGACAGCAGGGCCTGCGTGTAGGGGTGGTGCGGGTGCTCGTAGATCGTCTCGCGGTCGCCGATCTCCACGATCTTGCCCAGATACATGACCGCCACTTCGGGACAGAAGTGGCGGACGACGGCGAGGTCGTGGGCGATGAAGAGGAAGGCGATGCCGAACTCCTCCTGCACGTCGCGCAGCAGGTTGACCACCTGGGCCTGGATCGACACGTCGAGTGCCGACACCGGCTCGTCGGCGACGAGCAGCTTCGGCTGGAGCGCCAGGGCACGCGCGATGCCGATGCGCTGGCGCTGGCCGCCGGAGAACTCGCTCGGATAGCGGTTGTAGTGCTCGGGGTTGAGGCCGACGACCTCGAGCAGCTCCTGCACCCGGGACAGCACCTTCTTCTCCGGCACCATGTTGTGGACGCGCAGCGGCGTGCCGACGATCGTGCCGACGGTGTGACGCGGGTTCAGCGACGAGTAAGGGTCCTGGAAGATCATCTGGATCTCGCTGCGGATCGGCATCATCTGCCGGCGCGTCAGCGGGCCGATGTCGGAACCCTCGAAGTTGATCTCACCGGACGTCGGGTCGTAGAGCCGGGTGATCAGACGGCCGGTGGTGGTCTTGCCACAGCCGGACTCGCCGACCAGGCCGAGTGACTCGCCCTTCGCGAGCGAGAACGACACGCCGTCCACCGCCTGCACGTGGGCGACCGTGCGGCGGATGACTCCGCCCGACTTCACCGGGAAGTACTTCTTGAGGTTGCGGACCTCGAGAAGCGGCTCTTTGCCGGGAGCCCCCGAGCTTTCCGGGGCTCGCTCGACGTCGGAGTTGGTCACGATGCTCATCCTGCCCTCAAACCTTGTCCGGGTCGACTTCTGCGATCTCCGGGATCATCTCACCGGTTTCGGGATCGATGAGGTCCGGCGCGATCTCCGGCAGCACTTCATCGGCGTAGATCTCGCTGGGGTTCGCCAGATGGCAACGCTTGGTGTGGTTCTCTCCGCGGTTGCCCGGAACGAGGTCGGGCAGGGTGGTCCGGCAGAGGTCACCTGGCACCTTGTCGACGTGCGGACAGCGCGGATGGAACGCGCATCCGTCGGGAGGGTTGAGCAGGCTGGGTGGGTTGCCCGGGATGGGGATCAGGCGCGCGTCGGCGTCACCGGTCACCTCCGGGATGCTGCCGAGCAGCCCCCACGTGTAGGGCATCTCCGGGTGGGTGAGGATCTCGCGCGTCGCGCCGTACTCCACGGCTCGTCCGCCGTACATCACCATCGTGGTGTCCGCCAGCTCGGCGATCACGCCCAGGTCGTGGGTGATGATGATGACCGCTGAGTTGAACTCACGCTGGAGGTCCTGGAGCAGGTCGAGGATCTGCGCCTGCACCGTCACGTCGAGTGCCGTGGTGGGCTCGTCGGCGATCAGGAGCTGCGGGTCGTTGACCAGCGCCATCGCGATCATGGCGCGCTGCCGCATGCCGCCGGAGTACTGGTGCGGGTAGTCGTCCACGCGCCGGCTGGCCTGCGGGATGCCGACCCGGTCGAGCATCTCGATCGCGCGCTTCTTGGCCTCGGCCTTCGACACCTTGTGGTGGATGCGATAGCCCTCCGAGATCTGGTCCCCGATCGTGTAGAAGGGGTGCAGGGCGGTCAGCGCGTCCTGGAAGATCATGGCGACGCTGTTGCCGCGGATCTTCCGCATCCGCTCCTCGGAGGCGCCGATCACCTCGACGCCGTCGACCCTGATGGACCCCGAGAGCCGCGTGTGCTTCGGGTCGTGCAGACCCAGGACCGCCATCGAGGACACACTCTTGCCGGAGCCCGACTCCCCGACGATGCCGAGGGTCTTGCCCCGCTCGACGGTGTAGGAGAGGTCGGTGACCGCTTGGACGAGTCCGTCGTGGGTGGGGAACCTGACCGTGAGGTTCTCGACGACCAGGAACGGGTCATCAGGGTTGGCCGGCGCTGCCATGTTGTCGGCGCGCTCGGTGATGTCGATGCTCATACCACTCTTTCCGGGTCTCGTGGGATCGGGGAAGGGCGCCGTCCGTCAGGCGACACTCACCCGCGGATCCAGGAAGCTGTAGAAGATGTCGACCAGCAGGTTGGCCACCACGATCGAGACCGAGGCGACGAGCACGGTCGCGCTGATCACGCTCAGGTCGATCGGCGTCCGCAAGGCCTGCAGACCCCACCGGCCGATGCCGTCGATGCCGAAGATCTGCTCGGTGAAGACCGTGCCGGCCAGCAGAGTGGCGAAGTCGAGCCCGAAGATCGTGACCACGGGCACGATCGCTGCTCGCAGGGCGTGCCTGAACAGCACCTTGCCCGTGCGCACGCCCTTGGCCTGCGCGGTGCGGATGTAGTCCTCACCGAGCGTCTCCACCATCTGTCCCCTGGTGAACCGTGCGTACGACGTGCAGTAGGTCAGTCCGATGACCAGCCAGGGCAGTGCCATCCAGGCGACGGTCTTGGCGGGATTCTCGGTGATCGGGTAGTAGCCCGTCTCCGGGAAGATCTTCAGCTGGAGCGACAGATAGATCCACGCCAGGAGCGCGATCACGTAGTACGGGATGGACGACACGATCAGGGTCCCGCCGACGAGTAGCCGGTCGGCCGAAGTGCCACGCCATCGCGCGGCGAAGGCGCCGATGATCACACCCAGGACGAGATAGATGGCCGCCCCACCGACGGCCAAGGTCGCGGTGGCAGGGTACTTCTGCTTGAGGTCGTGCCAGACGGTCTCGGTGGTCTCCACCGAGATGCCGAGACAAGGAGCGGGGCACTCGTAGTACTTGCCGTCGCTGTAGACGTTGTCACGTCCGAAGAAGATTCCCTTGGCCCAGATCGCGTAGTTCGTCACGAGGGGCTTGTCGTAGCCATAGCCCTTCTTGATGGCATCCAGCTTGACCGCCGTGCACTTCCCTGCGCCGAGCTTCTCGCAGTAGTTGCGGGCTGGGGCGTCACCCATGCCTTTGAAGAACAGCACGAACACGAACATCGAGGTCAGAATCACCACGAGGATCGAGCTCAGCACTCGACGAACGATGAATCCGGTCATCCCTGGCTTCCTAGCTGTCGGTGATGTGGTGGGTGGTGGGGTACGGCGGGCGCCGTACCCCACCACCCGGTGACTGCGCCGGTCAGACCGACGAGTCAGGCGGAAGGATCACTGCTTGATCCAGATGTCCTTCCAGGTCGGCATGCCGACCGTGTTGTCATCGTTGTCGCCCATGATCCGCGAACCGTGGGCCTGGGCGATGCCGGTGTAGTAGGTGGTGAACAGCGGGAAGTACTTCTGGGCGATCTGCTTGTCCAGGTTGTTCCACGCTGCCGCCTGGTCCTCCAGCGGCATCCGCTGGATCGCGTCCATCTGGGCGTCGGCGTTCTTGTTGCCGAACGCCGAGTAGTTGGCGCCGAAGGACTTGGTCTTGTCCGGGTTGGTCGAGCCGAGAACGGTCGGCAACCAGGACGAGCCGGACGGCCAGTCGGAGCACCAACCCGCCGAGCGGACATTGATGTCGTACTTGGTGTTGTCACGTGCCGCGACGTAGTTGGCCGTCGTGGTCGGGACCGGTGTGGCCTTGAAGCCACCCTCGGTCAGACCACGCACGATCGCGTCCTTGCCCTTGACCGAGATGGGGTCGTCGGTCCGGAACAGGAACTTGATCTCGTACCCCATGGCGTTGGCCTGCTTCAGCAGCGCCTTCGACTTGGCGGGATCGGAGTCGAAGCCCTCACGACCGGTCACGTTGTACTCCGTGCGACCGGGAAGACCCGGAGGCATCAGGTTCGTCGCGGGGATCGCGTTGACGTTCGGGATCAGACCACCGGCCAGGATCACGTTCTTGTACGGGTAGGCCCACGAGAGAGCCTCACGGATCCGCTTGTCGGTGATCTTCCGGTTGTCCGGAGCCCAGTAGTACGTGCACGGCGAGCCGCCCAGCGTGAGCCGGTCGGGAGCCTTCTGCTTCATCTGCTGGAAGTCCGGCGCGAGCAGGTCGTCGTAGGTCAGCGTCGTCTGGCCGTCACCGGTGTCGGCGAGCAGGATCTGGTCGATCTTCTCCGTCGGCGTCTGCAGCTTGAAGTCGTACCCGTCGGGGTACTGCGTGCGAGCCGGGTCGGTGGCGGGGTCCCAGTAGGGGTTCCGCTTGAGCACGAGCTCCTTGGACAGGCTGAACTTGTCGATCATGTACGGACCGGTCGACCAGGGGTGCTTCTTGTAGGTCTTCGGGTCCGAGACCTTCGGGTCGGTCGGGACCGGGCCGTTGGCCGCGAACGTGCCCCAGTAGGGCATGTCCGGGAACGGCTTGTCCATCGTGATGGTGATCTCGTTGCCGTTGACCTTGATGGCCTTGAAGATCGTGCCCGGCTTCTCCTTCGACGTGTACGGACCCTTGTAGTCCGCGCCGCCCTTGAAGTAGCCGTTGGAGTAGTACTGGCAGGCGCCGGTCGGGAAGGTCGCGGCGTCCATGCACCGCGTCATGCCCCAGGCGACATCCTGAGCGGTGACGGGCTGGCCGTTCTCGCCCCACTTCACACCGTCGCGGATGGTGAACGTCCACTTGGTGTAGTTGTCGTTGTGCTGACCAAGGTCGGTGGCCAGGTCGGGCACCAGGATCATGTTCTTGGTCTTGGGGTCGTACTTGTACTGCGTCAGCGAACGACCGATGAGACTACTGAAGATCGACGAGGTGTCGGTGTAGTAGATCTCGCTGGGGTCCATCGTCGTGGTGATACCGGTCAGCGTCAGGACGGTGACGGTGCCACCCTTCTGAGCGCCTGCGATCGTGACCGGGCCCTTGGCCGTGGCGTCCTTGCCATCGCCCGTGTTACCGATCTGCTGGTTCTGACTGTTCTGCGCCGTGGCCTCACTGTCCGAGCCTGAGCCGCCACAGGCGCTCAGAGCCAGGACACCGGCCACGGGAATGGCAATCAACGGTGATTTGAACCGCATAGCCCACCCTTTCCGTGGTTCCTGCATCTCTCCCGGTGAACCGATCACCGGCGAGTTCGTGGGTCGAAGGCATCTCGGATCGAGTCACCGACGAGGTTGAGCGTGACCACCAGAACGGTGATCGTCAGAACCGGCGCCCAGAGGTACAGCGGATACGTCTGCCAGTAGATCTGGGCGTCGGCGATGGTTTGTCCTAGAGAGGGATAGCCCGTGATCCCGATCCCGAGGAACGACAAGCCGGCTTCGGCCGTGATCAGACCCGGGAGGGCGAGCGAGGTGGCGACCACGATCGGCGCCACGAGGTTGGGGAGCAGCTCCTTGAACAGGATGCGTCGCGTCGGCACACCCATGACCTGGGCCGCCTGGATGAACTCGCGTTCGCGAAGGGAGAGCACCTGCCCACGGATGAGTCGGGTCATGCCCATCCATCCGAACACCGTCAAGATCACGATGAGGGCGATCAACTGGGCTTTGGCCAGCCGACTGAGGTTGTCTCCGCGACCGAAGCGCTCGACGATGATCGGCGCCATCGCCAGGGCGCCGAGCAGGAAGGGGAAGGACAGGAACAGGTCCGTGACGAACATGATGATCCGGTCGAGCCAGCCGCGGGAGAAGCCGGCGATCAGACCGAGCACCACACCGATCCCGATGCTCAGCACCGTCGCGATGGTCGCGATGAGGAGATCGGTACGCAGGCCGTAGAGAAGCCGCGAGAGGTTGTCGACACCGGTGGTCGGCGCCAGTCCCAGCGGGTGGGCGGCCCAGAACCCGTGGTTCGGCGGACCCTGCAGAGGCTGGCCGGTGCTGAAGTCCAGGACGTCGCTCGGCTGGTACGGGATCGTCTCGGCCGTGGGATAGATGCCCAGGATCTTCGAGATCACCGGCGCGAGGATCGCAGCCAGCACCATGAGGGCCACGATGATCGAGCAGACGACCGCCACTTTGTCCCGGCGGAGCCGGTCGAGTGCGATCTGGGTCGGAGATCGTCCGGCGAGCTTCTTGCCCTCGGGCTCCAGCTCGGTGCCTTGCTGGACTTCGACCTCGCCGAGCTCGGTCGCACTGATGCCCATACTCGTCCTCTCGCGCCAAGAAGTTCGTCCGTGGCCGCTGCCCAGCGCGATCGCTGCCGGGTGAGGCGGGTCACGGCATCTGGACCGGGATGGACTCTAGATGACCGTCAAGTGATTTCTACGCCCCCCGAGGTAACGATTCAGTCTCGGGATTTGGACCGTTCCAATGGAGCGTCGACGCCCGCCTCGCGACGTTGCTCAGGGGTGATGGGGGCCGGCGCGCCGGTGAGCGGGTCGTAGCCACCACCACTCTTCGGGAACGCGATCACGTCTCGGATCGACTCCGAGCGCGACAGCAGCGCGACGATACGGTCCCAGCCGAACGCGATGCCGCCGTGCGGCGGAGCGCCGTAGGCGAAGGCGTCGAGGAGGAAGCCGAACTTCTCCTGTGCCTCCTCCTGGCCGAGTCCCATCACGGCGAACACGCGCTCCTGAACGTCGCGGCGGTGGATACGGATGGACCCTCCGCCGATCTCGTTGCCGTTGCACACGATGTCGTAGGCCCAGGCCAGCGCCTCACCCGGCTGCTGGTCGAACGTCTCCAGGTCCTGCGGCGACGTGAACGCATGGTGCACCGCCGTCCAGGCACCGCTGCCGACCGCGACCTCACCGGCGGCGGTCGCCTCGTCGGCGGGCTCGAACAACGGGGCGTCGACGACCCACAGGAAGCTCCACTCGTCCTCGTCGATGAGGCCGCAGCGTCGTCCGATCTCGAGGCGTGCCGCACCGAGCAGCGCCCGGCTCGACTTGGCCGGCCCCGCCGCGAAGAAGATGCAGTCGCCGCGCTTCGCCCCCGTGTGGTCGGCCAGGCCGGCGCGTTCCTGGTCGGTGAGGTTCTTGGCAACAGGACCGCCCAGCTCACCGTCCTGTCCGATCGTGACGTAGGCGAGCCCGCGGGCGCCGCGTTGCTTGGCCCACTCCTGCCACGCGTCGAACTGCCGACGTGGCTGGTCGGCGCCACCCGGCATGACCACCGCCCCGACGTACGGCGCCTGGAACACCCGGAACTCGGTGTCCGCGAAGTACGCCGTGCAGTCGACGAGCTCCTGCCCCATGCGCAGGTCGGGCTTGTCGGTGCCGAACCTTGCCATGGCCTCGGCGTACGTCATCCGCGTCAGCGGCGTCGGGACGTCGTGGCCGATCAGCTTCCACAGGGCGACCAGCACGTCCTCGGCGATCGCGAGGACGTCGTCCTGGTCGACGAAGCTCATCTCGATGTCGAGCTGGGTGAACTCCGGCTGCCGGTCGGCGCGGAAGTCCTCGTCGCGGTAGCAGCGGGCGATCTGGTAGTACCGCTCCATCCCGGCGACCATGAGCAGCTGCTTGAACAGCTGGGGACTCTGCGGGAGGGCGTACCAGCTGCCCGGCTGGAGCCGCGCGGGCACCAGGAAGTCACGCGCGCCCTCGGGCGTCGACCGGGTCAGCGTCGGCGTCTCGATCTCGACGAACCCGTGCCGGTCCAGCACGTCGCGTGCCGCCTTGTTGACCTGGCTGCGCAGCCGGATCGCGGCCGCGGGCCCCGAGCGTCGCAGGTCGAGGTAACGGTGGCGCAGCCGCGCCTCCTCGCCGACGTCGCCGCCCTTGTGGGTGCTCGCGTCGTCGATCGGGAAGGGCAGCACCGCACTGGGATTGAGGACCTCGACCGCCTCGGCGATCACCTCGATCTCACCGGTCGCGATGTCGGGGTTGGCGTTGCCCTCGGGGCGGCGCTGCACCGTGCCGACCACCTTGAGGCAGTACTCACTGCGCAGGCTGTGGGCCACCGACTCGTCACGGATGACGACCTGGACGACGCCGCTGGCCTCACGCAGGTCGATGAACGCCACTCCCCCGTGGTCGCGTCGGCGGGCGACCCAGCCGGCCAGGACCACCTGCGTCCCTTCGTCGGCGGCGGTGAGCGTCCCGGCGTCGTGGGTGCGGATCACGGAGTCCTCTCCTCGTCGGTCGTGCGTGGCGAGACCACGATGCGGGGTCTCGCGTCCTCCTCCGGTGGCTGCCAGCTGGCGGCGTCGGCGTCGACCTGGTCACCCGACCGGATGTCCTTGACCTGGTCGGACGCGCCGGGCTCCGTGGCCGGGAACCAGACGAACGGGATGCCCCGCCGCTCGGCGTACCGGATCTGGCGTCCGTACTTCTGTGGGGCCGCGGCGACCTCGGTCGCGATGCCGCGAGACCGCAGCGCTGCGGCGATGCGCTCGCTGGTGGGCCTGCTCTCCTCGTCGGCCAGCGCGACCAGGACGGCGCTCGGGACCGGCCGGCTCCCGGCCAGCACGCCCTCGCTGATCAGCGGGACCAGCGCACGCGAGACACCGAAGGAGACCCCGACGCCGGGGTACGTCGTACGCCCGTCGTCGGCGAGCGCGTCGTACCGGCCGCCTCCGCCGACCGCCTTGAGTCGCTCGTAGCCCTCCATGTAGATCTCGACGACCGTGCCCGTGTAGTAGTCGAGGCCGCGGGCGATGCGCAGGTTGGCCTCGACCGTGACCCGGTCGGTCACGACGTCCGCACAGCCGTCGAGCACCGACGCGAGCTCCGCGAGCCCACGGCTCAGCAGGTCGTCGGTGACGCCGAGGGCCTGGACGCGCTCCAGGAGCGTGTGGTCGGAGACCCGGATCGTGGCCAGCTCGAGGCAGCGAAGCGCCTGCTCCCGGCTGGCGCCGGCGTGCTCGAGGAGCAGCTCCACGACGGCGTCCTCGGGCAGCTTGTCGAGCTTGTCGATCTGGCGGATCGCGGCGGTCACGTCGGGGATGCCGAGGCCCCGGTAGAAGCCCTGGATGAGCTTGCGGTTGTTCACCTGGAACGAGAGGGGCGGTAGCGGGAGCGCGCTCAGCGCTTCCACCATCACCCGCATCACCTCGACGTCGTGGTGGAACGGCAGCTCGTCCTTGCCGACGATGTCGACGTCGGCCTGGGTGAACTGGCGATAACGACCCTCCTGCGGGCGCTCGCCCCGCCAGCACGGCTGGATCTGGTAGCGCCGGAACGGGAACTCCAGGTGGCCGGCGTTCTCGAGCACGTAGCGGGCGAAGGGGACGGTGAGGTCGAAGTGGAGCCCGAGGCCCGTGTCGTCGGCCGACTCGTCGGCCTGGAGGCGGCGCAGGACGTAGATCTCCTTGTCGATCTCGCCGCCCTTGGCCAGCCGGTCGAGTGGCTCGACCACGCGGGTCTCGATGTTGGCGAACCCGTGCAGCTCGAAGGTGCGTGACAGCGAGGCGATCACCTCGCGCTCGACCGTGCGGGCGGCGGGCAGCAGCTCGGGGTATCCGCTCAGCGGCGTGGGCTTGGCCATCGGTCAGAGTCCTCGCGTGAAACGCCCGACGCCGAGACCGTCGGAGCCCGCGTCAGCGGCCGGGTCGTGCAGGTCGAGCAGGAAGGGGTTGGTGGCACGCTCGCGCCCGATCGACGTCTGCTCGCCGTGACCCGGCAGGACGACGACGTCGTCGGGGAGGGTGAGCACCTTGCGGCGCAGCGTGTCGAGCATGACGGCGTGGTCGCCGCCGGGGAGGTCGGTACGCCCGATGGAGCCCGCGAACAGCAGGTCGCCGGCGAACATGACGTCCGAGATGCCGTCGCGCCCATACGGCGTACGGAAGCTCACCGAGCCCGCGGTGTGGCCGGGTGTGTGGTCGACGACGACCTCGAGACCGGCGAGCTCCAGTCGCTGCCCGTCGGCGAGCTCGGCGACGTCGTCGGGCTCGGTGAACTCGTAGCGGCCACCGAGCAGCATCGACGCCGTCTCGCGGGAGATCCCCGCCATCGGGTCGGTGAGGAGGTGCCGGTCGGCGGGGTGGATCCACGCGGTGGCGTCGTAGGTGCCCGCCACCGGGGTGACCGACCACATGTGGTCGACGTGCCCGTGCGTCAGCAGCACGGCGACCGGCTTGAGCCGGTGCTCACGGACGAGGTCGGCGATCCCCGAGGCGGCGTCCTGCCCGGGGTCGACGACGAGGCACTCCGTGCCCGGGCCCGTCGCCACGACGTAGCAGTTCGCTGCCCACGAACCCGCGGGGAAGCCGGCGATCAGCACCACGGCAGACTATCCACCGCGTGGGAGCGTGTTGGAATCGGCGCACGCCCCTGCGGACGCGCGCCTGCTCGCGGGCGCTGGCTAGCATGGGCGCCGTTGCCCGGGGTGCGGACGGGTCACGACACCGACGACGACCGAAGAGGGATCGCAGTGACGACGAGCGAGTGGGGACGCGTCGCCGAGGACGGGACCGTCTACGTACGCACGTCGGACGGCGAGCGGGCCGTCGGTCAGTACCCCGAAGGAACTCCGGACGAGGCCCTCGCCTTCTACACCAAGCGGTACGACGAGCTGGCCGGCAGCGTCCACCTCCTCGAGCAGCGCGTCAACGCCGGAGTGGTCTCACCCGACGAGGCCACCGAGTCGGTACGCAACCTTCGCGCCCAGGTGGTGGAGGCGAACGCCGTCGGTGACCTCACGGCATTGGTGGGTCGGCTCGACTCCCTCCTCCCCGTGATCTCGCAGCAGCGGCAGGCGCGTCGGGCCGAGCGCGCCGAGCGGGCGGCGGCCGCGAAGGCGGAGAAGGAGCGGCTCGTCGCCGAGGCCGAGAAGCTCGCCGAGGGCAACGACTGGCGCCACGGAGCCAACCGGCTCCGGCAGCTGCTCGACGAGTGGAAAGCGCTCCCCCGCATCGACCGGGCCGCCGACGAAGCTCTCTGGCGACGCTTCTCGGGCGCACGTACGGCGTACACGCGGCGGCGCAAGTCGCACTTCGCCGAGCAGAACGAGAAGCGCGAGGGCGCCAAGGTCGTCAAGCAACGGCTGGTCAAGGAGGCCGAGTCACTTGCCGGCTCGCGCGACTGGGGCCCGACGTCCGGCGCGTACCGCGACCTCATGCGGCAGTGGAAGGCCGCCGGGCCGGCGCCGCGCGAGGTCGAGGACGACCTGTGGAAGCGGTTCCGCGCGGCGCAGGACACGTTCTTCGGCGCTCGCGACGAGGCGATGGCAGCGCAGGACTCGGAGTTCGCCGCCAACGCCGAGGCCAAGGAGAAGCTGCTGGTCGAGGCCGAGGCTCTGCTGCCGGTGACCGACGTCGAGGCGGCCAAGCGGGCGATCCGCGATATCGCCGAGCGCTGGGACGCCATCGGCAAGGTGCCCCGCGACCAGATCCGCCCCCTCGAGGACCGGATGCGTGCCGTCGAGCAGGCCATCCGCGGTATCGAGGAGGAGAAGTGGCGGCGTACCGATCCTGAGAAGTCCGCCCGCGCCGACGACATGGTGGCCAAGCTCCAGGAGGCGATCGGCAAGGTCGAGGCCGACCTCGAGAAGGCCCGCTCCTCCGGGGACGCCAAGAAGGTCACCGAGCTCGAGGAGAACCTCGCCTCCCGCCGCGCGTTCCTCGAGATGGCCGAGCGCGCCTCTGCCGACTACTCCTAGGTCACTGCGTGACGCGGTAGGCGTCGAAGACGCCGGGGACGCCGCGGACGGCGCGCAGGACGTTGTCGAGGTGCTTGGCCTCGGCCATCTCGAAGGTGAACCGGCTCTTGGCGACGCGGTCACGGGTCGTCGAGAGCGTCGCGCTGAGGATGTTCACGTGCGCGTCCGACAGCACCATGGTGATGTCGGAGAGCAGCCGGGCCCGGTCGATGGCCTCGACCTGGATGTTGACCAGGAAGGTCGAGTGCGCGGTCGGCGCCCACTCCACGTCGAGGAGCCGCTCGGGCTGCCTCTGGAGCTCCGCGGCGTTGGTGCAGTCCTTCCGGTGGACCGACACACCGCCGCCCTTGGTGACGAAGCCGAGGATCGCGTCGGGCGGGACCGGCGTGCAGCAGCGGGCCAGCTTCACCCAGACGTCGGGCGCGCCCTTGACGATCACACCGGACTCTCCCGGCGCCGACACCTTCGAGCGCGCGCGCGGCGCGGTGATGCTGACGGCCTCCGCGAGGTCCTCCTGCGCGCCCTCCTCGCCGCCGTGCAGCTCGATCACCCGGCGTACGACGGCCTGGGCGCTGAGATTGCCCTCGCCCACGGCCGCGTAGAGGGCGGAGACGTCCGCGAGCCGGAAGTGGTTCGCCGCGAGGGTGAGCGACTCGTGAGAGAGAACTCGCTTGAGCGACTGCCCCTCCTTGCGCATCAGCTTGGCGATCTGGTCCTTGCCGCGCTCGATCGCCTCCTCGCGCCGCTCCTTGGTGAACCACTGCTTGATCTTCGAGCGGGCGCGCTGCGACTTGACGAAGGTCAGCCAGTCGCGTGACGGGCCCGCGTTGGGTGCCTTGGACGTGAAGATCTCGACCACGTCGGAGTTGTCGAGGGTCGACTCGAGCGGCACGAGCCGCCCGTTCACGCGGGCGCCGATGGTGCGGTGGCCGACCTCGGTGTGGACGGCGTAGGCGAAGTCGACCGGCGTGGCTCCCGCGGGCAGCGCGATGACGTCGCCGCGAGGCGTGAAGACGTAGACCTCCGCACGGTTGATCTCGAATCGCAGCGACTCGAGGAACTCCCCCGGGTCCTCGACATCGCTCTGCCAGTCGAGGAGCTGGCGGACCCAGTTCATGTCCTCCAGGTCGCCGAGCTTGTCGGTGTCGATGCCGTTGCGACGGTTCTCCTTGTACTTCCAGTGCGACGCGACGCCGTACTCCGCGCGGCGGTGCATCGCGTAGGTGCGGATCTGCATCTCGACCGGCTTGCCCTGCGGGCCGATCACCGTCGTGTGCAGTGACTGGTACATGTTGAACTTCGGCGTCGCGACGTAGTCCTTGAACCGACCGAGCACCGGCGTCCACCGGGCGTGCAGCACGCCGAGCGCGGAGTAGCAGTCACGGTCCTCCTCGACCAGGATCCGCAGTGCGACCAGGTCGTAGATGTCGCTGAACTCGCGGCCGCCGACGATCATCTTCTGGTAGATCGAGTAGTAGTGCTTCGGCCGGCCGGTGACCGTGGCCTTCACCTTGGCGTCCTTGAGGTCCTGTTCGACCTGCGCCTTGACCTGGGCCAGGAACTGGTCGCGGGACGGCGCGCGCTCGGCCACCATCCGCACGATCTCGTCGTAGATCTTGGGGTGCAGGGTCGCGAAGGCGAGGTCCTCGAGCTCCCACTTGATGGTGTTCATGCCCAGCCGGTGGGCCAGGGGCGCGTAGATCTCGAGGGACTCGGTCGCCTGCCGCTCCTGCGTGGACTGCTTGACGTAGCGGACCGTGCGCATGTTGTGCAGCCGGTCGGCCAGCTTGATGACCAGCACCCGGATGTCGCGGGCCATCGCGACGATCATCTTCCGGATGGTCTCGGCCTGGGCACTCTCGCCGTACTGGACCTTCTCCAGCTTGGTCACGCCGTCGACCAGCTGGGCCACCTCGTCGCCGAAGTCGGAGCGCAGCTCGTCCAGGGTGTACGGCGTGTCCTCGACCGTGTCGTGCAGGAGCGCCGCGACCAGCGTCGGCTCGGTCATGCCGATGTCGGCCAGGATCGTGGCGACCGCGAGCGGGTGGGTGATGTAGGGGTCACCGCTCTTGCGCACCTGGTTGCGGTGGAAGTGCTCGGCCGTGCGGTAGGCACGCTCGATCAGGGCCAGGTCGGCCTTGGGGTGGTTGGCGCGGATCGAGCGGAACAGCGGCTCGAGCTCGGGCCTCTCCGCCTGGTTACGGCCACCACCCATCCGCGCAAGGCGGTTGCGGACCGCCCGCGGAGACGGCACGCGGGAGGACGACCGGTCGGAGGCTCCGGCCGGGCGCTCGGCGGCAGGCGGAGCCGCACGCTCCGCCGCTACCGGGATGCTGCCGTCCGTCATACCTCCAGTCTAGGAGAGAGGCGCACGGCGTCCGGGGCGATCAGACGGTCATCAGGCTCGTCAGGGGCAGGTCGCCGATCGTTTCGCGGCCCGGCAGGAAGCTCAGATCCATCAGCACGGCGACGGCGTGGGCGACGGCCCCGGCGTGCTCGACGAGCCGACGGGTCGCCGCGACCGTGCCGCCCGTGGCCAGCACGTCGTCCACCAGGAGCACCCGGTCGCCCCGCTCGAGAGCGTCCTGGTGGACCTCCAGGATCGCCTCGCCGTACTCCAGCGCGTACGACTCGGAGTACGTCGCCCGCGGCAGCTTGCCGTGCTTGCGCACCGGGACGAACCCGACGCCCAGTGCGAGCGCGACGGGCGCGGCGAGGATGAAACCGCGCGCCTCCATGCCGGCCACCCGGTCGACCACGGTGGCCCCGGTCTCGTCGCGGCCGGCGGCGGCCAGGGCCTGGATGACCGTGGCGAACGCCGCGGCGTCGTCCAGGAGCGGCGTGATGTCCTTGAACACCACGCCGGGTTCGGGGAAGTCCGGAACGTCGACGACCAGCTGGCGCAGGAGCTCGCCGGCGTCCGGACCTGTCATCTCTTGCCCCGCTTCGACTTCGGCTTGCGGGTCGGCTGGGACCGGCCGCTGGCCGCGCTCGGCCGCACAGGGGCGCGCGACTCCGGGACGACGCGACCCCGCCCCGTGGCCCCGGTGTTGGGCTGCGGGCGGTTGCCGCCGGAGCGGACCGACGCGGGCTCCTCCTCGCGCTCGCCCCGTGTCGGGCCGGCGTTCGGGTCGGAGGCGATCGGCATGTCCTCGGCGTACGCCGGGACCGACGCGTAGCGGTCTGCCTCGTGCCGCCGGCGCGCCTTGAGCCGCTTCTCGAGCTCCTGGACGTCGGGCTCGCGCGCCTTCATGTGCGCCAGCAACGGCGTGGCGATGAAGATCGACGAGTAGGCACCCGCCGCCATACCGACGAACAGCGCCAGCGCGAGGTCCTTCAGGCTGCCTGACCCGAGCTGGAAGGCGCCGACATAGAGGATCGCGCCGACCGGGATCAGGGCGACGATCGAGGTGTTCACCGACCGGACCAGGGTCTGGTTGACCGCGAGGTTGGCGGCCTCGGCGTAGGTCTGGTGGCTCCCGCGGAGGTTCTTGGTGTTCTCTCGCACCTTGTCGAAGACCACGACGGTGTCGTAGAGCGAGAACCCGAGGATGGTGAGCACACCGGTCACCGTCGCCGGGGTCACCTCGAACCCGGACAGCGCATAGATCCCGACGGTGATGATGAGGTCGTGGGCCAGCGCGACCATGGCCGCGACCGACATCTTCCATTGTCGGAAGTAGCCCCAGATCATCAGTACGACCAGCACCAGGAAGACACACAGGCCGATCGCCGAGCGTTTGGCGACCTCCTTGCCCCAGCTGGGCCCGATCTCGTCGGTGGAGACGTCGGACTTGGTGACACCGACGGCCTTCTCGATCGTCGACACGATCTGGTCGCTCTCGTCGGGCGTGAGCGGCTCCGTCTCGACGATGATGCTGTTCTGGCCGGCGGTGGTGACCACGACCTGCTGGGCGGAGTCGATGCCGGTGTCGGCGACCACGTTGCGCAGCTTGTCGGCGTTGTCCTGCGTCACCTGGCTGCTGGGCAGCGACACCGTGAACTGCGCGCCGCCGCGGAACTCCAGGCCGAAGTTCAGTCCCTTGAAGTAGAGGCCGAGCACCGCCGTCACGATGATGAGGCCGGAGATGGCGTACCAGAGCCGGGTCCGGCCGACGAAGTCGATCGACCGGCGCCCGCTGTAGAGGTCGTTGCCGAGCCTGCTGAACCTGCCCATCAGGCCCTCCCTCCTGCCGGGATCCGATCGAGGCCGAGACTCTCCGCGTCGAGGCCGGAGAGCTTGTGGCCCTTGTTGAAGAAGGCGAACCGCGCCAGCCACGACACCATCGGCTTGGTGAACCAGAAGAACACCGCGAGGTCGATCAGCGTCGAGAGGCCGAGCGCGAAGGCGAAGCCCTTCACCACGCCCGCAGCGAAGATGTAGAGGACGACGGCCGCCAGGATCGACACCGAGTCGGCGGCGACACCGGTCGCCCGCGCTCGGATCCAGCCGGCCTCGACCGCGACCCGCATCGACTTGCCCGATCTCATCTCGTCCCTGATGCGTTCGAAGAACACGATGAACGAGTCGGCGGTGATGCCCACCGCGACGATCAGTCCCGCGATGCCCGGCAGCGTCAGGGTGAAGCCCGCGCTCTTGGCCAGCAGCAGCACCATCGCGTACGTCGTCGCGCCGGCGACGAGCAGCGAGGCGATCACCACGAGGCCGAGGCCGCGGTAGTAGAAGAGGCAGTAGATCATCACCAGCACGAGTCCGGCGATGCCGGCGGTGATGCCGGCGGAGAGCTGGTCACCGACCAGCGAGGGGCCGATCCGCTGGACCGTCGTCTTGTCCTTGTCGAAGTCGATCGGCAGGGCGCCGTACTTGAGGCTGGTCGCCAGGCTCTTGGCGGAGCTCTCGCTGAAGCTGCCCGAGATCGTCGAGGTCCCGTCGGGGATGACCGACTGGAAGTACGTCGCCGTCACCACCCGGCCGTCGAGCACGACGGCCACGAGCTCGTTCTGGTTGCCGACCATCTGCTGGGAGAGCTTGCGCTGAACGTCGGCGCCGTGGCCCTTCAGCTGCAGCGCGACCTGCCAGTCGACCTGTCCCTGCGAGCTGCCCGGGGCCGTGGCGTTCGCCGACTTGATCTCGGTGCCCTCGATCACCGTGGGCGACAGGAGGTACTTGCGACCCTTGTCGTCGCAGGTGACCAGCGGCAGGTCCGGGACGTCGGTGACCTGCACGTCCTTGCTGGCGCACGTGTAGGCGTTGTAGACGGCCACCGACTGCGGGTCGGGGTTGGTCAT
>DASSTL010000034.1:0-21230 GCA_035707985.1 Nocardioides sp. | reverse complement strand
CTGGTCGACGGCTCCGACATCTGGGTGGCCGTCGAGCACGACGACGGCCAGGTGGTCATGCTGGTCGCGAGCCCTGAGTTCGGCAACAACGGGACCTCGATCCCCGCGACCGGCCTCACCGCCCACCAGCTCCTGGACGCGGCTGCGGACCCGCGCCTGCGCATCCCGCCGTTCCTCGGCTAGCGAAATCGTTGTCGGCAGGTCGTGGCCGTGAGGGAGTATTTCCGGTGTTGTGGACATCTCCTTCCCGGCCGACCTGCCGATCAGCGGCCGGCGCGACGACATCGCGGCAGCGATCCGGGACCACCAGGTGGTCGTCGTCGCGGGTGAGACCGGGTCCGGGAAGACCACCCAGCTGCCGAAGATCTGCCTGGAGCTCGGGCGTGGGCAGGGTCGGAACGAAGGGGGACGGGGTGGGCTGATCGGCCACACGCAGCCCCGACGGATCGCGGCGCGATCGGTGGCGGAGCGGCTGGCCTCGGAGCTGAGGACCGAGCTCGGCACCGAGGTCGGCTACCAGGTCCGGTTCACCGACCGCACCTCTCACGACACCCGGGTCAAGGTGATGACCGACGGCATCCTGCTCGCCGAGCTCCAGCGCGACCGCGAGCTGCGCCGCTACGACACGATCATCATCGACGAGGCGCACGAGCGGAGCCTCAACATCGACTTCCTGCTCGGCTACCTCAAACGGCTGCTACCGCGCCGTCCCGACCTCAAGCTCGTGATCACGTCCGCAACGATCGACCCGGAGCGCTTCGCCCGGCACTTCGCGGACGGTCGCGGCCGGCCGGCGCCGGTCATCGAGGTCTCCGGACGCACCTACCCCGTCGAGATCCGCTACCGGCCCCTGGTGACGACCGGCGCCGGCCCGGACGGCGTCGACGAGGAGGGCGAGGTCGTCGTCCGCGACCAGACCGAGGCGATCGTCGATGCCGTCCGCGAGCTGGCGCACGAAGGACCGGGCGACGTGCTGGTGTTCCTGCCCGGCGAGCGCGAGATCCGCGACACGGCAGACGCCCTCAGCGACGTCAAGACCGACCCCGGACGCACGCTCGAGGTGGTGCCGCTGTTCTCGCGGCTGTCCGCGGCCGAGCAGCACCGGGTCTTCTCGTCCCACCCTCAGACGACCCGCCGCATCGTGCTGGCCACCAACGTCGCGGAGACGTCGCTGACCGTCCCCGGCATCCGGTACGTCGTCGACACCGGCGTCGCGCGCATCTCGCGGTACTCGATGAAGACCAAGGTGCAGCGCCTGCCGATCGAGCCGATCAGCCAGGCCTCCGCGGCCCAGCGTTCCGGCCGGTGCGGTCGGGTCGAGGCCGGCATCGCGATCCGGCTGTACTCCGAGGACGACTTCGAGCGCCGCCCCGAGTTCACCGACCCCGAGATCCTCCGCACCAACCTCGCCTCGGTGATCCTCCAGATGGCGTCGCTGGGGCTCGGCGACATCGCCGGCTTCCCGTTCGTCGAGCCGCCCGACCGCCGGCAGGTCGCCTCGGGCATCCAGCTGCTCGAGGAGCTCGGTGCGCTGGGGGAGGGCGGCCGGCTGACCCGGCTCGGCCGCCGGCTCGCGCGGCTGCCGATCGACCCGCGCCTGGGTCGGATGATCCTCGAGGCCGAGCGGCTCGGCTGCGTCCGCGAGATCCTGGTGATCGCCGCCGCCCTGTCACTGCAGGACCCTCGCGAGCGGCCGCTGGAGGAGCAGGCGCAGGCCGACCAGTTCCACGCGCGGTTCAAGGACCCGACCTCGGACTTCCTGACCTGGCTGAACCTCTGGCGCCACCTCCGCTCGCAGCAGCGCGAGCTCTCCAGCAGCGCGTTCCGGCGCATGTGCCGGCGCGAGTACCTCAACTACCTGCGCGTCCGGGAGTGGCAGGACTTCGAGTCCCAGCTGCGCCAGGTCTGCCGCGAGCTGAAGATCCAGCTCGGCAAGGGCGGCATTGCGACCGTCCCCGACGCCGACAGCATCCACCAGGCGCTGCTGTCCGGGCTGCTGTCCCACATCGGGGTGCTCGAGGAGCGGGAGCGGCCGGCGAGCGGTGACCGCCGGCGCGGACCTCGTGGCCCGCGCGAGTATCTCGGTGCCCGGGGCACCCGGTTCGCGATCTTTCCGGGCAGCGCCCTGAAGGGGAAGAACCCGGCGTTCGTGATGGCCGGCGAGCTCGTCGAGACCGGCCGTCTCTGGGCACGGCAGAACGCCGCGATCCGACCGGAGTGGGCCGAACGGCTCGGTGCCCACCTCGTGAAGCGGACCTACAGCGAGCCGCACTGGTCGAAGAAGCGGGCGGCCGTGATGGCCTACGAGCGGGTCACGTTGTACGGCGTCCCGCTGGTCGCCGACCGGCTCGTCCAGTTCGGCAAGGTGAACCGCGAGATCAGCCGCGAGCTGTTCATCCGGCACGCCCTCGTGCAAGGCGAGTGGGACACCCGCCACACGTTCCTCGTCGAGAACCAGCGGCTGCTCGAGGAGGCCGAGGAGCTCGAGCACCGTGCGCGCCGACGCGACATCGTCGTCGACGAGCAGACGCTCTTCGACTTCTACGACGCCCGCGTCGGCGCCGAGGTGGTCAGCGGCGCGCACTTCGACACCTGGTGGAAGAAGGAACGGCAGCGCCGTCCCGACCTCCTCACGTTCGACCCGGCGATGCTCACCCACGACACCGCCGACCAGGTCCGCGAGGAGGACTTCCCCGAGCAGTGGGAGCAGAGCCAGGGCCTGACCTTCCCCATCAGCTACCACTTCGAGCCCGGTGCACCGGACGACGGCCTCACCATCGACGTCCCCGTCGCGACGCTCAACCGGGTCGATGCCGAGGACTTCTCGTGGAACGTCCCCGGGGTGCGCCACGAGCTGGTCACCGCCCTGATCCGCAGCCTGCCCAAGAACCTCCGCGTGAGCTTCGTGCCGGCGCCGGACAAGGCGCGCGAGTTCCTGGCGACGACGCCGCCGGGCGAGGAGCCGCTGCTCGACGCGCTCGAGCGGTGGGCGCGGTCCACGACAGGCGTGGTGATCCCGCGCGAGGCGTGGGACTGGGACAAGGTGCCGGCCCACCTGCAGCCGACCTACCGAGTGGTCGACGACGAGGGCGCCGAGCAGGCGCGCGGCAAGGACCTCGACGCGCTGAAGGCACCGCTCGAGGAACAGTTCGACGCGGCCCTCGCGGCCGTCGCCGACGACAGCGGGTTCGGCGCGACCGGGGAGACCGACTGGACCTTCGGCGAGCTGCCCGAGCAGATCCAGCAGCGGCGGGCCGGTCACGAGGTGCTGGCCTACCCGGCCGTGCTCGACGAGGGCGGCACGGTCGGGCTCGGAGTGTTCGGGTCCGCCGACGAGGCCGCGGCGCGCCACCGGCACGGCGTACGCCGACTCCTGCTGCTCGCGCTACCGTTCGCCGGCGACCCGACGGACGGCCTCGACACCGCGGAGAAGCTGGGCCTCGCCGGATCGCCGTACCCGTCGGTCGCCGACCTCCTGGACGACCTCCGCGCCGCGATCCTCACCGATGTCGTCGACGCGCACCCGCCCGCCCGCACCCCCGAGGCGTACGCCGCGCTGGTGGCGGCCGGGCGGGAGGCCATCGACGCCCGCACCGACCAGGTCCTGCGCGACGTCCTGCGGATCCTGGCCGACTGGCGCGAGACTGACCGGATGCTGAGCGGCCGTGCGGAGCTGCTCACGCTGCCCGCCCTCCAGGACATGCGCGAGCAGCTGGCCCGCCTGGTCCATCCCGGGTTCCTGGGCGAGGCCGGAGCCGATCGGCTGCGCCGCTACCCGACGTACCTCCTCGCCATCCGGCGGCGCCGCGAGCAGCTCGACGAGCAGGTGGCGCGCGACCGGCAGCAGATGGACCAGGTGCGGCCGCTCGACGAGGCCTACCTCCACCAGGTCGCCGCGCTGCAGGCGGGCCGCCCTCCCGGGGAGGCGCTGCGGCGAGCGCGGTGGATGCTCGAGGAGTACCGCATCTCGCTGTTCGCGCAACAGCTCGGCACCGACGGGCCCGTCAGCGACCAACGCATCCGGAAGCACCTCGCCGGCGCCTGAGGGTCGCTACCGTGGGCGGGTGACCGGACGCCCGCACCACCGCCCGCTGACGCCGGGCGACTTCTTCTTCGGTGGCGTCCCTTCGCGAGACGCCGACCCGCTCCAGGTCGCCGAGGCGGCCGACCGGGCCGCGCACCTGATCGTCCGTCGCGCCCACGACTCCGGCGACCACGAGGTCGCCGACCGCGTGCTGCACCTCGCCGACACCGAGGGGATCGAGGCGATCGCCGAGGTGTGGGCCGCGCGACCGGCCGACACCATCGCGGGCTGCCTGTGGCGGCTGTACCTCCTGCGCTCCTGGGTGTACGCCGACCCGGTGGGCGTCGCGCGGGAGTTCGAGGCCGGCCGGGCGCGGGCGGCCGTCGACGGCGTGGTCGCGGGGGTGGCCGATCCACCGGGCCCGGACGAGCTGCGGACGATGGTCGACCAGGTCCTGCGCGGCATCGCGGGCAGCGACTTCGCCGACGTACTCCTGCGGGCAGCCGCGTTCGCGCGCGTCGTCGCCACCGGGCGGGCCGAGCTCCCCGAGGGCGACACCGTCGCCGCCGCCCGCATCCAGGCCGTCGCCGACCAGCTCGACCGTGCGGCCCGCCTGGAGCTGGCCGGGCACCTGATGTGACGGGTCCGCACGACGCGCCGGGGTCCTGAATCGCCGACAACGGAAACAAACGCACCCGGCCCCTCGTTACACTGGTCGATGTGTGCCGGGCCGCGGCAGCCCCGGGTCCCAACATCAGCCGCTACGAGCGGCCACGCGCCGTGAGGCGCTCCCGGTCCGGCACACCTCACTCTTTTCCCAGCCGTTAGGGTTTCGCCGTGCGTGCGAGATCGGCGGGGACTCGGGGAAGCCTCGCCCTGATCGCCGTCGTGCTGGGCATGAGCCTGCTGGCCTCGTGCGCCTCCTCGTCGTCCAGCTCGGCTGCCCCGAGCTCGTCGCCGACGTCGAGCACGCCGGCGACGTCCTCGCCCACCGAGGCCTCGTCGTCACCGTCGCTGCTGCCGCCCGAGACGCTGACGTTCGGCGTCATCGGGACGTCGGGTGAGATCGAGCAGTACCAGCTGATGGCCGACAGCTACGCGCCGCTCACGCGCAAGGTCACGGTCAAGGTCGAGTCGTGGCCGACCGCCGCCGCCATGATCGAGGCGTTCCGCGAGGGTGCGCCGGTCCCCGACGTGTTCCTGGCCTCACGCCGGCACCTCGACTTCCTCGTGCAGCACCAGCTCGTGCAGCCGGTCGACCAGCTGCTCGACGACCGCGGCTTCGACTTCGGCGACGAGTACCCCCGCAGCACCCTGACCGCCTTCGCGGCCGACAACCGACTGGAGTGCCTGCCCTACGACATCCAACCGTCCGTCGTCTACTACAACACCAAGCTGGTCGACTTCGACCAGATCCGGAACGACCCGCCGAAGGCCGGCGAGGGCTGGACCCTCGAGCAGTTCGCGCGGGCCGGCCGCTGGGCGGTCCGGCACCACCCGGGCGTGGCCGGGATGTACCTCGAGCCGACGCTGTCGGGCCTGGCGCCGTTCGTGTACTCCGGCGGCGGCGACCTGTACGACGACGACACCCAGCCGACCAGCCTGGCCTTCAGCAGCGAGACGAACGTCGACTCCCTCACCCAGGTCGTCACGGCTCTGCAGTCACCGCGAGCGACCCTGACCGACGACCAGCTCGCCAAGAGGTCGGCGCTGGCGTGGTTCGAGCGCGGCAAGCTCGCCCTGCTCCAGGGCGACAGCCACATGGTCCCCGAGCTCCGCGAGTCGGGTGTCCACTTCGACGTGATGCCCATGCCGCGGGTGGCGTCCTCCGCGACGGTCGGCTCGCTGACCGGCATGTGCCTGTCCAGCAAGCCTCGCGACGTCGGCGTCGCGGCGGACTTCCTGGTCTACGCCAACAGCCCGGGCGCCCTCGACCTGGTGTCGTACGCCGGCTATCTCCAGCCCGCCAACCAGACGGTCGCGCTCTCCGACGCCTTCCAGCAGCCGGGTCGGCTGCCGCATCACGCCTCGGTGTTCACCTTCAGCGTCAAGAGCATGCGGTTCCCGCCGGTCGTCGACCAGTCCGACGAGCTCGACCTGGCGGTGGAGCCGTGGCTGGAGCGGCTGGTGCGGGGCACGCCCGAGGAGGTCCCCCGGCTGACCCGGAAGATCGACCGGGCGTCGTACCGGGTGCTCGGGCCGAAGCTCGGCCCGACCGCGATCCCGAGTCAGTCGGGCGGCTGATCGGTCTCCGGCTCCGACCGCGCGGCCGCGGCGCGTGCCGGTGCCGACATCACGGCGTCCAGCAGCATCGGGGCCGTCAGCTCCACCTGCCACTCGCGCGCGCCCAGCCCGCGCAGCTGGTCGGCGATCGCGGTGAGCTCGGTGCCGGCGGGCTCCCACATCACCCGACGCACCGTGTCCGGGGTGAGCAGGTTCTCCGCCGGCAGCGACAGCTCCTCCGAGAGCCGGGCCATGCCTTCGCGAGCGAGGGTGAGCCGCTCGGCGGCGATCGGGTCGCGCTCGGCCCACGCCCGGGGCGTCGGCGGGCCGTCGGTGCGAGGAGCGCGGACGGGGAGGTCGTCCTCGGGCAGGTCGCGTGCGCGTGCCAGCGCCGCCACCCAGCGGTCGGCGTACCGCTGGGCGCCGCGTCCGTGGAAGCCCTTGGTGGACAACAGCTCCCCCTTGGTCGTGGGGTCGGCGAGCGCGGCCGCGACGATGGCGTTGTCGCCGATGATCCGCCCCGGCGAGACGTCTCGTGCGCGGGCGAGCTCGTCGCGCTCCTCCCAGAGCTCGCGCACCGCGCCGAGCAGGCGACGGCCGCGCACGCGGTGCAGGCCCGACGTACGCCGCCATGGCTCGCTGCGGACGAACGGCGTGAACCCCCGCAGCCACTCGAACTCCTGACGGGCCCACTCGTCCTTGCCCGCCTCATGGAGCTCGCGCGCCAGCACCTCGCGGAGCTCGATCAGCACCTCGACGTCGAGCGCGGCGTACTCCAGCCACGGCGCCGGCAGGGGGCGCGTCGACCAGTCAGCCGCCGAGTGCTCCTTCTTCATCCGGTGGCCGAGCAACGTCTCGACGAGCGTGGCCAGCCCGACGCGCGGGTAGCCCAGCAGCCGCCCGGCCAGCTCGGTGTCGAACAGCCGAGCGGGCACGAGGCCGAGCTCGTTGAGGCAGGGCAGGTCCTGGGTCGCCGCGTGCAGGATCCACTCGGCGTCGCCCAGCGCGTCCTGCAGCGGTGCCATCGACTCGAAGCAGATCGGGTCGATCAGGATGGTGCCCGCACCCTCGCGCCGCAGCTGGATCAGGTAGGCGCGCGACGAGTAGCGGTAGCCCGACGCCCGCTCGGCGTCGATGGCCACCGGGCCGGTGCCGTCCGCGAGCGCCCGGCACGCGTCCTCGAGTGCGGGCGGGGTCTCGGTGAGCGGGGGGAGGCCGTCGCGCAGCTCGAGCAGTGGGGAGGGCGGAGCGGGCGGCTCTTCGTCGTTGCCCGGGTGAGCGAGGGCCGCTTCCTCGCGTACGGCGTCATCCGAGTCGGGAGTCATGAGTCGTCAGTGACCGGAGCCGCGCCGGCCACGACGACTGGGCATGGCGGTCACGCCCTCGGGGACCGGCGGCAGACCCGCCGCCGTACACAGTAGTTCGCCCCATGCCTCGACGTGGTCCGAGATCGCCGGCCGCCCGTCCTCGAGGGCCGGCGTCCACGACGCCCGGATCTCGATCTGGGCGGTGCCCGAGTCGTCCGACATCGCGCCGAAGCTGTCGGTCGCCACCCGGGTGACCGTGCCCGAGGCCGCGGCGTACGTCGCGCCGTGCGCGGCCAGCGCCTCGGTCAGCCACGACCAGCCGACGTCGGCCAGCGCGGGGTCGGTGATCAGCTCGAGCTCGATCTCGGCCCGGACGTAGGCGACGAACCGGAAGGTGCCGTCCCACGAGTCGTTCCCCGCCGGGTCGTGGAGCAGGATGATCCGGCCGGTGCTGAGGTCGTGGCCGTCGACCGTGACGTCGGCGCTGAGCGCGGCGGCGTACGGCGCGATGCGCTGGGGCGCGGGCATCGGCTCCGAGAGCACCTCGGGCCGCAGCCGCGCCTCCTTCATGGCGCGCACCGCCTCGGTGAACTCCGGAGGCTCCGGTGGCGCCCCCGAACCCGGGCGTGCCTCGCTCCCCACTGCCATGGGGTCACAGTAGGCCCCGAGCCGCGGCCGTCGATGTGCGAACACGCCGGGCCAACTGGGAGCATCGCCCCGTGAGCAGCCCTGATGCCCGCTCGACCAGCAGCCCGCAGGACGGCGCGTTCCTGCGCGCGACCCGCGGGGAGCCGGTGGACCACACGCCCGTGTGGTACATGCGCCAGGCCGGTCGCTCGCTGCCGGAGTACCTGAAGGTGCGCGAGGGCGTCGGCATGCTCGAGTCGTGCATGAACCCGGACCTGGTCACCGAGATCACGCTCCAGCCGGTCCGGCGGTACGGCGTGGACGCGGCGATCTTCTTCTCCGACATCGTGCTGCCGCTGAAGGCGGTCGGCGTCGACCTGGACATCAAGCCAGGTGTGGGTCCGGTCGTGGCCGACCCGGTACGGACGCTCGAGGACGTCGCGGCGATCCCCGAGCTCACCCCCGAGCACGTGCCGTTCACCACCGCGGCCATCCGCGCGCTGGTCGCCGAGCTCGGCAGCACCCCGTTGATCGGCTTCGCCGGGGCGCCGTTCACGGTCGCGTCCTACCTGGTCGAAGGTGGTCCCTCGAAGGACCACGCGACCACCAAAGCGATGATGTTCGGCGCTCCGGACGTGTGGGAGGCGCTGCTCGGCAAGATCGCGCGCATCTCCGCGGCGTACCTCCGGGTGCAGATCGAGGCCGGCGCCTCCGCGGTGCAGCTGTTCGACTCGTGGGCCGGCGCGCTCACGCCTCGTGACTACCGACAGTCGGTGCTGCCCCACTCCGCCGCCGTCCTGTCGGCGGTGGCCGACCTCGGGGTGCCGCGGATCCACTTCGGCGTCGGGACCGGCAGCCTGCTCCCGCTGATGGCCGAGGCCGGTGCGGACGTCGTCGGCGTCGACTGGCGTACGCCGCTCGAGGAGGCCGTCCCGCGCGTGGGCGACCGCGCGGTGCAGGGCAACCTGGACCCCACGCTGCTGTTCGCCCCGCCCGACGTGCTGACCGCCCGCGCGGCCGAGATCATCGAGGCCGGCCGGGCCGCGAAGGGTCACGTCTTCAACCTCGGTCACGGCGTCCTGCCCTCGACCGACCCCGACCAGCTGAAGCGCCTGACGGAGTTCGTGCAGGACTACTGAGGGCCGCGGGGACGTCGGGGGCCGCGGGGTGCGGAAAACGCGGACGAATCGCCCCAGTACCCGGGCGTGTCGGTCGATTCTTCCGCGTTTTCCGCCCCCGGGATGCGCCCGGAAGCAGCCCAGGACGGCAGCCGCTGCCGAGCGCTCGCGGGCAGGTGGAAGAGTGGCGTCGTGCCCGACCTGCGACCCGATGCCGTGGTGGTCGGCGGGGGTGTCGCGGGACTCGTCGCGGCCCGCGACCTGGCTGCCGGCGGTCGGTCCGTGCTGGTCCTCGAGGGTTCACCCGAGGTCGGCGGCAAGCTGCGACTCGGCACCATCGCCGGGGTCCAGGTCGACGTCGGAGCCGAGTCGATGCTGGCGCGGCGGCCCGAGGCCGTGGGCCTGGTGGCCGAGCTCGGGATCGACCTCGTGCACCCGGTCGCCGGCTCGTCCCAGCTGTGGACCCGAGGCGCGATGCGGCCCCTCCCGCGCACGCTGCTCGGCGTCCCGCTCGACCTCGACCAGCTCGCGGCGTCGGCGGTGCTCTCCGACGAGGGCCTGGAACGTGCTCGCCACGAAAAGGTCCGGCCGCTGGAGGAGGATGACGTCTCCGTCGCTGACCTGCTCGGGTCACGACTCGGGCCCGAAGTCGTCGACCGGCTGGCCGAGCCGCTGCTGGGCGGCGTGTACGCCGGTCACGCGAGCAACCTCTCGGCGTACGCCGCCATGCCGCAGGTCGTCGCGCTGCTGCGTGAGCACGGCTCGCTCCTGGCGGCTGCCGCCGCCGTGCCGCCGGCGTCGGAGGAGCCGGTCTTCGCGGGCATCGCGGGTGGGCTCGGCCTGCTGCCGCGCGCACTATGCGTCAGTCCCGGGGTCGAGGTGCGGACCTCCGCGCCGGTGCGCGGGCTGAGCCGGGCCAGGTCCGGCTTCCGGCTCACCGTCGGGTCGGCACGGACCCCCGAGACCGTCGACACGGGGCAGGTCGTGCTGGCCACCCCCGCCGCCCCGACCGCCCGCCTCCTCGAGGAGACAGCTCCTGACGCAGCCGGCGAGCTCGCGGCGATCGAGTACGCGTCGATGGCGATCGTCACGATGGCCGTGCGCTCGCTCGAGGTCGACGGCTCCTCCGGCTTCCTGGTACCGGCCGTCGACGGCCGGCAGATCAAGGCGGCGACGTACTCCTTCTCCAAGTGGGAGTGGGTCGGCGCCGTCTCCGACCTCCGGATCCTGCGGGCCTCGCTCGGCCGGCACCGCGAGGAGGCGACGCTGCAGGCGACCGACGACGAGCTGGTCGCACGGGTCGTCGCCGACCTGGCCGCGGCGACCGGACAGCCGATCGAGCCGGTCGACGTCCACGTGCAGCGCTGGGGCGGCGCGCTCCCGCAGTACGCCGTCGGTCACCTCGACCGGGTCGCCCGCATCCGGCGTGCCGTCGCCGAGGTCCCCGGGCTCGAGGTGTGCGGCGCGGCGTACGACGGGGTCGGCATCCCGGCCGTGATCGGGTCGGCCCGCCGCGCAGCCGCTCGGATGGCCGCGGCAGAATGAGGGCGTGCCCGACCAGACCCACGCAGCCCGCACCCGAGAGCTCAACGACACGATCCGCTACACGATGTGGTCGGTGTTCCGGCTGGAGCGGCCCCTGGGTCCCGACGCGGATCGTGCCGCCGAGGCGGCCGAGGTCGACGAGCTGATCGAGAAGCTGCGCGCTGACGACGTGGTGGTGCGCGGCACCTACGACGTCACGGGCCTCCGCGCCGACGCCGACGTGATGGTCTGGTGGCACGCACCCGCGAGCGAGCAGCTCCAGTCGGCGTACAACCGGCTGCGGAGCACGGCGTTCGGCCGCCGGCTCGCGCCGGTGTGGTCACAGATGGCGCTGCACCGGCCGGCGGAGTTCAACAAGAGCCACATCCCGGCGTTCCTCGCCGAGGAGGAGCCGCGGGCACACGTGTGCGTCTACCCGTTCGTGCGGTCCTACGAGTGGTACCTCCTCGAGGACGCCGAGCGCCGCCGGCTGCTGGCCGAGCACGGCCAGATGGCGCGGGAGTACCCCGACGTCCGGGCCAACACCGTCTCCAGCTTCGCGCTCGGTGACTACGAGTGGATCCTGGCCTTCGAGGCCGACGATCTCTCCCGCATCGTCGACCTGATGCGTCACCTCCGCGGCTCCGAGACCCGTCGACACGTGCGCCTCGAGGTCCCCTTCTACACCGGCGCCCGTACGCCCGTCGCGGACCTGCTCGCCCGGCTTCCGTGACGTCGCGGGGCGAATTCCCCGCCTGAGCGGGGATTTCGCCACTTGTTGGCCGAAATCTCCTCCAACAAGTGGCGACCTGGCCCTCCAAGTGTTACTGGTGGGAGTCCTGGGCCTCGGCGGGTGCGTCAGCCGGCGCGAGCGTCAATGCGATCGAGTTGATGCAGTAGCGGTCGCCGGTGGGGGTGCCGTAGCCGTCGGGGAAGACGTGGCCCAGGTGGGAGCCGCAGTTGGCGCAGCGCACCTCGACCCGCTTCATCCCGTGGGAGTTGTCCTCGAGGTACTCCACGGTGTCGGTGATCGGCTGGTAGAAGCTCGGCCAGCCGCAGCCGGAGTGGAACTTCGTGTCCGACTCGAACAGCTTGGCGTGGCAGGCCTTGCAGGAGTACACGCCCTTGGTCTCGGTATCGGTGTACTCGCCGACGAAGGGCCGCTCGGTCGCGGCCTCGCGCAGTACGGCGTACTCCTCCGGCGACAGCTCCTGTCGCCACTGCTCGTCGGTCTTCTCCACCTGGTAACCCATACCGCCACGGTAGTCCGGAGACCACCGCCACACGAGTCGCCCGGGTTACCACCCGGTGACGGATCTTCGGTGACGGAGGTGCCGGTTAGCCTGAGGCATGCCGAAGACGCCCGCAGCGGAGGTTCAGGCGGGGGAGCGGACGGTGCGGGTGAGCAGTCCGGACCGGGTCATCTACGAGCGGACCGACCGGACTCCCGAGGTCACCAAGCTGATGGTCGCGGAGTACTTCGCGAGCGTCGAGGACGGCCTGATGCGGGCACTGCGCGACCGGCCGACGGCGTTGGAGCGCTGGACGTCCGGCGTTCGCCCAGGCATGAAGCTGGCAACCGGGCCGATGGACAAGGACGCCGACGCGTTCTACCAGAAGCGGGTGCCCAAGGGCGCTCCCGACTACGTGGAGACCGTGCAGGTCACGTTCCCGTCGGGGCGGACCGCCGACGAGATCTGCCCGACCGAGATCGCGGTGCCCGTCTGGTGCGCCCACATGGGCACGCTGACCTTCCATCCCTGGCCGGTACGCCGCACCGACGTCGACCGTCCCGACGAGCTGCGGATCGACCTCGACCCCCAGCCCGGTACGACGTTCGCGGACGCCGTGCGCGTGGCCCTGGTCGCCGAGGAGCTGCTCGAGGAGCTCGGCCTGAGGGGATACCCCAAGACCAGTGGCAACCGCGGAGTCCACGTCTACGTGCGCATCGAGCCGAAGTGGGAGTTCGTCGACGTGCGCCACGCGGCGATCGGCTTCGGCCGCGAGCTGGAGAAGCGTGACGACGGGGTCACCACCGCGTGGTGGAAGGAGGAGCGAGGCGAGCGGATCTTCGTGGACTACAACCAGAACAACCGCGACCGCACCATCGCGTCGGCGTACTCCCTCCGCCCGATCCCCGGTGCCCCCGTCTCGACGCCGATGACCTGGGGCGAGCTGGCCGACGTCACCGACCCCGCGGAGTACAACCTGTTCACGGTGCCGGACCGCGTCGTGGACGGCGATCCGTGGGCGACGATCGACGACGCGCACTACTCGCTGGAGCCCTTGCTCCGGCTCTTCGAGGAGCAGGGCTCGGTCGAGCTGAACTACCCACCGGACTACCCCAAGATGCCGGGGGAGCCACCGCGGGTGCAGCCGAGCAAGAAGGTCGCCTCCCACTGGGACGCCGAGGGGAACCGCATCGTCTGACGATGCGGAGATCCTCGCGAGGGTTGTTATGGTGCTGGGGATTCTCGGACCCCCCGCACGAGGAGAATCTGTGATCTTCCGCTCCACTTCACGTTTTGCTGCCCTGGTAGCCCTCACGACCGGTCTCATCGTCGCCGCTCCCAGTACAGGTGAAGCCCGAGAGGCTCGGGAGGCGCGACAGGCGTGGTCGAAGGCGTCCGTCTCATGCACGGTGCGCGACGGCCGGATCGACGAGGCGAGCGGCATCTCGCGCAGCACCTACCACCGCGGCCTGTTCTTCATGCACAACGACAGCGGTGACTCGGCCCGCTTCTTCGCGGTCGGGCAGAAGTGCCGCACCAAGGCCATGTTCCGGGTGCGCAACACCTCGGCCGCGGACTGGGAGGACATGGCGGCCGGCCGCCACCACAAGCTGTGGTTCGGTGACATCGGCGACAACAAGACCCATCGCAGCCACATCACGCTGGTCCGCGTCCGCGAGCCGCGCAAGATGCACAGCCGCACGGTCCACGGCACGTCCTTCCAGCTCAAGTACGCCGACGGCCCGCACAACGCCGAGGCGCTGATGGTGCAGCCGCGTTCCGGCCGGATCTACATCGTGACCAAGGCGAAGTCGGGGGCCGGGATCTACCGCGCTCCCAAGCACCTGTCGAAGGACCGGATCAACGTGCTGAAGCGCGTCGCGTCGGTGCCGTTCCTGGTGACCGGCGCCGACTTCCAGCCGAACGGCCGTCACTTCGTGATCCGCACCTACAGCGACGCGTACCTGTACTCCCGCATCCGGGGCCACGGCCACCGGATCGACCTGCCGTCGCAGCGACAGGGCGAGGCCATCATGTACACGCGGGGCGGCCACGCCCTCCGGGTGGCCAGCGAGGGTGTCGCCCAGCCCGTCTGGCGGATCGACCGCTAGCACGGGCTCGGGGAGCCGGAGCCGCTCGGGACGACGAAGACGACGAAGACGACGAAGACGACGAAGACGACGAAGACGACGAACGAGGGTCGGAGCATGGCGTCGTTGCGCTCGGTGCTGACGGGGCGACCGTCCATCTCGGTCGCGATGGCGACGTACAACGGTGAGCGTTTCCTGCCCGAGATGCTCGAGAGCCTGGCGGTGCAGACGCTCCTGCCGGACGAGGTCGTCATCCGGGACGACGGGTCGGAGGACGCCACCGTCTCGCTGCTGCACGGCTTCGCCCGACGCGTCCCGTTCCGGGTCGAGGTGATGACCGGCGGACCGCACCTGGGGCACTCCCAGAACGCCGTGGTCGCCAGCCGGGTGTGCCGCGGCAGCCTGATCCTCTTCGCCGACCAGGACGACGTCTGGCGACCGACGAAGCTCGCGACGGTGGCCGACCGGGTACGCCGGCGCACCCCGCTCGCGATGTTCCACGACTACGCGCTGGTCGACGAGCAGGGCGCCCGACGGGCCGACTCCTGCTACGACCTCCTCGCGGAGCGCGGTCTGCCTCCCGCCGCGGCCTACGAGGGCTGCACGATGGCGGTCACTCGCCGGTTCGTGGACGACTGGGGCTGGCCCGGCGCCGACTCCGGCGTGCCCCACGACTACTGGGTCGCGCTCCTCGCCACGGCGTTCGGGCAGCGCCGCAACCTGCGGGTCCAGCTGAGCGACCATCGGCTCCACGGTGTCGACCCGGCGGCGTGGGTACCGGAGGCCCCCTCCCACGAGCGGGGGAAGGGCGTCGGTCCCCTCCGCGCCCTGGTCGACCTGGGTGCGAGGTCACCCGACCCGAGGTCGCGCACGCGGGTGTTCCTCGAGGTGCTCCGGGAGCGCGGCGACGCGGTCGATCACGCGGCGGCGAAGCGGCTCCGCAAGCTGCTGCGGGCCGACCTGCGACGTCACCGGAGCGCGACGCGCTAGGACCGGTGACCCGGCGCGAGCTGGTTCTGCGTCTCGATGGTCCAGGCCGCCACATCCGGCTTCACGGGGTGGTACAGCATGCCGGGCAGCGGGAAGGCGGCCGGCTCCTCGTGGAAGTAGTCGCTCCGGGACGGCCGGAAGCCGAACGTCAGGTCGGGTGGCAGGCCGCTCGGCGACCTGCCGACGTACACCGCACGCTCCCGGCCCGGCGGGACGAACGAGCCCTCGCCGCCGAGGTCCTCGACCCGGAGTCCGGCCTCGCGCGTCACCGTCGGCAGGAGGAACTCGTAGTGCCCCTGCCACCTCGGGTCCGCCACGGCCGCGACGTAGGCCTCGAGCGCCGGCCGGGTGAGGCGGACCAGCGGGTTGAGTGATCGCACCCACCGCTTGTGGGGTACGCCGGGCGGTGCGGCCGCGGTGCGCCACCAGGGCCAGCGGGGCTGCTCCCGGCGGAACATCACGGTCGTGGTCACCAGGTCCGCCTCGCGGTCGGCGGCCTGGCCGAACAGCTCGCCCCAACGGCCGGCGTAGTCCACGTCGTACTCGCAGAGCCAGAGCCGGTCCGCGTCGAGGCCGCTGAGCACCGGCACCAGCAGCGTGTCGAGGTAGCCGCCCTGCACCCCTCCGTGGTCAACCATCGCGGCGTACCTCGCGGGCATCAGGTCGGCCGGGTCGGGGTAGCCGAAGGGCGCATCGGGCCGTGGGAACGGGTCGCGGCTCAGGACGAAGTGCCAGCTCACCAGCGACGCCGTCTCCTCGACCAGGCGTCGGAAGTGTCGCCGGATCCGCGGCGAGTCGACGTGCGTCAGGAAGACGCCGGCATCGCTCACAGGCCGGTGACGCCCTCCCCGGTGCCGGCCTGCTCGTCGAAGTTCTCGTGCTCGAGGAGGTGCAGCACCGGGACGCCGATCTTGCGGCGTGCCCGCGAGGTCCAGTCGAGGTGGAAGAACTCGGCGACGACGTGCGAGCGGGTCAGGATGATCGCCTCGCGTCCGTCGCCCTCCGTCACGGCCTGGGCCAGGGCTTCGATCGGGTCCTCCTCGACGACCTTCCCCTCGGCCGTCGCGCCGGCGCCGCGCAGGGCCTCGAGCGTCGCGGTCAGGGCGCGGGCGGACTCCCGCTCGCTCTCCTCGCGCACGCGCTCCACCGCGTCGGGGTCCATCGGGGCGCGTGGTGCGGTCATGGTGTCGCTGCCGATGGCACCCATCGCCGCCTCGATCCGGGCGGCGGCGTCCTCGACCGGCAGGAGCACCTGGTAGCGGACGTCCTGGCCCTCGTCGCGGAGCTCGTCGTGGAGCGAGCGGATCTGCGCCGCGTCGGCCGCGGAGAGAGCCTGCTCCACCAGGAGGACGACGGTGTAGGTCTCGCTCATCTCGTCTCCCGCGGTCGTGGTGAGGTGGTCAGTGGTCAGGTGGTCAGGTGGTCGCAGCCTAGTGCGAGGTGCCTGGGCGTGCGCCCAGCACGTCGGTGAGGTCGTAGGAGACCGGTTCCTCGAGCTGGTCGTAGCCGCAGCTCTCCGGGTCGCGGTCGGTGCGCCAGCGCCGGAACTGCGCCGTGTGCCGGAACCGCCGCCCCTCCATGTGGTCGTAGGCGACCTCGATCACCAGGTCGGGACGCAGCGGGGTGAAGCTGAGGTCCTTGCCCTGGCTCCACCGGCTCTGCGTGCCCGGCACCCGGTCCGGGTTGGCAGTGAGGAACTCCGCCCAGCGGCCCCACGGATGCTCGTCCAGCGGGACGACGAGGGGCTGGAGCTGCTCGATGAGCTCGGCCCGACGCCCCTCGGTGAAGCTGGCGCTGACCCCGACGTGCTGCAGGCCGCCCTCGTCGTCGTACAGGCCCAGAAGGAGGCTGCCGAGCAGCGGTCGTTCCGGGGTGCTGGTCTTGTGCTCGCGGTAGCCCGCGACGACGACGTCGGCGGTGCGCTCGTGCTTGATCTTGAGCATCGTGCGGGCGTTCTCGACGTAGGGCGCGCCCAGCGGCTTGGCGACCACGCCGTCGAGCCCCGCGCCCTCGAACTGGTGGAACCACTCCTCCGCCTTCGCGGGGTCGGTGGTGGTCCGGGTCAGGAAGCACGGGCCGGCGAGGCCGCCGATCGACTCCTCGAGGGCGGCGCGGCGCTCGGCGAACGGCCGGTCGACGTACGACGTGTCGCCGAGCGCGAGCAGGTCGAAGGCGACGAACCCGGCCGGCGTCTTCTCGGCGAGCATGTCGATCCGGCTCTTGGCCGGGTGGATGCGCTCCTGGAGCGTCTCGAACTCGAGCCGGTCGACGCCGTTCTCGTCGCGCAGGGCGACGAAGATCTCGCCGTCCAGCACGCAGCGCGCCGGCAGCTGCTCCCGCATCGCCGCGGCGACCTCGGGGAAGTAGCGGGTGAGGGGCTTGGTGTTGCGGCTGGCCAGCTCGACCTCGTCGCCGTCCTTGAAGACCAGGCAACGGAAGCCGTCCCACTTGGGCTCGAAGCTCAGCCCGGTGATGTCGCCGACCGTGTGCTTGGCGGGGTCCGGGATGCCTTTCACGCTCTTGGCGAGCATCGGCCGGGCCGGCGGCATCACGGGCAGATCCATTCAGTCAACCTAGTCGAGCAGGTCAGGCCTCGGTGGCGAGCCGCAGGCCGAAGCCGACCAGGACCAGTCCGGTCAGCGCATCGAGTCGGCGGCGGATGTGGGTGGTGCCCATCCAGGTGGCGACGGTGGTCGAGATCGCGACCAGAGCCGCGAAGTAGACCGCAGTCAGCACGGCGTACCACAGGCCGAAGCCGAAGGTGACCCAGCCGACGGACTCGCCGGCGGGCACGAAACCGGGCAGGAAGCTGACGAAGAAGACGCCGACCTTGGGGTTGAGGATGTCGGTGAGGAAGCCGGCCCAGAAGCCGGACCGCAACGCCTCGACCCGGTCCACGGCGAGCGAGGCTTCCTTCGTACGCCGGAGCGCGACGAGCGATCGAACGCCCAGCCAGACCAGGTAGCACGCGCCGACGACCTTGAGCACGTCGTACCCGACCTCGCTGGCGCGCAGCAGTGCGGAGATCCCCAGTGCGGTCGCGGTCACCCACACCAGGAGTCCGCTGAGCACGCCGGCAGCGGTGAGCACACCGCCGCGCCGCCCACCGCGGACCAGCCCGCGGATCACGACGAGGCTGTCCGGCCCCGGCAGCAGGACGATCAGCACCGAGGCGACGGTGAAGGAGAGCAGCGCGACCAGCACACCGGAACAGTAGCGCCGACCGAACCGTCCGCAGGGCGACTGCGTACTCCCCGATATGGGCAGTGATCACCGTCCAGCGCTGGACGGCGTCCGCGGCCTGGCCATCCTGCTGGTGCTCGGCCAGCACGCCATGACGAGACCGTTGATCGACGGGTACGTCGGCGTGACCGTCTTCTTCTGCCTGTCCGGCTACCTGATCACGACGCTGCTGCTGCGCGAGCTCGACGGCGGGACGATCGACCTGCGCGCCTTCTACCGCCGCCGGGTGGCACGCCTGGTGCCGGGGCTGGCGACGGTCGTCCTGGTGACCGCGGTGATCCTGCTGGTGCTGCGGCACGACCTGACTGCCGGGCTCGCCCACCGGCGCGACCTCGCGGTCGGCCAGGTGGTGGCGCCTGCGGTCGCCGCCCTGACGTACACGACCAGCCTGTTCGACTGGGCAGGCCATCCCTTCGCCACCTACGACTACCTCAACTACACCTGGTCGCTCTCGGTGGAGGAGCAGTTCTACCTACTGTGGCCCTTCGCCGTGCTGATGGGCTATCCGCGCCATCGCCGGCGCTTCGCCGCTCTCGCGCTCGCGCTCGCGGCGGCCGCCCTGGTGCTCGACCTCTACCTGGGGCTGTCCCGGTCGTCGCGCTACGACCCGCACGAGTACTTCGGCAGCGACACCAATGCGCTGCCGATCCTCGCCGGCTGCCTGCTGGCCCTCGCGGTCGCCAACAGATGGCTCACGCGGACGCTCTCGACCTTCTCGGGGTGGGCGCCGGTCGCGGTCGTGCTGCTCTTCCTGGTCGCGGGCCACGACGACACCGCGCGCCCCTCCCTGGTGATCGTCGCCGGGACGCTCCTGACGCTCCTCCTGCTGACGGGCGTCGAGGTGCGGCCGCGGTCGCTGCTCGGGGCGGTGCTGTCGTGCGTCGAGATGCGGTGGCTCGGCGAGCGCTCGTACTCGATCTACCTGTGGAACGTGCTCGCCCGCATCGCGATCCTGAGCCGGCTCGGCCACACCGTCGCCGGCGACGTCGTGTGGATCGCGATGGTCGTCGTGCTCGCGGAGCTGAGCTATCGCCTCGTCGAGCGTCCGCTCCGCGCGAGACTCTCACCCCGGCCTGCGGCGCCTCGCCCGGACCAGCCCGTCGTGGATCCGCTCCCCGGCTAGCCGACTGGTGAGAGGCAGGCACCCGTGCGATGAGTCCTCGCCCACATGGACTGCCTTAATCTCTAGGGCATTCCCCGGTTGGTCTGCCGGCAGGGCCCGCCTGACTTTGAATCAGGACTAGCGACGTAGGTTCGACTCCTACCCGGGGAGCCGCGTTGATCTTCCGTTCCGGCAACCGGGTCGATGGGTCCTTGCTCGACCCGTGACCGGATCGATCATCGAGATCAGCCTTGCGGACGATGACATCGACACCCGTAGCTGGGGATACGTTGGACCCCATGTCGACCGACCTCACCGTGATCGTGCTGGCCGCGGGCGGTGGCACCCGCATGAGGTCGAAGAAGTCGAAGCTCCTGCACGAGATCGGCGGCCGCAGCATGGTCGGCCACGTCCTCGCCGCCGTGCGAGCGGTCGAGCCGAGCCGGGTGGTCGCTGTCGTCGGCCATCAGCGCGAGCAGGTCGGGCCACACATCCAGGCACTCATGCCCGAGGCGATCCTCGCGGTGCAGGACGAGCAGCAGGGGACCGGCCATGCGGTGCGGATCGCGGTCGAGGCCGCCGGCACCACCAGCGGGACGGTGCTGGTCGTCTACGGCGACACCCCGCTCCTCGAGGGCCGCACCCTGCGCGCGTTCGCCCAGGAGCATCATGCCGCCGAGTGCGCCGTGAGCGTCCTGAGTGGCGTCGTGCCCGACCCCTTCGGCTACGGCCGGATCGTGCGCAACGACGAGGGCGACGTCGAGGCGATCGTGGAGGAGCGCGACGCCACCCCGCAGCAGCGCGAGATCCGCGAGATCGGCTCCGGGATCTTCGCCTTCGACGCCGAGTTCCTGGCCGAGGTGCTGCCGCGCATCGGCAACGACAACGCCAAGGGTGAGTACTACCTGACCGACACGGTCGGGCTCGCGCGCGAGGCGGGGCTGACCGTGGCGGCGTTCCCGATCGACGACGTCATGCAGACCGAGGGCGCCAACGACCGCGTCCAGCTCGCCAACCTCGGGCGGGAGCTGAACCGCCGCATCGTCGAGCAGTGGATGCGTGACGGCGTGACCGTCATGGACCCCGCCACGACCTGGATCGAGGCCGACGTCCGGCTCGCTCCCGACGTGGTGCTGCTGCCCGGCACCCACCTCATCGGCGCCACGGTCGTGGGCGAGGACGCCGTGATCGGACCCGACACCTCGCTCAAGGACTGCGAGATCGGAGCCGGCGCGCGGGTCGTCCGGGCGCACGCCGAGCTCGCCGTGGTCGGCGCCGGCGCGATCGTCGGCCCCTTCGCCTACCTGCGTCCCGGCGCCGAGCTGGGCAACGGCGGGAAGATCGGCGCCTTCGTCGAGGTCAAGAACTCCCACATCGGCGACGGCGCCAAGGTGCCTCACCTGTCCTACGTCGGCGACGCCGACATCGGTGAGGGGTCGAACATCGGGGCGGGCACGATCTTCGCCAACTACGACGGCACCCGGAAGCACCGCACCACGGTCGGCAAGGGCGCCAAGACGGGCGCCAACAACACCTTCGTCGCGCCGGTCACGATCGGGGACGGGGCGATGACCGGCGGCGGCGCCGTCGTACGCCGTGACGTGCCGCCCGGCAACCTCGCCGTGTCCGGTGGACCCCAGCGCAACCTCGACCGTCGCCTGCCGCGCGACGCGCCGACCTCGATGGGTGATCCGACCACCGATGAGGGAGAATCCTGACCTGTGAGCTCGAAGACGAAGAGGTCCACCGA
>DASSTL010000033.1:0-103615 GCA_035707985.1 Nocardioides sp. | reverse complement strand
TACGCCGCGCTGTGGCCGCGCCTGGTGCGCACGGCGTACGCCGTCTCCGGGGACCTCGGTGTCGCCGAGGACGCCGTCCAGACGGCGTTCGCCAAGGCGTACCGCTCCTGGCGTCGGATCTGCCGGATGGAGGCACCGGAGGCGTACCTGCGTCGGATGGCGATCAACGAGGTGCTCAGCGACCGCCGGCTCGCCCGCCACCGGCACGAGGTGACCCGCGAGCAGGTGCCCGAGCAGGTCTCCGTCGGCGGCCCGGACGCGGCTCTCACCCACGACGAGATGTGGGGTGCTCTGGCGGGGCTGCCACCACGCCAGCGGGCCGTGCTGGTGCTGCGCTACTACGAGGACCTCAGCGAGCAGCAGATCGCCGATGCTCTCGGGTGTCGTCCGGGCACGGTGAAGTCGCAGGCCTCGGCCGCCCTCGCGTCGTTGCGCGACCGTCTCGACCTTCCTTCGCGAGCAGGAGGAGAACGGTGACGGATCTCGAGCAGCAGCTGAAGGAGACCTACGCCGAGCGGCTGGACACCCTCGGCCCGACCGGCGGAGACGTCGGCGCGGCGCGGCGCGACGGCGCCCGCATGCGCATGCGCCGTCGTCTCGGCGTCGGCGTGGCTGCTGTGGTGGTGGTGGCTGTGGGGGCGGCGGGATCGCTGCTGGGCACGGGCCGTCTGACGGTCGGCCCGTCCCACGACGTCGGACACTGGCGAGAGCTCCCCGCCCCGCCGCTCTCGCCGCGTGCGTTCGCCCAGTCGGTCTGGACCGGCAGCGAAGTGGTCGTGCTGGGCGGCGAGGAGCAGCCCTGCCCTCCCAACGCCGACTGCGCCGGGCTCCCGGAAGACCTCCGCGACGGCGCGGCGTACAACCCCGTGTCGGACAGCTGGCGACGGATCCCGCCGGCCCCGGTGCCCGTCGGGCCCGGTGACCGGCTGCTCGCGGCCGATGGCGTGGTCGTGCTTCGCGACTGGCAGCAGGACGGGTCTCGCTGGTTCACCTACGAGCCCGACCACAACCGCTGGTCGCGGATCGACGACGTCCCTGCGGACATCGGTGACCTGCCGTCGGCGTACGGGTCGCGGGTCTACGCGCTCGTCGGCCGGCGCGTGGCGGTCTACGACGTGCGGTCCTTCCAGTGGTCGCTGCTGCCGCCCGACACCAAGCAGCGACTCGTGCAGCGTCGTGTCACCGCAACGCCGTACGGACCCGTCGTCACCGGCTACGTGACACTGATCGGCACGCAGACCGCCGTCAGCGCACACCTCTACGACGGCACCTCCTGGCACCGCCTGCCGCCCACCAGCATCGCGGGGAACGACTGGGCCTGGGCCGGCGGCGGCATGGTCGACTTCGACTCCTACCAGCACCAGGGCATGGACCGGATGCTTCCCGGCGTCTCGCTCGGCGGCACCCTCGACCCGTCGACCGGCCGATCCGCTTCCCTCCCCACGTCGGCTCTCGAGACTCCGCCCGACGGCTGGTCCCTGAACGCCGTCGGCCCCGGACCCTGGGCCGCATCGTGGGGGCTGGTCTACGACGTGGCCCACCGCAAGGCGTGGACGCTGAGTCAACCCGACGGCGCGCCGGACGACGGGGTTGCTGCGGCCTGGGCCGACGGCCGGCTGCTGGCCTTCGGCGGCGTCGACCACAGCCCCGACGGCGCCGAGCCGACCAACCACGCCTGGCTCTACACGCCCTGACGTCGTCCCACTGGTCACACTCGTAGGCCCGGTTCGCCACTTCGTGGGGGAGATCTCGGCCAACAAGTGGGGAATTCCCCGCTCGAGCGGGGAATTCGCCCGCCCCTACAACCCCACCGCCGCAGTCGCGTCGGCGAGGACGGAGGCGGTGACCTCCCGACACCGCTCGGAGCCGGCGGCGAACACCGACTCGACGTACCCCGGGTCGTCGGCGAGCTCGGCGTAGGCCTTCTGCAGCGGCTCGAGGGTCGCGACGACGGCCTCGGTGACGGCGGACTTCAGGGCGCCGTAGGTCGTGATGCCGTCGGCCGAGCCCCCGCAGGCGGACAGGATGTCCAGGAGGTTGGTGACGCCCGGTTTCCCGGAGCGGTCGGCCCGCACGGCGTCGGGTCCGACGTCGGAGTCGGTGACAGCGCGCGCCACCTTGCGGCGGATCACGTCCGGCGGGTCGAGCAGCCGGATCACCCCGAGGTCGACGCCCGGATCGAGAGACTTCGACATCTTCTTCTCGGGGCTCTGCAGGTCCATCACCCGCGCGCCGGCCCGCGGCGTGCGCACCTCGGGCACGACGAAGACCGGCCCGTAGGCATGGTTGAAGCGGATTGCGAGGTCGCGGGTGAGCTCGACGTGCTGCCGCTGGTCGTCGCCCACCGGCACGACCGACGGGCGGTACAGCAGGATGTCGGCGGCCATCAGCACCGGGTAGGTGTAGAGGGAGACCCGGGTCGACGGCACCCCGCGACCCTTCTCCTTGTACTGGATCATCCGGCTCAGCTCTCCGTTGTACGCCGTGCACTCGAGCAGGTAGGTCAGCTCGCGGTGCGCCGGCACCTGGCTCTGCCGGAACAACGTGACCCGCGCCGGGTCGAGCCCGGCGGCGAGGAAGAGCGTGGCCGTCTCGGCGATGGTCGATCTCAGCACCGCCGGGTCCTGCGGCGTGGTCAGGGCGTGCAGGTCGGACAGGCCGAAGAAGCAGTCGTCGACCGACGCGGCGGCGTCCTGGGCGGCGACGAAGCCGCGCAGGGCGCCGAGGTAGTTGCCGAGCGTGAGCCGCCCGGTCGGGGTGATCAGCGAGAGGTTGCGGTCCATGGTGGGTCTCCTGGTGGTTGCGGTGTCGGTGCCCACCGGAGACAGGTCCGCGAGAGATGCGGAACGGCCGCCCGTGGGCGGCCGTGGGATCAGTGCGTGCTCGATCGGTGGTCCGCCGTCAGGCGGGCCACCAGCTCAGGTTCGCGCGTCGAGTCACGTCTCCAGGCTACCGATAGCGTGCAGGGCATGCCAGCGTGTTCCGGTCCGGCGACGGTGGTGTTCGACCCGTCGCTGACCGAGTACGACTTCGGGGCCTCCCACCCGATGTCGCCGATCCGCGTCGACCTGACGATGCGGCTCGCCCGCGACCTCGGCGTGCTCGACCACCTCCCGGCGGTAGCGGCGCCGATCGCGAGCGACGACCTCATCGGCACGGTCCACGAGGAGGGCCTGATCGAGGCGGTGAAGCGGGCCGGAGCCGACCCGCTCGGCTTCGAGCCGGCGTACGGAGTGGGCAGCGACGACAACCCGGTCTTCGCCGACATGCACCACGCGGCGGCGCACGTCGTGGGTGCCACGTACGAGGCGTTCCGGCAGGTGTGGAGCGGCGAGAGCCGCCACAGCGCCAGCATCTGCGGCGGCCTCCACCACGCGATGCCCGACCGGGCGAGCGGCTTCTGCATCTACAACGACGTCGCCATCGGCATCCGCGCCCTGCTCGACCAGGGTGTCGAGCGCGTGGCGTACGTCGACGTCGACGTCCACCACGGCGACGGCGTCGAGCACATCTTCTACGACGACCCCCGCGTCCTCACGATCTCTCTTCACGAGACCGGGCAGGCGCTCTTCCCGGGCACCGGCTTCCCGCCCGACTGCGGCCGGGGTGACGCGGCGGGTACGGCGGTCAACGTGCCTCTCCCGCCCGGCACCTCCGACGCGGGCTGGCTGCGGGCGTTCCACGCGGTCGTGCCGCCGCTGGTGCGGGAGTTCGCCCCCGACGTGCTGGTCAGCCAGCACGGTTGTGACAGTCACCGCGACGACCCGCTCGCGGACTTGATGCTGAGCGTCGACGGCCAGCGCGCGTCGTACCTCGCGATCCACGACCTCGCCCACGAGGTCACCGACGGGCGCTGGGTAGCCACCGGCGGCGGTGGCTACGCGCTGGTCCAGGTCGTCCCGCGGGCCTGGACCCACCTGCTCGCGATCCTGTCCGGGCGGCCGCTCGACCCCGACACCGCGACCCCGGAGTCCTGGCGTGCGTACGTGCTCGAGACGCTCGGCAGGACCGGGCCCGCGCGGATGACCGACGGCCGTGACCCGGCGTACCGCGACTGGTCGGAGGGGTATGACCCCGGCACCTGGCTCGACCGCTCGATCATGGCCACCCGGGAGGAGATCTTCCCGCGCCATGGCCTGGATCCGCTGCCCTGAACGCTTCCGGACGCGTCCAGAGCGGAAATTTCGCGTCAGTTTCAAGTCGACACGCGTGGATACCGTGAGTTTCTGTAGAGATTTCCTTCCCCACGAGTCACTTGAGGCCCTATTCTCACTTCGAAGCGCGGGACGTCGAGTCACCGGAGGGGAAGCCGGTGCGTGCCTGCCAGGAAGAACGGTGCCCCGATGCCTGCCCACGAGCCCGGAGACATCTCCGACGTGAAGTTCCTGACCGTCGCCGAGGTGGCCGCAACGATGCGCGTGTCCAAGATGACGGTGTACCGCCTCGTGCACAGCGGCGAGCTGCCCGCCGTGCGGGTCGGCCGCTCCTTCCGCGTCACCGAGGACGACGTGAACGAGTACCTGCGGAAGAGCTTCTACACCGCCGGGTGATTTCGCGACGCGCCGCTCAGCCCCTCACTTCGTTCGGCCTGAGTCGGACGCTCCTCATCCTCGCCTTCACCGACGACCTCGCACGCTCGGTCGTCGCGGCTCAGATTTCGAGACGCGCCGCTCAGCCCCTCCCTTCGTTCGGCCTGAGCCGGACGCTGCTTTCGTGACTACGCGCACGGCCCGTTAGGCTGTGCAGGTCGTCCCGGCAGCTCCGGGATCGGAGATGTCAGGTCGGAAGGGTTCTTTGTGGGTTCGGTCATCAAGAAGCGTCGCAAGCGGATGGCGAAGAAGAAGCATCGCAAGCTGCTGAAGAAGACGCGCGTCCAGCGTCGCAAGCTCGGGAAGTAGCTCCCGGTCCACCGTCCGCCCGAGGAGAGGACGCTGTGGGCGCTGCCGCATCCAAGGTCGTCTTGGTCACCGGGGTCTCCCGAGACCTCGGGCGTAGGTTCGCGCGCCGCCTCGCCGCCGACCCGGGCGTCGACCGGGTGGTCGGCGTCGACGCCGTACCTCCTCGCGACGACATCGGCGACGTGACGTTCGTGCGCGCCGACATCCGCAACCCGGTGATCGCCAAGGTGATCGCCAAGGAGAACGTCGACACCGTCGTCCACATGAGCGTCATCGCCACCCCCGGCTCGGCCGGCGGGCGCGGCACGATGAAGGAGCTCAACGTCATCGGCACGATGCAGCTGCTCGCTGCCTGCCAGAAGTCCGAGAGCGTCCGCCACCTCGTGGTGAAGTCGACGTCGACCGTGTACGGAGCGAGCAGCCGCGACCCTGCGATGTTCACCGAGGACATGCAGCCGCGCCGCCAGCCCAGCTCCGGCTACGCCAAGGACGTCGCGGAGATCGAGGGCTACGTCCGCGGCTTCGCGCGGCGGCGTCCCGACGTGCGGGTGACCACCCTGCGGCTCGCCAACGTCCTGGGGCCACATGTCACCAGCCCGATCACGTCGTACTTCCGGCTGCCGGTGATCCCCACCGTGCTCGGCTTCGACCCGCGGCTGCAGTTCGTGCACGAGAGCGACCTGATGGGCGTCCTCACCCACTGCGTCCACACCGAGGTCGCCGGCACGTTCAACGTCGCCGGTGACGGCGTCATGCTGCTGTCGCAGGCGGTACGCCGCCTCCGCAAGCCCTCCGTCCCGCTCATCCGCCCGGCGGTGGGTGGGGTCGCTGCGGTCCTCAAGTCCGCCCGGATGGCCGACTTCTCGCCCGAGCAGCTCGGGTTCTTGACCTTCGGTCGCGGCATCGACACGACCCGGATGCGGGCCGAGCTCGGGTTCGAGCCGGCGTACAGCACCGAGCAGGCGTTCGCGGACTTCGCGGCCGGGGTGGGCAACGGTGAGCGCGTGGTCGAGCGGGTGGTCGACGGGCTGGCCTCGTCGCTGTCCGACACGGGGGTCCGGCATGGCTGACGCCGAGGTCATCCCGATCGGCACCGGCGGCCGTCCGGGCCGCGGCATCGGGAGCGCGCGTCCCTCCGCGGCGTCGCGGACGTTGGCCGGCGGCAGGAAGCCCGCGGCTCGGCGTACCCGGCGTCCGAAGCCGGAGCCGACCGTGGAGCCCACCACTGTGCCGACGACCGAGCCGACGACCGAGCCGACGACGAAGCAGACGGCTCCCGACGACGTACGCCCACCGGTCGCCACCGACGACCGCGGCCCGCTCGGCGGGATCTCACCGGCCGAATGGCTGGCCGCGCTCCAGCAGGGTGCGCTCGAGGTCTTCGGGAGCGACTGGGAGCACCAGCTCGCCCGCTTCCTGGCCTTCCTGCGGCGTCGGCTCACCGGCGAGTACACGGTCGACGAGTACGGCTTCGACCAGGAGGTCGCCGAGAAGCTCCTGCTGGCGAGCCTGCGCCCGATCGCGGAGAAGTGGTTCCGCATCGACGTCCGCGGCATCGAGAACCTCCCGGCCGACGGCGGCGCGCTCGTCGTCTCCAACCACTCCGGCACCATCCCGGTCGACGGCCTGATGACGATGTGGACCGTCCACGAGCACACCGGCCGCTTCCTGCGGCCGCTCGGGGCCGACCTGGTGTTCCGGCTCCCGTTCGTCAGCAGCCTGGCCCGCAAGGGCGGGGCGACGCTGGCCTGCAACGAGGACGCGGAGCGGATGCTCTCCGGCGGTGAGCTGGTCGGAGTCTGGCCCGAGGGGTTCAAAGGCATCGGCAAGCCCTTCACCGAGCGGTACAAGCTCCAGCGGTTCGGGCGGGGTGGCTTCGTCGCGGCGGCCGTCCGCACGGGCGTCCCCATCGTGCCGCTGTCGGTCGTGGGCGCCGAGGAGATCTATCCCCTGGTCGGGAACGTCCCTGCCCTGGCGCGGCTGCTCGGCATCCCCTACGTCCCGATCACCCCGCTCTTCCCGTGGCTCGGTCCGCTCGGGGCGCTGCCGCTGCCGTCGAAGTGGCTGATGGAGTTCGGCGAGCCGATCCGCACCGACGAGTACGACTCCGGCGCGGCCGACGACCCGATGCTGGTCTTCAACGTCACCGACCAGGTCCGCGAGACGATCCAGCACTCGCTGTACAAGCTGCTCATGGAGCGTTCGTCGGTCTGGCGCTGACCCGCGAGGGAAAACGCGGAAGAATCAGCACGCTCGTCGGGCCTGTCGGGCAATTCTTCCGCGTTTTCTCTTCCGCGTTTCCGTGTGGCGGCCCTCAAGGCAGCAGCGTCGGCAGCACGCTGTTGATGCCGCCCACCGTGTCGTCGAGGGTGCCGGCCACCTGGTTGCCGACCTGCCCGACGGCGTCGAGCAGGTTGTTGGCGGTGTCGGTGACCGTCGAGCCGACGTCGTTCTGGTTGCCGTCGGTGAGCCCGTCGGTGAGGTGCTTGACGGTGTGCTGGACGTCGTCGGCGTTCGGACCGGGCGACGCGTCGGACGACGAGTCGGGGTCGGTCACGCTCGCGGGCGGCAGGGCCTCGCCCTCGACGTCGGGCAGGGTCGGTCCGGCGTTCGAGCCGGACCGCGACGTCGAGTGCCGGGGCTTCGGGATCGACACCTGCCAGGTGTCGACCGTCGACTCGCTCGCCTGGGTGAGCACGCTCGGGATCGACCCGATCAGGGGGCCGTCGCAGACCGGGCAGGCGTGGACCGACGTCTGCTGCACCTGGTCGAGCGCCTGGGCGGCCTGGAGCAAGGAGTCGTAGGACTGCGGCGGCACCTGGGACTGCAGGGTCTTCAGGCGGTCCATGCTGGTCGCGGTGAAGTCCCGCAGCGTCGAGATGGACGAGCGGTGGCCGGTCGCCTGGTAGTCCGAGACGAGGAGGTCGGCTCCGTCGACCGCCTGCTGGGTGAACGCCTGGAGCGCGTCGTCGACGCGCGACGGGTCGGCCTGGCCACGGCTGAGCTGCTGGGCCTCGTCGAGTCGCGTGCTCGCGTTGTCGAGCAGCACCCGGCCGCGCGCAGCCCGGTCGAACGTGAGCTGGGCGTGGGCGCTCTCCAGCCCGCGCTTGACCGAGTAGAGGCTGTCGCCCGGCAGCGCGCTCTGGCTCGCCACGGCCACGGTCGTCGAGACGCCGACCAAGGCGACACCACTCACGACCGCAGCCAGGCGCCTCCGGCGGCGTCGGGCCTGTGGTGTGGCCGTCGGCAGGCGCAGGCGCTCGTCCACGTCCTCGCGGGCAGCGGCGGCCTCGGCGAGCACCGTCTCGGCCTCGGCGACCAGGCGGTCGCGCAGTGCGGTGACGAAGGCCGGGTCGGCGACCGGCTCGGGTACGGCGCGCAGGGCGCCCACCAGGTCGAGGAGGTCGGCGTACGCGGGCGTGCGCGCGCCACCCGTCGACGGATCCTCGACGAGCTCGTGGAACTTCTGAGCACGGCGCCCGGTGATCACGATGGTCCTTGCCGATCGTTGTGGTGGTCGAAGTGAGGTCGAGAGTCGCGGCGCGAGCCGGACATCCCGCTCAACGACACGTCGGCGCCGCGGGTTACGGGACCAAAGTCCCTACTCATCGCGCCACCCCGCGGGGACGAGCTTGGCGAGGTTGCGTACGCCGCGGAGCTGGAGCTGCTTCACCGCTCCCTCGCTACGGCCGAGGATCTCCGCCGTCTCGGCGATGCTGAGCCCCTGGAGGAACCGCATGATCAGGCAGTCGCGCTGCTCGTCGGACAGCCGGCGCAGGCCGTCGAGCAGCACCTCGTTGGTGAGCCCGGCGAGCACGGCGTTCTCCGGTCCCTCGGTGGCGTCGTCGTGGGCGCCCATGTCCTCGGTGGTCACCTCGAGGCGCGTGCGGCCGGCCTTGAAGTGGTCGGTGCACAGGTTGCGCGCGATCGTCATCAACCACGCGCCGAAGTCCTTGCCCTGCCAGCGGAAGCCGCTCATGCTCCGCAGCGCGCGCAGGAACGTCTCCGACGTCAGGTCCTCGGCCAGCGTCTGGCTCCGCGTGCGGTAGTAGACGAAGCGGTAGACGGACCCGTGGTAGTGGTCGTAGAGCTGGCCGAAGGCCTCGCTGTCGCCACCTCGCGCGAGCTCCACGAGCGCGATCAGGCGACCGCGCTCGGCCTCGGTCTCCTCCGACGACGCGGCGCGGTCGGAGTCGCCGTAGCCGCCACCGGGCGATGAGGACCCGCTGACCGCGGCCTCGCTGAGCAGCATCCAGGCGGGGACTCCGGCGGGCTGGGGTCGCAGCCCCAGGACACCGAGGACCGCAGCACGCAGGTCGTCGAGCCCGCGGGCCGAGTCGTGGCGAGCCCACGTCATGGCGGTGATCCTCCCGAGCACCAGGGGGGTGGCGCTCCTTCATGGTAGGTGCCACGAGGCCTCAGGTGTAACCCGCTGTGACACAAACGGCCCGACGACCGTCGGTCACCGACGGCGGCGTACCGCGGTCCCGGCGGCGACCGCTCCGGTCACCGCGCCCGCGAGCCCGGCCGCCAGCAGTCCGGCCCGAGCGGCCTTCCGGCCGGTGCGGTAGTCGCGGATGCGCCACCCGTGCTGCCGGGCGTAGGCGCGCAGTCGGGGGTCGGGGTTGACCGCGCAAGGGTCGCCGACCAGCGACAGCATGGCGAGGTCGTTGAAGGAGTCGGAGTACGCCGAGCACCGGTCGAGGTCCAGGCCCTCGCGCTCGGCCAGCGCCCGGACCGCCTCGCCCTTGGCCGGACCGTGGAGCATCTCGCCGACCAGCCGGCCGGTGTAGACCCCGTCCTCGTGCTCGGCGACCGTGCCCAGCGCCCCGGTCAGACCGAGCCGCCGCGCGATGATCCGCGCGATCTCGATGGGCGCGGCCGTGACGATCCAGACCCGCTGGCCCTCGTCGAGGTGCATCTGGGCGAGGGCACGCGTGCCGGGCCAGATGCGGTGCGCCATCGCCTCGTCGAAGATCTCCTCACCGAGCTCCTCGAGCTCGTGCACGGTGTGGCCGGCGATGAACGACAGCGCGGTGGCCCGCGTGCTGGCCATGTGGTCCGGGTCCTCCACACCGACGATCCGGAAGTAGGCCTGCTTCCAGGCCGCCGAGGCGATCTCCCGCGTCGTGAAGAACTTCCGTCGGTGCAGACCGCGGGCGAGGTGGAAGATGCTCGCGCCCTGCATCAGGGTGTTGTCGACGTCGAAGAACGCCGCCGCGGTGGGGTCCGCGGGCGTGGCCAGCGCCGCCTCGACGTCGGCGGACGCGGCCGCCGCTTCGCCGGCGAGGGTCGAGCGCTGCTGCAGGTTCAGCGGCTTGCGGCCCTTCTCGCGAGTCACGTCCTCGACCCTATCCACGTAACGGGATCGGCCACCCGCGCGTTGTGCGATCATGCCCCGCATGCCCGCGCACGACGTGTCCGCACTCGTCGCCGAGGCCGCGCTCGACAGACCGGACATGTTGGCGGTCGTCGAGTCCGGCGGGCGCAGCGTGACCTGGGCCGAGCTCGAGGAGGAGGTCGCCCGCGTCGCCACCGGGCTCGGGGCGGCCGGGCTCGTCGCGGGTCAGCGCGCCATGCTGGCGCTGGGCAACCGCATCGAGTTCGTCACGACGTACCTCGGGGTGCTGCGCGCCCAGGTCGTGGCGGTGCCGGTGAACCCGCGCTCGACGTCGGGTGAGCTCGCGCGGATGATCGCCGACTCCGGGTCGCGTGTGGTCGTTGCCGACGCCGAGACCATCGGTGCGGTGCGCCAGGCGGTTGCCCAGGTGCGGGCCGCGCTCGCCGGTGAGTCCGACGAGCTGGGTGCCGACCTCGTCTCGCGCGCGTCCGAGCCCCGGGTCTACGTCGTCGACGCGGACCCCGCCGAGGGCGAGCAGCCCTATGCCGCCCTGCGGTCGGCGTCCCCGCGCCCGGTCCCACCGCTGCCCGACCCGGAGAAGCTCGCCTGCCTCCTCTACACCAGTGGTACGTCGGGTCGTCCGCGCGCCGCGATGCTCACCCACCGTGCCCTGGTCGCCAACATCGAGCAGGCGGCTCGAGTGGACCCGCCGATGATCCACGGCGACGACGTCGTGCTGGGTGTGCTCCCGCTCTTCCACGTGTACGGGCTGAACGCCGTGCTGGGCGGCGTCCTCCGACACCGGGCCAAGCTGGTGCTGGTCGACCGCTTCGACCCGCAGGCGACGCTCGACCTGATCGACGACGAGGCCGTGAGCGTCGTCCCGGTCGCCCCGCCGGTATTCGCCTACTGGCTCCCCCAGGAGCAGCTGCGCGAGCGGCTCGGCCCGGTCCGGCTCATGCTGTCCGGCTCGGCCCCGCTGTCGGCGGAGGTGATGGAGAAGTTCACCGACGCCACCGGCATCCCCGTCCACCAGGGGTACGGGCTCACCGAGGCCGCCCCCATCGTCACGTCGACGTTGTGCAGCCAGGAGCTGCAGCCCGGGTCGGTCGGCGCCGCCCTGCCGGGCATCGAGATCCAGCTGCGCGACGACCTCGGGCAGCATCCGGAGGGCGACGACCCCGGTGAGATCTGGATCCGCGGGGACAACATCTTCAGCGGCTACTGGCCGGACGGTGAGGACGGTCCCGACGCCGACGGGTGGTGGGGCACCGGCGACGTCGGCTTCCTCGACGACACCGGCGACCTGTTCCTGGTCGACCGGCTCAAGGAGCTGGTGATCGTCTCCGGCTTCAACGTCTTCCCGGTCGAGGTCGAGGACGTCATCCGCGAGGTCGACGGCGTCGCCGAGGCCGCGGTGATCGGGGTGGAGGATCCCGCGACCGGCGAGGCGGTCGTCGCGTACGTCGTCCCGGTCGACGGGGTCGACCGTGCCGACCTGACCGACGCCGTACGGAGTCACTGCCAGATGCGCCTGGCGCGTTTCAAGCAGCCGTCGCGGATCGAGGTCGTCGACGAGCTGCCGCTCACCGTCACCGGCAAGGTGCAGAAGGGACGGCTCCGGGGCATGGAGCGTCGCCGTGCCCTCGGTCTGCTGGAGTGAGCCTGCTGGAATGGAGGTCGTGAGCGAACCCCGCGTCACCCTCTACAGCCGGCCCGGCTGTCATCTGTGCGACGACGCCCGCGCCCTGATCGAGCAGGTGTGTGCCGAGGTGGGGGAGTCGTACGCCGAGATCTCCATCGCCGACGACCCCGACCTCGAGCGCCGCTTCGGGCACGAGGTCCCGGTCACCTTCGTCGACGGCCGCCAGCACGACTACTGGCGCGTCGACCCCGCCCGCCTCCGCGCCGCCCTCAGCAACCGCTGACCTCGGCGTATCAGAGACTCGGCGCGGTCGTCCTGACTCACATGAGATGAGACTCGGACCCCGGGGCATCGCCACCGGGGGAGGGACGACGGGGGAGTTCGATGGGCACGCGCAGGAAGAGACCGCACCTGTACCCCAGCAGGAAGTGGTGGGCGACGCAGATCAGTGCAGTGGCGACGCTGGTGACGGCGTGGGTGAGTGCCGGCGCCTGGAGCAAGACGTTGACGATGGCCGCCATCGGCGTGGTCTCGCAGGCGGTCGTGGGCTACCTGGTGCCCAACGGTGAGCAGGCGTCCCGGCCCGAGCCCCGGGTGAACAGACGACGGGCCCAGAGCGCACTCACCTGACCCGGCCCGTCCGCATCGCGGGCGGCCTCCACCCCGGGTCTCGAGACGCGTGTCTGAGTCCCTCGTGCCTCGGGCCTGAGCGACGCTCCTCGACCTCCCGCCTGATCGTGGAGTTCGCACGCTCACTCCACGCGGCGTGATTTTGTTCTCGCGTTCACAAACTCCTACAGTGAACGGTGCCGTCGGGCCGGGCCTGTCCCAACCACGGGTCGACCCCCGTGTCCGGTGGCTGGAAAGACGACAGCAGTGAGTGCACGGACGTCCCACGACCCGGCCCGGGAGATTCCCGAGGCGACCGTGGCCCGACTCCCGGTGTATCTGCGGGCTCTGACCACCCTGTCCGAGGCCGGGACGGCGGTCTGCTCGAGCGAGGACCTGGCAGCCGCTGCCGGTGTCAACAGCGCCAAGCTGCGCAAGGACCTGTCCTACCTCGGCAGCTACGGCACCCGCGGCGTCGGGTACGACGTGGACTACCTGCGTTACCAGATCGCCCGCGAGATGGGTGCCACCCGCGACTGGCCGGTTGTGATCGTCGGCATCGGCAACCTCGGCCACGCGCTCGCCAACTACTCCGGCTTTCGCAGCCGCGGCTTCCGAGTGGTGGCCCTCCTCGACGCCGACGACCGCCGCCACGGCGAGACCGTCGCCGGTGTCGTCGTCCGCCCCTTCGACGACCTGCGGGCCATCGTCCGTGAGCACGGCGTCGCGATCGGGGTCATCGCCACCCCGGCCGCGGCCGCGCAGGACGTCGCCGACCAGATGGTCGACGCCGGCATCTCCAGCATCCTGAACTTCGCCCCGACGGTGCTCAACGTGGGTCCGGGCGTCGCGGTGAGCAAGGTCGACCTGTCCAAGGAGCTCCAGGTCCTCGCCTACCACGAGCAGCGCAAGGCCCACGCGCAGGAGACGGCCTCATGACGGTTCTGGTGGTCGGGATCTCGCACCGCTCGGCCCCGATCACGCTGCTCGAGCAGCTCGCGATCGACCGAGACGGCACGACCAAGCTGGTCGAGGACGTGCTCGCGAACCCTCACGTCGCCGAGGCAGCGGCCCTGGTCACCTGCAACCGCCTGGAGATCTACGCCGCCGTCGACCGCTTCCACGGCAGCGTCGAGGACATCTCGCAGCGCCTGCTCGCACCTGCCGACGGCACCGTGGAGTCGCTGCTGCCCCACCTCTACGTGCACTACGACGACGGCGCCGTCTCCCATCTGTTCCGGGTCGCCGCCGGGCTCGACTCGATGGCGGTCGGCGAGGCGCAGGTCCTCGGCCAGACGAAGGCCGCGCTGACCCGCGGCCAGGAGCAGGGGTCGGTCGGTCCGATCCTCAACACCCTCTTCCAGCAGGCCCTGCGCGTCGGCAAGCGCGCCCACGCCGAGACCGGCATCGACCGGGCCGCCCCCACCCTGGTGTCCGCGGCCCTCGACCGCGCCGCCCCCGACCTCGGCGGGCGCCGCGTGGTCGTGGTCGGCGCCGGTGGCATGGCGGGTCTCGCCGCCGCCACCGTCGTACGCCGTGACGCCGGCGAGGTGGTCGTGGTCAACCGCAGCCGCGAGCGCGGCGAGCGCCTCGCGGGGGAGTACGACGGCCGGTGGGCACCGTTGACCGAGCTCGCGTCCGAGGTGGCCGACGCCGACGTGGTCGTGGCGTGCGCCGGCGCCACCGGGGTGCTGCTCGACCGGGCCGCCGTCGCGGCGGCCGACCGGCCGCTCGCCCTCGTCGACCTCGCGCTCCCGCACGACATCGACCCGAGTGTCGCCGACCTCCCGGGCGTCACGCTGGTGACCCTCGCCGACCTGGCCGAGGACCTCCGCGACTCCGAGGCCGGCCAGGAGGTCGAGGCCGTCCGCACGATCGTCACCGCCGAGGTCGAGGCGTTCGTGTCCGCGCGCCGGCAGGCCCAGATGACCCCGACTGTCGTGGCCCTCCGGTCGATGGCGACCGACGTCGTGGAGTCCGAGATGGCGCGCCTCGAGCGCCGCCTGCCCGGCCTCGACGAGACCACGCGCAGCGAGCTCCAGCAGACCCTGCGCCGGGTGACCGACAAGCTCGTCCACCAGCCGACGGTGCGGGCCAAGGAGCTCGGCGACCGCGACGCCGTCTCCTACGCCACCGCCCTCGCCGAGCTGTTCGCACTGGACCCCGAGGCGGTCGACGCCATGACCCGCCCCGTTGAGCCGGGCCAGCCGGTCGAGGCCATCCAGCCCGGAGACCCCAGCCAGGCGGGTGGCGACGCATGAGCGCCCCGATCCGCCTCGGCACGCGCGCCTCGGCACTGGCGACGACCCAGGCGCGCTGGGTCGGCGACCGGCTCGGCGAGGCAGCCGGCCGCGAGGTCGAGCTGGTCGAGATCACCACCGAGGGCGACCGCGACACCGCGCCGCTGGCCCAGCTCGGCGGCACCGGTGTCTTCGTCAGCGCGCTGCGCGAGGCGCTGGTCGACGGCCGCATCGACGTCGCCGTGCACTCCCTCAAGGACCTGCCGACCCAGCCCCCCGCCGGCCTCGCGCTCGCAGCGATCCCGGTCCGCGAGGACCCGCGCGACGTCGTGGTCGCCCGCGACGGTCTCACCCTCGGTGAGCTCCCGGTCGGAAGCCGGGTCGGCACGGGTGCCCCGCGACGTGCCGCCCAGCTCCGCGCCCTGGGCCTCGGTTTGGAGATCACCGAGATCCGCGGCAATGTGGACACCCGGATCCGTAAGGTCCGAGACGGCGCCTACGACGCGATCGTCCTCGCGCGGGCGGGCCTGGCCCGCCTGAACCGGCTGGACGAGGCGACCGAGGTGCTGGACCCGCTGCAGATGCTCCCGGCCCCCGGGCAGGGAGCCCTCGCGGTGGAGACACGGGAGGGAGACGACCTGACGACAGTGGTCTCGGTTCTCGACGATCCGCGCACGCGTGCGGCTGTGACCGCCGAGCGTGCGGTGCTGGCCACGCTCGAGGGCGGGTGCGCGGCTCCGGTCGGGGTCCTCGCGGAGGTCGTCGAGGGGGAGACCGGGGAAGAGCTCTGGGTGAGGGCCGCTGCCCTCTCACCCGACGGATCGCTGGCGGTGCGGATGTCCGCGACCGGCGACCCGGCCGACGCCGCGGGCGTCGGCAACCGCCTCGCCGAGCAGATGCTCGACGAGGGGGCAGGACAGCTGACGGATGCACCAGCAAGACAGCCGGCAGCACACACGGCACAGCCAGGGACACCGCACGAGCACGCGGTGACCGACTGCGAAAGGCAAGACGCATGACGCGAGCCCCCAGGGCCCAGTCCAAGACCACCCAGCCCAAGGACGGCCAGGCCAAGACCGGGCGGGCCAAGACGACCGAAGCCAGGACGTCGCAGCCCAGGACGGCGCAGGCCAGGATCAACGCGGGCTCGGTCGCGTTCGTCGGCAGCGGGCCGGGCGACCCCGGTCTGCTCACCGTCCGTGCCGTCGACCTGATCCGGCAGGCGGACATCGTGATCACCGAGGGTCCGGAGCACCCGACGCTCGTCCGCACCGTGCTCGGGCTTCCCGAGAGCTGCGAGGGTGGGCCCGAGCTGGTCGACGGCGGCTTCGGCGAGGACGGGCAGCCGCTGACCCACGCCGCGCGGGCCAAGGTCGTGGTGAAGCAGGCCAAGCGCGGTGGACAGGTGGTCCGGCTGATGACCGGTGACCCGTTCGTCTATGCCTCGGGCCCGGAGGAGGCTGTCGCCTGTGCCAAGGCCGGCATCGCCTTCGAGATCGTCCCCGGTGTGTCCTCGGCATCGGCGGTCCCGGCGTACGCCGGCATCCCGCTGACCACCAAGGACCACCGCGAGGTCGCCGTGGTGACCGCGGGGGACAAGGTCGACTGGGGCCGGTACGCCGAGACCAGGACCCTCGTCCTGCTCTCCGCGGTGAACGTGATCGGAGACGTCGCCAAGGCCCTGGTCGCCGCCGGCCGCGATCCCGAGACTCCGGTCGCGATGACCCGCACCGGCACCACCACCGAGCAGCAGACGGTGACCTCCACGCTCGAGCACATCGCCGCCGACGCCCGAGCCGCGCGGATGGCCCCGCCGGCCGTCACCGTCGTCGGCGACGTGGTCGCGATGCGCGAGGCCCTGTCGTGGTTCGAGACCAAGCCGCTGTTCGGCTGGCGGATCCTCGTGCCCCGCACCAAGGAGCAGGCCGGCTCGCTGTCGACCCGCCTGCGTGGCTTCGGTGGCGTGCCCGAGGAGGTGCCGACGATCTCCGTCGAGCCGCCTCGCAACCCGCTCCAGATGGACAAGGCCGTCCGCGGTCTCGTCGAGGGCCGCTACGAGTGGATCGCGTTCACGAGCGTGAACGCCGTGAAGGCGGTCCGGGAGAAGTTCGAGGAGTACGGCCACGACGCCCGCGCCTTCTCCGGCCTGAAGATCGCCGCGGTCGGCGACAAGACCGCCGCCGCGATCGCAGATTGGGGCCTGCGGGCCGACCTGGTGCCGAGCGGCGAGCAGTCGGCGGCCGGGCTGCTGGCCGACTGGCCTGAGTACGACGAGCTCCTCGATCCCATCAACCGGGTCTTCCTGCCCCGGGCCGACATCGCCACCGAGAACCTCGTGGCGGGTCTGATCGATCTCGGCTGGGAGTGCGACGACGTCACGGCGTACCGCACCGTCCGGGCGGCCCCGCCGCCGGCACCGGTGCGCGACGCCATCAAGACCGGCAAGTTCGACGCCGTCGTGTTCACGTCGTCCTCGACCGTGCGCAACCTGGTCGGCATCGCGGGCAAGCCGCACCCGTCGACGGTGATCGCGGTGATCGGCCCGGCGACGGCCAAGACCGCCGAGGAGCACGGCCTGCGGGTCGACGTGATGGCGCCCAAGCCGGACGTCGACGAGCTGGTCGACGCCCTCGCGGACTTCGGGGCCGCGCGTCGCGCCGAGCTGCTGGAGGCCGGCCTGCCGGTGACCAAGCCGTCCGAGCGCAAGCCGGCGACCCGTAAGAAGGCCACGTCGTCGCGATGAGCGCACGATGAGCGAGGATGCAGGCGCCCTGTCGATGGGCAGGGTCCCGCGGCCGGTCACCCGGCCTCGGCGGCTCCGCACGACCCAGGGCCTGCGGAACATGGTGGCCGAGACTCACCTGTCGCCGGAGCAGCTCGTCCTGCCGATGTTCGTCCGGGAGGGTCTGAGCGACCCCCGGCCGATCGCGTCGATGCCGGGCGTCGTCCAGCACACCCGCGACTCGCTGCTCAAGGCCGCCCACGAGGCCGCGGAGCTCGGGCTCGGGGGCGTGATGCTGTTCGGAGTCCCGGAGACGAAGGACGCCGTGGGATCCGGCGCCGTCGACCCCGCCGGTGTCCTCAACGTCGCGATCACCGACGTCGTGGCCGAGGTCGGCGACGCGATCACGGTGATGAGCGACCTGTGCCTCGACGAGTTCACCGACCATGGCCACTGCGGGGTCCTCACCCCCGACGGCACCGTCGACAACGACCGGACGCTGGAGGCGTACGCCGAGATGGCACTCGCCCAGGCCGACGCCGGCGTCGACATGGTCGGCCCCAGCGGGATGATGGACGGTCAGGTCGCGGCGATCCGCGGGGCGCTCGACGCCGCGGGGCACACGGATGTCGCGATATTGGCCTACTCCGCGAAGTACGCCTCCTCGTTCTTCGGCCCGTTCCGCGAGGCTGTCGACTCGTCCCTCCAGGGTGATCGCCGGACCTACCAGCAGGACCCCGCCAACGCCCGCGAAGGCGTGCGTGAGGCCCTGCTCGACATCGCCGAGGGTGCCGACATCGTGATGGTCAAGCCGGCCCTCGGCTACCTCGACGTCGTACGCCGCGTGCGCGACGCCGTCGACGTCCCGGTGGCGGCGTACAACGTCTCGGGCGAGTACGCGATGGTCGAGGCGGCCGCCGAGAACGGCTGGCTCGACCGCGAGCGCACCGTCCTCGAGGTGCTGACCTCGATCCGCCGGGCAGGCGCGGACATCGTGCTCACGTACTGGGCCGCGGAGGCCGCGAGACTCCTCGTTCGCTGATCGCCGTCCCGAGGTCCTCCGGCGTCAGGCGATCGAGCCGGACGCGGGGTGTTGTCCCGGGATTCTGGTGGCTACGCTGCCCGATGGAGTGGTTCTGGGGCTCCCCTCCACCACACACGCACCCATCACGGAGTCCCCTCGTGGAACGCAAAACCGACCTGGAGACTGCGCTCGCCGTCGTCATGCTGCTGGCGGTCGTTCTCTACTTCGTCGTACCCGCCGCCCTCTCCGGACTGGGAGGGAGCACCGGGACGTCGGCGCAGGGCTCCGTGGTGGCGACCGATCAACCGTCGGGCGCACCCTCCGGCCAGTCCGTCGAGGGCGGCGTCACCTTGGCTCCGGAGTCGAGTTCGAGCGCGAGCCCGTCACAGACCGGTGGGGACGTGTTGGGGACGGCCATCCTGCCCTTCACCACGCCTTCGGCGCTGCCGACCTCCACCCCGCCCCTCGTCGACAGCACCCACGGCCCGGGCAACCCGCCGAACCCGCAGCCCACGGTGATCCGGCCGACCAACCCCATCCCACGGCCGACGACCCGTCCGAACCCCCCGCCGACTCCGACACCGACTCCGACGCCGACTCCGCAGCCGCAGACGGTCTCCTTCACCGTGTCGCTGCCGGGCGCCGCAGCCGTCGGCGACACGGTCCCTGGGGTCGACGCGAGCGCCAGCTCGGGGTTGCCGGTGACCGTCTCCGCGTCGGGCGCGTGCTCCTTGGCCGGAGGGGTCCTGACCTTCGATGCCGTCGGGCAATGCACGATCGTGGCGAGTCAGGCGGGAGACGCGAACTGGCAGCCGGCGTCGGCCAGCCAGACCACGGACGTGAGCTGAGTCGGCAGGCGGGCGGCCGGCGGGCGGTGGTTTCGAGACGCTCGCAGAGCTCGCTCCTCAACCACCGAGTCAGAACGACCTCCTCAGCCACCGAGGAGCCGAGCTCCCTCGACCACCGGGCGGCCTCAGCCGCCGGTGAGCTCCGCGACGCACTCGTTGAACGCCGGGGTCCCGGTCAGCAGGCCCTGGGCCAGGCACTGGACGACGGCCTCGGCGCGGGTCAGGATCGTCGGCGTCGGCACCGGCGGCAAGGTGGGCACGGTCACCGTCGGTCCACCGGGGATGGTCACCGTCGGCGGCTTGGGCTTGTTCGTGGAGACGCTCGTCGGTCCGGACGTGGGACCCGTGGTCGGACCGGTCGTCGGCTCGGCGCTGGGCTGGTCGTTGCCGGACGTGGTGGGGGAGTTGTTCGCGTGGTGCTGCGTCGGGCGGTGGGGCCGACCGTGGTGGTCGCCGTGGCGCACCCGGGGCGGGTTGCCGAGGTCGAAGCCCGTGGAGGTCGTGCCGTTCGGTACCTCGCTGTAGTCGCCGGCCAGGTAGGCCTGCTCGATCGCGAGGACGAGGTCGACGTACCGCCGGCTGTGGTTGTAGCGGAAGACCGCCGACCGCTGCCCGGCCTCCGTCGACAGGTCGTCGGACCCCGAGCAGAGGTAGACCGCCGAGGCGAGAGCGGCGTCGTAGATGTCCTGCGGGTTGCGCTGCCCGTCGTTGTCGGCGTCGACGCCGACGATCGCCCAGGTCGAGGGGATGAACTGCATCGGCCCGACCGCGCGGTCGAACGTCGCGTCCGCGTCGTACTGCCCCGCGTCGGTGTCACGGATCTCGCTCGTGCCGTGCCGGCCGTTCAGAGCCGGCCCGTAGATCCCGGGCGTCGCGATGCCGCGAGCGGTCAGCACGTTGCCGTTCGCTCGGCCGTGGTCGGACTCGACCCGGCCGATCGCGGCGACCAGCTGCCAGGGCAGGTGACAGGCGCGGTCGGCGGCGTCGATCACCGTCGCCGCGCGCTCGTACGCCGTGAGGGCCACGGCCGGGATGCCGCTCGCGGAGGCGGTCGCGACCACCTGGTCGGCGTGCTTGCGGAGGCCGCGGGTCAGGTCGCGCGACGGCGTGAGGCTCGCGGGAGCCTGCACGGCCTGGGACGGGACCCGGGAGCCGTCGGGCAGCGTGTGGGGGTCGGCCGCGGCCGAGGCGTCGGACCGGGTCGTGGCGAGCCCCGCGGTCCAGGCAGCCGACAGCACGGCGAGCGGCAAGAGTGCCGATGCCTTCTGGGCCCGTCCGAACCTGGCCATTGCTATCGAAGTTCCCTCCCTGACACCGATTCAAACGAGGGTGAGCATCCGATGTTACGCAGCGGTAGCCGTGGGCTGGGCCACATCCGGTAACTCCGACCCGGGTGCGGATGCGGGCCGGTTGGCGGCCTCGGCCACAATGTCCCGGTGACGTCCGACCGGTCCGAGGCCCTGTTCGCGCGCGCCGGCGCGGTCACGCCCGGAGGCGTGAACTCCCCGGTCCGGGCCTTCCGCGCGGTCGGCGGCACCCCGCGGTTCATCGCATCGGCGTCGGGAGCGCGCCTGACCGACGTCGACGGCCGCGAGTACGTCGACCTCGTCGGCTCGTGGGGTCCGATGCTGCTGGGTCACGCCCACCCCGAGGTGATGGCGGCGGTCCAGGCCGCGCTCGCGCGCGGCACGTCGTACGGCGCCCCCACCGAGGCCGAGGTCGACCTCGCCGAGGAGATCGTGGGACGCACGCCGGTCGACCAGGTCCGTCTGGTCTCCTCGGGCACCGAGGCCACGATGTCGGCGATCCGTCTCGCCCGCGGCTTCACCGGTCGCGACATCGTGGTGAAGTTCGCCGGCTGCTACCACGGGCACGTCGACGCGCTGCTCGCCTCGGCCGGCTCCGGTCTGACGACCCTGGCGGTGCCGGGCACCCCCGGCGTCCCCGAGACCGCGACCGCCCTGACCCGCGTGCTGCCCTACAACGACCGCGAGTCGGTGGCGTCGCTCTTCGCCGAGGAGGGTGACCGGATCGCCTGCGTCATCACCGAGGCGGCCGCCGGCAACATGGGCGTGATTCCGCCCGACCCCGGCTTCAACCAGTTCCTCGCGACGACCTGCGCCGACCACGGCGCCCTCTTCGTCAGTGACGAGGTGATGACCGGCTTCCGCGCCTCGGCGCGCGGGCAGTGGGGGCTCGACGGGGCCCTCGAGGGCTGGACGCCCGACCTGATGACCTTCGGCAAGGTGATGGGCGGCGGCTTCCCGGCGGCGGCGTTCGGCGGACGCGCCGACGTGATGGCGATGCTGTCGCCGCTCGGCCCGGTCTACCAGGCCGGCACCCTCTCCGGTAACCCGATCGCGGCGACGGCCGGGCTGACCACCCTCAGGCTCGCGACGGACGACGTGTACACGCGCATCACGACCGCGGGTGACGCCATCAAGGACGCCGCGGACAAGGCGCTGTCGGACGCCGGCGTCCCACACACCGTGCAGTCGGCCGGGACGATGTTCTCGGTGTTCTTCACCGACGGTCCGGTCCGCGGCTTCGACGACGCCCAGCGCCAGGACACCACGGCGTACGCCGCCTTCTTCCACGCGATGCTCGACCGAGGCGTCTACCTCCCGCCGTCGGCGTACGAGGCCTGGTTCGTGTCCTCGGCCCACGACGACGCGGCGGTGCAGACGGTGGTCGACGCGCTGCCGGCGGCGGCCGTGGCCGCGCGGGAGGCGAGCCGTGGCTGAGCCCGAGATCCAGCCCGAGACCCAGCCCGAGACCCAGCCCGAGACGGAGACGACGGTCCACCTGATCCGGCACGGCGAGGTGCACAACCCCGAGGGCGTGCTCTACGGACGTCGCGACGGCTACCACCTCTCCGAGCTCGGCCGCGACATGGCCGAGCGGATCGGCAAGGCCCTCGGCGACCGCGACATCGTCCACCTGCGCACCTCACCTCTCGAGCGGGCCCAGGAGACCGCGGCGCCCCTCGCCAAGGCGCTCGGACTGACGCCGGTGATCGACCCGCGGGTGATCGAGTCCGCCAACGTCTTCGAGGGCAAGCGGTTCGGCCACGGCGACAACGCCCTGCGCAAGCCGTCCACGTGGATCCACCTCTGGAACCCGCTGCGTCCGTCGTGGGGCGAGCCGTACAAGGAGGTCACCGCCCGCATGCTCGCCGCGGTGTACGACGCGCGCGACGCGGCTCGCGGGCACGAAGCCGCGATCGTCTCCCACCAGCTGCCGATCTGGGTGACCAGGCTGGCCCTGGAGAAGCGGTCGTTCGTCCACGACCCGCGCCGCCGCCAGTGCACGTTGTGCTCCATCACCTCGCTGAGGTTCTTCGGCGACCGCCTCACCACGATCAGCTACTCCGAGCCGGCCGGCGACCTGATCCCGGTGCGTGACAAGAAGGCGCCGTTCTCGGCCGGTAACGCGCCGGAGGCGAGGAAGCCCTAGGTGACTCATCCAGTGCGCCGCCTGCTCCTCCTCGCGGTCGCGGTCGTGCTCACCCTCACCGCGAGCGGGTGCTCGTCGTTCCACGGGCTCAACGGCACGGGCGACAAGCAGTACGTCGAGGGCGACGGCACGATCCGTCAGATCCCGGCAGCCGACCGCGACGACCCGGTCGACTTCTCCGGCAAGGACCTCGACGGGAAACAGCTCTCCCTCGCGGCCATGCGCGGCAAGCCGACGGTCGTCAACGTGTGGTGGGCCGGCTGCCCGCCCTGCCGCAAGGAGGCGCCGCTCCTGGTCGGGGCGCAGAAGCAGCTCGGCGACCGGGCGAACTTCGTCGGCATCGACATCCGTGACGGAGGGACCGCTGCGGGCAAGACCTTCCAGACCCAGTACGGCATCACCTGGCCGTCGTTCTACTCGCCGGGTGGCGAGGCGGTCCTGGCCTTCCCGGGGACCCTCAGCCCCAACTCGGTCCCGGCGACGGTCGTGCTCGACGCCCAGGGCCGGGTCGCCGCCAGCATCATCGGCGAGGTGCCGTCCCAGCTCACGCTGGTCGAGGTCGTGCGGGGCGTGATGGACCGTGGGTGACTGGTTCCAGCAGCAGGCGGCCTCCGGCTCGCTGGCCCTGGCGATCCCGGTGGCCCTGATCGCGGGGTTGGTCTCCTTCTTCTCGCCGTGCGTGATCCCGCTGCTGCCCGGCTACCTCTCCTATGCCACCGGTCTCTCCGGCGCCGACCTCGAGCACGCCCGGCGCGGCCGGATGCTGGCGGGTGCGCTGCTCTTCGTGCTCGGCTTCTCGGCGGTGTACGTCGTGGTCGGCTTCACGGCCGGCTCGTTCGGCACCTGGCTGATCCGGTCGCGCACCCAGCTCGAGATCGTCCTGGGCGTGGTGATGATCCTGCTCGGCCTGGCCTTCGCGGGCTTCGTGCCGTTCATGCAGCGTGACGTGCGGGTCCACACCATCCCGGCCGTCGGGCTCGGCGCCGCGCCGGTGATCGGCTTCCTCTTCGGCCTCGGCTGGACGCCCTGCATCGGGCCGACGCTCGCCGCGATCATCACGCTCGGGATCAACGAGGGCACCGCCGGACGAGGGGCACTGCTGGCGGCGATCTACTGCCTGGGACTGGGCGTGCCCTTCATCGTGGCGGCACTGGCCTACCGGCGGGCACTCGGTGCGTTCGCGGTCATCCGGCGCCACCAGCAGTGGGTGACCCGCATCGGTGGCGCGATGCTCGTGCTGGTCGGGCTGGCCCTGGTGACGGGCTTCTGGGACCAGGCGGTCAGCTGGATCCAGCTCCACCTCGTCAACGACTCCACGGTCGCGATATGAGGCACCCCGCATGACGTGGGCAGATCGTTCCGGCCAGGAGGAGCGTCGCGCCGGCGAGCTCACAGCGTGGGAGCTCGTGCGCTGGGCCTGGCGCCAGCTCACCTCCATGCGCACCGCCCTGATCCTGCTGCTCCTCCTGGCTCTCGGAGCGATTCCCGGGTCGGTGATCCCCCAGCGCGGCGTCGACGCGCTCAAGACCCAGAACTGGCAGGACGCCCACCAGACGCTGACGCCGATCTACGAGAGGCTCGGGCTGTTCTCCGTCTACCACTCCCCGTGGTTCGCGGCGATCTACCTGCTTCTGATGGTCTCGCTGGTCGGCTGCATCGTGCCGCGGCTGTTCGTCTACTGGCGCGGCTACCGCCAGCAGCCGCCCGCTGCACCGCGCAACCTGACCCGCCTCCCGGACCACGCGGCGTACACCACCGACGAGGAGCCGCACGTCGTCCTCGAGCGCGCGGCCCGACACCTGTCACGCGGCCACCGTCTCGCCACCGGCGACGGCTGGGTCGCCGCCGAGCGCGGGCAGCTGCGCGAGGCCGGCAACCTGCTGTTCCACCTGTCGGTGCTGATCGTGCTCGTCGGCTTCGGCATCGGCAGCCTGTTCGGCTACAAGGGCGGCGTCATCCTGGTCGTCGGCAACGGCTTCTCGAACTCTCTGACGCAGTACGACGACTTCGACCCCGGCGCGCTCTTCTCGGCCGACAAGATGGAGCCGTTCTGCTTCACCGTCCACGACTTCGGGGTGCAGTGGATCGACAGCGGTCCTCGGCAGGGGATGGCCCGCGGCTTCCAGGCTCCGCTGACCTACCGCGAGTCCTGCCAGGGCGACCGTTCGACCTGGTCGCCGGAGAAGAGCTACGACCTCCGGGTCAACCACCCGCTCACCATCGGCGGGACGCAGGTCTTCCTGATCGGGCACGGCTACGCGCCGGTGATCACGGTGCGCGACGGCCAGGGGCACAAGCTCTACGACGGGCCGACCGTGTTCCTTCCGCAGAGCGCCAACTTCGAGTCCTTCGGCGTCGTCAAGGCACCCGGTCGCACCGCCGGCCACGACATCGCGCTCGAGGGTCTGTTCTACCCGACGTTCGCCTTGATCAACGGCGACCCGGTCAACGTGATGGGTGACGACCGGAACCCCACGCTCTCGATGCTGGCCTACACCGGTGACCTCGGCCTGAGCTCCGGCGTGCCGCAGTCGGTCTACACCCTGGACAAGTCCGGGCTCACCCGGCTGGACAAGCCCGACGGCAAGATGTTCCGGGTCGACCTCCAGGTGGGGCAGACGGTGCAGCTGCCGGACGGCCAGGGCTCGGTCACCTTCGACGGGGTGCGGCACTGGACCCGGCTCCAGATCAGCCGGACGCCCGACGTGTGGCTCACGCTGCTCGGCGTCTGCCTCGCGCTGCTCGGGCTGCTCGGCTCGCTGTTCATCCGGCCGCGGCGGGTCTGGGTGCGCGCGCGCCGCAGCGACGGGACGACGCTGGTCGAGGTGGCCGCACTGGACCGGTCGGGCGGCGGTGACCTGGCCCCCGTACTCTCGTCGGTGGTGGACTCACTCCAGCAGGCGAGGAAGGGCGACAGCGCGCCGGCGGAGGACGTCCGGCGTACCGAGGAGGAGACGCGCGCATGAGCGATGCCAACTGGGCCGATCTCAGCAACCAGGCGATCGGCGCGGCCGGAGTCGTCTACTTCCTGGCGTTGATCGCCCATCTCGTGGAGTGGAGCGCCCTGCGCACGGTGCCGGTGAAGGCCGCCGCGCGGGTCGCCGTACCGGCCGGGACGGGTACGCCGCCGACCGACGAGACGGCCGCCGAGACGGACGCTTCCGACGAGTCGACGCGGTTCCGGATCGACATGTTCGGCCGGCTTGCCCTGATGCTCACCGTCATCGCCTGCGCCGCGCACTTCGTCGCGCTCCTCGGACGTGGCATGGCCGCCGACCCCAACCGGGTGCCCTGGGGCAACATGTACGAGTTCACGGTCTCGGGCTCGTTCGTCGTCGTCGTGGGCTACCTGCTGCTGCGCAAGCGGTTCGGCCTGGCCTGGATGGGGCCGATCGTCACCTCGTTGGTGCTGGTGCTCCTCATGGTCGCGGTGCTCTGGCTCTACTCGCCGGTCGAGCCGCTGACCGAGGCGCTGAACTCGCCGTGGCTGGTGATCCACGTGATGTCCGCGATCATCGCGACCGGCGCCTTCACGCTCGGCGGCATCACCTCGGCGCTCTACCTCGTGCGCGCCCGCGCCGAGAAGCGTGGCGAGGCGACCCGCGGATACATCGCGCGGCTCCCCTCACTGACCGTCCTGGACCGCGTGTCCTACCGGATCCACGCCTTCGCGTTCCCGGTGTGGACGTTCGCGGTGCTGATCAGCGGGCCCATCTGGGCGCACCAGGCCTGGTCGACGTACTGGAACTGGGACCCGAAGGAGGTGTGCGCCTTCATCACCTGGGTGGTGTATGCCGCCTACCTGCACGCGCGCGCGACCGCGGGCTGGCGCGGGCGCAACGCCGCCATCCTGGCGCTGGTCGGGGTCGCCACGCTGTGGTTCAACTTCATCGGGATCAACTACTTCTCGACGACCAGCCAGCACTCCTACGCCAGCGGCGCCCCGGCCGTCAGCCTGCGCGACCGCTGACCCACTCAGGTCGGGTCGTCGGGGCCCTTCTTGCGCGAGATCTGCGACAAGAACTCGTCGTCGTCATCGGGACCGTAGGGACGGACGTACGCGTCATCGTCGAACCGCTGCCGCCACCGCGGGAGTCCCTCGAGCAGGAACCGGGCGGCGTAGTAGGAGCCGACGGCGACGACCACCAGCAACAGCACGAACTTCCACACGCCGCAAGCGTAGGCCGCGCGTGGTGGCGCCGCCCCACCCTTAGGAATTCTGGTCGACCCCCCGACGCGAACTACCCTGTCCGCGTGAAGGAGTTCTGGATCTACACCGGCCTGCGGCTGCTGCTGTTCGCCGCGTCGGTGGCCGTGGTCGGCGGCATCTGGCTGGCGGTCGCCGACACCGCCAACGTGATGTGGGTCCTCATCATCGCCCTGCTGGTGAGCGGCGCCGCGTCGTACTTCCTTCTCGGGCGCCAGCGCGCCGCCCTCGCCCACCACGTCGACGAGCGCGCCAGCCGGGTCACCTCGAAGATCGAGGAGATGAAGGCCAAAGAGGACGTCGAGTAGAGCCTCGGTGGTTGAGGAGCGAGCTCTGCCCCCTTCGGTGGTTGAGGAGGTCGCGCTCGCCGTCCCTCGGTGGTTGAGGAGGTCGCTCTCGCCGTCCCTCGGTGGTTGAGGAGCGAGCTCTGCGAGCGTCTCGAAACCACCACTCCGTCGGTCGGGCTTGTCGAGACCACGGGGCCGGCCCTGGGCACCGTCGCGGGGTCTCGTGACGCGTCGTTCGGGCCCTCGTTCCTCGGGCCCGAGCCGACGCTCCTCGACCGCCGGGTTGCTGGTGGTTGAGGAGGCGCGCTAGCGCCGTCTCGAAACCACCGCGGACGCGCTACTTCCTCCGGCCGATCTGGCGGTTGATGCGGGACTCGGACTGACCGAGGATCTTCGCGAGGAGCTTCACCCGGAACTTCCACGCGGCGACCACCGCCACGACCAGCACCAAGAAGATGACCCATCCCATGCCGCCAGCGTAGAGGGGCGCTGGCTGGCTCCTCGACGAACTGGCCTACAGACGGCCTCGTCCTGCCCGGCCGCAGGGTCGTCCGTAGGCCAGTCAGTTCTCGACCGGGCGGCGCATGACCAGCTCGTCGTCGGTCATCTCGCCGGTCTCGGCGAAGCCCAGCGAGGCGTAGAGAGCCCGGGCCGCGGTGTTGTCGGGCGACACGGACAGCGCGGCCTGGGTGTACGGCGTGCCGCTGAGGGCCGGCTCCTGCTCCCAGAACCTCAGCAGGGCCGCGACAGTGGCCCGACCCAGACCCCGGCCTTGGCGCTCGCGGTCGATGACCAGCCCGCCGAACCAGTGGCTGTCGTCCTCGGGGTCGACCCCCCACATCACATGGCCGACGACCGCGTCGCCCTCGAGCACGGCGCAGGACCGCCAGACGTTGCCGTACGCCGAGAGGCACAGGTAGTAGGTCACGTCGGCGACCCAGGAGCTCTGCGCCTCGGTGGCGCGGACCGCAGCGACGTCACGCCAGTTCTCCGACGTGACCGGTGTCAGGGTGATCATGACCCGTTCCTACCCGCCGAACGCCAGGCCGACCAGCAGGCCGAGGCCGTAGAGGAGCTCGGCGACGCCGGTCAGCTGGAGCACCGGGATGAGGGCCGGGCCGCGGGCCTTCGCGCCGACCACCCGAGCCGCCTTGAGCCCCGGGACTGCGTACGCGAGCGCGAGCAGACCCCACCAGGTGGTCGTCAGTGCCACCCCGACCAGCGCGACGAGAGCAACGAGGAGGAGCAGCACGTAGAGGATGCGTGTGCGCTCGTCACCCAGCCGCACCGCGAGCGTCATCTTGTGCGACTCCCGGTCGGTCGGGATGTCGCGGAGGTTGTTCGCCACCAGGATCGCGCACGCCAGCGAACCGATGCCGACGGCGGCGTAGAGCGCGGAGAGCTGCCACGCCTCGGTCTGGACGTACGCCGTGCCGATCACCGCGACCAGCCCGAAGAACACGAACACCATCACCTCGCCGAGGCCGAGGTACCCGTACGGCTTCGAGCCGCCGGTGTAGAACCACGCAGCCACGACGCACAGGGCGCCGACCGCCACCAGCCACCAAGCCGTCGTCGCGGCGAGCACGAGCCCGGCGACGGCCGCGACCCCGAACGCCAGGAAGGCCGCTCGCTTCACAGCGCCCGGCGTCGCCGTGCCCGAGCCGACCAGGCGCATCGGGCCGACCCGCTCGGCGTCGGTGCCGCGGATGCCGTCGGAGTAGTCGTTGGCGTAGTTCACGCCCACCTGGAGTGCCAGAGCGACGACCAGCGCGAGCAACGCTTTCCAGACGACCACCTCGTCGTCGTACGCCGCGACGGCGGTGCCGGCGAGGACCGGCGAGATCGCCGCCGGCAGCGTGCGTGGGCGTGCCCCGGCGAGCCAGTCGGCGGCGGACGGAGCGGTCGATGCCATGGCGGGGATTCAAGCAGGGTCATCTAGCGTTCGTCGCATGGGTCTGCGGCTGAGCGGTGTCGTCGAGGGCGACATCGACGCCGTGGCCGCGTGGCTCGACGCGGACGACCCCGGCCCGGCCGTCGTGCAGACCTCGGGCTCGTCGGGTACGCCGAAGCAGGTCGTGCTCTCCCGCGACGCGGTCCTCTCGTCGGCGAAGGCCTCGGCCGCACGGCTCGGCGGGTCGGGACCGTGGTTGCTCGCGCTCCCGTCGTCGTACGTCGCGGGCCTCAACGTGATGGTCCGCTCGTTGCTCGCCGGCCACCGACCGATCGTGCTCGGCGCGCGCACCCCGCGCGAGGCCCGGCTCGACGGCGGCTACCTCTCGGTCGTGCCGACCCAGTTGCACCGCTGGCTCGAGTCACCCGAGGACCGCGACGCGCTGGCCGGCTTCGCGAGGGTGCTGGTCGGCGGCGGACCGGTCGACGCCTCGCTCAAGACGCGCGCGCGGGACGCCGGCATCCGCCTGGCCGCGACGTACGGCATGGCGGAGACCTGTGGCGGCTGCGTGTACGACGGGCTGCCGCTCGACGGGGTCGGGCTCGCGATCGCGACGGACGGGCGCGTGCGTCTGTCGGGGCCGACCCTCTTCGACGGGTACCGCGACGACCCGGAGGCCACCGCGGAGGTGCTGGTCGACGGGTGGTTCCACACCTCCGACGCGGGCCGGCTCGACGAGGACGGGCGGCTCCAGGTGCTCGGTCGCCTCGACGACATAATCGTCAGCGGCGGGGTCAACGTCCCCGCGCCGGCCGTCGCCGCGCGGCTCCGCGAGCACCCTTCGGTGCGGGGCGCCGAGGTGGTCGGCGTCGCCGACCCGGAGTGGGGCAACCGCGTGGTCGCCGTCGTGGTGGGTGAGCTGAGCCTCGACGACGCCCGCGCATGGGTGGGGGAGAAGCACCCGCGGTCGTGGGCGCCGCGCGAGCTGGTCGTCGTACCCGAGCTCCCGATGCTGCCCAACGGCAAGGTCGACCGGCTCGCCCTGCGGCAGCTGGTGGGGGCCGCGGGATGAGGGTGTTCGCGATCCCGATGACCACGCGCTTCCGGGGGATCACGGTGCGCGAAGGGGCGTTGGTCGAGGGTGACGCGGGTTGGGGTGAGTGGAGTCCGTTCGTCGAGTACCCGCCCGACGTCGCCGAGCCGTGGCTGCGCTGCGCCGAGGAGGCGGCAGCCGGCGACTGGCCGGAGCCGGTCCGCGACCGCGTCCCGGTCAACGCGACCGTTCCGGTCATTGCACCCGAGGCCGCGCACGCGCTCGTGCTCCGGTCGGGCTGCCACACGGCGAAGGTCAAGGTGGCCGACCCCGGCTCGGCGCTCGTCGACGACCTCGCCCGGGTCGAGGCCGTGCGCGACGCGTTGGGGCCGTCGGGCCGGATCCGCATCGACGCCAACGGCGCCTGGTCGGTCGACGAGGCGGTCGCCGCCATCGCGGCGCTGGACCGGACGGCCGGAGGTCTGGAGTACGTCGAGCAGCCGTGCGCGGCGGTCGAGGACCTGGCGGCCGTACGCCGCCGGATCGACGTCGCGGTCGCGGCTGACGAGTCCATCCGCCGGGCCGAGGACCCCTACCGCGTGCGCGACCTCGAGGCCGCCGACATCGCGGTGCTCAAGGTGCAGCCGCTGGGCGGGGTGCGGGCGTGCCTGCGGATCGCGGAGGACATCGGGATGCCGGTCGTGGTGTCGTCGGCGCTCGAGACCTCGCTCGGCCTGGCGGCCGGGGTGGCGCTGGCCGCGGCGCTTCCGGAGCTGGACCACGCCTGCGGGCTCGCGACTCGGTCGCTCCTTACCGCCGACGTGGCGACGCCCGAGCTGGTGCCGGTGGCGGGCGAGCTCCGGGTCGGCGTACCCACGGTCGTGCCGGCCCTCCTCGACGCCGTCGAGGCGCCACCCGAGCGGGTGGCGTGGTGGGAGGGTCGACTGGCGATGGTGCAGGCGCTGCGGGAGGCTGGGCGCTCGTGAACGACTCGACCGCCCTCGCGCGCGCTGTCATCGGGCAGCTCGTGGAGCAGGGGCTCCGTGAGGTCGTGCTCGCCCCGGGCTCGCGCAACGCCCCGCTGGCCTTCGCGGCGTACGACGCCGCCGCGGCCGGGCTGGTCCGGCTGCACACCCGCGTGGACGAGCGGTCGGCCGGGTTCCTGGCGCTCGGTCTGGCCAAGGTCGGCTCGCCGGCCGCGGTGATGTGCACGTCGGGGACCGCCGTCGCGAACCTCCACCCGGCGATGCTCGAGGCCGCCCATGCCGGTGTCGCCCTCGTCGCCGTCACCGCCGACCGCCCGGCCCGCCTCCGCGGCACCGGCGCCAACCAGACCACCGACCAGGTCGGCATCTTCGGCCCGCTCGTCCCGACCGTCGACGTTCCCGAGGTAGTCCCTGACAGAACGGCCCTCGATCGGTCGTCCCAAGGGCCGTTTCGTCAGGGACTACCCCTCCATCTCAACCTCCAGCTGGACGAGCCGTTGGTGCCGGAGGACCGGTGGACCGACCTGCCGCAGGCGCCGGAGAGGGAGGAACGCCGAGGGTGGCGGCCGGATCCTTCCGACGACGAGCCGGTCGAGATCCCGCTGGGCCCTCGCACCGTCGTGGTGGCCGGCGACGACAGCGGACCGCCCGCCCGGATGCTCGCCCAGCGGGCGAACTGGCCGCTCCTCGCCGAGCCCACCAGCGGATCGCGCACCGGCACCCACGCCATCCGCACCTACCGGCTGCTGCTCGGCAGCGGGTTGGCCGACGAGATCGAGCGGGTCGTGGTCTTCGGCCACCCGACCCTGTCGCGTCCGGTCTCGCGCCTGCTCGCGCGCGCGGACGTGGAGGTCTGGAGCGTCCCGCCACGCGGTGTCTGGCCGGGCCGGCCGTTCGCCGTCGACCGCGAAGAACCGCAGCTGACCGTCGCGGAGGATGCCGACACCACGTGGCTCGACCGCTGGCGCGAAGCCGACGCTCGGGTCGGACGTGGGCTCGACGCATTGCTCGCCGCCGAGGCCGGCCTCACCGCGTACGACGTCGCCGGTGCCGTCGCCCGCGCCCTCCCGCGCGACGGCCTCCTCGTCGTCGGCGCCTCGAACCCGATCCGCGACCTCGACCTGATGGTGCCGCGCTACGAGGTCGGCGGTCGCCGCAAGACCATCGCCAACCGCGGCCTCTCCGGCATCGACGGCGTCGTCTCGACCGCGATCGGCGCGGCCCTGGGTCGGCCGTCCGACCGCAGCCTCGCCCTGGTCGGCGACGTCACCTTCCTGCACGACGCGAACGGTCTCGTCCTCGGCCCTGGTGAGCCCCGCCCCGACCTCACGATCGTGGTCGTCAACGACGACGGCGGCTCGATCTTCGCGACGCTCGAGCAGGGTGCCGAGGAGTACGCCGACCGCTACGAGCGTCTGTTCGGCACCCCGCACGGTGTCGACCTCGGCAGCCTGTGCGCGGCCACTCGCACACCGCACCTCCAGGTGCACAGCCGCCCCGAGCTCGAGCACGCCCTGGCCTCGCCCAACGGCGGCATCGAGGTCGTCGAGGCCGTCGTCCGGCGCGACGACCGGCGCGCGCTCGACGCCAGGATCCGGGCGCTCGCGGCAGGTCACTGACAGGTCTCGACTGGGCGACTTCCGTTCCGCTCCCCGTCGGGGACGGTCATAGTCCTCGCATGGACGGTCGTCTCCGCGTGGCTTCGCTGCTGCTCGGTGCCGGCCTGCTCGCCGCCTGCTCCGCGGAGTCCGATCACAGCGTCGTCCCCGCCGTCGACGACGCCGCACCGCCCGTGGCTGCCGGCGACCCGGCGTATGCACTGACGGCGCTGCACGACGCGCCCGAGGGCGACCACGGCGTGTTGCCCGAGACCCTCGCCGAGGCGCTGCCGAACCATCGCATCGTCCTGCAGGGCAAGACCCAGGAGCTCTCCGCCAGGCTCTCCCGGGCCCTCGTGGTCGGCCGCGTGCTGCAGGTGGTCGAGGGGCACGGAGCGGTCTGGCACGAGGACGAGTCGTTCGAGCAGACAGACTTCGACGACCCTCGCGCCGACACCCGCGACGTGCTCGTGACGATGACGGTCGACCAGATGACGGGGGTACGCCGGCCGTCGTCCGGGACGATCACCTTCCGGGTGCTCGTGCCGCAGGAGACCGACCCGCAGAGGTTCGCCGAAGGGCTCGCCGGGCTGGACCGGATCGCGGTGCTGCTCGACTCGGACCCGAGCCGGGTCGACAGCACCCCGTGGCGGCCGATCATCGACGACCGGATGATCCTCGTCATCGCCGCGGACGGTGCGCTCTCGCTGCCGACGATGCACCACGCGCGAGAGTTCGCCGGCGACATCCACACGGTCGACGACCTGCTGGCCGTGGCCCGCGGCCCGGTCACCACCTCGACCCGGGATGCGCACCGTTTCCTTCCATGACCCGGCGTTTGACCGGCCTTGACCGCCCCGCGCAACGACGGTCAAGACGACGGCGACGGTGGCGAGGCACGATGTCGCCATGACCGTTGCCGCCGACACCTTCGCCGAGTTCGTCGACGGGCTCGCGGCCGCACTCGACGACCATGACGCCACCGGCGAGGACTGGGCCGCGCGCCACCACTTCTCGCGGTTCCACTTCGACCGGATGATCAAGTCCGTCGGGGGTGAGCCGCCGCAGGCGCTGCGACGCCGCATCCTGCTCGAGCGTGCGGCGTACCGGATGATCACGACCAAGGCGCCGCTGATCGACATCGCCCTGGAGGCCGGCTACTCCTCGCACGAGGCCTTCACCCGGGCGTTCACCAAGGCCTACGACGTGACCCCGCGCGAGTGGCGCAAGAAGCCCGGCCACATCCAGATCGGCGAGGCGAACGGAGTGCACTTCGTGCCACCGGCCAGCATCCGACTCCCGTCCCGCGACGTCGTCCGCGGACCCGATCTGCTCGAGAAGATGGTGGAGCACCACATCTGGCTCGTCGGCGAGCTGGTCCGCGTCGCGGGCTACCTCACCGACGAGCAGCTCGACGAGACCATCGTGATGGAGGACGACGACGAGGGACAGACGATCCGCTCGCTGCTCAGCCGGCTCGTCGGTCAGATGGGTATGTGGAACGCCGCGATGGCGACGCGCGACTACGACTGGAGCGTCGAGGACCACGAGTCCCTCAGCTCGATGCGTCGCCGGCTCGGCATCGAGGGGCCGCGCTACCTCGCTCACGTGCGCGAGGTGTGCGACCAGGGACGCGTCGAGGACACGTTCGTCGACGCGCTCTGCGAGCGGCCTGAGGTGTTCACCTACGGCGGGATGATCGCCCACGTGCTCACGTTCGCGGCGTACCGCCGGACGGTCGTGGTGCTCGCCCTGGCGCGGCTCGGGCACGACGAGCTCGGCTGGGGCGATCCGATGAGGTGGGTCGCGGACCGGTCGTGAGCGGGGGTCTCGCGCGGTCCAGGGAAGAATGACCGCGTGGAGATCGCGTTCGAGCTGGTCTGTCTGGCCGTCGCCGTTCTCGCCGGGACAGCGCTCGCGGAGCGTCTGCGGTTCCCCGCACCTCTCGGCCTGATCGTCGTCGGTGTCATCGCGTCGTACGTCCCGGGCATCCCGACGGTCCACCTGACCTCCGACGTCGTGCTGCTCGGACTGCTGCCACCGCTGCTCTACTCGGCGGCCATCGGGACGTCACTGGTCGACTTCAACGCCAACCGGCGCCCGATCCTGCTGCTCAGCGTCGGGCTGGTGGTGTTCACGACCGTGGGCGTCGGGGTGCTCGTGCACGCCCTGCTGCCGGGCATCGACTGGTGGGCCGCGCTGGCGATCGGCGCCGTCGTCGCGCCACCGGACGCCGTTGCCGCCACCGCCATCGGACGCCGGATCGGGTTGCCGCGCCGGATCGTGACGATCCTCGAGGGCGAGTCGCTCTTCAACGACGCGACCGCCCTGGTCTCGTTGCGCACCGCCATCGCCGCGGGCGCCGGCGGTGTCGAGCTGTGGCACGTCGGCCGCGACTTCCTGGTGGCCTCGGTCGGCGGTCTCGCGATCGGGGCCGTTGCGTTCCTCGTGGTCGCGCACCTGCGGAGGCACATCACCGACCCGATCCTCGACACCGCGATCTCGTTCGTCGTGCCGTACGCGACGTACACCGCCTCGGAGGAGGTGCACTCCTCCGGCATCGTCAGTGTCGTGGTCGCGGGCCTGCTGCTCGGTCACAAGGCACCGGTGCTGCAGACCGCGCAGTCGCGGATCGCCGAGCGGATGAACTGGCGGACGATCGCCTACTTCCTGGAGAACACGGTCTTCCTGCTGATCGGACTCCAGGCGGAGTGGATCCTCGAGGACGTCCAGAACAGCGGCATGTCGCCCGGCCGGGTCGTGGCGGTCTGCGGCCTGACGCTGCTCGTCGCCATCGTGCTGAGGATGGTGTGGGTCTTCCTCGCCCGCTACCTCCTGATCCGTCCCGGACCCGATCCCGACACCGGCAAGCTGCCCTCGCCGAAGTACACGATCCTGCTCGGTTGGGCTGGCATGCGGGGCGTGGTGACGCTGGCCGCGGCGTTCGTGATCCCGCCCGACGCGCCGTACCGCGACGTCCTGCTGCTGGTCGCCTTCACGGTCGTGGCCGGCACGCTGTTCCTCCAGGGTCTGACCCTCCCGGCGCTGGCGCGGTGGCTGAAGGTGCCGGCGCCCGACCCGCTCGAGGACGCACTCGCCCGCGCCACCGTCCTCCAGCAGGCTTCGAAGGCGGGCTTCAAGAAGCTCAAGGAGCTCGAGTACGACGACCGGGTCGGCGTCTTCGCCCTGCTCAAGCAGCGCATCGAGCAGCGGAACTTCGCGGAGTGGGAGCGGCTCGGGACCGCCCCCGACCAGGAGGCGCCGAGTGAGCTGTACACGCGGGTGCGCCTCGCCATGATCGCGGCCGAACGTGCCCGGGTGCTGGAGATCCGCAGCACGGGGCAGGTGGCGAGCGAGGTGATCAGCCAGGTCCTGGCGATGCTCGACGTCGAGGAGTCGATGCTCGACATCAGCCGCGACGAGCGCGAGGAGATCCGGCTCACGGCGGCCCAGCGTCGTACCGGGGAGGCGTGCCCGGACCTCGACGCCTACCCCGCGGTCGAGACTCCCGAGGACCCCGAGTGCGTCGACTGCCTGCGCGAGGGCACGGCGTGGGTCGCGCTGCGGCAGTGCCTGGAGTGCGGCAACATCGGCTGCTGCGACTCCTCACCGCGTCGTCATGCGACCGCCCACTTCCGCGAGTCTCTGCATCCCGTCATGGAGTCCGCCGAGCCGGGCGAGGACTGGCGGTGGTGCTACATCCACCACGCCACGGCGTGAGGCGCCCTCCTAGGCTGACAGTCATGCGGATCACCAAGTTCGGCCACGCCTGCGTCCGGCTCGAGCACGACGGGAAGGTGGTCGTCCTCGACCCCGGGATGTTCACCGACCCGGAGGCGGTCGACGGGGCCGACGCGGTGGTGATCACCCACGAGCACCCCGACCATTACCTGCCCGACACGTTGGCCCGCACCGATGCCCCGGTGTTCACGATCGCCGCGGTCGCGGCGAAGATCCGCGAGGACTCGCCCGAGGTCAGCGAGCGGGTCACGATCGTCGGCCCGGGAGAGGCGTTCGACCCCGGCATCCCGGCCGAGGCGGTCGGCGAGCTGCACGCCGTGATCCATCCCGACCTGCCGCGCTTCTACAACTCCGGCTACGTCTTCGACCTCGGCGGTACGACGGTCTACCACCCGGGCGACGCCCTCACCGTGCCGCAGCAGCGCGTCGACGTGCTCTGCGTCCCGGTCTGCGCGCCGTGGATGCGCGCCGCCGAAGGGATCGACTTCGCGCGTGCCGTGGGTGCCCCGCGCAACCTCGCGATCCACGACCGCATCTACTCCGAGGCCGGCCTGCGGATCGTCGACGGGCACTACGGACTGCTGCTGCCCGGGACCGCGACGTACCACCGCCTGGCCGACGGTGAGGATCTGACCTGAGAGATCAGGCTCAGGCGACGGTCAGCGAGTCGCGCACCGGCACGAGCTTGGCCTGCGACTCGGCGAGCTCGGCCTCGGGGTCGGAGTCGGCGACGATGCCGCAGCCGGCGAACAGCCGCACGGTGTTGTCGCGGAGCTCACCCGAGCGCAGCGCGATGCCCCACTCACCGTCGCCGGTGGCGTCCATCCACCCGACCGGGCCGGCGTAGCGGCCGCGGTCCATGCCCTCGATCTCGGCGATCAGGGCGACGGCCTCGGTGGTCGGCGTACCACCGACGGCCGCCGAGGGGTGCAGCGACTCGGCCAGCTGGAGCGACGAGACCGTGCCGGCGTCATGCACGACGCCCGCGACGTCGGAGGCGAGGTGCATGACATTCGGCAGGTGGAGCACGAACGGCGTCTCGGGGACGATCATCGACGAGCAGTGCGGCTCCAGCGCGTCGGCGACCGATCGCACGGCGTACTCGTGCTCCTCGTGGTCCTTGCTCGACCGGGCGAGGGCGGCGGCGAGGGCGAGGTCGCGCTCGTCGTCTCCGGTACGCCGGATCGTCCCGGCGAGCACGCGAGAGGTGACCAGGCCGCGCTCGCGGCGTACCAGCAGCTCGGGGGTCGCGCCGAAGAGGCCGTCGACGTGGAAGGTCCAGCACATCGGGTAGCTGTCGGCCAGCCGGTGCAGCGGCCAGCGCACGTCGATGCTGCGGGCGGCGGTGGCCACCAGGTCGCGCGCGAGGACGACCTTGCCGAGCGCCCCGGCGGTGATCCGCCGGACGGCCTCGGTCACGACCGCCATCCAGTGCTCGCCGTCCATCGCGCCGTCGCTGAAGACGACACCCTCGGGTGCCTCGGGCGGGCTGCCGGGACCGGCGTACGACGCGTCACCGACGAGGGTCAGCCACGTGCGTCCGGCGCGCCGTCCGACCGCGACCTGGGGCACGGTGAGCACGGAGTCGCCCGGGTCGTCCGCGAACGCGAAGGAGCCGAACGCGACGAGTCCGGACCCGGGCTCGTTGACGTCGTCGCGGACGTCCGCACGCGCCACCGTCTCGGTCCACCACTTGTCGGCGTCGGAGAAGCGGGTGATGCCGCGCGGCCGGATCTGGGCGGCGACGCCGTACCCCACCAGCCCCTCGTCACGACGCAGCCAGGCGACGTTCTCGTCGGCAGGCAGCAGCGTCAGGAGGGGGTCGTCGTCGGCGAGCTCGGTCGTCCGGACCGACAGCCTCGCCGGGGACGACGGCCCGGGTGACGCGGGGGTGGCCGCAGGGCTCGTCACAGTCGGGAAGCGTACCCGTCGGCAGCGCCGGATCCGGTGTCGACGACGGTGTCTGTTGTCGACGTCACCCGCGCGTCAGGACCAGTAGACGACGACCTTGTCGCCGACGCGGACCTGGGAGAACAGCCACTTGATGCCGTCGTAGTCGCGGATGTTCACACATCCGTGTGACGCGCCGTTGTAGCCCACCGCCGCGAAGTCCGACGAGTAGTGCACGGCCTGGCCGCCCGAGAAGAACATCGAGTACGGCATCGACGAGCCGTACAGCCGGGACACGTGGTCGGCGTCCTTGAGGTAGACGTGGAACAGACCCTCGCGAGTCGGGGTGTCGTTCACCGTCGAGCCGAACCGCGCGTCGAGCAGCTGCAGCACCTTGCCGTCGATGACCCAGCGCAGGGTGCTCGTGGTCTTGTCGATGCACAGCACGCGGCCGGTGAGGCAGCGCGGGTCGAGCTTGCTCGGCGACGGGATCTTGTTGTGCAGCTCGGCCTTCGTCGGCTCGGTGGTCATGCCGGCGAGCCGGTCGAGCGTGCGCTGGTCGACCTCGCCCGTGACCGGGATGACCCGCTTGGCCTGGAAGCCCTTGACCGCCTCCACGGTGTCGGCGTCATAGGTGCCGGTGACGTCTCCGAAGTACCAGTCGATCTGCCGCAGCCGGGCCTGGAGCTCGCGGACGTCATTGCCGCTGTCGCCTGCCTGGAGCAGCGTGGGGCCGGGGTGCAGCACGTTGAACATCGCGTCGTGGGTCGGCGTCTTCGTCATGCCCTTCAGCCGGGCCCAGGTGCGGTCGTCGACGACTCCGGTACGACGCAGCCCGTGCTTGCCCTGGAAGCCCTTGACGGCGGTGGTCGTGGCGGCGTCGTACACGCCGGTCGTGGTCTCCGGCAGCCACGCGAGCTGGAACAGGCGCTGCTGGAGCTCGCGCACCTTCGTCCCCTTCGCTCGCGGCTTCAGGACTGGCGTGTCCGCGGGCTTGTGCTGCGTGGGGGAGGAGGACGGCGAGGTCGGCGAAGTCGGCGAGGACGAAGGCGTGCTCGGCGAGGACGTCGTCGGTGAACGCGGCAGGTCGGTGGAGGACGCGACGGGGTGCTGTGAGCCGTTGTCGGCCAACAGTCGGCCCGCGCCGTATCCCGCGCCACCGAGCACGCCGACGACGAGCACCAGCGTCAGCAGCGTCTTGACGACCTTCATCGCTCTCCTCCGGGGAAGTCCGTGTCCCGAGACGATCGACCCGGGAACGGTGAGGACGTCCCAGTGTCGAACTTGAAGACGCGAAACCTCTGCATTTGGTTGCTGTCCCGCCTCCGCGTCGTACTCGGTGGTCGAGGAGCGAGCTCTGCCCCCTTTCGGTGGGTGGAGGAGCGAGCCCTGCCCCTTCGGTGGTTGAGGAGCGAGCTCTGCGAGCGTCTCGAAACACCCCGTCGGTCGAGCCTGTCGAGACCACGGGGGTGCTCGTCCGGTGGTCGTGACTGGATTTCGACGCGCTCGCGCGACTTCGTTCCTCAGTCGCGTCGCTTGCTCAATCTGCGCTCGCCCACGCAGTCCGCTCGTTCCTCGCGGTCTGCTGCTCGCTTGAGGAGCGAGCTCTGCGAGCGTCACGAAACCCCCGTGACGTGGCTGGGGGTCCCTGGGCACCGTCTCCGGGTCTCGTGACGCGTCGGTCGGGCCCTCGTTCCTCGGGCCCGAGCCGACGCTCCTCGACCGGCGGTGGGTTGCGGGACCGGGTGACGGTCCTCGACCGGCGGTGGATCGCGGGACCGGGGTGACGCTCCTCGACCGGCGGTGAGTTGCGCGAGCCCCTCGCTCTACCCTCGTCGCGTGACCCGAGCGCGACTGGACAAGCAGCCGAGCGACGTACGCCGGATGTTCGACGACGTCGCGAAGCGGTACGACGTCACCAACGACGTGCTGTCGCTCGGGCAGGACCGCGGCTGGCGCAAGGCGGTCTTCGCGGCGGTCGACCCGAAGCCCGGCGACCGGGTGCTCGACCTCGCCGCCGGCACCGGCACGTCCAGCGAGCCCTTCGTCGAAGCCGGCGCGAGCGTCGTCCCCACCGACTTCTCGCTCGGCATGCTCCAGGTCGGCAAGCAGGCCCGACCCCACCTGCCCTTCACCGCCGGCGACGGCACGAAGCTCCCGTTCGCCGACGACGTCTTCGACGCGGTCACGATCTCCTTCGGGCTGCGCAACATCGTCGACCCGCTGGCCGGGCTCCGCGAGATGCGCCGGGTGACCCGACCCGGTGGGCGGCTCGTCGTGTGCGAGTTCAGCCATCCGACCTGGGCGCCGTTCCGCACCGTGTACGTCGAGTACCTGATGCGCGCGCTCCCGCCGATCGCCCGTGCCGTCTCCTCGAGCCCCGACGCCTACGTCTACCTCGCCGAGTCGATCCGGGCCTGGCCCGACCAACCCGCGCTCGCGGAGCTGATCGCCGAGGCGGGCTGGGAGAGGCCCGAGTGGCGCAACCTCTCGGGGGGCATCGTGGCCCTTCACCGGGCCACGGCGTGACCCTCATTTAGGGCACATCCGAGTTGGTTAAATGCCCAGGTGAGAGCCCCCTTCCGGGGTGCGGGACCCGGAGGTGCAGCCCCTCCGGCGGGAGTCCTAGACTGGCCGACGGCCGGGTTCGTGAAGGCGCTCACAAAGTCACAATCTCGTGACGCAGGTCACGGGACGGAGCCGGCAGCACGCACGGGAAGGAAGGCTGGATGGAGCTCTACACGCCCGTCCTGGTACTCGCAGCGATCGCGGCGGCCTTCGCGATCTTCTCGGTGGTCATGTCCGCCGGGGTGGGTCCCCGCCGCTACAACCGGGCCAAGCTCGACTCCTACGAATGCGGCATCGAGCCCACGCCCCAGCCGGTCGGCGGCGGACGGTTCCCGGTGAAGTACTTCATCACCGCGATGATGTTCATCGTCTTCGACATCGAGATCGTCTTCCTGTACCCCTGGGCCGTCCACTTCGACGCACTGAAGACCTTCGGGCTGGTCGAGATGGTCCTGTTCATCGTCACCGTCTTCGTCGCCTATGCCTACGTGTGGCGTCGCGGCGGACTCGACTGGGACTGAGGGAGCGACGTGGGACTCGAAGAGAAGCTGCCGAGCGGCGTCCTGCTGACCACGGTCGAGGGCGTCGCCGGATACATGCGCAAGGCCAGCTTCTGGCCGGCGACGTTCGGCCTGGCCTGCTGCGCCATCGAGATGATGACGACCGGCGGGCCCAAGTACGACCTCGCGCGCTTCGGCATGGAGGTCTTCCGCGCCAGCCCCCGCCAGGCCGACCTGATGATCGTGGCCGGCCGGGTGAGCCAGAAGATGGCCCCGGTGCTGCGCCAGATCTACGACCAGATGCCCGACCCGAAGTGGGTGCTCGCGATGGGTGTCTGTGCCAGCAGCGGCGGCATGTTCAACAACTACGCCATCGTGCAGGGGGTCGACCACGTCGTCCCCGTCGACATGTACCTCCCCGGCTGCCCGCCGCGTCCGGAGATGCTGATCGACGCGATCCTCAAGCTCCACGACCAGGTCAAGAGCAAGCCGCTCGGCGCCCACGCCCGCCAGGCGGTCGAGGAGCGCGAGACCGCTGCGCTCGCCGCCCTCCCGACCTCGCACATGAAGGGCCTGATGAGGTGACCGACCACACCCAGGACCCCTCGCACGACGCCGAATCCCGGGTGCCCGCCGAGCGCGGGTCGGTCGAGAGCCGGGGCACCCGGCACGGGATGTTCGGCGTGTCGGGCACCGGCGACACCAGCGGGTACGGCGGGCTGGTCAAGCAGGTCGTGTTCCCCGGCGCCACCAAGCGTCCGTACGGCGGCTGGTTCGACGAGGTGGCCGACGCACTCGAAGCGCGGCTGAAGTCGACCGACCTGACCTCCGCGGTCGAGAAGGTCGTCGTCGACCGGGGCGAGATCACCTTCCACATCCGCCGCGAGGACCTGCCGTTCGTGGCGCAGATGTTCCGCGACGACGAGGCTCTTCGCTTCGAGCACTGCTCGGGGGTCAGCGGCGTGCACTACCCGGAGGACACCGGTCGCGAGCTGCACGCGGTCTACCACCTGCTCTCGATGACCTACAACCGCCGGGTGCGGCTCGAGGTCAGCGTCCCCGACGCCGACCCCCACATCCCGAGCATCGTCAGCATCTACCCGACCAACGACTGGCACGAGCGCGAGACCTACGACATGTTCGGGATCCTGTTCGACGGCCACCCGGCGCTCACCCGGATCCTGATGCCCGACGACTGGCCGGGACACCCGCAGCGCAAGGACTACCCGCTGGGCGGCGTCCCGGTCGAGTACAAGGGCGGCACCATCCCACCCCCGGACCAGCGAAGGAGCTACTCCTGATGAACGCATCCCACGACGTTCTTGCCCTCCTCCGCTTCGCTCCCCGGGTCAACGCCGCGGGGTCTCCGAGTCACCATGGAGATGCGGCATGACAACGCAGGACGTCTACGCCGGCTCCGCCGACACCGCCGAGGGCCGCGTCTTCACCGTCACCGGCCAGGACTGGGACTCCATCACCCAGAGCATCGGTGAGGAGGCCGACGAGCGTGTGGTGGTCAACATGGGTCCGCAGCACCCGTCGACCCACGGCGTGCTCCGGCTGATCCTCGAGCTCGAGGGCGAGACGGTGACCGAGGCCCGCTGCGGCATCGGCTACCTCCACACCGGCATCGAGAAGAACATGGAGTACCGGTCCTGGACGCAGGGCGTCACGTTCTGCACCCGGATGGACTACCTCTCGCCGTTCCACAACGAGCTGACCTACGTGCTCGGCGTCGAGCGCCTGCTCGGCATCGAGGACGAGATCCCCGAGAAGGCCTCGGTCATGCGGGTGCTCCTCTCGGAGCTCAACCGCATCTCCTCCCACCTGGTGTGCATCGCCACCGGCGGCATGGAGATCGGTGCGCTGACGGTGATGACGATCGGGTTCCGCGAGCGCGAGCTGGTGCTCGACCTGTTCGAGCTGATCACCGGCCTGCGCATGAACCACGCGTTCATCCGCCCGGGGGGTGTCGCCCAGGACCTGCCGCCGGGGGCGCTCGACGAGATCCGCAGCTTCATCGCGCTGATGAAGAAGCGCCTCCCGGAGTACGCCGACCTCTGCAACGCCAACCCGATCTTCAAGGGTCGCCTCGAGGGCGTCGGCCACCTCGACCTCGCCGGCTGCCTGGCGCTCGGGCTGACGGGTCCGGTCCTGCGTTCGACCGGCTACCCGTGGGACCTCCGCAAGACCCAGCCCTACTGCGGCTACGAGACCTACGACTTCGACGTGCAGACCTGGGACACCTGCGACTCCTACGGTCGCTTCCGGGTGCGTCTCGCCGAGATGTGGGAGTCGCTGCGCATCGTCGAGCAGGCCGCCGACAGGCTGGCCAAGCTCGAGGGCGCGCCGGTGATGGTGGCCGACAAGAAGATCGCCTGGCCCAGCCAGCTCGCGATCGGGTCCGACGGCATGGGCAACAGCCTCGACCACATCCGCCACATCATGGGCGAGTCGATGGAGGCCCTGATCCACCACTTCAAGCTCGTCACCGAGGGCTTCCGCGTCCCGCCGGGCCAGGTGTACATCCCGGTCGAGTCACCCCGCGGCGAGCTCGGCGCCCACGTGGTGTCCGACGGCGGTACCCGCCCGTTCCGGGTGCACTTCCGCGACCCGTCGTTCACCAACCTGCAGGCCACGAGCGTCATGTCCGAGGGCGGCATGGTCGCCGACGTGATCGTCGCCATCGCCAGCATCGACCCGGTCATGGGAGGAGTCGACAGGTGACCGTCTCGACAGGCTCGACCACCAACGGCGGGCTCGGCGACGCGACGTACGCCGAGCTGCGCGAGATCGCCGCCCGCTATCCCCAGTCCCGCTCGGGGCTGTTGCCGATGCTCCACCTCGTGCAGTCGGTCCAGGGCCGCGTCACGCCGGAGGGCATCGAGGCGTGCGCCGACATCCTCGGGATGACCGCCGCCGAGGTGAGCGGTGTCGCGACTTTCTACACGATGTACAAGCGCCGACCGGTCGGCGACTACCACGTCGGCGTCTGCACCAACACCCTGTGCGCGGTGATGGGCGGCGACGCGATCTTCGAGCGGCTCAAGGAGCACCTCGACGTCGGGAACGACGAGACCACCGAGGACGGCAAGATCACGCTCGAGCACGTCGAGTGCAACGCCGCGTGCGACTACGCGCCGGTGATGATGGTCAACTGGGAGTTCATGGACAACATGACCCCCACGTCGGCCACGCAGTTGGTCGACGACCTGCGTGAGGGCAAGGAGGTGCGGTCCACGCGCGGGCCGCGCATCGCCACCTGGCGCGAGGTCGAGCGGGTGCTCGCCGGCTTCCCCGACGACCGCGTCGACGAGGGACCCGGCGCCGGGCCGGCGTCGGTCGTGGGTCTCGAGATCGCGCGCGAGCAGGGCTGGAGCGCACCGCACACCGACACCTCCGGCGACACCGGCAGCCCGGCCGACACGGCGGGCGAGTCCGCGGAGCTGGCCGACACCAGCCGCGCCGAGACCGAGACGAAGCAGGAGGAGGGCCAGGATGGCTGACACCTTGACCCCGGTCCTCACCGCCGACTGGGCCGACGAGCAGAGCTGGAAGCTCGCGACGTACGAGCGCAACGGTGGCTACCGCGCGATGCGCAAGGCGCTGACCATGGCGCCCGACGACATCGTCACGGCAGTCAAGGACTCCGGGCTGCGCGGCCGCGGCGGCGCCGGCTTCCCGACCGGCATGAAGTGGGGCTTCATCCCGCAGGACAACCCCAACCCGAAGTACCTCGTGGTCAACGCCGACGAGTCAGAGCCGGGCACCTGCAAGGACATCCCGCTGATGATGGCGACGCCGCACACGCTCGTGGAGGGCGTGATCATCAGCAGCTTCGCCATCCGCGCCCACCAGGCCTTCATCTACATCCGCGGCGAGGTCGTCCACGTGATCCGCCGCGTGCAGGCCGCCGTCGCCGAGGCGTACGCCGCGGGCCACCTCGGCAAGAACATCCACGGCTCGGGCTACGACCTCGACGTGGTCGTCCACGCCGGCGCGGGTGCCTACATCTGTGGCGAGGAGACCGCGCTGCTCGAGGGTCTCGAGGGTCGCCGCGGCCAGCCCCGGCTGCGCCCGCCGTTCCCCGCCGTCGCCGGTCTCTACGCCAGCCCGACGGTGATCAACAACGTCGAGTCGATCGCGTCGGTGCCGAGCATCATCGGCAACGGCGCGGACTGGTTCGCCTCGATGGGCACCGAGAAGTCCAAGGGCTTCGGCATCTTCAGCCTGTCCGGCCACATCGCGAGGCCCGGGCAGTACGAAGCGCCGCTCGGCACGACCCTGCGGACCCTGATCGACCTCGCCGGCGGCATCCGGCACGGCCACGAGCTGAAGTTCTGGACGCCCGGTGGGTCCTCGACGCCGATCCTGACCGACGAGCACCTCGACGTACCCCTCGACTTCGAGGCCGTCGGTGCGGCCGGTTCGATGCTCGGCACGCGGGCGCTGCAGATCTTCGACGACACCACCTGCGTCGTCCGCGCCGTCCTCCGCTGGACCGAGTTCTACAAGCACGAGTCCTGCGGCAAGTGCACGCCGTGCCGCGAGGGCACCTACTGGCTGGTGCAGGTCCTGACCAACCTCGAGAAGGGTGTGGGCCGCGAGGAGGACCTCGAGATCCTCCTCGACCAGTGCGACAACATCCTGGGCCGCGCCTTCTGCGCGCTCGGTGACGGCGCGACCAGCCCGATCACCAGCTCCATCCAGTACTTCCGCGACGAGTACCTCCAGCACCTCAGCAACGGCGGTTGCCCGTTCGACCCGGTTGCCTCGACGCTGTTCGCCGCGGAGGGAGCACGATGACGACCTCGGAGATCGCCAAGACCGACCTGGTGACGCTGACCATCGACGGCGTCCAGGTGAGCGTGCCCGCAGGCACGCTGGTCATCCGCGCCGCGGAGCAGATCGGCGTACAGATCCCGCGCTTCTGCGACCACCCGCTGCTCGACCCGGTCGGTGCCTGCCGGCAGTGCCTGGTCGACGTACCCGACGCCGGCAACGGCCGGCCGATGCCCAAGCCGCAGGCCTCCTGCACGATCCCCGTGGCCGAGGGCATGGTCGTCAACACCCAGGTCACCAGCGAGGTCGCCGACAAGGCGCAGCAGGGGATCATGGAGTTCCTGCTGATCAACCACCCGCTCGACTGCCCGGTCTGCGACAAGGGCGGCGAGTGCCCCCTGCAGAACCAAGCGATGTCCAACGGGCGCGGCGAGTCGCGCTTCGCCGCCAGCGGGGGCGTGAAGCGCACCTTCCCCAAGCCGATCAACATCTCGGCCCAGGTGCTCCTCGACCGCGAGCGCTGCGTGCTGTGTGCCCGCTGCACCCGCTTCTCCGAGCAGATCGCGGGCGACCCCTTCATCGAGATGCTGGAGCGCGGCGCGCTCCAGCAGGTCGGCATCTACGAGAAGGAGCCGTTCGAGTCCTACTTCTCGGGCAACACGATCCAGATCTGCCCGGTGGGCGCGCTGACCAGCGCCGACTACCGCTTCCGGTCGCGGCCGTTCGACCTGGTGTCGACGCCGGGCATCGCCGAGCACGACGCGTGCGGTGCGGCCATCCGCGTCGACCACCGACGTGGCGTGGTGATGCGTCGCCTCGCCGGCAACGATCCCGACGTCAACGAGGAGTGGATCTCCGACAAGGACCGCTTCGCGTTCGGCTACCTCCGCACCGACGACCGGCTGTCCTACCCGCGGGTCCGCGACGAGGACGGAGAGCTCCGGCCGGCGTCGTGGCCCGAGGCGTTCGCTGTCGCGGCGCGTGGTCTCGCCGCGGCCGGTGCCACCGGCGTCCTACCGGGCGGACGGCTGACCGCCGAGGACGCCTTCGCGTACAGCACGTTCGCGCGGGTCGCGCTCGGCACCCACGACATCGACTTCCGGGCCCGTCCGCTGTCGGCGGAGGAGGCGGACTTCCTGGCGGCCGAGGTCGTCCTGCGCGGCCCCGGCAACGGCGGTCCGACGTACGCCGACCTCGACGCCGCGGACTCGGTCCTCCTCGTCGGGCTCGAGCCCGAGGACGAGGCCGGCACGCTGTTCCTCCGGCTCCGCAAGGCCAACCGCAAGCACCGCACGCGCGTGTGGTCGGTCGCGCCGTTCGCGACCGACGGTCTGCGCAAGATGGGCGGGTCGCTGGTCCCGGCCCACCCGGGGGGCGAGGCCGACGTGATCTCCGGGCTCGCCCACCGCCAGGACGTCGAGCTGGGCAGCACCAGCGTGATCCTGGTCGGCGAGCGGATGGCCGTCTCGCCGGGCGCGCTGACCGCCGTCGCCCACCTGGCCCGCACCACCGGCGCCAAGCTGGCGTGGGTGCCGCGTCGGGCCGGTGACCGGGGCGCGGTCGAGACCGGCTGCCTGCCCCACCTCCTGCCCGGTGGTCGACCCGTCAGCGACGCGTCGGCGCGCGTCGACGCGGCTGCCGCCTGGGGCATCGACGGGCTGCCCGATCGACCCGGCCGCGATGCGGACGCGATCGTCAAGGCGGTCGCCGACGGCTCTGTCGGCGGCCTCGTGGTCGGTGGCGTCGACCCCGACGACACGGCCGACCCGGCGGCGTTCCGCGCCGCTCTCGAGGCGGCCCGGTTCGTCGTCGCGCTGGAGCAGCGCGAGACCGACGTGACCCGCACGGCCGACGTCGTGTTCCCGGTCGCGCCGGTCACCGACAAGCCCGGCACGTTCGTGAACTGGGAGGGCCGCCCGCGCGAGTTCGAGGCCGCCTTCGTCAACACCAACGCGCTGCCGGACGCTCGGGTGCTGGCCGGCATCGCCGAGGAGCTCGGGGCGAACCTCGGCTTCCGCACCTCCGCCGAGGCCCACCAGCGGATGGTCGAGATGGGCGCCTGGGACGGCGACCGCGCGACCTTGCCCGAGACGCCGGCCGCCGCGACCGTGTCCGGACCGTCCGCGGATCAGGTGGCGTTGTCGACGTGGAAGCTGATGCTCGACAACGGCTCGATGCAGGACGGCCAGAAGTACCTCCGCGCCACCGCTCGTACGCCGGTCTGCCGAGTCTCTCCGACCGCAGCCGCCGCGCTCGGGGAGATGGTCACTCTCGAGGGTGACCGTGGCTCCGTCACGTTGCCGGTCGAGGTCGCCGACGACCTGCCCGACGACGTCGCCTGGGTGCCCGCCAACTCCACCGGCAACGGCGTCCTCGCCGACCTGGCCTCGCCCGGGTCGGGTGTCCACCTGAAGGGAGGCGGCCGGTGACCGTCATGGACCTCTCCCCGAGCGCCGGTGCCAACGGCCTCGGGATGTTCGGCCAGGACCCCTGGTGGCTGATCCTGATCAAGGCCGTGCTGATCTTCGTGATCCTGGTGCTGCTGACGCTGTTCAACATCTGGTTCGAGCGTCGCGTGGTGGCGCGGATGCAGCACCGCATCGGCCCGAACGTCCACGGCCCCTTCGGGCTGCTCCAGAGCCTGGCCGACGGCGTGAAGCTGGCGCTGAAGGAGGACATCATCCCGAAGGCCGCCGACAAGGTGGTCTTCATCCTGGCGCCGGTCGTCGCCACCGTGCCGGCGTTCCTGGCGTTCTCGGTGATCCCCTTCGGGCCCGTGGTGAAGCTGCCGTGGAGTGATCGCACGACGCCGCTGCAGCTGGCCGACATGCCGATGGCGGTGCTCTTCGTCCTGGCGATCTCGTCGATCGGCATCTACGGCATCGTGCTCGGCGGGTGGTCCAGCGGCTCGACGTACTCCCTCCTCGGCGCCCTGCGCTCGAGCGCCCAGATGATCTCCTACGAGGTGGCGATGGGGCTGGCCCTCGTCGCGGTGTTCCTCTACGCCGGCTCGATGTCGACCAGCCAGATCGTCGAGGCCCAGGACAAGCTGTGGTTCGGGCTGACCCTGCTGCCGTCATTCATCATCTACACGATCGCGATGGTCGGTGAGACCAACCGCGCGCCGTTCGACCTCCCCGAGGCCGAGGGCGAGCTGGTCGGCGGCTTCCACACCGAGTACTCCAGCCTGAAGTTCGCTCTGTTCTTCCTCGCCGAGTACATCAACATGGCGACCGTCTCCGCGCTCGCGACGACGCTCTTCCTCGGCGGCTGGCACGTCCCGTTCTGGATCGACCACGTCTGGGCGGGCGCGAACTCCGGCTACTGGCCCTTCCTGTGGTTCATGGGCAAGGTCATGTTCTTCATCTTCATCTTCATCTGGCTGCGCGGCACCCTGCCGCGGATGCGCTACGACCAGTTCATGGCGTTCGGCTGGAAGGTGCTGATCCCGTTCTCGCTGCTGTGGATCGTGATGGTCGCGGCCGTCCGCACGGCGTCCCTCGACGGCGGCATCGACCGGAAGTACCTCCTGATCACGCTCGGGGTCGTCGTCGTGATCTTCTTGGCGGTGTTCTTCTTCGGCGAGCAGCAGACCGAGGAGGAGCCCGAGCAGGAGGCACAGCCCCAGGGGTACGCCGGCGGCTTCCCGGTCCCGGCGATGCCGGCCGGTGGTGCTGTGCGCGGAGCGGCCGCGGGCCTGACCTTCGGCACCGGACGCACCGTGAGCGGCGCGTCCGAGGAACCCGCTGGATCGGTCGACGTGGTCACCAGCGACCGACCGGGTGCCGACGACGACGACGAAGCGCACGAGGAGGAGGGGTCATGAGCTCCCAGCAGGAGGGCAAGACCCTCAAGGAGCAGCTCTGGGACCCGGTCGCGGGCTTCGGGGTGACCTTCCGGACGATGTTCAAGAAGGTCGTCACCGAGCAGTACCCGTTCGAGAAGCAGCCGACGGCCCCGCGCTTCCACGGCCGCCACCAGCTCAACCGCTGGCCAGACGGCCTCGAGAAGTGTGTGGGCTGCGAGCTGTGTGCCTGGGCGTGCCCCGCCGACGCGATCTACGTCGAGGGTGCCTCCAACACCGAGGAGGAGCGCTTCAGCCCCGGCGAGCGCTACGGCCGCGTCTACCAGATCAACTACCTGCGCTGCATCCTGTGCGGGCTGTGCATCGAAGCCTGCCCGACCCGGGCGCTGACGATGACCAACGAGTACGAGCTGGCCGACGACAACCGGGCCGACCTGATCTACGAGAAGCAGGACCTCCTGGCGCCTCTGCTGCCGGGCATGGAGCAGCCACCGCACCCGATGCGTCTCGGCGACGACGAGGGTGACTACTACCGCGGCACCTTCAAGTCGCCCGGCAAGTCACCCGACAAGTCACCCGACAAGGAAGCCAGCCGGGCGGGCGCCGGAGAGGGTGGTGCCTGATGGCGACGTTCTGGGTCCTCTCGCCGATCATGGTGCTGGCCGCGCTCGGCATCCTGTTCGTCCGCAAGGCCGTCCACGCCGCCCTCTTGCTGGCGATCGTGATGATCGGGCTGGCGATGCTGTACCTGTCGCTCGACGCGCCGTTCCTCGCGGCCGTGCAGGTGGCGGTCTACATGGGCGCCATCTTGATGCTGTTCCTCTTCGTGCTGATGCTGGTCGGCGTCGACGCGTCCGACTCGGTCATCGAGACGATCCGGGGCCAGCGGGCGCTGGCGATCATCGGCGGCCTGCTCCTGGGTGTCGTGCTGGTCGTGGGCATCGGGCAGGTCAGCCTCGGTACGACGGTCGGGCTGGACGACGCCAACGCGAGCGGCAACATCCCCGCGCTGGCCAACCTCCTGTTCAGCGACTGGGTCTTCGCCTTCGAGGTGACCAGCGCCCTGCTGATCACCGCCGCCGTCGGCGCGATGGTGCTGGCCCACCGCGAGCGCCTCGAGCCGAAGCCGACGCAGGCCGACCTGGCCGCCCGCCGCATGCAGGACTACGCCACCTCCGGGAAGCACCCGGGCAACCTTCCGACGCCCGGCGTGTTCGCACGCCACAACGCCGTGGACACACCGGCCCTGCTCCCCGACGGCACGGCGTCCGAGGCCTCGATCTCGCGGGTCCTCGCCGCCCGGGGCACCGTCCGGTCCGCCCCGGCCATGGCCGAGGACGTCGCCGAGGTAGAGAAGCAGATCGGCGCCGCACCCCACGCGGGTCGGGGCGCGTCGGCTCCCGCCACGACCGAGGAGGAGGCCCCCGCTACATGAACGTCACCCCACGAAACCGCTCGCGGACGGCGCTCCGCGCGATGAGCTCGCGCTTCCGCGGAGGCCCCGGCGCATGTGGAGATGTGTCATGACGCCCTACGTCGTCTTGTCGTCGATCCTGTTCACGATCGGCTGCGTGGGGGTGCTGACCCGCCGCAACGCGATCGTGGTGTTCATGTGCGTCGAGCTGATGCTCAACGCCTCCAACCTCGCCCTGGTCGCGTTCTCGAAGCAGAACGGCAACCTGGACGGCCAGGTCACGGCGTTCTTCGTGATGGTCGTCGCCGCCGCCGAGGTCGTGGTGGGCCTGGCCATCATCATGACGATCTTCCGCACGCGCCGGTCGGCCTCGGTCGACGACGCCAGCCTGCTGAAGTACTGAGTAGATAACAGGAGACGCTGTCGATGTTCGTTCTCGCCGAGGGTGCCGCGCCGTTGGTGCACCCGTCGTCGGCCGACGGGGTCTTCTCCCTGCTCTGGCTGGTGATCGGGTTCCCGTTGCTGGGCGCGGTGATCCTGCTGATCGGTGGCCCCCTCGCGAAGGGGAGGCTGGACAAGAACGGCGCCCTGATCGGCGCCGCGCTGCCGGTCCTGTCGTTCGTGCTGAGCCTGGTCATGTTCTTCGCGCTGCTCGGCCGCAACAGCGACGACCGCCAGGTGAGCCAGCACCTCTACACGTGGTTCGAGGCGGGCCACCTCAACGTCGGGGCCGACTTGCTCTACGACCCGCTGTCGGCGCTGTTCCTGCTGCTGATCACCGGTGTGGGCTCGCTGATCCACATCTACTCCATCGGCTACATGGAGCACGACCCTCGTCGTACCCGGTTCTTCGGCTACCTCAACCTCTTCGTCGCGGCGATGCTGACCCTGGTCCTCTCGGCCAACTATCTCGGCGTGTTCCTCGGCTGGGAGGGCGTCGGCCTCGCGTCGTACCTGCTGATCGGCTTCTGGCAGTACAAGCACTCGGCGGCGGCCGCGGCCAAGAAGGCGTTCCTGCTCAACCGCGTCGGTGACATCGGGCTCTCGCTGGGCGTCGGTCTCTTCTTCGTCACCTTCGGCACGACCGACTTCTCGACGATCTCCGCGAATGCCGGGAAGGTCTCCGAGGGCACCATGACCGCCCTCGGCCTGCTCCTGCTGCTCGCGGCTTGCGGCAAGTCGGCCCAGGTGCCGCTCCAGTCCTGGCTGCTCGACGCGATGGAGGGCCCGACCCCGGTCTCGGCGCTGATCCACGCGGCGACCATGGTGACCGCCGGCGTCTACCTGATCGTCCGCTCGAACTTCGTCTTCGACTACGCGCCCGATGCCCGCACCGTCGTGCTGGTCGTCGCCGTGGTCACGCTCCTGTGGGGCGCGATCATCGGGTGCGCCAAGGACGACATCAAGAAGGTGCTGGCCGGCTCGACCATGAGCCAGATCGGCTACATGATGCTCGGCGCCGGCCTCGGCGTCGCGGGCTACCCGTTCGCGATCTTCCACCTGCTGACCCACGGCTTCTTCAAGGCGAACATGTTCCTCGGTGCGGGCTCGGTCATGCACGGCATGAACGACGACGTCGACATGCGCCACTACGGCGCCCTGAGCCGGGTCATGCCGGTGACGTTCCTGACCTTCGCCATGGGCTACCTCGCGATCATTGGCTTCCCGGGCTTCTCCGGCTTCTGGTCCAAGGACAAGATCATCGAGGTCGCCCTCACCGAGCACTGGTACGTCGGTGTCCTCGCGATGCTCGGCGCCGGCATCACCGGCTTCTACATGACGCGGCTGATGCTGATGACGTTCTTCTCCCAGAAGCGGTGGGCCGACGACGTGCACCCGCACGAGTCGCCCGCGGTGATGACCGTTCCGCTGGTCGTGCTCGCGGCCCTGTCGGTGCTCGGCGGCGTCCTGCTCCTCGGCAACTGGATCGCCGACTTCCTCGAGCCGGTCACCGGCCATGCGCTGGAGGAGAACCCGCCCGTGCCCGCGCTGGTGTCGTCGATCATCGTGGTCCTCATCGTGGCTGCCGGTGTCGCGCTCGCCTACTACCTGTTCCAGCGGCAGGAGGTGCCGCGCGAGGCGCCGCAGGACGTGTCGTTCGCGACCCGCGCCGCCCGCAACGAGCTCTACGGCAACGAGATCAACGACACCCTCGTCGTCCGGCCGGGTGCGCAGCTGGTCCGGGGCCTGGTGACGTTCGACCGGCGCGGCGTCGACGGGGTGGTCGAGGGGACGGCGCTCGGTGCCGCCGGCACCGGCTCGATCGTCCGGCTCGCCCAGACCGGCTTCGTCCGCTCCTATGCCCTGTCCCTGCTCCTCGGCGCCGTCGTCGTGGTCGCGGCCCTCCTGGCGGTGAACGCAGCATGAGAACACCCCACGACGTTCTTCTCCTCCTCCGCTTCGCTCCCCCGTCGAACAACGCCGCAGGGACCCCGAAATGAACGACTTTCCTTGGCTCACCCTTCTGATCGTCGTGCCTCTGCTCGGCGCGGTCGCCACCGCGGCGCTTCCCGCCGGGCACAAGCTGGAGCTGCCCAAGCAGGTCGCCCTCGGCACCTCGCTGCTGACGCTGGTGCTCGCGGTGGTCATGTCGTTCGGCTACGACCTCGACGGCGGGTTCCAGTTCACCGAGGAGCACACCTGGATCAAGACCTTCGGCGCCCACTACGCGCTGGGCGTCGACGGTCTCGGCCTGCTGATGGTGCTGCTGACCGCGGTGCTCACGCCGATCGTGATCGGCGCCAGCTGGTACGACGCCGACCCGGGCGCCACGCTCCGGCACGACGACGAGGCCGCCGAGAGCCGCCACACCAAGGCGTTCTTCGCCTGGGCGCTGGCCCTCGAGGCGCTGTCGATCGCGGTGTTCGCCGCCACCGACGTGTTCCTCTTCTACGTCGTGTTCGAGGCGACGCTGATCCCGGCGTACTTCCTCGTCGGCGGCTTCGGCGGCAACAAGCGCCGCCGGGCCGCGGTGAAGTTCCTGATCTACCAGTTGGCCGGCGGACTGGTCATGCTCGCCTCGGTGATCGGTCTGTACGTCGTCTCCGCCGAGCACGGCGCACCGTCGTACCTCTTCGGCGACCTCCAGGGCATCACGATCGACCCGGACACCCAGAAGTGGCTGTTCGTCGGCTTCTTCATCGCGTTCGCGGTCAAGGCGCCGTTGTTCCCGTTCCACACGTGGCTGCCCGACACCACCGAGCAGGCGACCACCGGGACGAGCGTGCTGCTGGTCTGCGTGCTCGACAAGATCGGCGCCTACGGAATGCTGCGCTTCTGCTTGGGCCTGCTGCCCGACGGCACGCAGTGGGCGACACCGGTGGTGATCACGCTCGCCCTGATCTCCATCGTGTACGGCGCGCTGGTGGCGATCGGCGAGGACGACATGCTGCGGCTGTTCGGCTACATGTCGGTCAGCCACTTCGGCTTCATCGTGCTGGGCATCTTCGTGCTCTCGAGCCAGGGCGGCTCGGGTGCGGTGCTCTACATGGTCAATCACGGCATCGCCACGGCTGCGCTGTTCCTGGTCGCCGGCTACCTGATCAAGCGTCGCGGCACCGCCTCGATCCGGGCGATGGGCGGCGTGGAGAAGGTCGCACCGGTCCTGGCCGGGCTGTTCCTGGTCTTCGGTCTCGCGGCGCTCAGCCTGCCCGGCCTCTCGCCGTTCGTCTCGGAGATCCTGGTCCTGATCGCGGCCTTCCAGCACCACTGGTGGGTCGGCGCGATCGCGGTGACTGCGATCGTCTGGACGGCCTGGTACGTCCTGTGGATGTACCAGCGCGCCATGACCGGTCCGGAGCTCGTAGGTGGGCGCGTCGAGGAGACGCGCGACCTGGACCGCCGCGAGGTCGGCACGCTGGCGCCGTTGTTCCTGGCCCTGGTCGTCTTCGGCTTCTTCCCGATGCCGCTGATGAAGGTGATCAACCCCTACGTCGACGACACGCTCCAGCACGTCGGTGTCCACGACCCGGCACCGACGGTGGCGATCGACGGCCACACCCTGCCCGCCACCGAGGGAGGACAGCAGTGATCGCGCTCGCCGCGGCCGACACCTTCGTCAAGCCGCACCTCGCCTACGGGTCGCTGTGGCCGATCCTCGTCGTGTTCGGGGCGGCGTGCGTCGGCGTACTCATCGAGGCGTTCCTGCCGCGGCAGTGGCGCTACGCCGCCCAGTTCGGCACCGCGCTCGGCGCGATCGTCGTCGCCCTGGTCGGCACCGGCATCGTGGCCGACCGGCTGACCGTCCGCGGGGGCGGCGTGGCCCGGGGCTACTTCGGGTCGCAGGGGACGGTCGCCCTCGACGGGCCGACGATGTTCCTGTGGGGCGTGGTGCTGGTCTTCAGCCTGGGCGGCGTCCTGCTCTTCGCGGAGCGACACGTCGAGGGTGGGGTCTCGGCCTTCGCGGGGCAGGCCGCTGCGCTGCCCGGCACGGAGTCCGAGCGCCAGTCCGCGGGGCTCGACCACACCGAGGTCTACCCGCTCCTGCTCTTCGCGGTCGGCGGCATGATGCTCTTCCCGGCCGCGGGCGATCTGCTCACGATGTTCGTCGCCCTCGAGGTGCTCTCGCTCCCGCTCTACCTGCTGTGCGGCCTCGCCCGTCGTCGCCGCCTGCTCAGCCAGGAAGCCGCGATGAAGTACTTCCTGCTGGGCGCGTTCTCGTCCGGCTTCTTCATCTACGGCGTGGCCCTGATCTACGGCTACGCCGGCTCGATGGACTTCGGCGCGATCAACGAGGCCGTGATCAACAACGCCGGCAACCAGACGCTGCTGGTGATCGGCATGGGGATGGTCACCGTCGGCCTGTTGTTCAAGGTCGGTGCGGCGCCGTTCCAGGCCTGGATGCCCGACGTCTACCAGGGCGCTCCGACCGCGGTCACGGCGTTCATGGCGGCGGCCACGAAGGCCGCGGCGTTCGGTGCCCTCCTGCGCCTGTTGTACGTCGCCTTCGGCAGCGCGCGCTGGACCTGGCAGCCGATGATGTGGGTCATCGCGATCCTCACCATGGTCGTGGGCACGGTGCTGGCGTTGGTGCAGAGCGACATGAAGCGGATGCTCGCCTACTCCTCGATCGCCCACACCGGCTTCCTGCTCACCGGCGTGCTGGGTCTGCAGGGTGCGGGCGAGCTGCACGCCGGACAGATCACCTCGCTCGAGGCGGTCATGTTCTACCTCGTGACCTACGGCCTCACCACGCTGGGCGCGTTCGCCGTCGTCGGCCTGGTCCGTGACTCGGCCGGCGAGCAGTCGACGATCTCCCGTTGGGCCGGGCTCGGCAAGCACTCGCCGGTCGTCGCCGGTGTCTTCGCACTGTTCCTGCTCGGCATGGCCGGCATCCCGCTGACCTCGGGCTTCACCGGGAAGTGGGCCGTCTTCGAGGTGGCTCTCGCGGCCGGCGCGTGGCCCGTGGTGGTCGTGGCGGTGCTGGCCAGCGCGGCAGCGGCGTTCTTCTACGTCCGCGTGATCGTGGTGATGTACTTCCACGAGCCCGACGCCGACAGCGCCTACGTCGTACACCCGTCGATCCTGGCGGCCGCGGCGATCGGAGTGTCCGCAGTGGCGACCCTGGCCCTGGGGGTCCTACCGGGTCCGGTTCTCGATCTGGCGCACTCTGCGGGACAATTCATCAGGTGAACGACGCCCCACCGCGGTCCGGCGACGCCGGGCTCGCGATGCCGGTGACCGACGACGCCCTCGCCGGTCGCTTGGCCGAGCGGATGCAGGCGGTCGAGCGCGCCCTCGCGGGCCACGTCCGCAGCCGCGCCCCGTTCGTCACCAGCGCCGCCAGCCACCTGATGGAGGCCGGCGGCAAGCGGTTCCGGCCGTTCCTCGTGCTGCTCGCCGCCGAAGCGGGGTCGCACCCGGACTCCCCGGACGTGATCACCGCCGCGTGCGTCGTCGAGCTGACCCACCTCGCGTCGCTCTACCACGACGACGTGATGGACGAGGCCGCCCTCCGGCGTGGTGCTGAGTCGGCCAACGCGCGGTGGGACAACCACGTGGCGATCCTCACCGGCGACTTCCTGTTCTCGAAGTCCTCCGAGCTCACCGCCGAGCTCGGCGCCGACGCCGTCCGCATCCAGGCGCAGACCTTCACCCGGCTGGTCGAGGGCCAGATCCAGGAGACGGTCAAGCCCGGCGCCGACGACGACCCGCTCGAGCACTACCTCGACGTCGTCGCCGGCAAGACGGGATCCCTGATCGCGACGTCGGCGCGCTACGGCGCCCGCTTCGGCGGCGCGACCCCGGAGGTCGAGGAGGCGCTCACGGCGTACGCCGACATCGTCGGCACGACGTTCCAGCTCTCCGACGACATCCTCGACATCGACTCCGACTCGGGGGAGTCCGGCAAGACCCCCGGCACCGACCTCCGGGAGGGTGTCCCGACACTGCCGGTGCTGATGGCGCGTGTCTCGACCCGGCCCGAGGACGCCCGCCTGCTCCAGCTCCTCGACTCCGACCTGAGTGACGACGACCTCCACGCCGAGGCGCTCGCCCTGCTGCGTGCCCACCCGGCCATGGACAAGGCCCGCGCCTACGTCGTCGCCCGCGCCCAGGAGGCGAAGGCGCTCCTCGACGTCCTGCCGACCGGCCCGGTCAGGGAGGCCCTGGAGAACTTCGCCGACATCGTCGCCACCCGCTCGACCTGACCCGGGCGGTGTGTGAGCCACCTTCTGGAAGCCGAGAATGTGGCTGGCTCACCGCCCTGGCGTCTGCGGCGTCCGTGGGCGGTGTGTGAGCCACGTTTTGGAAGCCGAGAATGTGGCTGGCTCACCGCCCTGGCGTCTGCGGCCTCCTCGGGCGGTGTGTGAGCCACCTTCTAGAGGCCGAGAATGTGGTTGGCTCACCGACCCGGGCCATTCGCAGGACGTCACGGGCAGGGCGTCGTCGCCGTCGGCACCGGCACCCGCACCTGCACCTCGCGGCGGCGGGTGCGCATCAGGTCGTAGGTGAACATCGCCAGGGCGATCCAGACGAGCACGAACCCGATCCACCGACCCGTCGGCATGTCCTCGTGGAAGTAGGCGACGCCGAGGATGAACTGCAGCGTGGGAGTCAGGTACTGCAGCAGCCCGAGGGTCACCATCGGGACCCGGATCGCGGCGCCGCCGAAGCAGATCAGGGGTACGGCGGTGACGATGCCGGTGGTCATGAACAGCAACGCGTGGCCGAGGCCGTGGTTGCCGAAGTTCGAGTCGCCGTGGGATGCCAGCCACACGACGTAGCCGAGCGCCAAGGGGCCGACCAGCATCGTCTCGAAGGTGATGCTCTCGATCGCGGGTGCATTGGCCTGCTTCTTGCACAGTCCGTAGCTGCCGAAGGTCAGGGCCAGGATCAGAGCGACCCACGGAAGCCGGCCGTAGTCGACGGTGAGCACCACGACGGCCAGCCCAGCCACCGCCATCGCCGCCCACTGCCAGCGCCGCAACCGCTCGCCGAGGATGAAGACGCCCATCAGCACCGTCACGAGCGGGTTGATGAAGTACCCCAGCGCGGTCTCGACGACGTGCCCGTTGTTTACGCCCCAGATGTAGACCGCCCAGTTGACGGTGATCAGCACCGCCGCCAGGGCCAGCAGTCGAGCGACCCGGCCCTCGGAGACCACCCGCCGGAAGGCCGCCGTACGCCCGAGCACGATCACCAGCACGCCCATCGTGACCAGCGACCACATCATCCGGTGGGCCAGGATCTCGACCGCGCCGGCCGGCTCCAGCAGCGGCCAGTACAGCGGGAACAGCCCCCAGATCGAGTACGCCGCGACACCGAGCAGCAAGCCGCGCCGGGACTCAGTCATGGGAGAGGCTTACGCGACGGTCCAGGTGTCGCCGCCACCGATCAGGGCGGCCAGCCGAGCGGACTGGTCGCCCTCGACGCCGGCGGCGGCCTGGGCGATCTGGTCGCGCGCCTGGTCGTCGTACGTCGGGCGGACGACCTGGCGGAAGATCCCGATCGGCGCCTGGTGGAGGCGCCCGGCGTCGGTGAGGCGCGAGATCGCGAAGGCGGTCGTCGCGTCCGGACTGTGGGCGTCGTGGACCAAGAGGTCAGCGGGCGAGACCTGGTCGGGGGCGTCGCCGACCTCGACCACCTTCACCCCACCGGTGGCGTTGTCGCGGATCAGGCCCTTGCTGCCGTCGACGCCGAACCGGATCGGCTCACCGTGGACGAGCGGGATGATCGCCTCGTCGCGGGTGGTCGGCGACTTGACCGCGTCGAACGCGCCGTCGTTGAAGATCGGGCAGTTCTGGTAGATCTCGACGAACGACGTGCCGCGGTGCTCGGCTGCGGCCGACAGGACGCCAGTGAGGTGCTTGCGGTCGGAGTCGATGGTCCGCGCGACGAACGTCGCCTCCGCGCCGAGCGCCAGCGACACCGGGTTGAAAGGGTGGTCGAGCGACCCCATCGGGGTCGACTTGGTGATCTTGCCGGCCTCGGACGTGGGGGAGTACTGCCCCTTGGTCAGGCCGTAGATCCGGTTGTTGAACAGCAGGATCGTCATGTTGACGTTGCGTCGCAGGGCGTGGATCAGGTGGTTGCCACCGATCGACAGCGCGTCACCGTCTCCGGTGACCACCCACACCGACAGGTCCTCGCGGGTGGTGGCGATGCCGGTCGCGATCGACGGCGCCCGCCCGTGGATCGAGTGCATCCCGTAGGTCTCGAGGTAGTACGGGAAGCGCGACGAGCAGCCGATGCCCGAGACGAAGACGATGTTCTCGCGCCGCAGGCCCAGGTCGGGCAGGAAGCCCTGCACGGCTTTCAGCACGGCGTAGTCACCACACCCCGGGCACCAGCGCACCTCCTGGTCGCTGGTGAAGTCCTTGCCGGTCTGAGGTGCGGCGCCCTCCGGCAGCGTCGGCACCGACTCGATGCCGCTGCGCATCACGGGGAGGGGCAGGTCGGCGGTGCTCATGACTCTCCTCCGCTCGCGGCGTGGAAGCTGTGGGCCGTCAGGTCGACCTCGATGCCCTCGGCCTCGGCCACCAGGTTTCCGATCGCCTCGGCCAGCTCGGCCGCCTTGAGGGGCAGGCCGCGCACGTGGTTGTAGCCGACCGCGTCGACGAGGTAGCGCGCCCGGACCAGCATCGCGAGCTGCCCGAGGTTCATCTCGGGGATCAGGATCTTGTCGTAGCGCTTCAGCACCTCGCCGAGGTCGCGCGGGAACGGGTTCAGGTGACGCAGGTGCACCTGCGCGACGTGGTAGCCCGCAGCACGCACCCGGCGTACGCCGGCGCCGATCGGGCCGTACGTCGAGCCCCAGCCCAGCACCAGCACCTTGGCGAGGCCGTCCGGGTCGTCGACCTCGAGCGGCGGCAGCGACTCGGCGATCCGCTCCACCTTCGCAGCACGCGTGCGGACCATGAAGTCGTGGTTGGCGGGGTCATAGGAGATGTTCCCGTGGCCGTCGCCCTTCTCGAGGCCGCCGATGCGGTGCTCGAGCCCCGGCGTACCGGGGACGGCCCACGGGCGGGCCAGGGTCTGCTCGTCGCGGAGGTACGGCCAGAACTCGGCGTCATCCCCGTCGCCGTGGTTGGTCTCGGTCGCGAACGCCGGGTCGATCACCGGCAGCTCGTCGAGCTCGGGGATGCGCCACGGCTCGGAGCCGTTGGCGAGCATGCCGTCGGAGAGCAACATCACCGGCGTGCGGTAGGTGACCGCGATCCGGATCGCCTCGAGCGCGGCGTCGAAGCAGTCGCCGGGGGAGCGCGGCGCGACGATCGGGACCGGCGACTCGCCGTTGCGTCCGAACATCGCCTGCAGCAGGTCGGCCTGCTCGGTCTTGGTCGGCAGACCCGTCGACGGCCCGCCGCGCTGTACGTCGACGACGAGCAGCGGCAGCTCGGTCATCACGGCGAGCCCGATCGACTCGGACTTCAGCGCGATGCCCGGCCCGGACGTCGTGGTCACGCCGAGGTTGCCGGCGAACGACGCGCCGATGGCGGCGCCGATGCCGGCGATCTCGTCCTCGGCCTGGAACGTCGTGACGCCGAACGCCTTGTGCTTGCTCAGCTCGTGGAGGATGTCGGAGGCCGGCGTGATCGGGTAGGAGCCCAGGAACAGCTTGAGACCCGACTGCACACTGCCGGCGATGAGGCCGTAGGCCAGCGCGAGGTTGCCGGTGATGTTGCGGTAGGTGCCGACCGGCATCGGCGCCGGCTTCACCTCGTAGGAGACGACGAAGGTCTCGGTGGTCTCGCCGAAGTTCCACCCGGCGCGGTACGCCGTCACGTTGGCGTCGCGGATGTCCGGCACCTTCGCGAAGCGTTTCTGCAGGAACGCGATCGTGGACTCCGTCGGCCGACCGTACAGCCACGACAGCAGACCCAGCGCGAACATGTTCTTCGCGCGGGCGGCGTCCTTGCGGGAGAGCCCGAACTCCTTGACCGCCTCGACCGTCATGCCGGTCAGGTCGAGGGCGTGCACGTCGTACTCCGCGAGGCTGTCGTCCTCGAGCGGGTTGTCGGCGTACCCGGCCTTGGTCAGGTTGCGCGCGGTGAAGTCGTGGGTGTCGACGACGATCGTGGCACCGCGGGGCAGGTCCGCGAGGTTCGCCCGCAGTGCCGCGGGGTTCATCGCCACCAGGACGTCGGGTGCGTCGCCCGGAGTGAGGATGTCGTGGTCGGCGAAATGCACCTGGAACGACGAGACGCCCGGCAGGGTGCCCTGGGGGGCACGGATCTCGGCCGGGAAGTTCGGCAACGTCGACAGGTCGTTGCCGAAGGCTGCGGACTCCTGGGTGAAGCGGTCGCCGGTGAGCTGCATCCCATCGCCCGAGTCGCCGGCGAACCGGATGATCACGCGGTCGAGGCGCTTGACCTGCTTGGACAACCTACGTGCACTTCCTTCTGCGGATGGCGGCGTGTCGTGGCAACTCGTGCGGTGCTCGACGCAACTCCCCCACGATAGTCCCGCCCTGGGCAGGAGCCGAACCGATCATGCGGTTTCGGACAGTGAGCCTGGGCACGCCCGCGGCCGCCCCGAGTCGGATATGGCGAGATCGGTCGCCGCGGTGCTCCTAGCAGACCCGCCCCGACACGCGCGTACCCAACCCCGATGACGTGTCCCCGAGGTGGTCCTGCTATTGTCTATCAAACAACGTGACTTACGTTGAACACCCGAGAACGAAAGAGATCCACCATGATCCAGCGGACCAGGCTCCTCGCGCTGACCGCCGCGGCTCTCGCCGTGCCGGCCATCCTGTCCGGCTGCGCCGCTTCCAGCGGAAGCTCCGGCGACAGCGACTCCGTCAGCGTCGTCGGCTTCTCCGTCATGAAGACGGCCAACGAGCGACTCATCGCGGCCTTCCAGAAGACCGACGAGGGCAAGGGCGTGAAGTTCACGACGTCGTACGGCGCTTCCGGCGACCAGGCGCGGGCCGTCATCGGCGGTCTGCACGCCGACGAGGTGCACTTCTCCCTCGAGCCCGACATGGCCAAGCTGGTCGACTCCGGTGACGTCTCCAAGGACTGGAACCAGAACGCCACCGACGGCATCCTGACCGACTCGATCGTGGTGTTCCTCGTGCGCAAGGGCAACCCGCTGGGCATCAAGACCTGGGAGGACCTCACCAAGCCGGGTGTCAAGGTGGTCACCCCCAACCCCGAGTCCTCGGGCTCGGCGAAGTGGAACTTGCTGGCCGCCTGGGCCCATGCCGCTCACGCGCCGGGCGGCAGCGACGCCAAGGCCAAGCAGTACGTCACCAAGCTGCTCGAGAACACCATCGCGATGCCCGCAAGCGGCAACGACGCGATGGCGTCGTTCCTCGCCGGCAACGGTGACGTGCTGGTGGCCTACGAGAACGACTCGATCGCATCCCGTGCCGCCGGAAACGACGTGGACTACGTGATCCCGGACGACACGCTGCTGATCGAGAACCCCGCCGCGGTCACCACCGACGCGACGCCCGCGGCGAAGGACTTCCTGGACTTCCAGCTCAGCAAGGAGGGTCAGACCCTCTACGCGAAGGCCGGGTTCCGGCCGGTCATCGACGGTGTGCAGACAGAGGTGCCGGGCGCCGAGGACCCGAGCGACCCCTACCCGACGGTGAAGACGCTCTACACCCTGAACGACGACTTCGGTGGTTGGCCCGAGGCCGACCCGAAGTACTTCGGCGAGGACACCGGTCTGATCTCGAAGATCATCGCGGGCCTCAACATCGGTGGCTGACATCTGATGTCAACTGCCGTCCTCAGTCAGGACACCCGGGCGGTCGGGCGCGGCCGTCCGGGTGTCCGAACCACGCTCACCCCGGGGTCGAGTCTCGGGCTCGGGATCGCCATGGTGTGGTTCAGCCTGCTGGTCCTGATCCCGTTGGCCGCCATCGTCGCGACCGCCGGTGACGGGGGTTGGAGCGGGTACATCGACACCTTCAAGAACCCGCAGTCCTGGGCAGCGATCAAGCTGACCGTCGGACAGTCCCTCCTCGTCACCGCGATCAACGTGGTGATGGGCACCATGATCGCCTGGGTGCTGGTCCGTGATCGGTTCTGGGGCAAGCGCCTGCTGGACCTGGTCATCGACATCCCGTTCGCGATGCCCACGGTCGTCGCCGGACTCGTGCTCCTCGGCCTCTATGGGCCGGAGAGCCCCCTCGGCGTCAACGTGTCCAACACGCGGACCTCGGTGACCCTGGCCCTGGCCTTCGTGACGTTGCCGTTCATCGTGCGCACCGTGCAGCCGGTTCTGGCCGAGCTCGACGCCGACGTCGAGGAGGCTGCGGCGTCCCTCGGGGCGACCCGGCTCACGATCCTCCGGCGCATCGTGCTGCCGTCGATCATCCCCGCGATCGCGGCGGGCGCGGCGCTGTCCTTCGCCAGGGCGATCTCGGAGTACGGCTCGCTGGTGCTGCTCAGTGGCTCGCTGCCGTTCCGCACCGAGGCCGTGTCGGTGCGAGTGCTGAGCTTCATCGAGGGCGGCAACCGCACCGCTGCCGCCTCGCTCGCCACGATCATGCTCGGCGTCGCGCTCCTGGTGATCGTGGCCCTGGACATCCTCCAGCGACGGGTGGCCCGCCGTGGTTGAGCTGTCGACCCCGGTCAAGTGGACCGTGCGAGTGCTGGCCCTGGGCTACGTGTTCATGCTGGTCGGCTGGCCGGTGATCACGCTCGGGCAGCGGACGTTCGCCGACGGCTGGACGAGCTTCAACCAGGCGTTCTCCGACCCCGACGTCACCCACGCCCTGGCGGTCACGGTGGAGATCTCGATCTACGCCGTCCTGATCAACACCGTCTTCGGCGTCGGGATGGCCCTGTTGCTGGTCCGCTACGAGTTCCCCGGCAAGCGGGTGATCTCGGCGTTGATCGACCTGCCGATGTCGGTCTCGCCCATCGTGATCGGCCTGGCCCTGATGCTGGTCTACAGCGGCCGGTACGGCTGGTTCGGCCCGACCCTCGAGGCCAACGGGCTGATGGTGATCTTCAACAGCCCCGGCATGGTCATGGCCACCTGCTTCGTGGCCCTGCCCCTCGTCGTACGCGAGGTCGTGCCGGTGCTCGAGGAGGTCGGCGACGACCAGGAGCAGGCGGCCCGCAGCCTCGGCGCCAACGCCGTCCAAGTGCTCCGCCGGATCACCCTGCCGGCCATCAAGTGGGCCGTCGTCTACGGCGTCGTGCTCACCCTGGCCCGCTCGCTCGGCGAGTTCGGTGCCCTCAAGATCGTCTCGGGCAACCTCACCGGTCAGACGCAGACGGCGCCTTTGGTGGTGGAGCAGAAGTACAACAACTTCGCCCCGGGTGAGGCCTACGCGGTCTCGTTCATCCTCGTGATGATCAGCGTCGCCTGCATCCTCGTCGTCTCCCTGCTGCGCCCCAAGGAGTCCCACTCATGAGTATCGAGATCAAAGACGTGAACAAGCGCTTCGGCGACTTCGTCGCGCTCGAGGACATCAACGTGTCCCTGCCCACCGGGCAGCTCACCGCCCTGCTCGGCCCGTCCGGCGGTGGCAAGTCCACACTGCTGCGGATCATCGCCGGCCTCGAGAAGGCCGACTCCGGGTCGGTGAACATCGAGGGCGTCGACGCGACGCGGATGTCGCCGCAGAAGCGCAACGTCGGCTTCGTGTTCCAGCACTACGCGGTCTTCAAGCACATGACGGTGGCGAAGAACGTCGCCTTCGGCCTCGAGATCCGGCGCAAGCCGAAGGCCGAGGTACGCGCGCGGGTCGACGAGCTGCTCAAGCTGGTCCACCTGTCCCAGTTCGCCGACCGGCTGCCCTCCCAGCTGTCGGGTGGTCAGCGTCAGCGCATGGCGCTGGCGCGGGCGCTCGCCGTACAGCCGAAGGTGCTGCTGCTCGACGAGCCGTTCGGCGCCCTCGACGCGAAGGTCCGCAAGGAGCTGCGCGAGTGGCTGCGCCGGCTCCACGACGAGGTGCCGGTGACCACCGTGTTCGTCACGCACGACCAGGAGGAGGCCATGGAGGTCGCCGACGAGATCGTGGTGATCAACGACGGCCGGATCGAGCAGGTCGGGACGCCGGACTCGTTGTACGACGAGCCGGCCAACGACTTCGTGATGAGCTTCCTCGGTGAGGTGACCCAGCTCGGCGACGTCCGGCTGCGGCCGCACGACATCGAGATCTCCCTGAACCCGGACCTCGCGGGCAGCACGTCCGCCGACATCCTCCGGCTCACCCGGGTCGGCTTCGAGGTGCGCCTCGTGGCCGGCACCGAGGAGGGCCAGGAGGTCGCGGTCGTGACCACCCGTGCCCACGCTCGGACGCTCGACCTCAAGGAGGGTCAGCGCGTCTGGCTCACCCCGTCCCACGGCGCGGCCACTGTTCCGGCCATGAAGTCGCTGTTGGTCGGGTGAGAGGGCGGCCTCCGATCCGTCCGGAGGCCGACGCGGGGGCGGTGGTGCCGCAGGCAGGGCGCGCCGGCGGCACCACCGACCCCTTCGCGCGAATTCCCCGCCTGAGCGGGGAATTCGACACTTAGTGGGGGAAATTTGCTCCTCTAAGTGCAGAGTTCCCCGCTCGAGCGGGGAACTCGCCGCACGCTCAGCGGTAGTTGGTGAACTGCACCGCGAAGTCGTAGTCCTGCTGCTTGACCAGCGCGATCACCGCCTGGAGGTCGTCGCGCTTCTTGCTCGACACCCGGAGCTCGTCGCCCTGGATCTGAGCCTTCACGCCCTTGGGGCCCTCGTCGCGGATCAGCTTGGAGATCTTCTTGGCGTTCTCCGAGCTGATGCCCTCCTTGAGGGCGATCGAGATCTTGGAGACCTGGCCCGACTGGCGCGGCTCGGAGGCGTCGAGGATCTTCAGGCTCTGGTTGCGCTTGACCAGCTTCTGCTTGAAGACGTCGAGGACGGCGTTCGCCCGGTCGTCGGCCGACGCGCTGATCTCGATGGCGTGCTCGCCCTGCCACTCGATGGTGGCGCCGGTTCCCTTGAAGTCGAAGCGGGTCGCGATCTCGCGGGCCGTCTGGCCGAGCGCGTTGTCGACCTCCTGACGGTCGATCTTGCTCACGATGTCGAACGAGCTGTCGGCCATCGGCCTGCCTCCCTGGCGGTTTCGGGTCTCCGGTCGTGCCTTGCTATTCTTCCGACCGCCCGAGCGGCCCGCCACAGCGGGGCGAGGGGCATGGCAGATTGCCCGAGCGGCCAATGGGAGCGGACTGTAAATCCGTCGGCGTATGCCTACCCAGGTTCGAATCCTGGATCTGCCACCACCGCCCCGGTGCCGGCGTACGACGCGAGTCGCCGTCACCGGGGTTCGCCGTCTCACCGGTGAGGATCGTCGTTGGCGTGTCGGCCCTCGGGTGCCTACGTTCGAGGGCATGGAGGTGCCCCGATGAGCAGCACCGCGACGTCCTACGCCTCGTCGGTCCTCGACGCCGACGAGCTCGACCGCCTCGACCGCTGGTGGCGCGCAGCCAACTACCTGTCGGTCGGGCAGATCTACCTGATGGCGAACCCCCTGCTGCGTGAGCCGCTGATCCCGGAGCACGTCAAGCCGCGGCTGCTCGGGCACTGGGGGACGACCCCGGGGCTCAACTTCGTCTACGCCCACCTGAACCGGGCGATCATGGCCCGCGACCTGAACATGGTGTACGTGATCGGGCCGGGCCACGGCGGTCCGGGCCTGGTGGCGGCGTCGTACCTCGAGGGCAGCTACAGCGAGACGTACTCCGACATCACCCAGGACGTCGAGGGGATGGCGCGGCTGTTCAAGCAGTTCTCGTTCCCCGGCGGCATCCCGAGCCACGTGGCGCCCGAGACGCCGGGCTCGATCCACGAGGGTGGCGAGCTCGGCTACTCCCTGTCCCACGCGTACGGCGCGGCGTTCGACAACCCCGACCTCGTCGTCGCCGCGATCGTCGGCGACGGGGAGGCAGAGACCGGCCCGCTCGCGACGAGCTGGCACAGCACCAAGTTCCTCGACCCGGCGCGCGACGGCGCCGTACTGCCGATCCTGCACCTCAACGGCTACAAGATCGCGAACCCGACCGTGCTCGCGCGGATCCCGGAGGAGGAGCTCGACCTCCTGCTCCGCGGCTACGGCCACATCCCCCACTTCGTCACCGGCGACGACCCCGAGGCCATGCACCAGGCCTTCGCCGGGGTCCTCGACCACGCGCTCGACGAGATCGCGAAGATCCAGCAGCGGGCCCGCGCCGGCGAGCTCACCGACCGGCCGTCCTGGCCGATGATCGTGCTCCGGAGCCCGAAGGGCTGGACGGGGCCCAAGGAGGTCGACGGCCAGCGGGTCGAGGGCTACTGGCACTCCCACCAGGTGCCGTTCGCGGACGCACGGGGCAACGACGAGCACCGCGCGATCCTCGAGGAGTGGCTGCGCAGCTACCGACCCGACGAGCTGTTCGACGAGACGGGTGCGCCCGTGGCGGAGATCCGGGACCTCCATCCCGCCGGCGCCCGCCGGATGAGCGCCAACCCGCACGCCAACGGCGGCCTCTTGCTGCGCGACCTCCGGCTGCCCGACTTCCGCGAGTACGCCGTACCCGTGGCCGACCCCGGTACCGGCGCCGTCGAGGCGACCAAGGTGCTCGGCACCTTCCTGCGGGACGTGATGGCCGGGAACGACGACCGGTTCCGCTTGTTCTCGCCCGACGAGAACAACTCCAACCGGCTCCAGGACGTCCTCCAGGCCACCGACCGCACCTGGAACGCCGAGACCTTCCCTTACGACGACCACCTCGCCCGCGACGGCCGGGTGATGGAGATCCTGTCCGAGCACACCTGCCAGGGGTGGCTGGAGGGCTACCTCCTCACCGGGCGCCACGGGTTCTTCTCCTGCTACGAGGCGTTCGTCCACATCGTGGACTCGATGTTCAACCAGCACGCCAAGTGGATGGAGAGCAGCAACCGCATCCCATGGCGGCGTCCGGTCGCGTCGCTGAACTACCTGCTCACCTCCCACGTGTGGCGCCAGGACCACAACGGCTTCTCGCACCAGGACCCCGGCTTCATCGACCACGTGGTGAACAAGAAGGCCGGCGTGATCCGGGTCTACCTGCCGCCCGACGCCAACTGCCTGCTGTCCGTGGCCGACCACTGCCTGCGCAGCAAGCAGTACGTCAACGTGATCGTGGCCGGGAAGCAGCCGGCGTTGCAGTACCTCGACATGGACCGGGCCGTCGCCCACTGCACCAAGGGCATCGGCATCTGGGAGTGGGCGAGCAGCGACGAGGGCGAGGAGCCCGACGTGGTGATGGGGTGCGCCGGCGATGTGCCGACGATGGAGTCCCTCGCCGCGGTCGACCTGCTCCAGGGCTTCTTCCCCGACCTACGGGTGCGCTTCGTCAACGTCGTCGACCTGATGCGGCTGCAGGACCATGCCGAGCACCCCCACGGGCTGCCTGCCGCCGACTTCGACGCCCTGTTCACCCGGGACAAGCCGGTGATCTTCGCCTACCACGGCTATCCGTGGCTCATCCACCGGCTGACCTACCGCCGCACCAACCACGACAACTTCCACGTGCGCGGGTACAAGGAGGAGGGCACCACGACGACACCCTTCGACATGACCGTCCTCAACCAGGTGGATCGCTACGACCTCGCACTGGACGTGATCGACCGCGTGCCGCGCCTGCAGAACCGCGGCGCCCACGCGCGCGAGTGGCTGCGCAACCGGCTGATCGAGCACCGCGTGCACACTCGCACGTACGGCGAGGACCTGCCCGAGGTGCGCGAGTGGCAGTGGGGCGCCGCAGGCGGGCCCCGCGTCACCACCCCGCACCCTGCCCGCAACGCCCCTGAGGCCTGAGCGCCGTGCGCGTCCTGGTCGTCAACACCGGGTCGAGCAGCCTCAAGCTGAGCATCGTCGACGGCGACGACGTCAGCCGGGAGACGACCGTCGAGCGCTGGAGCGGGGCCGACGACCTCGACGGGCTCCGGGAGTTCCTCGACGACGTGCCGGAGCCGGACGCGGTGGGGCACCGGGTCGTGCACGGCGGTCCCAGCTATCGGGAGTCGGTCCGACTCGACGACCAGGTGCTCACGGACCTCGATGCCATCGCGGACCTGGCTCCGCTGCATAACCCCCGGGCCCTCGCGGCCGTGCGGGCGGTGGGTGGCCTGCTGCCGTCGACGCCCGCGGTCGCGGCATTCGACACGGCGTTCCATGCGACGATCCCGGACGCGGCGGCGACGTACGCCGTCCCGCGGGAGTGGAACCACCGCTTCGGCCTTCGGCGCTACGGCTTCCACGGCCTCTCCCATGCGTACGCCGCTCGGCGGGGAGCCGCCATCGTGGGCCGCGACCTCGCCCACCTGCGGACGGTGACCTGCCACCTCGGCGCGGGCGCGTCACTCTGTGCAGTCGTCGGCGGCCGGTCGGTGGACACCACGATGGGCTTCACCCCGCTGGCGGGGCTGGTGATGCAGACCCGGGTCGGCTCCGTCGACCCCGGACTCGTGCTGTGGCTGCTGGAGAACGCCGGTGTTGACGTCACGACCCTGGGCCACGTGCTCGAGCACGAGTCGGGCCTGAAGGGACTGTCCGGGACCTCCGGTGACCTGCGCGACGTGCTGGCCGCCAGGGCGGCCGGTGACGCCGACGCCCGGCTGGCGTTCGACGTCTACGTCCACCGCCTCTGCCGCGAGGTCGGCTCGATGGTCGCCAGCGCCGGTGGGCTGGACCTGCTGGTGTTCACCGGAGGCATGGGCGAGCACTCGCCCGAGCTCCGGAACGCGGCCTGCGCCGGCCTCGGTCACGTCGGTGTCGCGATCGACCCGCAGGCCAACGAAGCGACGGGCGACGCCGACCTGTCGGCGCCCGACGCCGCCGTGCGCACGGTCGTCGTCACCTCGCGCGAGGACGTCGAGGTCGCCCGCGAGGTACGCCGCGTCCTCAGCTGAACGGAGGCCCGCAGCCGACGAGTCACCGGGGCGGGAGGCCCTCGTCGCCCGCCTCGAACCCGTGCGCGACGATCTCGTCGAAGCGCCGCCTGGTCTCGGAGCGTGTCGAGACCCGGCTCATCACGGCCGCGCGCACGCCGGCCTCCTGCCACCCCTGGAGGAGAGGCGAGGTGAGGACGGCGAGGGCGGCGACGAGGAACGTCCAGCCGCCGATCAGGTCGGAGAGCCCGACCACGGCCAGCAGCGCGATGGCACCGGCCGGGGCGACCCGCAGCACGATGCGGCGTACGTCGAAGCCCGCCTCGGTCAGCAGGCTCCACGCCACCGGCGCGACCGTCACCTCGAGCACGGCGAACGCCACGACGAACATCAGCGGCCCGGTCCACCGGTACGCCGCGACCAGGCCCAGCCCCGTGCCCAGGCCGGTCGCGATCGGCCAGCCGACGTCGTACCAGAGGTGGATGCGCGGACTCCTCACGCTCAGCAGGGTGAGTTCCGGGCGGAGGATCCGGCAGGGTCGGCCGTCGCCGCCTGATGGGACGAACGTCCCTCGGATCCGGGCCAATGGGTGGATGCGGCCGGCTCGCGCCGGACGCCACGCTGGCCCCGTGGGAGACCAGGGTGGCGCCATCGTGGTCGGCGTCGACGCGAGCTCGGGCGCGGCCGCAGCGTTGGCGTTCGCGCTCTCCGAGGGCTGGGAGCGGGGCTGCACGGTGGAGGTCGTCACGGCCTGGCTCGGTGGGAGCACCGTCGACTCGACGCCGGACTCCGACGCTCTCGCGGAGGGTCGTGCCCGGGTGCACCAGATGCAGGGTGACGTCGTGGCCCGCTGCGTCGAGGAGCGCGGCGAGAACGTGCCCAACCTGACCCGCACCGTCGTGCACGACTACGCCGGCCGCGTTCTGGTCGCCCGCGCCGACACGGCGTCCATGGTCGTGGTCGGCAGCGGCAACCCGAGCAGCGCCAGCGCGCAGGTCCTGGGCTCGGTCGCCGAGTACTGCGTCCGGCACGCGCCGGTCCCCGTGGTGATCGTCCCGGCGCCGGCCCGCCTCGAGCGTCGGGCCGCGGCCAGCACCGCGGCCACCGTCTGAGCTCCGGTCCGGCGCCCGACCGACGACAACGGTCTATCGTCAGGGGGTGGCGGATCACGGGGACGTCGCCGATGACCGGATGCGGGCGCTGCTCGAGGCGAACCGCACCATCGTCGCCGACCTCGACCTGGCGGTGGTGCTGCGGCGCATCGTCGAGTCCGCCGTGCACCTGGTGGGTGCCGACTACGGCGCCCTGGGGGTGGTCGGGCCGGACGACGTGCTCGAGGAGTTCGTCCACGTCGGCATGGACGAGGAGACGGTGCGCGCGATCGGCCACCTACCCGAAGGTCGCGGGCTGCTGGGGCTGGTGATCGAGAAGCAGCAGGCGATCCGGGTCGACGACGTGGGGGGGCACGAGAACGCGGTCGGCTTCCCTGAGGGCCACCCACCCATGCGCGCGTTCCTCGGCGTACCGGTCCGAGTGCGGGACGCCGACTACGGCAACCTCTACCTGACCCGCACCCAGGCCGTTGCGTTCAGCGACGAGGACGAGGAGCTGGTCCAGGCGCTGGCGGCCACGGCCGGGGTCGCCGTCCAGAACGCGCGGCTGTTCGAGGAGGCCCGGCTCCGGCACGAGTGGCTGGCCGCGTCCACCGAGGTGACCCGCCGCGTACTCGCAGGCGACGACGCCGCGCTGCGCCTGGTCGCGCGCAGCGTGCACGCGCTGGCCGACTCCGACCTGACGACGGTGGTGCTGCCGGTCGACACCGAGCTGCTCGTCGCCGTGGCCGAGGGGCACGGATCGGCCGGCTTCCAGGACGCGAGGTACGCCGCCTCCGGCACCTTGAGCGAGTACGTCATCCAGACCGGCAAGCCGGTCCGTCTCGTCGACGCCGAGGACACCTCGAGCGTCGACGGCCGCACGATCTACCTCTCGGGGCAGGTCCAGGTGGGGCCGGTGATGGTTCTACCCCTGCTGGGGCGCGAGGAGGTCCGCGGAACGCTGGTCGCGATGCGCGGTCCGGACCGGCGTCCGTTCACCGAGGTGGACGCCGAGATGGCCACCACCTTCGCGAACCACGCCGCGATCGCCCTGGAGCTCGCAGAGGCACGGCGCGACCAGCAACGCGTGCTGCTCCTGGAGGACCGGGCCCGCATCGCCCGCGACCTCCACGACCACGTCATCCAGCAGGTCTTCGCCGCCGGGCTCGTCGTACAGGCGACAGCGTCGAGCGTCACCGATCCGACTGCGGTGAAGGCCCTCCAGGAGGTGGTGGACCACCTCGACGACGCGATCAAGCAGATCCGGGTCTCGATCTTCCAGCTCGAGCCGCCCGTGCCGGGTGGTCTGCGCGCGGCCGTCATGGACGTGATCCTGGAGCTCCAGCCGGTCCTCGGCTTCGCCCCGCGAGCCGACCTCGACGGTCCGCTCGACTCGGTCGCCACGGCGGATCTGGTGCGCGACGTGACGGCCGTCGTACGGGAGGGGCTGTCCAACGTCGCCCGTCACTCGTCGGCGACGAGAGCCCAGCTCAGTGTCTTCGCCACCACCAAGCGGCTGACGGTCACGATCAGCGACGACGGCACGGGGATCGTCGAGGCGTCGCGCCGCAGTGGACTCGAGAACATGCGGCGCCGGGCGGAGAACCGGAACGGCTCCATGGCCATCGCAGAGGTCCCCGACCTCGGCGGCACCACCGTGGTCTGGACGGTGCCCATCATCTGACGGGTCGTCGTCGGTCGACCCGGGACCCTTCGGTGGTCGAGCCGGGGGGCAGCCTGGCGAGGCTGTGTCGGGACCTGGGGCGCGCAACCTTGGTCGCCGGGGGCAGGCATCGTCACGGGGTTTCGTGACGCTCGCAGAGCTCGCTCCTCAACCGCCGGTGTTCGGTGGTCGAGCCGGGGGGCAGCCTGGCGAGGCTGTGTCGGGACCTGGGGCGCGCAACCCTGGTCGCCGGGGGCAGGCATCGTCACGGGGTTTCGCGACGCTCGCAGAGCTCGCTCCTCAACCGCCGGTGTTCGGTGGTCGAGCCCGGGAGCCGCGTGGCGAGGCCGTGTCGGGACCTGGGGCGCGCCACCCTGGTCGCCGGGGGCAGACATCGTCACGGGGTTTCGTGACGCTCGCAGAGCTCGCTCCTCAACCGCCGGTCTTCGGTGGTCGAGCCCGGGAGCCGCGTGGCGAGGCCGTGTCGGGACCTGGGGGCGCGCAACCCTGGTCGCCGGTCGCAGAGCTCGCTTCTCAACCGCCGGCATTCGGTGGACTGGTCGGCGCCCGGTGGAGTGGGTGGTGGATCATGGGGCCGATGGCCGAGCAGATCCACGACATCGGCAGACGCCGGGCGTGGGTGATCTGGCTGGCGGCCCTGTCGGTCTACGTGCTCGCGGTGTTCAACCGCAGCTCGCTCGGTGTGGCCGGGCTGCTCGCCACCCAGCGCTTCGGGATCACCGCGACGCAGCTGTCGTTCTTCACCGTCCTCCAGCTCGTGGTGTACGCCGGCCTCCAGGTGCCGATCGGCGTCCTCCTCGACCGTTACGGGTCCCGGGTGCTGCTGCTCGGCGGACTGACCCTGATGACCGTCGGCCAGCTGGCGTTCGCGATGGCGACGTCGTTCCCGCTCGCGGTCCTGGCGCGGGGACTCGTCGGGGCCGGTGACGCGGCGATCTTCGTCAGCGTGATCCGCTTGGTCACGGTCTGGTTCCTGGTGCGGCAGGCGCCGCTGGTCACCCAGCTGACGGGTCAGCTGGGCCAGGTCGGGGCGATCGTGGCGGCGGCTCCGCTCTCCCTGGCCCTGCGCCACCTGGGCTGGACGAAGACGTTCGCGGCCGCCTCGACGCTCGGCCTGGTGGGGATGGTGCTCGTCGTACTCCTGGTCAAGGACTCGCCGTACGCCCGCGACCGGGTCGCGCGGGTGAAGATGCGGGCGCTGGCGCGGAGCCTGCGGCTGGTCTGGGGCAACCCCGGCACGCGGCTCGGGATGTGGTCCCACTTCACGTCGCAGTTCAGCGGCACGGTCTTCGCGCTGCTGTGGGGCTACCCGTTCCTGGTGCGCGCCGAGGGGCTGTCGTCGGACACCGCCAGCACGCTGCTGATGGTGATGACCGGGTGGGTCGTGGTCAGCGGTCTGGTGCTGGGCTCGATGGTGTCGCGCTACCCCTACTACCGGTCCTGGATGGTGCTCGGCATCGTGGCTGCGATGGCGCTGGTGTGGGGCGCGGTGCTCGCGCGCTCGACCCCGGCTCCGCTGTGGTTGCTGGTCGTCCTGGTCTGCAGCATGGCGACGGGCGGCCCGGCGTCGATGGTGGGCTTCGACCTGGCGCGGACGTTCGTGCCGATGGAGGCGTCGGGGCGGGCGAACGGCTTCGTCAACATCGGCGGCTTCTCCGCGAGCCTGCTGAGCATGGGCCTGATCGGAGTCGTGCTCGACTGGCACAGCGGAGGCGGCTCCGCGACGTACGACCTCGGCGACTTCCGGGCCGCGATGTCGGTCCAGGTCCTGTTCTGGGCGTTCGGCGCCGTGCAGATCCTGCGCTACCGGCGCAAGGCGATCTCGCACCTGCGCCGCCTCCACCCCGGCGCGGTGGAGGCACTCCAGCGCGGCGAACCGGTCGCGCACCTCGGCTTCCACGAGCGCGAAGGCGTGTGACCCTCAGGCGACCGCCTCGGACTCCATCGCCGCGACGTAGTCGCGCTTGATCCGCCGCCAGGCCTCGTCGGTCATCGTCCGCCGCCAGTACGGCGAGCACGACAGGTCCCGCCGGGTCAGTCCGCGCTCCTGCAGCAGGTGCCGGCGTACGGCGCGGATCTCGTCGGCCTCACCGTGCACGAACCCGAACGGCCTTCCCTCTCCGAAACCCAGCGCCTCGACCGCCGCGAGCAGCAGCGAGCCGTCGCGCTCGTCGCCGCTGCGGTGGAGCCAGGCGAGGTCGAGGTCGGCCGGGGTCTGCAGGTCGATCTCGTGGTCGGGGCCGTCGCAGACGACGCGCACCACCGCCCGGGCGTGCGCGGGCAAGGCCTCGAGCGACGCGGCGATCGCGGGCAGCGCGGACTCGTCCCCGAGCATCAGGTGCCAGTCCGCCGCGGGGTCGGGGCGGTAGCCGCCGCTGGGCCCGGTGAACACCAGCGCGTCGCCGGCCTGGGCCTGCGCCGCCCACGGCCCGGCCACGCCGCTGTCGCCGTGCACGACGAAGTCGATGGTCAGCCGATGGGAGCTCGGGTCCCACGCGCGCACCGTGTATCGGCGCCGCGCCGGCGGCTCCGCGTCCGGGAAGTCGTCGCGGACGGTCTGCGGGTCGAAAACCTCGTCGTACTGCGCGCCGTCGGGGCGGAAGGCCACGTTGACGTAGGCGTCGGTCGCGTCGGGCATCACCAGGTCGGCGAGGTCGCCGCCTTCGAGCACCACCCGGACCAGGCTCGGCGTCAGCACATCGGTCGTGGCCACGCGTCCGTGCATGCTGTCTCCCTCCAGAACTTAGGCGAGCCTAACGAGCCGTCGCCCATCCGGGAAACGCGGAAGAATCCGCCGACACGCCCGGGGCGTCACTCGATTCTTCCGCGTTTTCCGTCGAGAGGGTCGCTCAGTCGCGGGCCGGTTCGATGCGGCCGGTCACCTCGCCGAGCGTGATCCGGCCGCCGGAAGGCCCGGGTGCGGAGTAGCGCAACGTGACCTCGTCACCGTCCTCGAGAAAGGTCCGGCCGTCGGCGAACGGCTCCTTCCCGCCCCAGCTCAGCTCGAGGAACGAGCCACGCTGGTCGCGCTCCGGGCCGCTGATGGTGCCGGAGGCGAACAGGTCCCCGGTGCGCGTGCTGGCGCCGTTGACGGTGAGATGGGCGAGCATCTGCGCGGGTGACCAGTACATCGTGCGGTACGGCGGGCGGCTGACGACCTCGCCGTTCAGCACCACCTCGACATCGACGTCGAGAGCCCAGCTCTCCGATCCGGCGTCGAGGTAGGGGAGAGGTGCCGGCTCCTGGGTCGGCAGATCCACGCGAGCTGCCGTGAGTGCCGCCAGCGGCGTGACCCACGCGCTGACCGACGTGGCGAAGGACTTGCCGAGGAAGGGCCCGAGCGGGACGTACTCCCAGGCCTGGATGTCGCGGGCGCTCCAGTCGTTGAGGCCGACCACCCCGAAGACGTGGTCCCGGAACTCGTCCACGCCGATCCGGCTGCCGAGCTCCGACCCGACACCGACCACGAAGCCCAGCTCCGCCTCGATGTCGAGGCGCCGGCTCGGGCCGTAGGTGGGGGAGTCGTCCTGCGGAGGCTTCCTTTGACCGCACGGCCGCACCACCGGCGTACCGCTGACGACGACGGTGCCGGCGCGACCGTGGTAGCCGACCGGCAGATGACGCCAGTTCGGCAGCAGCGGCTCCTGGTCGGGCCGGAAGATGCGGCCGACGTTCGAGGCGTGGTCGAGCGAGGCGTAGAAGTCGACGTAGTCCGCGACCGCGAACGGCAGGTGCAGCGCGACCGTGTCGTGCCGGTGGGTGGGCAGCGACCCGGAGGACACCAGGCCCGTGATCCGCTCACGCGTGTCGGCCCAGGCGTCGGGCCCGAGCGCCATGAAGTCGTTGAGTGCCGGGCGGTCGAGCTCGGGCCGGACCGTCGAGACGTCGACGACGTCGACGCCCAGGCGTACGCCGACCCGAGGCGTGGACTCCTCGGTCGAGAAGACGCCGTAGGGGAGGTGCTCGACACCGAACCCGTCGGCGTCGTCACTCATGCGGCGCCTCGAGCAGGTCCAGGCCGACCAGGTCCTCGAGCGGCTCGGTGACGCTGCACGAGCCGAACGACGTGAACCAGCGCCGCGCACCGGCGAGGTCGCTCTGCCGTGCCATCGCGACCAGGTCGTTCGCGTAGTGGTCGTCGAGCACCTGGGCGGTCTCCGCGACGGTCGCGCCGTCGAAGGCGACCCGGGTCGCGAGCAGCACGTTCAGGAAGCCGAGGTGCTCGAAGCCGGTCTCGTGGTCGCGGTGGCGGATGGCGTGGTGGAGTCCGGCCGTGCACTTGAACGCCGTCTCGCGGTCGAGGGCCGCGTCGATCCAGGCAGCGACCGTCGCGGCCGGCGGGAACAGACGGGCCTCGACGCCTCCGGTGCGGAACTTGAGGTGGTGCTCGGTCTCGGCGACGGCGTCGGCCGCGGCCAGCCAGTCGGGCGTCGGTTCGGTCTGCGGGAGCTCGACGTACACCGCCGTGTCCTCGAGCGTGCCGACGTCGCGTGCTGCGTCGACGGCGGTGGTGATCCGGCGGACGTTACCGGCGATGTCGTCGAGGTCGCGGACGGCGGCCTCGATCCCGACGAGTCGATGCCCCTTCTTGGCCGCGAGCGAGGCCACACCGGCGACCGCCCCCGCGCCGCCGGTGAGGACGACCGAGACCGGCACCTCGGGGTCGACGTCCGGCAGGTCGGTGTCGCGCACGACCAGCGGACCGACGAGGTCGGCGTACCACTCGTCGCGACGCTCGCGGTACGCCGTCACGGCCTCGGGCAGTGGGGCGTCACCCGGCGGGAAGATCGCGGCGTCGTCGACGAAGCCGGCCCAGGCGGGTGGAACAGCGCTCACCCGTCCAAGCCAACCACACGTCAGACCAAGGCGGCCCGCCCGCGCTTGCCGAGCTGGGCGGCGATGATCGCGCGCTGCACCTCGCTCGCGCCCTCCCAGATCCGCTCGACCCGGAGCTCGCGGTAGAAGCGCTCGGCGACGTTCTCGCGCATGTAGCCGCGGCCCCCGAAGATCTGCACCGCCCGGTCGGCGACCCGGCCTGCCATCTCGCTGACGTAGAGCTTCACCATCGAGCACTGCGCGTGGGCGACCTTGAGGTCGACGCCGGTGTCCAGCGACCGTGCCACCTCGTAGGTCATCGCGCGGGCCGCGAAGAGCTCGGTGAGGCTGTCCGCGAGCATGCCCTGCACGAGCTGCTTGTCGGCCAGGAACTCGTCGCCGACCCGACGCTGCGCCGCAAACGCCTGCATCTCGTCGACCAGCCGTTCGGCCGCGCCCAGGCACCGTGCGCCGATCATCAGGCGCTCGTAGCGGAACCACTCGTAGACGAAGGACATGCCGTCCGCCTCGGAGCCGATCAGGTTGGACGCCGGCACCCGGACGTCCTCGAACGCGACGATCGGGTGGTGGTGCGCGAAGGTGTGGGAGTACGCCGGCGTCCGCACCACCCGGATGCCGGGGGTGTCGATGTCCACCACGAGCATCGCCTGCTGGCCCGCGTGCTCACCGGTGGTCAGCACGCCCTGGAAGAACACGTGATCGGCCACGTTGTACGACGTCACGTGCCACTTCTCCCCGTTGAGCACGTACTCGTCGCCGTCGCGCGCGACGGTCGCCTTCAGGTCCGAGACGTCCGACCCCGCGAACTCCTCGGTGATCGCGTAGGCACCCTCACGCCGGCCCTCGATGGTGGGGATCAAGTAGGTGTCGCGCTGGTGGTCGTTGGCGACCGCGCCCCACCAGCCAGGCGGTGTGCTCAGGCACCAGGCGAGGGCGTTGGTCACCCGGCCGCCCTGCTCCTGCACGAGCACCTGCTGCAGGGTCGTGCAGCCTCGCCCGCCCAGCTCCTTCGGGATGTTGGTGGCGGTCAGTCCGAGCTCGACGGCCCTCGCCTCGAGGCGGTGGGCGATGTCCTCGGGCAGCTCGCCACCGTGCTCCTCGGCGTACTGCTCGTGCAGCATCAGCTCGTCGGCGAAGCCGCGGGCGCGGGCTTGGAGCTCGAGATCCTCGGGCGTGAGTCCGTACACGGGGCATCCTCCATCGTGGGCGAGCGTGCTTGTCCGAGACCATTGACTGACCGTTCAGTCTAGGGCAGCGTGAGACAACATGACCACCATGACGGACGTCCCGAGGTCGGCCGAGGCGGTGGTGGTCGGTGGCGGGACCATCGGCGCGTGGACATCGTGGTTCCTCACCCAGGCCGGGCTCCGCGACGTGGTGCTGCTGGAGCGCGACACCCTCGGCCAGGGCGCGAGCTCGCGGGCGGCCGGGATGGTGCGCGCCCAGGGCGGCACCGAGTGGGCGGTGCGGCTCGGGATGTTCAGCCGCGAGTTCTATGCCGGCCAGCAGGACCTGCTCGGGATCGACTCGGGCTTCGTGGCGCAGGGCTACTTCATGCCGTGCTTCAGCGACGCCGAGGTCGCGGCCGCGCACGAGCGGATCGCGATGCAGCAGAGCGTCGGGCTCGACGTCCGGTGGGTCGAGCCGGACGAGGTCGACGCGATGAACCCGGCGATGGCGCCGGGGCAGACGATGGGGTCGTCGTACTCACCGAGCGACGGGTACGTCGACCCACCGCGCAACGTGCTCGCCTACACCGCGGCCATCTTCGGCGCCGGCGTGCGGGTGTGCGAGCGGACGGCCTTCACGGGCCTGCTGACCGAGGGAGGCCGCGTCGTCGGCGTACGCACGTCGGCCGGCGACGTGGCCACCTCCCGGGTCGTGCTCACCGGAGGACCGACGCTGGCCGCCGTGGGGGAGGCGGCCGGCGCGCGCATCCCGACCTTCGGCGTACGCCACCAGGTCGTGGTGACCGAGCAGCACCCGGACTTCGCGCCGGAGCGGCTGCCGATGGGCTTCGACCTGAGGGCCGGGATCTACTGGCGCCCCTGCGAGGGGGGCGTCCTGTGGGGGATGAGCAACCCCGACGAGGAGCCGGGTGAGGCGACGGAGTTCGACGCGGCGTACTTCGAGAGGATGCGCGCGCGGATGGCGATGCTCCTGCCGACCACGGGGAAGGTCGGGCTTCGCAAGACCTGGGCAGCCACCATCGACTACACCCCGGATCACCTGCCGATCCTCGGCGCCGCGATCGGCACGGACGGGCCGATCGAGGGCACCACGGTCGCCGCGGCCGGAGGTCACGGGATGATGTGGGGGCCCGGCGTCGCGAAGGTCGCCGCCGACCTCGCCCTCACCGGCACGACCGACCTGATCGACGTCTCCGACCTCGGCCTCGACCGCTTCGACGAGCACGGCCACAGCCGTCTCGACCCCGACCCCGTCGCACTCCCGTTCCCATCCCCCTGACTCGGCGCAAGAGGACGCAGAGACCACGCCGACTTCGGCGTTCACCGAGGGAGGACGAGGGCGTCGACGACGAGGGCCGAGTCCGGGCCGACGATGACCGGGTTGAGGTCGACACCACCGAGGTGGTCGCCGAGCTCGACTACGAGCTGACCGAGGGCGACGACAGCGTCGGCGAGGGAGCCGACGTCGGACGGGGGTGCGCCGCGGAAGCCCGCGAGCAGCGTGGACACCTTGAGCCGGCCGATCATCTCCAGCGCCGTCTCGCGGTCGACCGGCGGCAGCGCCACCGCGCGGTCGGCGACCAGCTCGACGAGGATCCCGCCGGCGGCCACCATCACCAGTGGCCCGAGGAGTGGGTCGGCGACGACACCGAGCGCGACCTCGACGCCCGACGCCTGATGTTGTACGACGACCTGCGGTCCGAGCCGCCCCGCGAGATCGGCGTACGCCGACGCCACGGCCTCCGCGTCCGCCAGCCCCAGGCGTACGCCGTCCGCCTCCGTCTTGTGGTGCACGTCCGGTGCGTCGCTCTTGAGCACGACCGGGAAGCCGAGCCGCTCCGCCGCCGCCACCGCAGCCTCGGACGTCGTGACGCTCTCCGCGGGTGTCACCGCGATGCCGTAGTCGGTCAGGAGGGAGACCCACTCCGTGCTCGACAGGGTGCCGCCGGACGAGAGGCGGGCCACCCATCGCGACTGCCGGTCGGTGTCGACCGCGACCTCCGGCCGTGGGCGCGGCGGCTCCGCCATCAGGTGCCCGAGCGCCCGGAGCCCGGACGCCGTGCCCTCGAGCACCGGCACGCCCTGCGCCCGCAGCCGATCCGCGAAGGCCGGCGAGACACCCGACGTCACGTTGGTGAGGACAGCCAGCGGCTTGTCCGTGCGTGACAGCAGGTTCTCCATCACGACCGGGTAGCTCTCGTCGCCGTCGTACTCCTCGACGAGGTCGACCGCGAGGACGACCGCTCCCGTCGCGGGGTCCTCGGCCATCGCCGTCAGGCACTCGGTGAACAGCTCCGCCGTGTCGCTGCCCCGACCCCACACGTCGAGCGGGTTCATCGGGATCAGCCCCGGGTCGAGCTGGGCCGCGATCCGCGACACCGTCGACTCGGCGAGCGGGGCGAAGCTGACGTCGAGCCGCTCCGCGATGTCCGCGACCAACACGCGCTCGGCCCCGGAGTCGTGCGCCGTGGCGATGCCGCGGCCGGTGCCCGGCACGTGCCGGCGCCCGATCGCGAACAGCTCGAGGCTGTCGGTGAGGTCGTCCAGGTCGTAGCACCGATGCACGCCGTACGCCGAGAACAGCGCCTCCCACCCCGCATCGGACCCGGCGATCGCCCCGGAGTGCGCGTCGACCAGCGCCTGCCCACCCTCGGACGTCCCGACCGTCAGCGCACACACCGGGATGTCCCGGGCGGCCGCTTCGGCCAGGCACACCTCCAGTCGCTGGGCGTCGCGCATCGTCTCCATGACCAGCCCGACGACGCGGGTCTCGGGCAGGGACAGGGCGTACTCGAGGTAGTCGGGTGTCTTGGTCACCAGCTCCTGGCCGGACGAGACGGCGACCGTCCAGCCGAGCGCGCGTCGCGTGCGGAGGATGGCCGAGAACACCGATCCGGAGTGCGTCACGAGGGCGATCGGGCCGGACGGCAGGGGGTCGCGCTCCATGTAGCCGATCGCGCGGACGCCGGCGATGTTGTTGACGAACCCCATGCACCCGCCGCCGACCAGGGCCATGTCACCGGCGGCCGCGACCACGTCGTCCTTGAAGCCGGAGAGCAGGCCGAAGGTCACCGCACCCGCGTCGCCGCGCTCGGCGGCGAGAGCCAGCGTGGACGCCACCGCCTTGTCCGGTACGCCGCACATCACCAGGTCGACCGGCTCCGGCACGTCAGCGAGGGACGGGACGCAGGGCCGGTCCAGCACCGACGTGCGCGTCGGGTGCACCAGGTGCACGCGCTCGACGCCGGGGCTCCGGAGCGCCTCGATGGTCAGCCGTCGGCCGAACGAGTCGGGTCGGTCACTGGCTCCCACGACGGCCACGGAGCGAGCGGACAACATCGCCCGGACCCGGGCCGCGGAGCTGGTCATGCATCACCGATCTACGAAGGTCCTGACTGACTGTTCAGTCTATGAGCGTGATAGCGTGCGGCACAAGCACGGCACGTCACCAGCGTTCACCAGGGTAGGGACATCGGGAGGCCACATGGCGGCACGTGACCATCATGATGCCGTGGCCGACGTACGCCGTGACCAGATGCTCGCTGCTGCCGCCACCCTCATCGCCGAACGCGGCTTCAGCGACACGCGCATCGCCGACGTCGCCAAGCGCGTCGGGGCGAGCCCGGCGCTGGTCATCTACTACTTCGGCACCAAGGACAGCCTGCTCACCGAGGCGCTGCGCTGGTCGGAGCGCTCGTTCTACGCCGAGGCCGAGGAGATGCTCGACTCGACCGAGAAGCTCCGCGACCGGCTCGAGGTCCTGGTCGAGTGGAACATCGTCGCGGACAAGCAGCAGGACATCACGGGTGACTGGGGCCTCTGGTTCGACCTCTGGGCACAGGCGTTCCGCCACCCCGAGGTGAAGAAGGACCGCGCGGAGCTCGACGCCCGGTGGCGCGACCTGATCGCCCGCGTCGTCCAGGACGGCATCGACAGCGGCGAGATCGAGAAGGTCGACGCCCAGGAGTTCGCCATCATGTGGGGCTCGCTGCTCGACGGCCTGGTCATCCAGGTGGCGCTCGACGACCCGGTCGTGACGGTTCCGCTCGCGCGCAAGATCGCGCTCGAGGTCGCCCAGAAGGAGCTCGGCCTCGGCGCCGCACGGTCCCGGCGTACCTCGAAGAAGTCCTGACCCGTCGCCCACCCTGGGCCCGCCTGTGTCTGGCGAGCGCGCACGACCCTGCCTAACGTCGTCATCGAGCACCAGACCACCTCATCCGGAGATGGCCGCCAGACAGGAGGCATGGTGTGTTCATCCAAGTGATCCATGGGAAGACATCGAAGCGTGACGAGCTGCGCAAGCTGGTCGAGTCGTGGGAGGAGGAAGGCGGGGTCGGGGCCGTCGGCTACCTCGGCGGGACGTACGGCGTGACCGAAGGCGGCGACTTCTTCGCCGTTGTCCGCTTCACGTCCCGCGAGGAGGCGATGGCGAACTCCGCCCGGCCCGAGACGGCGGCGTTCGCCGAGAAGATGGCGGCGGTCATGGACGGGCCGGTGCAGTTCCACGACTGCGGTGACGTGACGACGTTCCTCGACGGAGGCTCGGACGATGCGGGGTTCGTCCAGATCATCACCGGTCACCTCGACGACCCGACCCGAGCCAAGGAGATGATGGCCGACACCGGCGAGCTGCGTGAGATGCGGCCCGAGATCATCGGCGGCACGTTCGCGATCTCCGACGACCAGACCTACTTCCAGACCGTCTACTTCACCGACGAGGAGAGCGCCCGGAAGGGCGAGCAGAAGGAGCCGCCCGAGGAGATCCGGGCCGAGCTCGAGTCGATGATGGCCGGGGCGACGTTCTACGACCTGAAGGAGCCCTGGTTCACCTCGGCCTGACGGGGCCACACTCGGCCCATGAGCTTCGACGTCCCGGCGGATGCCTACCTGCGGTTCATGGGTCGCTACTCCGAGCCGCTCGCCGACCAGTTCGTGGAGCTGGTCGGCGTCGGCGCGGGTGACCGCGTCCTCGACGTCGGGTGCGGCCCGGGGGTCCTGACCGGCCCGCTCGTGGCGCGCTGCGGGTACGGCGCGGTCTCCGCCGCCGACCCGTCACCGCCCTTCGTCGAGGCCGCGCGTCAGCGGTTCCCGGGCGTGGACGTGCGCCAGGCGCCGGCCGAGGACCTGCCGTACGAGAACGGCGCCTTCGACGCCTCCCTGGCGCAGCTCGTCGTCCACTTCATGACCGACCCGGTCGCCGGGCTGCGCGAGATGGCGCGTGTCACCCGGCCGGGCGGCACGGTCGCGGCCAGCGTGTGGGACTGCGCCGGACCGACCGGCCCGCTGTCGGTGTTCTGGGACGCCGTGCAGGAGATCGACCCGTCCGCCGGGGGTGAGGCCCATCTCGCGGGCGCCCGCGAGGGTCATCTGGCGGAGCTCGCGGCGCAGGCAGGCCTGGACGACGCGGTCAGCACCTCGCTGACCGTGCGCGTCCCGTTCGCGACGTTCGACGACTGGTGGGCGCCGTACCTGCTCGGCGTCGGACCGTCGGGCGCCTACGTCGCCGCGCTCGACGACGTACGACGGGCAGAGCTCGCCGAGCGGTGCCGGGCCCTTCTTCCGGAGCCGCCCTTCGAGCACGCCGCCACCGCGTGGGTGGTGCTCGCCCACTCGGGCTGAGGAGCCGTCAGGCGGGAGCGCCGTGCAGCTGGGTGACCAGCTCGTCGAAGTTGGCGATGAACCTGTCGACGTCCTCGTCGGTGTGCTGGACCGACATCAGCCACTGCTCGACCTTGCCCCACGGCGGCAGGAAGACCCCGCGGTTGTGCTGCACGAGCCAGTGGGCGTGCCCGTAGCGGCCGTCGAGCGACCGGAAGTCCCGGAAGTTCCGGATCCGGGTGGGCAGGAACGACACGCATCCCTTCGCGCCGGCCGTCACGACGTTCCACTGCTGGCCGTGCCGGTCGATGACGTCCTGGAGACCGTCGCGCATGCGGACCCGCAGGCGCTCGAGGTGGGCGTACGCCTCGTCGGTCAGCACCTCCGTGAGCATCGCACGGGCCGCGGCCATGGCCAGCGGGTTGCCGTTGAACGTGCCGACCTGCTGGTAGTCGCCGCTGACGACGAGCTCCATGACCTTGCCGCCGCCGATCGCGGCCGTCGACAGGCCACCGCCCATCGCCTTGGCCACGCAGACCAGGTCGGAGGTGACGCCGAGGAGGCCTGAGGCCCCGCCGGGACCGACCGTGAAGCCGGTCTTGACCTCGTCGAAGGTGAGCAGCGCACCATGGGCGTGGAGGAGGTCCTTGAGGGCCTGGAGGTAGCCGTCGTCGGGGTAGATGATCCCGGCGTTCATCATGATCGGCTCGAGGATCATGCCCGCGATCTCTCCGGGGTAGCGCTCGAGCGCGGCCTCGACCGCCGGCAGGTTGTTCGCCGGCACGATCACCGTGCCGTCCATCGTGGCTTTGAGCAGACCGGTGTTCTCCGGGATGCCGATCGGGGCGTCGATCGGCCCGAGGTCACCGACGCTCTCGGGCTGCACGGAGACCATCACCGAGTCGTGGTGGCCGTGGTAGCCACCCTCGAGCTTGATGATCCTCTCGCGGCCGGTGTACGCGCGCATCAGGTGGACGGCGTCCATCGTCGACTCGGTACCGGAGTTGCCGAAGCGCCACAGCGGCTGCTGATAGCGCTCGGCGAGGTTCTCCGCGACCACGATGGAGTCCTCGGTGGGCTGGGCGAAGTGGGTGCCGAGCGCGACCCTGCGCCGGACGGCCTCGACGATCGCCGGGTGGTTGTGGCCGGCCAGCGAGACGCCGTACCCGCCGTGGAAGTCGGAGTACTCGTTCCCGTCGACGTCGTACAGCTTGGAGCCGTTGCCGTGGCTCAGCCAGACCGCGTGCGGCTCGGCCACCTGCCAGCTCGAGGTTGCGCCGCCGGCGAGGGCGGTCGCGCGCTGGGACATCGCCTCGCTCTGGCGCTGCCGACCGAGGAACGTCTGGGTCTCGCTCTCGATGATCGAGTCGAGGCGGGTGGACAGCTCGGGTGCGATCTCGGTCGCGGTCATGGGGGGCTCCTGCCCGTCGCCGGTATTGACTGACTGGTCATTCAGTCTAGGCTGCGGGCTCCGGCGGCGGCAAGATGGAGGCCCGATGGAGCAGCGCGGAGGTCGAGGAACCAGGTCACGAGTCGGCCGGATTCGTGATCAGATCGCGTCTCGACATCGGGCGCTGCGACGGTATGGTTGGCTGAACAGTCAGTTAGCGACAGCTCCTCGAGGAACAGACCGGTCGGCTTCAGCGTCGACGGGGAAGAGGTTGACATGAGCTTCGACCCGGACGATCCCGCACTTCGTCGTCGACGACCTCGACCCCAGCTGGCCCGACGAGACCTGCTGCGCGGCGGCATGTGGCTCACCGTCGGGCTCGGGGCGGCACCGTTGCTGTCGGCCTGCGGCGACAAGGGATCGGCCTCGATCGAGGGCGGCAAGGCGCCGTACCCGCTGGCGCGCCCGAGCCACCCGGTCACCCTCTCCATCAAGGACAGCAACCCCCCGATCGACGACGGCCTGGAGCCGGAGTCGGGCGGTGACTTCAAGATCCTCAACTACTCCGACTACATGGCGCCCGGGGTCATGAAGGCGTTCGGCAAGAAGCACAACGTCAACGTCCAGGTCACGCCGTACAACAACTACGACGAGATGTTGGCCAAGATCCGGGCTCCGGGTGAGTCGTTCGACCTGGTCTTCCCCGGTCCCAGCGTGCTCAGCAAGATGGTGTACGCCGAGCTGCTCCAGCCGCTGAACCACAGCTACATCCCCAACCTCGCCAACCTGTGGCAGGAGTACCAGGACCCCTGGTACGACCGTCAGGCGCGCTACACGGTCCCGTACACGATCTACGGCACCGGTGTCCTCTACCGCACCGACCGCGTGAGCGAGGTGCCGGCCAACGGGTACGACCTGATGTGGGACAAGCAGTACGCCGGCAAGGTGTACATCCTCGACGACCTGGGCGAGGCGATCGGGATGTCGCTGCTGCGCAACGGGATCACCACCGACATCAACACCGGCAACGCCGAGTACGTCTCGAAGGCGACCGACTCGTTGATCGAGCTGATCGACCTGGTCGACGTGAAGGTCAACATCAACGCGTACTCCGAGATCCCCGAGGGCACGGCCACCGTCCACCAGGGCTGGTCGGGTGACGCGATCGCCGGTCAGTACTACCTGCCCAAGGGCGTGACGCCCGAGGTCTATGCGTACTGGCGCCCCGACGAACCGACGGAGCGGGTCATCGGCAGCGACGTCATCGCGATCCCGAAGAGCGCCCAGAAGCCGGTCCTCGCCCACCTGATGATCAACGACCTCCTGGACGAGAAGATCGGGCTGCAGAACTTCGGCTGGAACGGCTACCAGCCGCCGATCACCAAGTTCGATGCCGACTTCCTGGTGAAGGAGGGCTACATCCCCAAGAACATCATGAACGCCGTGATCGTCCCCGAGGACTTCGACTCCGGGCTCACCTTCTACGAGGTCAGCCCGGCGACCGAGGCCCTCTGGCGAAACAACTGGTCCAGGTTCAAGGCCGGTGCCTGACCCGAAGATCGGCCACGATCGCGAGACCAGGCGACTGTGGCCCGCGCTGGCTCTCCCGGGCACCTTCTGGCTGATCGCGCTGTTCCTGGTGCCGATCTACGCCGTGATGGCGGTGGCCTTCAGCGACCGCATCAACCTCTTCGGCGAGCCGATCCCCGCGTGGAACCCGGTCGACTGGCAGTTCGGCACGTTCTCGACGGTCCTGCAGGAGTCGGTCTCGGGCATCTACCAGGAGGTGTGGATCCGGACCGCCATCTACTCGTTCTGGGCGCTGGTCATCTGCATCGTCGTCGGCTACCCCGTGGCCTACTACACGGCCCGGCTGGCGGGCCGCCGCCGAGGGCTCGTCCTGGCGCTGATCCTGGCGCCGTGGTGGATCAACTACATCACCCGGATGCTCGCCTGGGTGAACCTGCTGCAGGACGACGGCTACGTCAACAAGTTCCTCGGCCTGTTCGGCTTCGCGCCGCACTCCTGGCTGAACGGCAGCTCGTTCACGGTCGTGATGGCGCTGGCCTACGGCTACCTGCCGTTCTTCATCATCCCGCTCTTCGCCTCGTTGGACCGGATCGACGGTCGACTGCTGGAGGCCTCGCGCGACCTCGGCGTGAACTCCGTGCGGACCTTCTGGGCGGTGACGCTCCCGCTCTCGCGACTCGGCCTGATCACGGCGATCGTCATCACCGCGCTGCCGATGGCCGGTGACTACTACACCAACACCATCGTCTCGGGCTCGCCCAAGACCAACATGGTGGGCAACCAGATCGAGCTCTTCCTGCTCAACGGCCCGCAGAAGAACCTCGGTGCCTCGATCGTGCTGCTGCTGTCGATCGTCCTGGTGTTCTTCATGGCCTACTACCTCGTGCTGACCCAGCGCGCCTCGAGGGACACCCGATGACCGCCACGATCACGCCGCCGCCCGCGACCACGCGCACCGCGCCGGCCAGGAAGTGGGTGCCGCCCTGGCGCAACCCGTGGCGCAAGCCGTACGTCCTGGCGACGCTCACCTGGCTCTACATCGTGTGGTCACTGCTTCCCGTGGTGATCGCCGTGCAGTTCTCCTTCAACAACGGCCGGTCGCGCAGCACGTGGCAGGGGTTCTCGATGCAGTGGTACTGCTGCAACGACGGCTCGGTGTTCGAGGACCCCAGCCTCACCCTCGCCCTCAAGAACAGCCTGATCCTGGGCGTCGCGACCGTGCTGGTCGCGACGCCGCTGGGGGTCATGCTGGCGATGGGTCTGAGCCGCTGGCGGTCGAAGGCGAGCAGGGTCGCCAACGGAATCGCGATGGTGCCGCTCGTGACGCCCGAGATCGTGATCGGGTCGGCGCTCTACCTGGTGATGGTCAACCTCTACCAGTTCGTCCCGCTGGGCCGGCCCGCGATGCTGCTGGGCCACGTGACCTTCTCGGTCTCCTACGTGCTGGTGATCGTCCGCTCCCGGTTGCTGAGCATCGGCCGGGAGTACGAGGAAGCGGCCCGCGACCTGGGGGCGAGCCCGCTCCAGGCGATCAGAACCATCCTGGTCCCGCTGCTCATGCCGTCGATCTTCGCCTCCGCGATGATCACGTTCGCGACCTCGCTCGACGACTTCGTGGTCAGCCAGTTCCTGTTCGGCGACGCCTCGAACATCACCGTGCCGATCAAGCTCTACAGCGCGGTGCGGGCCGCTCCGACGCCGGCCCTCAACGCGCTCGCGTCGCTCTTGCTCGTGGGCTCGTTCCTCGCGCTGCTGCTGGCGGTCGTCGGCCTGCGGGCACGCAAGCGCGGTGCCGGCGGCTCCGTCCTGGAGGACATGGCCGACTTCAGCTGAGTGCGGGCGCCGCTCTCAGACGGACTCGGCCCTCAGACGGACTCGGCCAGGGCCATCGGGACGGCCTCGCCCGACGACGCGAGGACGCGCAACGACTCCGCGGGGAGCCGGACGGTGACCGGCTGACCACTGGTCAGGTCGTGCCGCAGCGCGTGGTTGGTGACCAGCGACTGGAGCACCGCGCCGTGGGGAAGCCTGACCTGCACCTGCGTGGTCGAGCCGAGGAACACGGTGCGGTCGACCATGCCGGGCACCCGGTTGACCCCGGTGAGGCCCGCCTCGTCGAGCTCGACGCACTCGGGCCGGATGACCGCGCGGCTCGGGCCGGCCGCGTGCTCTGCCGGCGCCTTCGCCTCGAGGTCGAACTCACCGAAGCGCACGGTGCGGGTGAGCCCGGAGCCCGGTGCGCACTCGACGTCCAGGAGGTTGGCGACGCCCAGGAAGTCCGCGACGAACTCCGAGAGCGGCTCGCGGTAGACCTCCTCCGGCGTACCGAGCTGCATGATCCGGCCGCCGTCCATGACGACCAGCCGGTTGGACATCTCCAGCGCCTCCTCCTGGTCGTGGGTCACGAACACGAAGGTGATGCCGATCTCGCGCTGGAGGCTGGTGAGCTCGGCGCGCAGGGAGTGCCGGAGCTTGGCGTCCAGGGCGCCGAGCGGCTCGTCGAGGAGCAGGACCGCGGGCTCGAGGACCAGGGCGCGGGCCAGGGCGACGCGCTGCTGCTGACCGCCGGAGAGCTGGTGGGGGCGGCGCTTGCCGTATCCGCCGAGCTGCACCAGGTCGAGCGCCTTGGCCACCTTGGCGGCGCGCGTGGCCTTGTCGAGGTCCTTGCGCCAGCGCAGCCCGTAGGCGACGTTGCGCTCGACGTCGAGGTGCGGGAACAGCGCGTAGCTCTGGAAGACGGTGTTGACCGGGCGCTTGTGGGCGGGCGTCTGGGCGACGTCCACGCCGTCGATGAGGATCTGTCCGTCGGTGGGCTGCTCGAAGCCCGCGAGCATCCGCAGCGTGGTCGTCTTGCCGCATCCCGACGGGCCGAGCAGGGTGAAGAACTCGCCGGGCTTGATCTCGAGGTCGATCCCGTCGACGGCGGTGACCCCCTCGAACTCCTTGCGGAGACCGACGATCGAGATCGACCCGCCGGTCTGGGAGCTGCCTGCGTCGCCTCGGGCCATGCGGGGAAGTGTAGACAGCCGAAGGGGTCGACGGAACAGCGTGACTGAATATTCAGTCAACAATTCGGATGTGTGGCCTCACCTGCCTCGTCGGCGGCGGGGCCCCGGCGGCGTAGGCACAGGTGGCGGCGGTGGCCTAGAATTTCTGAATCCCTGTTCAGTTGCCCGTCGCTGTGCTGTGCCCGGGCACCTACCCCGCCGGAGGAGGCGAAATGACGACGATCCCACCCGCACCTCTCGACCCCGAGCAGGTCGCGCTGGCGCTGGCCCCGTTCGGCGAGAGCCGGTTGCTGCCGCGTGACGCGTACGTGTCGGACGAGGTCCTGGAGTGGGAACGTCGATATCTGTTCGACGACTGGATGTGCGTCGGGCGCTCCTCCGACATCCCCGCCACCGGGCTTCGGGCCGAGTCGGTCGGCGGCTACGGCGTACTTCTGACGCGGGACGCCGACGGCGTGCTCCGGGCGTTCGAGAACGCGTGTCGGCACCGTGGTCACGAGCTGCTGCCGTGTGGCGGGTCGTCGAAGGCCCCGCGCGCGATCGTGTGTCCCTACCACGCCTGGTCCTACCGGCACGACGGCAGCCTGATCGGCGCGCCGAACTTCAAGGACATCGACGCGCACTACGACCGGTCGACCCTCAACCTGGTGCCGGTGCGGGTGCACGAGTGGCAGGGCTGGGTGTTCGTCGACCGCACCGGGAAGGCGAAGGACTTCGCAGAGCACATCGGTCAGCTCGACGAGATCGTGGCGCCCTACGACGCCGCGTCACTGGTCACCGCCGAGACGCACACCTACGACGTCGAGGCCAACTGGAAGGTGATCGTCGAGAACTACCAGGAGTGCTACCACTGCTCGATGATCCACCCCGAGCTCTGCCGGATCTCACCGCCGAACAGCGGGAACAACTACCAGGAGCGCGAGGGCAACTGGGTCGGCGGCTGGATGGACCTGCGGGCCGGCATGGAGACCATGTCGCTCGACGGCCGCAGCGGCGGCGTGAAGATGGCGCGGCTCGACGAGCACGAGCAGTCTCACGTGCTGTACTGCGCGGTGCTGCCCAACCTGCTGATCTCGCTGCACCCCGACTACGTGATGACGCACATGCTGGTGCCGCTGTCGCCGAGCCGGACCCGGATCACCTGCTCGTGGGCCTTCCCGCCGCACGTGGTCGAGCAGGAGGGCTTCTCGCCGGCGTACGCCGTCGACTTCTGGGACCTCACCAACCGTCAGGACTGGGCTGCCTGCGAGGGCGTCCAGCGCGGCCTCGCCACGCCCAACTACGTCGCCGGGCCTCTGGCCCCCGACGAGACCGGCGTCTACCACTTCACCTCGACCATCGCGAAGGCCTACCAGGGCCGCCCCTGACCGGCGGTCGCGCCATTTACGTGGCCCTCGAGAGGAACTCTTCGAGTACTGCACGGCTGTCAACCGGGCGTTGACGTCCGTGCAGTGCTCGCGTGATCGCTCCGAGGCGAGATGGCGCTCTGCGAGGTGCGCGTGACTGCCGCGAGGCGATCGGCCGGACGCGGGTGGCTGTGGACGAGCCCGCTCGCACCCGGCCGGACCGTCCTACCGTGGTGAGGGTGCCGCGCGGACCTCTCCCTCACACCCACCGCGAGCTCCTCGAGCTGCTGCCCGACTGGGGTGGGATCGCACGCGACAGGCGCAAGACGATGCGGGTCATCGCGGCTCGAGACGCGCTGGTCGCGGCCGAGCAAGAACTCAGAGATGCCGTCTCCGACGCCTACGACGGTGGCGACTCGTGGCTCACGATCGGCACGATCCTGGGGATCTCCCGGCAGGCTGCCCAGCAACGGTTCCGGCGCCCGACGTCGGCCGGCCCGACCGCGACCGGCCAGCACGACGCGTCACCGACGCCGGCGGACTAGCTGGTCCACGCCCGCCACAGGGCGGCGTACTCACCGTCGCGGGCGACGAGCTCGTGGTGGGAGCCGAGCTCCACGATCTCGCCGTCGATGACCACCGCGATCCGGTCGGCATCATGGGCGGTGTGGAGGCGGTGGGCGATCGCGATGACGGTCCGTCCGTCGAGGAGGGCGTTCATCGAGCCTTCGAGCGTGCGGGCGGTGCGGGGGTCGATCAGTGAGGTCGCCTCGTCGAGGACGAGGGTGTGCGGGTCGGCGATGATCAGGCGGGCCAGCGCGATCTGCTGCGCCTGGGCCGGTGTGAGCGACTGGTTGCCGGAGCCGATCAGCGTGTCCAGACCCTTCGGCAGCCGCTCCACCCAGTCGCGCGAGCCGACCGCCGACAACGCGGCCCACACGGCCTCGTCGTCGGAGTCCTCGCGGGCGAGCACGATGTTGTCGCGCACCGTCCCGACGAAGACGTGGTGCTCCTGGGTCACCAGCGCCACCTCGGTCCGGAGCACCTCCAGCGGCAGTGCGACGAGATCGACCTCTCCGACCTTCACCGAGCCCGTGCGCGGGCCGTTGATGCCGGACAGCAGACGTCCGAGCGTCGACTTCCCCGATCCCGACGGCCCGACGATCGCGAGCCGCTCGCCGACCTCGAGATCCAGCGAGACGCCATGGAGTACGTCGTGCCCCTCGCGGTAGGCGAACCGCAGGTCGTCACCGACCAGGTGCGGTCCGTCGGGGAGATCCTCGCCGGCGACCCGGTCCTCCGGCACCTCGGCGATGCCCAGCAGCCGACTGGTCGAGGCCACTCCCACCTGCAGCCGGTCCATCTCGCCGACGAGCCGGTCGAGCGGTCCGCTCAGCGACTCGACGTACAGCAGTGCGGTCGTGATCTGACCGAGTGAGACCCAGCCGTGCGAGTACCCCCAGGCGCCCACGAGCAGCGTCACGACGCGCGGACCGTTGAAGCAGATGTCGATCACGCAGAACAGCAGGTTGCGAAGCGTCATCGTGTAGCGCTCGGCCTGCGCCGACACGGCGATGTCGTCGTCACCGGCCAGAACGCGCCGGTCGCTCAGCCCGAGCGCCTCGACCGTGCGCGCTCCTTCGACGGTCTCGGTCAGCGTCGTGTTGATCCGGGAGTACGTCGAGCCCTCGGTGATGTAGCCCTTCGGGGCGCGCTCGAGGTAGCGCCGTACCTGGAACGCCGACGCCCCGATCAGGAGGAGGCACGGGATCGCCAGCACGATGCTGTTGAGCAGCATCGCGACCACCGACAGGCTCACGGTGAGCCCCGAGATGATCGCCTGCGGCAGGCCGAACTGCACCGACCGGCTCATCGTGCCGACGTCGCGGGTGACGCGGGTGACCAGGTCTCCGGTCGAGGCGCCCTCCACGCGCCCGAGCGGCAGGCGGAGCACGGTCGAGACGATGTACTCACGCGCCGACGAGAGCAGGTCCTGCCCGAAGATCGTCGAGATCCGCTGGGCGAGGAACGTGAACAGCGCCTGGGTGGAGACCACGCCGACGATGACCAGCGAGAGTCGGTCCAGGTCGGAGGTCACGCCCGGCCCGCCCTCCTGCACGCGGTCGACGAGGTTGCCGAGCAGGCGCGGCACGACCAGCGCGGCGCCGGCCGCGAGGGCGTTGAGCGCGAGCAGCCAGAAGACCTCGCTCTTCCGCTCGCGCAGCAGTCCGCGGAAGAACGCCAGGACGACGTGGTTGTCGGCCACCGGCCAGCCCCGCTCCGGGCTCCGGGAGGCGGCGTAGGTCTCCCGCGCCCGCTGCTCGCGCAGGAGGTGGCGCCGGTGGAGTGCCGACAGGCGAGCGCGCCGTCCGACGGCCCGCGGCGGCGGGACCAGCTCGGCCGGTACGACCGGCTCGCGCGAGCCGGGGTCACGCCAGGTCTCCGCGGAGGTGGCCAACGGGTCGGCCGCCGGCGAGTCAGACACGAGTGTGCTCATGGCTCGACACCTCCTCCACCGGTGCGTCCATGGCGGCGCGCGCGACGACGCGGCGGTATGCCGGGCTGTCGTCGAGCAGCTGCTCGTGGGTGCCCTCGACGGTCGCCTTGCCGTCCTCGAGCAGCACCACCCGGTCGGCGTGGTGCAGCCAGAGCGGCGAGACCGTCGTGACCACGGTCGTCCGCCCTCGCCTCACCGCGGCCACCCGCTCGGCGATCCGAGCCTCCGTGTGGGCGTCGACCGCCGACGTGGGCTCGACCAGGATCATGATCGGTGCGTCGACGGCCAGGGCGCGCGCGAGCACGACCCTTTGCCGTTGACCGCCCGACAGCCCGCGACCGCGCTCGTCGAGCAGGCCCTGCCAACCGCCGGGCAGGGCGTCGTACACGTCCTCGGCGTTCGCCACGCGGACCGCGTGCTCGGCTTGCTCGCGGGTCAACCGGCCGTGCGGGTCGATCGCCTCCTGGAGCGTCCCGGCGAACAGCTGGCTGCCGGTGTCGCTGACCAGGATGTGTCGGCGTACGTCGTCCAGCGAGGCCGCGCCGAGGTCGACACCGCCGAGCCGGACGCCCCACTCACGGTTGGCCAGCTCCTCGTCGAGCGCAGCCAGCCGCGCGCGCTCGGCGAGCCGTTGGGCGCGGGCGCGACGCGCGGCGCGTCCCTTGAGACCCTCCTCGAGCTCCTGGCTGACCGGCTCGGTGTCGGCCGGCAGGTAGCGACCCAGGCGATCGGCCAGGGCCGCGCTGTCCTCAGGCACGGCGGACACGACGATCGTGAGCTCCCCGTCGTGGGCGGTGAAGCCGCTGAGCTCGTCGTACAGGTCGGCGTGGTCGGGCAGCGGCGTGCTCTGCTCGCGGTCGGGCCACGGCGGCTGGTGCTCGAAGATCGCGACCGCCTTGCGGGCCGAGACCATCGCGCGGGTGAGCTTCTGTGCGAGCTCGAAGAAGGTCTGGATCGGGTAGATCATGAACAGCGCGTAGCCCAGGAAGCTGATCAGCTGCCCGATCGTCAGGTCGCCGTCGACGACCTCGTGCGTGCCGAGCCAGACCAGCAGCACGATGAAGACGCCGGAGAAGAGCACCCCCACGGCCTCGATCCCGGCCTGCCAGATGCCGGCGGAGACACCGGCCTGGCGGGCGAGCTGCGACTGGTGGTCGTAGTTGCGGCCGAACGTCCGCTCGCCCCCGATGCCACGCAGGATCCGCAGACCGGCCACGATGTCGGTCGCCATCGAGGTCAGGTCCGAGTTGCGACCGCGCTCGACCTGCTGCCGGCGGTGCAGCGGCCTGAGCAGCGGCAGCGCGGCACCCACGAGGACCGGGGCCGCCAGCAGGATCAGGATGCCGAGCGTCGGGGAGATGCTCAGCACGATGAACGCCACGACGAGGTAGGCCACCACCTGCGAGGCAGCCCGGCTGAGGATCTCGGTGAGCGCGCCGAACTCGTCGGAGTCGCTGGAGGCCACGCTCAGCACCTCGCCGGTCGGCGTACGTCGCGGCAGCACGTGACCCATCTGGACGACCTTGCGGGTCACCATCTTCATCGTCCCGTACAGCCCGATCAGCCAGCTCCGCACGACCATCGTGTGCAGCAGGATGCCGAACGTCGCACCGACCAGGGTGACCAGCAGGAGCAGACCGGCCCAGAACAGCGTGCCGCTCGCGGAGTGCGCCCGGACGCCGTGGTCGATCGCCTTGCCGAACAGCAGCGGTCCCACCGTCAGCGGCAGCTGCCACAGCACCGCGAACACCATCGACAGCGTGATGACCCGCCACTGGTACTTCATGAACCACAGCAGGAAGGCCGCCGGAGTGCGCGTGTCCGGCGCGGGACCCGGCTTCCGACCGGCCGCGCTGTAGAAGGTGGTGATCTCCGGTGGGAAGTCGCGCATGTCCCCCCGAGCCTACGGTCGCGCGGGCTGGGCGAGCGACTTGTTTTGCGCCCCTGACAGGTGGCCGGACGAGGGGGCCGCGGAGCCTGGGACGAGGTTCTAGGGTGGCGCCATGCCCTACTACCGGAGTGTCGGGTCCGTTCCGCCGAAACGCCACACGCAGCACCGCGATCCGGAGGGCCGGCTGTACCGCGAGGAGCTGATGGGCGAGGAGGGCTTCTCGTCGGACTCCTCGCTGCTCTACCACGTCGGCGTCCCCTCGGGGATCGTCGACTCCCAGGTGTGGGAGCTCCCCGACCAGACCCGGACGCCGAACCACCCGCTCAAGCCGCGCCACCTCAAGCTGCACTCCCTGTTCCCCGAGCCCGGCGAGGGCCCGGGGGCCTGCCCGGTCGAGGGTCGCCGGATGGTGCTCGGCAACAACGACGTGCGGATCCACTACGTCGTCACCGGCACCGACCCGTCTCCGCTGTACCGCAACGCCATCGGCGACGAGTGTGTGTACGTCGAGGCCGGGAGCGGCGTGGTCGAGACCGTGTTCGGCGTCATCCCCTACCGCACCCAGGACTACGTCCTGATCCCGCGCGCGACGACGCACCGCTGGGTGCCGAGCGAGCCGAGCCGCCTCTACCCGATCGAGGCGAACTCCCACATCGCGCCGCCGAAGCGCTACCTGTCGCGCTTCGGCCAGCTGCTCGAGCACGCGCCTTACTGCGAGCGAGACCTGCACGGCCCGGGGGAGACCTTCCTGGTCGAGGGCACGGATGTCGAGGTGCTGGTCAAGCACCGGGTCGGTGGTCAGATCGTCGGCACCCGGATGACCTACGACACCCACCCGTTCGACGTCGTCGGGTGGGACGGCTGCATGTACCCCTACACGTTCAACCTCGACGACTACATGCCGATCACCGGCAAGATCCACCAGCCGCCGCCGGTGCACCAGGTCTTCGAGGGCCAGAACTTCGTGATCTGCAACTTCCTGCCGCGCAAGGTCGACTACCACCCGTTGTCGATCCCCGTCCCCTACTACCACTCGAACGTCGACAGCGACGAGATCATGTTCTACGTCGGCGGCGACTACGAGGCGCGCAAGGGCTCGGGGATCGGGCTCGGCTCGATCTCGGTGCACCCGGGCGGCTACGCCCACGGCCCACAGCCGAGCGCGATCGAGGCGTCGCTCGGTGCCGAGACGTTCGAGGAGACGGCCGTCATGATCGACACCTTCCAGCCGCTCGACCTCGGCGAGGCCGGGGTCGCGTCGGAGGATCCGGCGTACGCCTGGAGCTGGGCCGGCCGTCACCTCGGCGAGGTCGGCACTGGCGAGGACGGCGGTCCCGCGGTCTACTCGAACTCCTAGACGCCCCGACACCTGAGTCCCGACCGAGCTGACCGATGACCGAGATCCTGGAGCCCCGCGAGGTGCCGCTCGGTGGGCTGCGCGCGATGAACGTACGCCGCACCCTGCCGCAGCGGCAGCGCTCGCTGATCGGCGCGTGGTGCTTCCTGGACCACTACGGACCGGACCGGGTCGACGAGACCGGTGGCATGGTCGTCGCGCCCCATCCGCACATCGGGCTCCAGACGGTGAGCTGGCTGTTCGGCGGCGCCATCGAGCACCGCGACAGCGCCGGCGCCCACGCCCTGGTCAAGCCCGGTGAGCTGAACCTGATGACCGCCGGTCGCGGCATCTCCCACTCCGAGGTCTCGACCGACGACGTCACGGTGCTCCACGGCGTCCAGCTCTGGGTGGCGCTGCCCGCGGCGGACCGCGACACGGACCCCGGCTTCGCCCACTACGCACCTCCCGTCGTGCACGGCCAGGGCTGGGACGCGGCGGTCTTCCTCGGCTCGATGTTCGGCAGCGAGTCGCCGGTCGAGACCTTCACGCCGCTCGTCGGCGCCGAGCTGATCCTCGACGGCGGCACCCGGCTGGACCCGGAGACCGACGGCTCCTTCGAGTACGGCGTACTGGTCGACTTCGGCCTCGCCCGGGTCAACGGCGAGGAGGTCAAGCAGAACCAGCTGGCCTACGTCGCGCCCGGTGAGCCGCTCGCGATCGAGGCCGACGACCTCTCCCATCTCCTGGTCATCGGCGGCCGCCCGCTCGACGAGGAGATCGTGATGTGGTGGAACTTCGTCGGCCGCGACCACGACGAGGTCGTCCGGGCCCGCGAGGACTGGATGGCGCAGATCACCGACAACGACGGCGTGGTCCAGGACAGCTCGGAGATCTACGACGGCCGCTTCGGCATCGTGTCCGGCGACCACCTGCCGCCCATCCCCGCCCCCGCCCTGCCCCACGCCCGACTCAAGCCGCGCCGCTGACCTCCGGCTCGCCCCGCATGCGGATTGGTCCCAACCGCAACCAGATGCACAGGAAGCATGCGGTTGGTGACCGATCGGTGCGGTGGTGAGCCGGTGCCGCAGACCCGTGTCGGCGGGGAGTGACAGGATCGCTGCATGGGACCGGTGGTCGGGGAGGACGGGCTGGCGCGTTGCCCGTGGGGGAGCGGCGACCCCGTCATGCAGGCCTACCACGACGACGAGTGGGGGCGGCCGGTCGAGGGAGAATCCGCGTACCTCGAGCGGCTGACCCTCGAGGCGTTCCAGTCCGGGTTGTCCTGGCGGACCATCCTGATGAAGCGCCCGGCGTTCCGGGTCGCCTTCCACGACTTCGACGCCGACCGCATCGCGGAGTACGACGAGGGCGACGTCGAGCGACTGATGGCCGACGCCGGGATCGTCCGCAACCGGATGAAGGTCGACGCCGCGATCACCAACGCCCGGGCCACCGTCGCGTTGCGTGCGCACGGCGGGCTCGTCGACCTCGTCGAGGCGCACCGCCCGGAGTCCTGGACACCGCCCACCACCACCGACGACATCGTCGCGGAGACGCCCGAGTCGAAGGCCCTGTCGAGGAGCCTGAAGAAGGCGGGCTTCGCGTTCGTCGGCCCGAAGACCATGCACGCGCTGATGCAGGCGATCGGCATCGTGGACGACCACCTCGTCGGCTGCCACGCCTCGGCACGCTCCTGAGCCGCCGATGTATCAGCGGCGCGATCGGCTGCTCCTCATGGAGGAGTGAGCCGGGTCGACGGGGGCCCGGCACATCCCTGTGGCGCGTGGCGCCACTCGACGGCCGCCGGCCCCACACCGGCGGCCGTCGTTCCCACTCCGACCGTCGTCCGGTCGCCGCGACCGCCCCGATAGCCTCCGCACCATGGCCCGCGTCCATGCTTACGCCGACGACGCGCTCGGGGACCTGGACGGCGTCGGGCTCGCCGAGGCGATCCGGACCGGAACTCGCTCGATCGCCGAGGTCGTCGACGCTGCGATCGCCCGCACCGCTCAGGTGGCCACCGAGCTCAACGCCCTGGCGGTCGAGTGCTTCGACGTCGCGCGCGACGAGGCGTCGGACCCCCGCGGCGGGTTCTTCGCAGGGGTGCCGACCTTCGTCAAGGACAACTCCGATCTGGTGGGGCTGCCGACGATGCACGGCACCGATGCCTTCGCGCCGGTGCCGGCCAAGCGGGACGGCGACTTCGCGCGGATGTTCCTCGCGACCGGGGTCGTGCCACTCGGCAAGACGAGGCTCTCGGAGTACGGCTTCAGCGCCTCCGCCGAGCACCCCAGGCTCGGGCCGGTACGTTCGCCATGGTCCACCGAGCACACCGCCGGAGCCTCCTCGTCGGGCTCCGCTGCGCTGGTGGCTGCCGGTGCGGTGCCGCTGGCCCACGCGAACGACGGCGGCGGCTCGATCCGGATCCCCGCATCGGTCAACGGGCTGGTCGGGCTCAAGCCGACGCGGGGCCGGCTCGCCCAGGACCGGACCTTCCGGCGGATGCCGATCCGGTTGGTGGCCGACGGGGTCGTGACCAGGTCGGTCCGCGACACCGCGGCGTTCCTCCGGGAGGCGGAGAAGGTCTATCGCGACCTCCGCCTGGCGCCGGTCGGCGACGTCACCCGTCCGACCCGCGCTCGGCGACGGATCGCGGTGTTCACCGACGGCATCGACGTCCGCGCGACCCCCGAGGTCGAGAAGCTGACCCGGTCCACCGCCGAGCTGCTCGAGTCACTGGGTCACCACGTCGAGTGGATCGACATGCCCGTGCCGGCGTCGTTCAAGGACGACTTCCTTCTCTACTGGGGGTTCCTCGCGGCCGCGATCGTCAGGTCCGGCCGCCTCGAGCACGGTCGCTCGTGGGACCCGTCGCGGCTCGACCGGGTGACGCACGGTCTCGACCACCACTGCCGACGCAACCTCCACCGCCTCCCCGGTGCCATGACCCGGCTCCGCCGCATCACCCGGGTCGCCGACGAGCTCCACGCGTCGTACGACGCCGTCCTCACGCCGACCCTGGCCTGCGAGACGCCCCGGCTCGGCTGGCTCGACCCGATGCAGGACTACGAGACGGTGATGGGTCGGCTCCTCCAGTGGGTGGCCTACACACCGTGGCACAACGCCACCGGTGCCCCCGCCATCTCGCTGCCGGTCGCGACGACGGCCACGGGTCTGCCGCAGGGGATGATGCTCGGCGCGAGCCACGGCCAGGAGGCGATGCTGCTCGAGCTGGCGTACGAGCTGGAGGAGGCGAGCCCGTGGCCACTGCTGCGGGACGCATGACGACCCTGACCCTTGGGTAGCGTCGGAGCATGCGCGCTGTCGTCTACTCCCGGCTCGGTGACTCCTCGGTGCTCGAGCTCGTCGAGCGCGAGCTCCCCACTCCGCACTGGGGGGAGGTGCGCGTCAAGCTGGCGGTCGCCGGTGTCAACCCGACGGACTGGAAGTCACGTTCGGGTACGACCGCGGCGGAGATGCCCTTCGACGAGATCGCGCCCGGGCAGGACGGCGCCGGAGTCGTCGACGAGGTCGGCAACGGCGTGCACGACCTGAAGGTCGGCGACCGGGTCTGGGTGTACCTCGCCCAGCACCAGCGCCCTATCGGCACGGCGGCCGAGTACACCGTCGTGCCCTCGAGCCGGGCAGTCGCGCTCGGCGATGCGTCGTACGACGTGGGCGCCAGCCTGGGCGTCCCCGCCATGACCGCGCATCGCGCCCTGACCGTCCACGAGGACGGTCCGCGTCGCTTGTCACCCGAGGCCTTGGACGGGCGGGTCGTGCTCGTGTCAGGGGGAGCGGGCGCTGTCGGCCACGCCGCCATCCAGCTCGCCAGGTGGTCCGGCGCCACGGTGGTCACCACCATCAGCAGCGACGAGAAGGCGGCGCTGGCGACGGCTGCCGGCGCCCACCACGTCGTCAACTACCGCACCGGTGATGCCGCGGCCGAGATCAAGGAGATCGCGCCCGACGGGGTGGATCTCGTGGTCGAGGTCGCGATCATCGCCAACGCCGATCTGGTCGCGCAGGTGCTGAAGCCACGCGGTGCTGTCTCGATCTACGCCAACACCGGCGGCACCGAGGTGACCCTCCCCGTGCGGCCGTTCATGGCTCTCAACGCGCGGCTGCAGTTCGTCCTGCTGTACACGGTGGGCGAGGAGGCCCTCCAGGCCGCGGCGGAGGACGTCGCCGCCGCCGTTTCGGACGGCGCGCTCGAGGTCGGTGAGGAGCACGGTCTGCCCCTCCTGCGCTATCCGCTCGAGGAGACCGCAGCCGCCCATGACGCCGTCGAGCAGGGAGCCGTCGGCAAGGTACTGATCGACGTCGCTGACCTGGACTGACACCCGCTCGATGACCGCGTCCTGAGGCGGGTTCACAGGATTTCAGGATCGAATGAGCCGCTGTGTATTCTTCTCGACCGTTGCCCCTTTAGCTCAGTCGGCAGAGCGACTCCATGGTAAGGAGTAGGTCTACGGTTCGATTCCGTAAAGGGGCTCTGAGGTGGGGCGCTGCAACCGACGAGGGCGCCCTCCTGGTGGGGTAGCTCAGGTGGTTAGAGCACACGGCTCATAATCGTGGTGTCGCGGGTTCGAATCCCGCCCCCACTACCGCGGATGCCGGCAGACCGGCACCGATCCGTACGACACAGAGGACAACCCGTGGCCAGCAAGACCAGCGACGTTCGCCCGAAGATCACGCTCGCCTGCACCGTGTGCAAGGAGCGCAACTACATCACCAAGAAGAACCGGCGCAACGACCCCGACCGCATGGAGCTGTCGAAGTTCTGCCCGCGTTGCCGCAAGCACACGCCGCACCGCGAGACGCGCTGACTCTTCCTCTCACGCACCACGCCCGCCCGGCCCTGCCGGGCGGGCGTTGTAGCGTTCCGGCCATGTCAGTCGACGCGTCCCTGGCCGGCCGCACGTTCCTCCCGACCGAGCCCTACGACGTCACCGAGCAGGCGGTGGCCGACTTCGCGGCCGCGACCGGCACGCCGTACTCCCCGGGTGACCCGGCGCCGGCGACCTTCCCGATCGTCGTGGCGTTCGCCGCGATGCAGGACCTGATGCGCGACCCCGAGGTCGGCATCGAGCTGCGCCACGTCGTCCACGGCCAGCAGAAGTTCGTGCACGAGCGTCCGATCACCGTCGGCGACCGGCTCAGCGCCACGCTGACCGTGAGCGGTCTCCGGCAGATCGCCGGCACCGACATCATCACGACCTCGAGCGCGATCACCGACGCGTCCGGGTCGCTGGTCTGCACGGCCGACGCGACCCTGGTGCACAAGGCTGGCGCGGCATGACCGAGCTGACGCCCACGACGTACCCGGTCACCCGCGAGGCGCTCAGGGCGTACGCCGCCGCGAGCGGCGACCCGAACCCGATCCACCAGGACCCCGAGGTCGCCCGCAGCGTCGGGCTGCCCGACGTCATCGCGC